>NZ_LWQU01000174.1 GCF_001650635.1 Magnetospirillum moscoviense | reverse complement strand
GGTGGCACAGACCGCCTGACAACGACACGACAGCGAACCAGTTGCGAGGGCGATGAAAGCGTGATGGCGACCGGTCTATCCAACGAACGGCAAAACCCACAACAAGTCATGGCCCGCGAGGTCGTTGAATTGATCGGGAGCCGTTTCGCGGATCACATCATGGCCAGCGGTCAGAGTGCCGCACAAACAGGCCGGACACATGACTGCACCCGACCGGGGCGTGATTGCGTGAAAATCTCCTTGCAACGCAGGGGCCGTCCACACATGACCGGTTGTATCGCCCCTCTGCCTTAGCGCCCGCATCCGCGGGCTTGGCCGCCGCCGCAATGGCGGCAGAATACCGGCCAACGAGTCACATCAAAGGCTGGCCGGTAAAACCTCGGTCAGGGTGACGAAGATAAAGCCGCCGACGATGGCGGTGAACAAGACGACCGCGACCAGCCCTTTCCATCCCAGCGCCTGCTGGCGAAACAACAATCCGGCGGTGGTCAGGATCGCCACCATGCCGAAAGCCACCGCGATCTGTGAATCGTTCATCGGGTCCCTCCCTGCCAAAGGCGGTCAGGGTGAGCCATCGCCAAGGTCGGCGCCGTGATGACGGTCAAGCAATGAAAAAGGGGGCCGCTGGCCCCCTTTCCCCGAAACAGCGCGGAACCGGCCTACTTGGCCTTGTTCCAGGCGCAATATTCCTTCTTGGCCCGCGGGTCGGTGAACGCTCCCTTGTCGTCGGACAGCTGGCGCCACGCGACCGATCCGTCCGGCATGCACACCGGGTCGAAGAAGGAACCGGCCGGTTCGCCACGGCCGGCACAGGCGGCCAGGGCAAGGGTAAGCCCGAGAGCAGCAATAACCTTCATGCATGTCCTCCTTCGTAAAGTCATCAATCAGACGCAATAATGCGCCGTGCGATCATTAGGAGCCGATTCCGCTAAAGAGTCTAGAGGGGTTCTGGAAAAATCCGCCCTTGGCCTTGTTAGTTCAGCCTAAATCCGTGTCGGGCGAAGATGCCCTTCGCCTCGGGTCCGGCCAGGAAGGCCAGGAACGCCTTGGCGGCCGGGGAAGGGTTGCCGGCCACCAAGGCCGCCGGATAGACCACCGGGGCATGCAGGTTGGCCGGGAAGGTGGCCAGCACCTTGACCTTCTTCGACATCGCCGCGTCGGTGGCATAGACCACGCCCAACGGCACCTCGCCGCGTTCGACCAGGGCCAAGGCGGCGCGGACGCTATCGACCCGGGCCAGCCTGGGCTCGATCTGGTTCCATTGCCCCAGCGCCTGGAAGGCCTGGCGGGCATATTTCCCCACCGGAACGTGATCGGGGTCGCCGGTGACGATGCGGCCGTCGCCGGCCAGCTTGGCCAGCGAGGTGGCGGAATCAATGGCCACCCCGGAAAGCTTCGAATCGCTGGGCGCGATCAGGACCAGGCCGTTGCCGAACAGGTTCATGCGGCTGGCCGGGTCGATCAGCCGGCGTGAGGCCAGGTAATCCATCCATTCCAGGTCGGCCGAGACGAACAGGTGGGCCGGCGATCCGTTCTCGATCTGCTTGGCCAGACCCGACGAAGCGGCGAAGGACGGCTTGATCCGCCCCTGGCCGGTGGCGGCGAAACGCTCGCCCACCTCGGTCAGGGCGTTGGTCAGCGAGGCGGCGGCAAACACCGTCACCTCCTGCGCGGCGACCGGGCCGGCGGCGGCGCAGCCCATCAGGATCAGCGTCAAGGCGTGCAAAAGGCGCTTCATCGGTGCAACCCCCTGGTCATCGAGCGATATTCAACTCGATATCATATCCGTGTGGATACAGCAATCTTCCGGGTCAGGAGCAAGGGGCAGGGGACTTCTTGCCGGTACATCCTTCGGGGGCTTGCGGCAGTTCGTCGGCCAGCAATTGCTCCATCCTGGCCAGTTCGCAGGCCACGGCGGCCTGGGCCTTGATTTCGATGGCGCGGTAAAGGTCCAGGACTTCCCGGCCGGTGGCGGTCAGGGTGGCGCCTGCGACCGAGGTGGCCAGGACCGGTTGTTTCAGGGCGCGGTTCAACTCGTCGATAAGCAGCCAGGCGCGGCGATAGGACATGCCCTGATCCTTGGCGGCGGCGGTGATCGAGCCGCACCGGTCGATGGCGGCCAACAGATCGGCCTTGCCCGGCCCCAGGGCGGCGAAGGAGCACAGGCGAATGCGCAGTTTCAACGAACGCTGATGACGATGCTCGGCCATGCGAGGTCCCCGGATCACGACGGGGCGACGGTAGCATGAACGCCGATTCGCGAGAATGGGGTGATCGGCGGCTCTTCGCGGGATGACGACACCGTGGTTGAGTCTGGACGTCAGCTAAAGGCGTGAACATGTAGCAGGCGGAACGGCGCCGTAGGCCGGGTGGAAGGAATCTGACTTTTGCGTCGGACGCAAATATCAGATTTTCTCCGCCAGGCTATTGCCGACTGGCTACGGCACGGTAGAACCGCTCGATCTGGCGAGTCCGGAGGTCCGGTCTACACAGGCTGGAGGTCCGCAATGTTTCGCGTATTTCACCAGCCCTGGTTCGCCAGTTGGCGACAGAATGCCCTGCTTGGACCGCGATGCGAACATAGTCCTCGACGGTAACCGCGACCAAATCTGTCAGACCCAACGCCTTCAGCATCGAGGCGCTCCATCGTCCGATCATCCGGTCAGATGCCAGTGTTACCATGGGTTTGCCCATCACCAAGGCTTCAAAAGTGGTCGTCGAACCGCAGAACGGGAACGAATCCAGGGCGATGTCGATGCCGTCATAGTGTTGAAGATGGTCGGCGGTGGTCTGTGACTGGGTCACCAGCATCACTTGCTCTGCCGAAGCTCCGGCCGATTCGATGGCCTGACGGATTGATCGTCCCAGATCCTGGTCAGCGAAGCGGTCGTAATACTTGAACACCATGCGGGCGTCCGGCAGTGCCGCCAGTATTCTGCCCCAGGCCATCAGGGATTCCGGCGATATTTTTGCGGGGTTGCCAAAGAAGCCGAAGACAGGCGGGGCTTGACCAAGCCGTTCGTTTGGTGCGCTGGCGTCGGCGGGAAAATTCGCATGGTAGAAGGTTGGCAGCCGGAACACCCGTTCGGCGAAGAATTCCGGTCCGCGACGCGGGGCCAGTACCGGATCGGCCAGAAGGTAATCTACCGTCGACAGGCCGGTCGTGGCGACGTCATGAAGACTGACCTGGACCGGTGCCGGCCTCCACGCCAAGACTGACGGACGGTTTGCGTCAAAATGGGCGGCAAGGCAGACAAGAATGTCGAGACCGTCACTGGCGATGATTTCCGCCGTTTCCTTATCTGACTTTCCATGGATGTCCCGCCAACCGTCGGCCAGTTCGCGGAAGCGGCGGGTCATCTCATCGGGGCGGGCGATATCGGCGTAGCAATGAATCGAGAAGCGGTCTCGGTCGTGAGCGGAAATGATCGGCAACATGTTTCGCGCGACCGAATGCTGTCGGAAATCCGACGAAAGATAACCAATTCGCAGCTTGGTGCCGGCCTTTCGTGGCCGGCGGGCTTTCGGCGGGTTTCGGCCGGCCAGATCCTGCAGCCGCTGACCGTATTGGCGGTGCAGCGCTTCCAGCTCGGCAAGGGTCAAATGGTTAAGATGGAGGGCCGTGGATAGCATGGCCTTCCAACACGTCATGTCGTCGGCATTGATGGCTAGGGCCTGCCGATAATGATTGAACGCCTGGTGGGGGGCGCCGCGCCCCAGCGCCAGGTCGCCAAGCCGCACCTGCACCGACGCATCGGTCGGGACAAACTTGGCCAGTTCTGTCAGCAGTCGGGCGGCCTCGGCATTGTCCGCCTGTTTGTCGGTGTCGGCGCGGTCGAAGGCCAGGGCGCGCCCCATCAGAAAGGTGGCGAACGCCGATACGGTCGCTGGGCCGACCGGACCGTGCGACAGTGCCGCCCGATAGGCCTGCTCTGCCCGGTCGGTCTGACCGCAGGCTTCGTGGGCCAAGGCCATGTTGTGGAACAATGCCCGGTCGGCCAAGCCATGATGCTGGGCATTCTGATAACTCGCCACGGCGTCCGACCAGCGGCCCAAAGCGCTTTGGACATTGCCGAGGTTACGCCAAGCCACAGCCAGGCCTGGGGCGTGCCTGACCGCGGCCTGATAAGCCGCGGCGGCCAAAGAATTCTTGCCGATCTTTTCGAGCGCCGCGCCCAGGTCGTTTTGCAACATGGCGTCGGTTGGCGAGCGCTTGGCCAATTGCTGAAGAATTCGCGCCGAACCGGCGAAATCAGCCCGCTGGTAGGCGATCGCCGCCAACAGTCGCAAAACCTGCTGATCGCCGGGAGACGTCGCCAGCGCCTTACGGGCCTCTGCATCGGATTCCTGCAACCGCCCGGCCGAGAAGAGCTGGACGGCCACAGCGAAGGCGGCATGGGGCGATGGGCGCAAAAGTAGCTCCGGCAGCTGGCGAAATGGACGACGTACATTGGCGGATGGGGTGGGATTCGAACCCACGGTAGGGTCGCCCCTACGCCGGTTTTCAAGACCGGTGCCTTAAACCGCTCGGCCACCCATCCGCGATGCGCTCCTTTGTAGCGGCACGGGCGGCCCAGGGCAAGACAGGGGTCGCTAAGGTCAGGTCGAGGAAGATGCGGCCGCCACATAGCGGGCCAGCTTGGTGTCTTCCGCCACCGTGTGGCCGACGAACCACTGAAACAGGAACTGGCTCATGTCGATGGCTCGGGCCGAATCGACGATGATCGATTCGATATATTGGCGCAGCTCGTTCAACAGGCTGATGTGAATCTGGTGATGGTGGTCGAAGTCGGGATAGCCGACATCCAGCATCAGCGTCTCTTCGCTGTAGAAATGAAAATCGGCGTATTTGAAAATCTCGGTGGCGGTGCGGCGCAGCCGGTCGGGCAACGCGTCGCTTTCGGCCTCGGCGCCGAATTGGCTGACCAGATCAAGGAACACCCGGTGCTCGAAATCGATGCGGGGATTGCCGGTCTCGTATTGCTTCTTCCAAGCCGCGTCCATCTTCGCCCGTTCCGCCTATCGACTATCCGGTTCAGCATAAGCCAAACCGGGGCAGGCGAGAAGCGGTTCAGTTGAGCGGGCTGGCCGCCCCGATCGCCTGACGGTGGAAACGCAGCAGGTCGTCGCGGCTGGGCGGCGTCTTGGTTTCGCCGGCATGGCGGCGCACCGCGGCCAGCATGCGGGCGGCTTGCTCGCCGGTGGGGTCCAGCCCGGCCTCGCGGGCGGCGTGCAGCACCGAGGTCAGGCCGGAATGCTTGCCCAGCACCACCCGGTGGGCGCGGCCCAGGTCGCGCGGGTCGATGGCTTCGTACGAGCGGCGGTCGCGCAGCAGGCCGCTGACATGGATGCCGGATTCGTGGGTGAAGATGGCGTCGCCGACGATGCTTTTGTTGACCGGCACCGGCCGGCCCGAGGCATCGGCGACCAGGCGGGAAATCGCCGCCAGGTCGGTCTTGGCGATGCCGGTATCCAGTCCGTACAGATGCTCGACCGCCACCACCACCTCTTCCAGCGGCGCATTGCCGGCGCGCTCGCCCAGGCCGTTGACGGTGGTGCTGACATGGGTGGCGCCGCCCTTGACGGCGGCCAGCGAATTGGCGGTGGCCAGGCCCAGATCGTCGTGGGCGTGGATTTCCAGCTCGATGTCACAGGCCGAGCGCAAGGATACGAAGATGTCGCGGGTGTCGAACGGGTCCATGATGCCCAGCGTGTCGGCGAAGCGGAAACGCTGGGCGCCGGCCTGCTGGCAGGCCTCGACCACCCGAAGCAGGAAGTCGCGGTCGGCGCGCGAGCTGTCCTCGCCGCCGACCAGCACGGTAAAGCCCTGGTCGCGGGCCTTGGCGACCATGGTGGCGATGTGGGCCAGCGCCCAATCGCGGTCGCGGCCCAGCTTGGCGGCCAGTTGCAGGTCGGACACCGGCACCGACAGATTGATGGTGGAAAGCCCGGTGCGGCTGGCGGCGGCCAGGTCGGAATCGTGCATGCGGCACCAGGCGATCAGCCGGGCCGACAGACCGGCCTCGGCCAGGGCGCGGATCGAGGCGATCTCGTCCTCGCCCATGGCCGGGATGCCGATCTCCATCTCCGGCACGCCGGCCCGGTCGAGGGCGCGGGCGATCGCCAGCTTTTCGGCCAAGGTGAAGGCGACGCCGGCGGTCTGTTCGCCGTCGCGCAGCGTGGTGTCGTTGACGACCGGCGCGGGCGCCGTTTTAACCACCGGCGTCGTCATGGCGGTCACCCGCACTTGCCGGTGCAGGCGCACTTCTTGGCTTGGGCCGGGTTCTCGAACTTGAAGCCGGCGCCTTCGCCCTCATCGACATAATCGACCTTCACGCCCGTCAACCACATGGTTGACGGCGGATCGACCAGCACCTTCAAGGCGCCGAAGGTCAGCACTTCGTCATTGTCGGCCGGTTCGTCTTCAAGGCTCATGTCGTACTGGATGCCCGAGCACGATCCGGCATTGACCGAAATGCGCAACGAGGCGGCCTGCTCGGCGCACAGCGACGACAGGACGGACACGGCTTTGTCGGTGATGGTCAGCATGGCGGGTCTCCTTGAACGGAAACGGGGGGGGCTGGTGTTTTCTAAGCAAAGGCGGTGCCAAACGAAAAAAGCGCGGAAATCCGCGCTTTGTCCGAAGGGCAGGGGCGACAATGTCGCGAACCCGACAGGGCTTTGTCAGGCCGACTTGGCCAGCAGGCTTAGGCCTTCCTCGGCGCCGAAGCAGATGACGACGTCGGTGCAGGCGGCGCAGACCGGGCTTTTGCACACCAGAACGCCTTCCTGCTGGCACAGTTCGCGATAGAAGAACTTCTTCCACTTCATGTCGCGGCTGTTGGTCAGGGCCAGCGGGCCGAAGGCGATGGCCATCAGGCGCGACAGGTCAGAGCGGTCGGTCAGGCCCAGATCCTGCCACAGATGGTTGGATTGCAGGCAACGGCGGGCGACGATATGGGCCAGCCATATTCCTTCCGGGCCGGTCAGGCTGGAATTGTCCAGCAGCAGGCGGCGCAGGTCGGGCTCCTCGATGCTGGCCGGCTGGTCGCCGTCGCCGTCGGGGGCGAAGAATTGCGCCAGATAGGCGGCCGCATGGGGGAAGTGGGCCAGGATCAGGCTGGTCAGGGCGTTGGCCGACAGGCCCAGGCGGGCATCGAGGCCGTCTTCGCCCTCGGATGCCGCCAAGGCCAGCGGACAAGCCAGAAGATGGCGGGCGAAGTCGCTGGAACGATCTTCGCCCCCCATCAGGACGCGATAGAGTGAGTGAGCATCCATCGCGATCCTCCTATGCTCAGGCGGCCGCCTGGGCCGAATGCTTCTGGGCGTTGGTGCCGCACACCGTCTCGCACGACGAGCAGCCGATGCAGGCGCCCGACTTGTCGACGGTCATCACCTTGCGCTCGACCTCGACATCGTCGTCGAACGGGTCGCACCACTCGCCCTCGTCGTCGATGCCCATCAGCTTCAGGACGCCCTGGGTGCAGACCTTGAAGCAGCGGCCGCAGCCGATGCACAGCTCCTTGTCGATGCTGTCCAGATATTGCGGAACCCAGGGGGTGCCATCGCGGGTGGTGAAGGTCACGGTCATGTCTTTGCTCCTTGTGGGCTATCAGGCGTCGGCGACGGCGGGGTAGGTCTCGATCGAGGTGACACCCTCGACGACGAGTTTTTCTGCTTTTTCAACAAGCTGCGCCAACGTCTCGAAGCCGAAACGATGGAGCTCGCGGACATGAGCCTTGACCGCGACCAAGCGGCCGGCGATCAGCAGCACCCGGCCCCAGCCTTCATGGTGGATGTTCAACATCGGCACCACGGCGCGGCCGGTGCGTTGTTCCAGTTCGATGGCGACGGCGCCATAGAACTTCTCGACCCGGGCCAGGATGTCGGGATCGGGATCGCCGAACATCGGCATCTCGCGCTTTTCGGCCTTGGTGACGATGAAGGGGGCCAGCAATTCCTCGTCGGAATCGGCGTCGAAGGCGCCGCTCCGATCCTCGGCTCGGATCAGGCGCACCAGGCTTTGCACGATCGGATGGGGAATGGTCTCGATATCCATGGTCGGTCAGCCTTCGTCATCGATGAAACGTTCGTCGCCGCCTTCGGAATCCTTCAAGGCGCGGCGCAGCCACGGCGGCGGATTGGTCTTCAGCATGGTCTGCACCCGGTCGATCACCGCGGTGATGGTTTCGTCGTTGGGCAGCTTGATGGGATGGACCTTGGCGCGAACCACTCGGGCCGCCGCCGGGCCGCCGATGGCGCGCACGAACAGCAGCGAGGTGCCGCCCAGCGCATCGATCTTGGTGGCCAGGCGGTCCTCGCCCTCGTCATGGTTGCCGTCTTCCTGGGTGACGGTGCCGAACTGCACAGCTTCCAGGAAGGCATAGGAATCCGGGCCGACATCGTAGAACAGGAAGGTCTTGGCGCTGGCGAAATGCGCATCGACGTGGGTGCGGTCGTGAGTGGCAAAGGCAAGTCGCATGTGAGCTCCTTTCACGGGTCGATGGGCGGGATCGTCAACCAGCCGCAGGCGCCGCAGCATCGGCCACCTCCATCGGATGGGGGGGCGCGGCGTGGCCGTGACCGGGATGGTCGATCAGCACGTTCGCCAGTTGGAAGATCAGGTCGCGGGTGCCGCGATAGCCGATGGTGACGCGGTGCGCGCCGCCCAGGCGGTCATAGACCGGGAAGCCGGCGCGGAAGTGCGGGATGCCCTGGTGCTGGCAGGTCAGGCGGGCATTGGTGTTGGAAATCACCAGATCGACGCCGCCGGCTTCCAGGATCTGGTCTTCCAGATCGTCGAAATCGCCGACGATCACCCGATCGCACGGCATCTCGGCCAGGAAGGGCTGGGGCAGGGTGGTAACCGCCGCCGCCAGCTCGCCGCCCATGTCGGCCAGCAACTTGCCCCAGCTCCACAGGAAATCGGGCTCGCCGGCCACCGCGAACGAGCGGCCGCCGAAATAGAAGTGGCCGTCCAGCATGGCATCGACCAGCTGGCTGCGGGCGCGGCGCAGCCGGGCCGGCACCGGCTTGCCGGCGGCGGTGGACAGGCAGACCATCAGGCGATCGACCGCTTCCAGGCCGGTCAGGCGATCGAACACCAGGAAGGGAACGCCGGTGCGTTCGTGCAGCGCCTCGGCGGCCCCGCGCATATGGTCGCCGATGGCGATGGTCAGCCGGGCCTTGCCCATGTGGCGGGCGGCCTCGATCGTGGCGCCGCCCAGGGTGGTGGGGATGAAATGGTCCGGCACATGGCCATCGACCGAGCCCGACAGGTCGGGCAGCACCACCGGCTTCAGGCCGAACATCTCGACGATGTCGCACAGATGCTCGATGTCGCCGGGGGTCAGGTGGATGCCGGGCAGGATGTTGATGCGGGCGCCGTCGGGGACCGAGCCCGAGACCGGCTCGACCAGATTGTTGATGATGGCGGTGACCGCCTTGCTCCAGCCGGTTTCCAGCGAGCCTTCGAATTCCGGCGCCGAGACCGGCACGACCTTGGTGTCGGCCAGTTCCGGATTACGGCCCAGGATCACCTTCAGGTCGCCTTCCATGTCCTCGCCGCGGGTTTCGGTCAGCGCGGTGGAAATCAGGCCGATCACCTTGGGCTTGGTGCGCTTGGCGATATTGACCAGCGCCTGCTCGACATGGTCCATGCCGCCCAGGATGGTGGAAATCTCGTTCATCGCCGTGGTCTGCAGCGGGATGGCCTCGCGGAAGTGGCGCACCAGCATCACCAGGGCGAAGGCGGTGCAGCCTTGGCTGCCATGCAGCAGCGGCATGGTCTTGTCCATGCCCATGAAGGCCATGGCCGCGCCCAGGGGGGCCGACAGCTTCAGCGGGTTCGACGAAACGGGATGTCCGTGGCTGACGATCAGGGCCATCGGCTTACTCCTCGATTTCCCAGGGAGCCGGCTTGCGGATCTGGGACCAGATGGGATTGGAAAGGGCCAGGTCGATCTGGCGCACGAGCTCCAGCATGCCGTCATAGCCGGCATATTGGTGGTGGCGTTCCTGGTTGATGTCCAACCACGGCGTCTTGGCCTTCAAGGCGACGAACTGCGAACGCCCGCCTGACAGCATGATGTCGGCGCGGCCATCCTTGAACATCTGGTACATGTCCTTGGGCGCGATGGCGTCGACCAGCTTGTCCTCGTCGCCGCCCAGGCGGTCCAGGGCCTTTTCCTTGTCGGCCTCGGTCGACTTGCGCACCGAGGTCCCGACCACTTCCATCCCCATTTCCTGCAAGGCGTGGATCACCGACCAGCTTTTGACGCCGCCGGTGTAAAGCAGCACGCGCTTGCCGGCCAGGCGGGCCTTGTAGGGCTCCATCGCCGCCCAGGTCTTGGCCTCTTCCTCGGCGATCAGGGTCTCGGTGCGGGTCAGCAGCACGGCGTCGGCGCCCCGTTCCACCAGCATGCCGGCGATGGCGCGCAAGGCTTCCGAGGTGTCGGAAATGCCGTAGAACGAGCCCTCGAAGAACGGGATGCCCCAGCGTTCCTTCATCTTGCGGGCCAGCGTCACCAGGGCCTGGCTGCACACCACCATGTTGGCGCGCGCCGTGTGGGCGGCGGCGACGTCGTTATAGCGGGCATCGCCGGTGATGGCGGTGCGCAGGCGGATGCCCAGACGGGCCAGCAGGTCGCGGACCAGATCCATCTCGCCGGCGACATTGTATTCGCCCAGGATGTTGATGTCGGTCGGGCCGGCATCGGTGGGCTCGCGGGTGCCGATGACGAAATCGATCAGCGCCTCGCCGGCCAGGCGGTTGCCCAGATTCTTCGAGCCCACGAAGCCCGGCGCCTCGACCGGGATGACCGGGGTGCCCATGCGTTCGGTGGCGGCGCGGCAGACGGCGACGATGTCGTCGCCGATCAGGGCCGACACGCAGGTCTGATAGACGAACACCGCCGGCGGATGGTGCTTGTCGATGACCCGGCGGATCGCCTTGTACAGCTTCTTCTCGCCACCATTGATGATGTCCATGTTGGAGAGATCGGTGGTGAAGCCGCGACGATAAAGCTCGGGGCCGGTGGTCCCGGTATTGCGGGTGTCCCACGAATTGCCTTCGCAGGCGATCGGCCCGTGGACCAGATGAACCACGTCGGTGATGGGCTGCAGGGCGATCTTGGCGCCGTCGAAGGCGCAGCCGCCGGCGGCGGCTCCCGGCACCAGCTGCTTGCCGCAGCCCTTCTTACGCTCGGACGCCGACTTCGCCTGATTGGTGGCGCAGCCGGGTTCGGTCATCAGGTCCTGGATCTTTTTCTTGAGCATGGGTGGCGGCCCTCCTCAGTCTTCGATCTCACTGATGCAAGGGGCGGGCCAGAAAGTGGAATGGCTCGAATCCGCGCCTTTCCGTGCTGTTGTCGGATGTCGTTGTCGGACATGCGACAAGGGGGTGACAAAAAACCCGGGGCCTTGTCGCCAAGGCCCCGGGCTATTGTGATCGTTACCGCCGCAGGGTTTAGCGGGTCAGATCGTAGGAGATGTCCGAAGAGGCATCGGCCACTTCGAAGACCCGGTCGAGGATTTCGACCAGCACCCTGAGCGCGCCCTGGTACCCGAAGGTCGGGAAGCGGTGGTGGTGGTGACGGTCGAAGATCGGGAAGGTCAGGCGGATCAGCGGGATGCCGGTGTCCTTCTCGAGGTACTTTCCGTAGGACGAGCCGATGATGAAGTCGGTCGGCTCGGTGAACAGCAGCGAGCGCAGGTGCCAGAGGTCCTTACCGGCCCACACCTGGCCTTCGGCGCCGAACGGCGAGGAAGCCAGCAGCGCCTTGGCCTTCGCTTCCCAATCCTTGCCGCCGTTGGTGGCCAGGACGTGGGTCGGCTCGCAGCCCATTTCCAGCAGGAAGGCGGTCATGGCCAGGGTGAAGTCGGGATCGCCGAACACGGCGAACTTCTTGCCATGCAGCCAAGCCTGGCTGTCGGTGATGGCATCGACCAGACGGCCGCGCTCCTTTTCGATGGAGCCGGGAATGGCCTTGCCGGTCAGTTCCGAAACCTTCATCAGGAAGGCGTCGGTGGCACCGATGCCCATCGGATAGTTGAAGGCGGCGGTCTGCTGGCCCTTGGAGGCGACCAGTTCCATGGTCTTCAGGCTGCAGAATTCCTGCAGGCTGATGGTGGCCTTGGCGTTGATGGAGTCGCGGGCTTCGGCGATGGTGGTGCCGCCGTCATACATGCGGTACTCGCCGTCGGAGGGAGTGTCGTACACTTCCGAGACGTCGCCGATCAGGGTGTATTCGACGCCCATGGTGTCGAGGTAACGCTTGATCTCGCGGTTGTTGGCGACCGCGTAGCCGTCGAAACCGGGGATGATGTTGATCTTCGAGCCCGGCTTGGCGGTCAACTGGGCTTCACGCTCCCAGAAGTACTGCAAGATGCCCTTGATCTGGTTGTCGTAGCCGGTGGTGTGGCTGCCGACGAACGAGGGCGTGTGGGCGAAGGGGACCGGGAAGTCGGCCGGAACCGATTCCTTTTCCTTGGCGGTGGCGATGAAGGCCGACAGGTCGTCGCCGATGACTTCCGCCATGCAGGTGGTCGAGACCACGATCATCTTCGGCTTATAGAGCGCATAGGCGTTCTGCAGGCCTTCGACGATGTTGGTCAGGCCGCCGAACACCGCCGCGTCCTCGGTCATCGAGTCGGCGACGATCGGCACGGCTTCCTTGAAGTGACGGGCCAGGTGCGAGCGGAAATAGGCGACGCAGCCCTGCGAACCGTGGACGTAGGGCAGGGTGCCCTCGAAACCGGCGGCGGCGAACACGGCGCCCAGCGGCTGGCAAGCCTTGGCCGGGTTGATGGTCGCGGCTTCACGGGCGAAGTTCTTTTCGCGATATTCCCAAGTCTTGGTGTACTCGGACTGGGCTTCGACGGCCTCGTCGGTCGGCCGGCACTCGAACTGGGCCTTCTTCGAGGCGAACAGCTCCTTGTATTCCGGCTCCTGGAACAAGGAAATGTGGTCTTTGACCTTGGCAGCGCTCTGGGGCATGGCACTTCTCCTTACTACCTCCCCGCGCCCCCGTTTTGTGGGCGTCACGCGGAGAGGGGTGTTTTCCGATAAACCTCTTGCCGCCCGGCTGGCGAACCGCCCCGCGGGGGGGCGGTTCTCGCCGAGACGGCGGGCTCAGGCGCCGCTCGGGCTAGCCGGTCGGCGAACCTAAGCCGACCGGTGTCAGGCAGCCTTCCAGGGAGCCTTGAACTTGCTCCAGATCGGGCTGTTGATGGCCATGTCCATGTCACGGGCGAAGATGGCGAAGCCGTCATAGCCGTGATAGGGGCCGGAATAGTCCCACGAGTGCATCTGGCGGAAGGGCACGCCCATCTTCTGGGTGGCGTACTTTTCCTTGATGCCCGAACCGACCAGATCGGGGCGGATCTTCTCGATGAACTTCTCAAGCTCGTAGCCCGAGACGTCGTCATAGATCAGGGTGCCGTCCTTGACGTAATCGGTGGTGCGCTGATAGTCGTCGTTGTGACCGAATTCGTAGCCGGTGCCGACGATGTTCATGCCCAGGTCGTCATAGGCGTTGGACACGTGACGCGGGCGCAGGCCGCCGACATACAGCATGACCTTCTTGCCTTCCAGACGCGGCTTGAACTTGGCCATGATCTCCGCGACCAGCGGCTCGTACTTGGCGATGACCTCTTCGGCCTTCTTCTGGATGGTCTCGTCGAACTGGGCAGCGATCTTGCGCAAGCTCTTGGCGATCTGGCTGGGACCGAAGAAGTTATATTCCACCCACGGAATGTTGTACTTCTCTTCCATGTGGCGGCAGATGTAGTTCATCGACCGATAGCAGTGGATCAGGTTCAGCTTGGCCTTGGGAGCGCGCTCCATTTCAGCCAGGGTAGCGTCGCCCGACCACATGCCGACCACGCGAAGACCCATCTCTTCCAGCAGACGCCGGCTCGGCCAGGCGTCGCCGCCGATGTTGTAGTCGGCGATCAGGTTGACGTCGTACGGGCCGGTTTCCCACTCGGGCTTGCTCTTCTCGAACACCCAGTCCCGGATGGCGTCGTTGGCGATGTGGTGACCCAGCGACTGGGACACACCGCGGAAACCTTCGCAACGGACCGGAACAACGGTCTTGCCGATGTCCTTGATCTTCTTCTTGGCGACGGCTTCGATGTCGTCACCGATCAGGCCGATCGGGCATTCCGACTGAACCGAGATACCCTTGTTCAGGGGGAACATCTCGTTCAGCTCGTCGATCATCTTGTCGAGCTTCTTGTCGCCGCCGAACACGATGTCCTTCTCTTGGAAGTCCGAGGTGATCTGCATGGTGACGAACGAGTCGATACCAACCGTGCCGTTGAAGTAGTTGCGGCGCTGGGACCACGAATACTGGCCGCAGCCGACCGGACCATGGCTGATGTGGACCATGTCCTTGATCGGACCCCACACCACGCCCTTCGAGCCGGCATAGGCGCAACCACGAATGGTCATCACACCCGGAACCGACTTGATGTTGGACTTCACGCCACAAGTGGAAGAACCGGCATCGTCGGTCTTCTTGACGTTGAGGTGACGGCCACGCTTCTTGGCGGCCTTTTCCGGGTACTGCTCGAGGACCTCTTTGATCAGGCCTTCGTGGAACGCAGCGTCGTTGGTTTCGTCGAGGCTCATGCCCCTTCTCCTTTCCTAGGGTTCCGCCATCCCCGCCGCCGCCATACGAGCGGCGGGGGGCGAACTACTGGGTCACGCAGGTCCGGATCAACCGGCGCAGAGGGTCTTTTCCTTGGCGGCCAGCTCGGCCAGCTGCTGCTCGTCCGACTTCATGATGCCGAACTCGAGCAGCATGTCTTCCAGCTCTTCCATGCTGATCGGGGTCGGGATGGTGCCCTTGCCGCCGTTGGCGTGGATCTTGGTCGCCAGCTGGCGGTATTCACCGGCCTGCTTGGAGTCCGGGGCGTACTGGATGACGGTCTGACGACGCAGCTCGGCATGCTGCACGCCATTGTCGCGCGGCACGAAGTGGATCAGCTGGGTGTTCAGCTTGGCGGCCAGGCTCTCGGAGAGATCCAGCTCGCGGTCGGTCTGACGCTCGTTGCAGATCAGGCCGCCCAGACGGACGCCGCCGGTGCCGGCATACTTCAGAATGCCCTTGGCGATGTTGTTGGCGGCAAACAGCGCCATCATCTCGCCCGACATGACGATGTAGATTTCCTGGGCCTTGTTTTCGCGGATCGGCATGGCGAAGCCGCCGCACACCACGTCACCCAGCACGTCGTAGGACACGTAGTCCACGTCGTCATAGGCGCCGTTCTCTTCCAGGAAGTTGATGGCGGTGATGACGCCGCGGCCGGCGCAGCCGACGCCCGGCTCGGGACCACCGGCTTCGGTGCACTTGATGCCCTTGTAGCCGATCTTCATGACGTCTTCGAGTTCCAGGTCCTCGACCGAGCCGGCCTTGGCGGCCAGGTGCAGCACGGTGTCCTGCAGCTTGGTGTTGAGGATAAGGCGGGTCGAGTCAGCCTTGGGGTCGCAGCCGACGATCAGGATCTTTTGATCCATCTCGACCAGGGCGGCCAGGGTGTTCTGGGAGGTGGTGGACTTGCCGATACCGCCCTTACCATAGAAAGCGATCTGACGAGGCATATGATGTTCCTTTCGCTAGTCTAAGCTTCCGAATGGGTCGACGGGGGCATCGGCCTCCGCCTCGGAAAGCTATGCAGCAAAGGGCGTGCCAACTTGAAAAAGTGGGCTATAAATCAATAAAAACAACTGATTAACACTGATTGTAGGTCCCGACACACCCCTGTCGGGAAGCCGACACGGTGTCGTATGCCGCACAAGGCGGGGTGGGTTTTGGTGGGGTCTCGCCTTGATTTGCTGCAAGGCACAAAGATTGCATGGTCTTTCCCGAACGTTCGGGAGCAGGCGGCAGTGAATCAATCGCCCAAAGTCAGTTTTGGTCAGTCCACCAACCTGGTTGGCTTGCCGACGGCGCTTTTGGCCAGCCGTGAGTTCAACGCCCATCCGGTGCCGCTGGACATCTCGGGTGCCCGCGAAATGAACAAGAACCTGTTCGAAATGTTGTCACATGCGCCGGATCTCGCCGATGCCGGGGTGGCCTTCCAGTCTTATATGAATGCGATGTTCGGCATCGATCCCGAGCAGCAGGAAAACAAGGGCCCGACCCGGCGTTACCGTTCGTCCTTCCTGCGCCTTTTGAAGGGCTGGGGCTATGACAGCAACAGCCACGAGGGCGCGGTGCTGAAGGGCTGGGTGCAAAGCCGGTTCGGCCTGATTCCCACCTTTCATAAGGAAGTCATCGACCGCATATCCGGTCCGGTGTGGAACACCTATGTGGAAGAGAAGATGTCCAGCCGCTTCCACAACAACTCGATCTACACCCAGCTGGACATGCTTTACACCTTCTGCCAGTGGGCGTTGCGCCATTTCGGCTCGGAGGCCAAGACCCACCACACCCTTTATCGCGGCACCAATTCCTTCGACGAACACCAGATCGTCGAGCGGATCGACAAGCGCCAGGTGGTGATGCGCATCAACAACCTGGCGTCCTTTTCCTCGGATCGCGACGTCGCCGGCTGTTTCGGCGACGTCATCCTGACCGCCCAGGTGCCGGCGGTGAAGATCGTTTTCTTCAATACCTTATTACCGGTTCATCCGCTGAAGGGAGAGGGCGAGTTTCTCGTCATCGGCGGGGAATACCTGGCTCAGGCCAGCTACATTTAGGAAAGGTCATTCGCATGTACGATGTTCCCTTGATGGATCGCGCGTTGGGCGCCTATCTGGGCTTCGCCGTCGGTGACGCCTTGGGGGCGACCGTCGAGTTCATGACCAAGGGTGAGATCCAGACCAAATACGGGTTGCATCGCAAGATGATCGGCGGCGGCTGGCTGCATCTGGCCCCGGGCCAGGTCACCGACGACACCGAGATGGCCCTGGCCCTGGGCCGGTCGCTGATCCGCAAAGGCCGCTTCGACGCCGTCGATACCTGCGAGGAATTCGCCGCCTGGATGAAGACCGGGCCGGTGGATATCGGCAACACCTGTCGGCGCGGCATTCGCCGCTATGTCATCCACGGTTCGGTCGAAGGCCCGGTGTGCGACGGCGATGCCGGCAACGGCGCCGCCATGCGGGTGCTGCCGCTGGCCCTGGCCACGCTTCACCAACAGGACCGCACCACCGACTGGACGCTTGCCCAGTCACGCATCACCCACAATCATCCCTTGTCGGATTCGGCGTCGCTGGCTTTGGTGCGCATGGTACACGCGCTGTTGTCGGGCGGCGGCATGAAGGGGGCGCGCGCCGTCGCCACCGCCCTGGTCGACGAGCACAAGACCTTCCGCTTCGAGAATTTCCGCGGCCAAAGCTCGGCCTATGTGGTCGATACCATGCAGACGGTGTTGCACCACTATTTCATCACCGATTCCTTCGCCGATTGCGTCACGCAGACGGTCAATTACGGCGGCGACGCCGACACCACCGGCGCCATCGCCGGCATGCTGGCCGGAGCGTGTTACGGCGTGGGCGACATTCCCAAGGCGTGGCTGTCCAAACTGGACAAGCACGTCGCCGAGGAAATCCGCGCCCAGGTCCCTAAGCTGATTGCTCTTGGGCAATAGAGGCGGGGCCAATAGAGGCGGGTGTGGGCGCCTTGCATGAACCGGGGTGATGGTCGTGCTTGGGGCAGCCCTCGCCGATGCCGGTTCCGTTCAGTCCGATCCACGCCGCCACCTTGGCCTCGTCCCAGCCGACCATGCGGGTGTCATCCACCTGCATCAGCGGGCGGCGGATCAGCAACGGGTCGGCCAGCAGCAAGCCCATCGCCTGGCTGGCGCTGATCAGTTCGGGAACGATTTCGCCGGACTTGACCCTGGGGCTGGCGCGGTTGAACCATTGCGCCGTCGGCAATCCGGTCATGAACGACGCCAGTTCGATGCTGGTCCACGGATGGGTCAGCAGGTCGCGAACGTCGAGGCTGTGTCCGGAATCCGACAATGCCTTCTTTTGACGTGCGTTTCCGCCGCATCCGGGCTTTTCGAAGAAAATCACATGGGCCATAGTCCCCTCCCTGATTAGGACAGCCCTCGCCGGGCGGGGCCTTCGGCCCCTTGGCCGCCGCCGCAATGGCGGCTGGTTTCACATCCGCATGCGGGCCGCGAAGGCGATGACAACGTGATGGAAAACGGGGGCGCCTCCGCCGGGAAGCGCCCCCTGTATCGATCTGCGCGCTTCCGCCACTATTGGCGCAGATCGATCTCGACACCGGGCTCGCCGGTGAACTCGACCAGGATGTCCTCGTCCTGGACCAGGTACTGACAGGCCAGACGATAGGCCGGGGGCATGTCCTCGACCTCGGCCTTGGCCAGGGTTTCCTTGCTCAGCTTGCCATTGACGGACAGGGTCAGCTTTTCCTTGTCGGTCAGATGGATGGCCTTGGGGGCGTTCTTGCCCAAGTGGGTCACCTTGATCAGGCACGAACCGCACTCACCGTCCTGGCACTGGAAGGGAATGGCGATGTTGGCGGCCTTGGCCACCGACAGAAGGGTTCCACGGTCGCCGGCCACCGCATAGACGGTGACGTCCTTGTCCAAAGTCGGGCCGCTGAAGGTAACGTTGGCCATCGATTGCGCTCCTCTCTCTTGGACCAAGATGAAGTCATCTTGGTCTGGTTCATCATTGTCCCTCGCCGGGCGCAGCCATCCGGCTGCTTGGCCGCGGCCTCAACGGCCGCTGTCGCACGATGATTTCAAACTGAAATCATCGTGCTTTAGGGTGTCGCGCCCGCAAACAAGGCGGCGACTTCGGCCAGGCTCATGTCGATCGGGGTGATGCCCTCGACCTCCAGGAACTTCAGCTCGTTGCGGGTCAGGTCTCCCACCGGGACCACGGCGAAGCGCGGCCCGCTGGAATGTTTGATGATCGAGCGGGCGAAGGTCCGCAGGATCTGGTCGTAGAACCGGCAGCCCAGGAAGACGAAGCCACGTTCCTTGCGGCGGTCCTTGACCGCCTGCGGAATGGGCAGGCCCAGGTCGATGTCGGTCAGCACCTCGACATAATCGGCGTCCGAGGCCAGCACGTCGCCGGCCGGCTGCGCCGCGCCGTGCGGCTTGTAAAGCACGGTGGCGGCCTGGGCGGCCTGGGCCTCGGTGGTTTCGGTGCCGTCGGCGCCATAGGCGCGGTACCACGGCGCGTCGCCGGTGCGCCGGGCCTTCGAGGTGCCCTGGATCAGCGCCCAGTCGGCGCGCGGGGCCAGGCATTGCGCCAGCGTGCCGTCGTACCAGGTATCGACGATCAGCGGCACGCCGGGCTGGGCGGCCAGCCAGCTATGCAGTACCGACGGCGCCGGCACCGGCTTGAACACCTCGAGCATCAGCTTGTCGAGGGTGACTCGGTGGCGGAAGGTCTCGATATACTGGGCGGTGTGCCACAGATTGTTGCGAATCCGCCCCGGAACCGCGACCCGGCTGGACAGCAGGTGGGCGAGGTCGCGGGCGCCGACCGGCACCGGGCAGGCCTCGGGCGACAGGGTCAGCACCTCGGGGCCGAGAAACGGAATCAATTGTCCGCCGGCGACCCGATGGCCGATATCGGAAACGATATCCTTAAGCGTGGCGGCGGCGTTCATGGGTTCAATCCTCGTCGTCGGCGAGCTTGCGGGCTTCGACGGTGATGGGCATGGGCGTGTCGGCCGGCATGTCGGGCATCTGGAACGACCAGCCGTTGCCGATGCGGATCACACCGCCCCACAGGCCCGGCTTCTCGGCGAACACCACCTTTTCCTCCAGGTCCTTCTTGGGGACGTAGATTTCAAAGCTGTTACCGACCTTGCGCAGGGTCACCTTCATGCCGAAGCCTCCAGGCATTCGAGTTCATGTCCGCGCATGCCTACCAGCATGCCGCGATCGACGAAGTCGATGGCGTAGACATAGAAGCGGTTGAGATAGGTCCCTACTGACTTCACATAGCCGACGTCACCGGTATGGATCAGGTAGGCGCCGATGGGCATGCCCGGATAGGTGCCGTCATTGCGGATTTCCCGCAATGACTGGACCTTGTCCCCGGCTTCGAACCGCGGCGAGGAGTAGAGTTCGCTCTCGTCGGTCATCGGCGCCTCCTGAAACGGATGTCAGCCCTGGACGATGCAGCCGTCGGTCGGGCACACCGCGGTGCACTTCGGCGCGTCGCCGTCGCATTCGGTGCAGGCCGAAGCCTTGATCACATAGACGTCGCCTTTCATCGAAATGGCGGCGTTGGGGCATTCGAATTCGCAGGCGCCGCAGGCGGTGCATTCTTCGGCGAGGATCTTCATGGCCATGATGGTTCTCCTTGGAAGGACAGGGGGGTCAGGCGATGGAACCGAGGGTCTGGCGGCCGTTCAGGCCGGCATACCAATCGGCGATGGCGGTTTCGATGTAATCGAAGGGATAGGCGTCGATGGCGGCGATGCCGGCGGCGGCCAGATCCTTCTTGGGGCACGAGCCGATCTTCGAGACGAACACCGCCGCGACACCGGCCAGGGTCGGGATAAGCTGGTCTTCCAGCACGTCCTCGTCGCCCCAGCCGCCTTGGCAGTAATTCTCGACCTTGCGGTGGCCGACGAAACGGACACCGGCCTGATCGACCTCGTAGACCTGGAATTCGGCGGCATGGCCGAAATGCTGGTTGATGCGCCCGCCGCCCTTGGTGGCGACGGCGACCAGCTGGGCCGGTGCGGCGGTGACGGTGGCGGCCAGCTCGTCCTCGGCCACCAGGACGGCGGCCCGACGATCGGCGCGCTCGCGCTCGACCACTTCACGGTACAGGCGCCGGGCCTCGGGATCGTATTCAAGGTCGGGATCGATGCTGTCCAGCATGAAATCCTGCGACAGATCCTCGCCCAGCATGCCGATGGCGTCGGCCCGGCACTGGCGGCAATGGCGCATCAGGTTGGCGCCGCCGGCCAGCTTGTCCTGCAGGTCCTTCAGCTCGGCCGGCGAGGGGCCGCGCTGGCCGGTCAGGCCGAAATGGGTACCGTGTTCCGGCGCCGAGATCAGCGGCATGACATTGTGCAAGAAGGCACCGCGCGCCTTGATGGCGGCGTTGACGTCCAGCAGGTGCTGGTCGTTGATGCCGGGGATCATCACCGAGTTGACCTTGACCAGGATACCCTTGGCGGTCAGCGCCTCGAGGCCTTCCATCTGACGCTCGTGCAGGATCTTCGAGGCGTCGAGGCCGGTATAACGCTTGCCGTTGAAATAGATCCACGGATAGATCGCGGTGCCGACCTCGGGGTCCACCATGTTGATGGTGATGGTGACGTGGTCGATATTGTGCTCGGCCAGGGCGTCGACATGGTCGGGCAGGGCCAGGCCGTTGGTCGAGACGCAGAACTTGAGGTCGGGCAGGCGCTTCTCGACCAGACGGAAGGTCTCGAAGGTCTTGCGCCAGTCGTACAGCGAATCACCGGGGCCGGCGATGCCCAGAACCGACAGCTGCGGCACCTTGTTGGCGACGGCGACCACCTTCATGGCGGCCTGTTCCGGACTCATCCGCTCGCTGGTCACGCCGGGGCGGGACTCGTTCGAACAATCGTATTTCCGGTTGCAGTAATTGCACTGGATGTTGCAGGCCGGCGCCACCGCCACATGCATGCGGGCGAAATAGTGGTGCGCCTCTTCGGAATAGCAGGGGTGGTCCTTGATCTTGTCCCACACATGGGCGGGCATGTCGTCGGGCCCCGAGGACGAGCCGCAGCTCGACTTCGACGAACAGCCACTGGCCTGAGGCTTGGACGCACCGCGCTTGGCGATGCTGTTCAGGGATACGATGTTGCTCGTCACCGGCAGCCTCCACGGATTGAGGTCTCTTGCCGATAAGCTCTGCAACGATGATGCCAACTTTAGAAGTGGCGGAATTCTGCGGTTTTTTGGGGTTTTGTCGGTTGTCGCATCCCCGACATCGCGTCGGGGATGCGACAGATCACAATTGGCGGATTTCGATGTTGTGCTTTTTCAGCGCATAGCCGATCTGGCGCGGCGTCAGGCCCAATAGGCGGGCGGCCTTGGCCTGGACCCAGCCGCAGCGTTCCATCGCCTGAATCAGGCGGCCGCGTTCATCGTCGGCGTCAAGTTCAGCCTCGTCGCCGTCGCCCGCGGAAACCGGGGCCGGCTGCGCCGCCGGGGCAGGGGCCGGGGCAGCGGCCGACGGGGCCGGATGGTGATGGTGGTGGCCCGCTTCATGGGGCTGCATCGCCGCCGCCAGGTTCGACTGGCCCGGCTTGCCGCCCCACAGGGTCGAAGACAGGCAGGTGTCACGCTTGCACGACAGGTCGATCTCGTCGATCACCCCGTCGCTGGCCATGGTCGCCGAGCGGTAAACGCAATTTTCCAATTCGCGGACATTGCCGGGGAAATTGCAGCGTTGCAGAGTCTGCAGGGCCTTGGCGGTGATGCCGACGGTGCGGCCGTTTTCCTGGTTGAACTGCTTGAGGAAATGGTCGGCCAGGGCCGGGATGTCGGCCTTGCGGTCGCGAAGCGGCGGCAGGAAGATCGGCACCACGTTCAGGCGGAAGTAAAGGTCGGCGCGGAACTCGCCCTTGGTGACGGCGGCTTCCAGGTCGCGGTTGGTGGCGGCGACCAGACGGACATCGACCTTGATGGTCTTGACGCCGCCGACCCGCTCGAACTCGCCTTCCTGCAGCACGCGCAACAGCTTGGACTGGAAGGCCTGGGAAATCTCGCCGATCTCGTCCAGGAACAGCGTGCCGCCATTGGCCAACTCGAAGCGGCCCTTGCGTTCGGCGATGGCCCCGGTGAAGGCGCCCTTTTCGTGGCCGAACAATTCGGATTCCAGCACGCTTTCCGACAAAGCCGCGCAATTGACCTTGATGAACGGCTTTTGCGCCCGCTTCGACATCTGGTGCAGTGCCTGGGCCATCATCTCCTTGCCGGTGCCGGATTCGCCGCGCAGCAGCACGGTGGCCTTGGTCGGCGCCGCCTGCTGGATCTGGCCCAGCACGTTGTTGATGGCGTCCGAGGCGCCGATGATGTCGTCCATGCCGTGCGGCGCGGCGGACGGCGCGATCTTGATGACCTGCTTTTGCAGGCGGACATTGTCCTCCATCAGCCGCTCGCGGTCGGCCAGCACCTTGCGGTACAGGCTGACGGTCTGGCCGATCAGGGTGCCGACCATGGTCAGGAAGCGGATATCGTGCTGGAAGCCGCGCAATGCCCCGCTTTCGCGGCCGCGCAGCACCGACAGCGACCCGAACGGCTTGTCGTTGGTCTTGATCGGCACGCACAGGAAGGCCAGGCTGTCGTCGTCGGGCTCCAGGAAGTCGGCGATGTAATCGGCCAGATCGGGGTCGCCGACGGCGCTGGGGACCACCATCGGCATGCCGCGATCGACCACCGGGCGGATCGCCTCGACCGGATAGCGGATGCCGCCGCTTTTGGCCTCGGCCAAAGACATGCCGGTGACGGCGGCCATGACCAGCTGGTCGTCGTGATCGGTCAGCACGATGACGCCGTGACGCATGGCCAGATAGGAAGACAGGATGTTCAGAACATCGTGCAAGGCGCGGTCGAGGTCGAAACTGGCCCCCAGAACCTTGCCGATCTCATAAATCCCGATCAGATGGGCTTCGCTGTCATCGGTCCTGATCTTGTTCACACCGGTATCCTGTGCTGGTCAATCGTGCACATAAATTAAGCATATCCCGCATATGGCTAAACAATGGGCTTCGGTCAAGCGACTGTCGGTTACAAATTCGCTGGGCCGGCGCGACGGATTGCCCCGGTGACCGGCCTCAGATGGGGGTGCGGCCGACCGGGATCAAGGCCCGTCCCCAGCCTAGCGTTTGGTTTTCAACTGGTCGATCGAGACGAATCCGGTCGAGGGCGCCTGATCCTTGAACACCTTGAACATCTTTTCCTTGACCCCGCTCGAGGTCAGAAAATCGCTGTAGGCCGAGGCCAGGCAGGTCTGGCAGGCTTCGAACTGGTCGGATTCCGCCATTTCGGCCACCTTGGCGCGGGCCATGTTCTCGTTGAACCGCTTGAGGATATGCAGGCGGCTGACGTTCAGGACCGCCTGTTCGAAGGGCACGTCCAGCGCGGCGAAGAATTCCTCGGCCGCCGACAATCCCTGCAACTTGTTCAAGATGGTGCTCATGGTCGCTGCCTTTGCCGCTGGTTTGCCGTGCCGTTATCGCAGCAAGCTTCGTGCCATACGGCCAAACACTCAGGCCGGCACCACCGCGCCGATGCTGACGCGGTTGCGACCGGCATGCTTGGCTTGGTACAGGGCGGCGTCTGCGGCGGCGACCAGGGTGTCGTGACTGCCGGATTCGTCGGGAACCGTCGAGGCGACGCCGACGCTGAGCGTGACGTGGTCGCAGGTCAGGCTGGCGCCGTGGGGCAGGGCCAGGATTTCGACGGCGTGGCGGATGCGTTCGGCCACCGCCTTGGCGGCGTCGGGTTCCGTGTTGGGCAGAACCACCACGAATTCCTCGCCGCCATAGCGCGCAGCCAGATCGCCCTGGCGGAACACCTGGGCGCCGATGGCCTGGGCGACCGCCTTCAGGCAGGCATCGCCCTTCTGGTGCCCGTAGGTGTCGTTATAAAGCTTGAAATGATCGACATCGATCAGCAGCACCGACAAGGGCGTGCCCTCGCGCTTGTTGTGCAGCCATTCGGCCTCGATCTTTTCGTCGAAGGACAGGCGGTTGGCCAAGCCGGTCAGGCCGTCCTTGACCGCCAGGCTTTGCAGGGCCATCTGGGCCAAACGCTGTTCGGTGTTGTCGCGCAAGGTTTCGACCACCGCCTGCAACACGCCGTTCTCGTCGAAGATCGGGCCGGCATCGATGGCCAGGAACAGTCGCCTCTTGACCTTGGGCATGACGCACCAGTTCTCGGCCTTCAACCCCAGCGTCCCGGTCGCGGGGTCGGAATGGGTCTCGTACAGCCGGTCAAGTTCCTCGGTGCTGCCCAGGGCCAGGATGTCGGCCAGGCAATGCCTGGGCTCGTCGTAAAAGGCCCGCCAGTGGTCCGAGGTGCCCAGAATTTCCTCGGCCATCACCCCGGTCAGCCGCTCGCAGGCCTTATTCCAGATGATGACGCGGCGTTCGGCATCCAGCACGAAGGTCGGCACCACCAGGTGCTGCATCAGACGAACGGCGAAGGCATGGCCGTCGCTCAGGTCCTGGGCATTGTCCACGTGTATTCCCCCCGGGCGCGCCTCGACAAAAGATTGGGGTCACAATAGCGCGCCCGGAACAGGTTGAGAAGAGGCGGGGGCGGGCAATTAAACCTCAAGAAAAGTGTTGGTATAGGGGTCCAGGCGGAACAACTTGCCTTCTTCCATGTTGTAGAACCAGCCGTGCAGCATCAGACGGCTTTGTTCGACCCGCTCGCGCACCCAGGGGAAAGTCATCAGGTTGGCCAGCGAGATGGCGACAGTTTCCTGTTCGCACATCCGCCGGGCCGCCTCGATGGGCTGGCCGGCCGACAGGGTCAGGGCCAAGGCCCGGTCGCGGGCGGCCCGCGCGATGGTCATCCAGCCCTTGATGAAGTCGGTCTGGTCGCCCGACTGGTTTTCCACCAGCGCGCGGACGCCGCCGCACTGGGCGTGGCCCAGCACCACTACATGCTCGACCTCGAGGCCGCGCACGGCGAATTCCAGCGCAGCCGAGGTGCCGTGATGACCCTCGTCGGGAGCATAGGGCGGGATCAGGTTGGCGACGTTTCTCAGCACGAACATCTCGCCGGGCTGGGCGTCGAACAAGATGGCCGGATCGACGCGCGAATCGCAGCAGCCGATCAACAGCACTTTCGGAGTTTGTCCTTGTTGGGCCAGGGTCTCGAACAGGCCCCGGTTCTGGGCAAAATTCGTTTCGCGGAATCGGCGGAAACCATCGATCAGCTTGTCCATGTGGTCCTCCCAGGTGACAATCGGTGGCCTGTTTATCATGATCGGGCCGGCGACCAAAGGGAGTCATTGATGTTCATCTTGTCCAAAGTGGTTGGAATCCTTACAAATCCGACCAATTTGGCGTTCTTGATCATGGGCTTGGCGACCATTCTGCTGCTGACGCGCTGGCTTCGGCTGGGGCGGACCATCCTGCTGTGGGAATGCCTGGCGCTGCTGATCGTGGCGGTGTCGCCGCTCGAGGAATGGTTGATCGCCCCGCTCGAGGACCGCTTTCCCCCGCCGGCCAAGCTGGAGCGGGTCGATGGGATCGTCGTCTTAGGAGGCGCCATCGATCCGGTCGGCTCGGCCTTGCGGGGGCAGCCCAATGCCGGCGGCGCCATCGACCGGATTACCGCCATGATCGAATTGTCCCGGCGCTTTCCCGATGCCACGGTGATCTTTACCGGCGGCTCCGGCAGCCTGAGCGAGCAAGACTATAAGGAAGCCACCGCCGTCCGTCAGTATCTCGCCCAACTGGGCATCGATGGCAGCCGCATCCTTTACGAGGAGCAATCGCGCAATACCCGCGAGAACGCTGCTTTCTCCCTGCCGCTGGCCAATCCCCGGCCGGGTCAGGTGTGGCTGCTGGTGACCTCGGCCAGCCATATGCCGCGCTCGGTTGGGGTGTTCCGGGCCGCCGGCTGGCAGGTGACCGCCTGGCCGGTCGATTACGCCACCAACGGCACCGCCAGGGTGGCGGGCCTACACTTCAACCTGCCGGCCGGGCTGGGGGTGCTGGGCGCCGCCCTTCACGAGTGGATCGGGCTGGTGTCCTATCGTCTGCTCGGCTGGACCGCCGATTGGTTCCCGGCACCGTGACGGTTGCCGGGCTTCGATCGAATGTGGCACAACGGCGCGGTCTTTCGCGGTCGAGGTATTCCATGCGTATTCTGGTGGCGGCACTTCTGGTGGTGGGTTCTTTGGGGCCGGCCATGGCGCAAGAGCCCGCGCGCGATTTCCAAACCTGGCTGAAGGAGGTCGAACGCGACGCCCTGGCCCAGGGGATCAAGGCCGAGACGGTGGAAACCGCCCTGACCGGAATCCAGCACATCGACAAGGTGGTCGAGCTGGATCGTCGTCAACCCGAGTTTACAATCACCTACCAGCAATATATCGATCGCGTGCTGACGCCCTCCAAGGTCGAGCGAGGCCGCAAGCTGTTGGCCGAGCATCGTGCCGTTCTGTCCGAGATCGAGCGGCGTTATCACGTCCAGCCCAAGTATGTGGTGGCCTTATGGGGCATCGAGACCGATTTCGGCCGGGTCACCGGCGGCTATCCGGTGGTCTCGGCCCTGGCCACCCTGGGGTTCGACGGTCGCCGCTCGGCCTATTTCCGCGGCGAGCTGATGAACGCCCTGAAGATTCTGGATGAAGGCCATATCGCGCCATCGGCCATGCTGGGCTCGTGGGCCGGGGCCATGGGGCAGTGCCAGTTCATGCCGTCCTCGTTCCTGCGTTTCGCCGAGGATTGGGACGGCGACGGCCGACGCGACATCTGGGGCACCAAGCCCGACGTCTTCGCCTCGGCGTCCAACTACCTGCTGCGGTCTGGCTGGAACGGCGACGAGACCTGGGGCCGCGCCGTCACGCTGCCCAAGGGCTTCGACACCCGGCTGGTCGGCCTGGACACCCGGAAAAGCCTGGCCGAGTGGAGCGCCCTGGGCCTGACCGCCGCCAACGGCAAGAAACTGCCCAAGGCCGACCTGCAGGCGTCGGTGATCTATGCCGAGAACGGCAAGGGGCCGACCTTCCTGGTCTACGAGAATTTCCGCACCATCCTGAAATGGAACCGATCGACCTATTTCGCTCTGGCCGTCGGCCATCTTGCGGAGCGGATCGGCGCCAAGTAGACTACCACATCTTTGGGTGACGGCCGAGGGGGCAACTAGATGATGCGGGCGACACGGCATAGGCCGCGATCCTGGGCGGCGCTGCTGCTGTCGGCCACGCTGCTGACCGGCTGCTCGGAGATGAATCTGTTCGGCCACATGGCCAAGCGGGCCGCCGGCGACGACCCGCCGCCGGTCGGCGGAGCGGCCCCCAATTACAAGATCGGCAAGCCCTATCAGGTCAAGGGCGTGTGGTACTATCCGCGCGAGGATTGGGATTACGACGAATCCGGCATCGCCTCGTGGTACGGCCCCGACTTCCACGGCAAGCAGACCGCCAACGGCGAGGCCTTCGACCAGAACGCGGTGTCGGCGGCGCACAAGACCCTGCCGATGCCGTCGGTGGTGCGGGTGACCAATCTGGAAAACGGCCGCGCCCTGGTGATCCGGGTCAATGATCGCGGCCCCTTCGCCAACGGCCGGGTCATCGACCTGTCGCGCCGCGCCGCGCAATTGCTGGGCTTCGAGGGGCAGGGCACCGCGCGGGTGCGGGTGCAGATCATGCCCGAGGAAAGCCGCGCCCTGGCCGGCAAGCTGAACACCTCTCCGGCGGCCGGCGGCCGCGAGCCGCAAGTGGCAGCCGCCCCGCGCGAGAGCGTGACCGCCGAGACCCTGCCGGCGCCGGGCAGCCGCGAGGCGCCGCGCACCATTTCCAACGGCACGGTTTCGTCGCCGGCCGAGGCCCGCAACGCCCAGGCGCTGGCGAAGGCCGAACGCGCCCTGGCCAACCCGGACGTCCAGATGGATTCGGTCAAGGCGACCAACCTGTTCGTCCAGGCCGGCGCCTTCAGCCGTCACGACAACGCGCTGCGCCTGCAGGCCCGCCTGTCCGGGGTGGGCCGTCCGGTCATCTCGCAGACCCACGTCAAGGGCCAAACCCTGTTCCGGGTCCGCTTCGGCCCGCTTTCCAGCGTCGAAGAGGCCGACCGCCTGCTGGAATCCGTTATCGCCACCGGGCAGCAGGATGCCCGCGTCATCGTCGATTAATTGAACCGAGGACTTTTCCGTTGAAGATCAATCCGTTGCCGCCCATCCGCCTGCTGGTTCTGGCCCTGTGCCTGGTGGTCGCCGTTCGTCCGGCCGCCCAGGCCGAGCCGCTTGAGACCTCGGCCCGCCAGGCCATCATTCTCGATTATCGCACCGGGGCGATCTTGCTGGAAAAGAACGCCGACGAGCTGATGGCGCCGTCGTCGATGAGCAAGCTGATGACCGCCTATCTGGTGTTCGAGAAGCTGAAGGAAGGCAGCTGGAAGATGGACGACCGGCTGCCGGTGTCGGAAACCAGCTGGAAGCGCCATTTCAAGTCGGGCGGCTCGTTGATGTTCCTGCCGGTCGGTTCCGAGGCCAAGGTGTCCGACCTGATCCGCGGCGTCATCATCCAGTCGGGCAACGACGCCTGTTCGGTGCTGGCCGAGGCCCATTCCGGCACCGAGGAAGCCTTCGCCGAATTCGCCACGCGGCGCGCCCGCGATCTGGGCATGCGCAACACCACGCTTCGCAACGCGTCGGGCTGGCCCGACCCCGAGCATCTGACCACCGCGCGCGACCTGTCGATCCTGGCCCGGCGCCTGATCACCGACTTCCCGGAATATTTCCCGATCTATTCGGAACGGGAATTCGTCTTCAACAACATCAAGCAGGGCAACCGCAACCCGCTGCTGTACGGGGTGTCGGGGGCCGACGGGCTGAAGACCGGCCACACCGAACTGGCCGGTTACGGCCTGGTCGGCACCGTCAAGCGCGGCGAACGTCGGCTGATCATGGTGATCAACGGCCTGAAGTCGATGAAGGACCGCGCCGAGGAAAGCCAGCGCCTGATCGAGTGGGCCTATCGCGAATTCGAGAATTACGCCCTGTTCAAGGTCGGCGACGTCGTCACCGACGCCGAGGTGTGGCTGGGCGAACAGGCCACCATCCCGCTGGTCGCCGCCGAGCGCCTGGAAGTGACCATGCCGCGCCGGGCTCGCCAGGGCATGAAGGTGACGGCGGTCTATACCGGCCCGATCGCCGCGCCCATCCGTCGCGGCGAGGTGGTCGGCAAGCTGGTGATCACCGCGCCGGGGATCGAGACGGTGGAACTGCCGCTGGCCGCCGGTGCCGATGTCGCCAAACTGGGCGTGATCGGCCGCATCAGCACGGCGTTGCGCCATATCCTGTGGGGGCCGAAGGGCTAGAATTGATGCGCGGACGGTTCATCACCTTGGAAGGCGGGGAGGGGGCCGGGAAATCGACCCAGATCCGCCTGTTGGCCGCCGCGCTGGAATCCATGGGCAAGCCGGTGATTGTGACGCGTGAGCCCGGCGGCTCGCCCGGGGCCGAGGCCATCCGCGCCCTGCTGGTCACCGGCGACACCGATCGCTGGGACGCGCGCACCGAAGCCTTGCTGCATTCGGCGGCGCGGCGCGACCATCTGGTCAAGAAGGTGTGGCCGGCCTTGGAGTCTGGCCAGTGGGTGCTGTGCGACCGCTTCGCCGATTCGACCATCGCCTATCAGGGCTATGGCCATGGCCTGCCCATCGACGAGCTTGAGCAATTGACCGCCTTGACGGTGGGCGATTTCGCCCCCGATCTGACCTTGATCCTGGATTTGCCGGTCGAGGCCGGGCTGGCCCGGGCCGGCGGCCGTGGCGGGGCCGAGGATCGCTATGAACGGATGGGGCTGGATTTCCACCGCCGCCTGCGCCAGGGCTTCCTGGACATCGCCGCTCGCCATGCGGAACGCTGCGCCATCATCGACGCCGGCCAAGGTCCAGAATGGGTGCACCAGGCCATCATGGCGGTGGTGAGCCAGCGACTGGCACCATGACCGATCTCCCCCATCCCCGGGCCAATCCCCATCTGGTCGGCCATCAGGCGGCCGAGCGGGTGTTCCTGGATGCGTGGAATTCGGGCCGCATGGCCCATGCCTGGCTGCTGACCGGGCCCAAGGGCATCGGCAAGGCGACCTTGGCCTATCGCATCGCCCGCTTCGCCCTGGCCGGCGGCGGCGAGGGCGGCGGCCTGTTCGGCGGCCCGCCCGACAGCCTGGAGATTTCCGCCGATCATCCGGTGTTTCACCAGATGGCTTCGCAGGCCCACCGCGACCTGAAGGCGATCGAGCGCGGTGTCGCCGACGAAAAGAAGGGCAAGCTGAAGTCCGAGATCGTCGTCGATGACGTCAGGAAGATCGGCGACCTGTTCCACCAGACCGCCGATGCCGGCTGGCGGGGGGTGCTGATCGACGCCGCCGATGAAATGAACCGCAACGCAGCCAACGCCGTCTTGAAGGTGCTGGAAGAGCCGCCGCGCCAGGCCTTGATCCTGCTGGTCTGCCACAGCCCCGGCCGTCTGTTGCCGACCATCCGCTCGCGCTGTCGCAAGCTGGCCTTGAATCCCCTTTCGGAACAGCATGTCAGCCAGCTTCTGTCCCATTATCGCCCCGAGCTGACCGATTCCGAGATCGCCGCCCTGGCCCGCCTGGGCGAGGGCAGCCTGGGCAAGGCGCTGGGCCTGGCCGCCGAGGGCGGGCTCGAGCTTTATCAGGAATTGATGGGCCTGCTGGTGGCGCTGCCGCGCCTGGACGTGCCGGCGCTGCACGCCTTCGCCGACCGCACCAGCCGTCCCGAGGCCGAAGCCGCCTGGCGCACGGTGACCGAATTGCTGGTATGGTGGCTGGCCCGCCTGGTCCAGGTCGGCGGACGCGAGGGCAGGGGCATGACCGAGGTGGTTCCCGGCGAGGGCCAGGTGATGGCCCGGCTGCTGGCCGCCGCCAGCCTTGAACGCTGGCTTGAGCTGTGGGAAAAGGTCTCCGCCCTGTTCGGTCGCACCGACGCGGTCAACCTGGACCGCAAACAGGCCATCCTGACGGCGTTCCTGGCGATCGAACGTCTGGCCAAGGGTTGATCCGGGCAGCCGCCGCGCCCAGGTCCAGCATAGTGATACGGAGATGATTATGAGTGGGGCCAAGACCTTCTACGTCACCACGCCGATTTACTACGTGAACGACAAGCCCCATATCGGCCATGCCTATACCACGCTGGCCTGCGACGTCATGGCTCGCTTCAAGCGCCTGGACGGCTTCGATGTCCGCTTCCTGACCGGCACCGACGAACACGGCCAGAAGGTCGAGAAGTCGGCCGATGCCGCCGGCATGAGCCCGCAAGCCCTGGCCGACCAGAATTCCGCCAATTTCCGCGAGCTGGCCGCCCGTCTGAACTGTACCAACGACGATTTCATCCGCACCACCGAGCCCCGCCACATCCAGGCCGTCCAGGCCTTGTGGGCCAAGCTGGTCGAGGCCGGCGACATCTATCTCGGCCATTACGAGGGCTGGTATTCGGTGCGCGACGAGGCCTTCTACGGCGAGGACGAACTGGTCGCCGGCCCCAATGGGTCCAAGCTGGCCCCCACCGGCGCTCCGGTCGAATGGGTCAAGGAGCCCAGCTACTTCTTCCGCCTGTCGGCGTGGCAAGACCGCCTGCTGGCCTTCTACGAGGCCAATCCCGATTGCATCGCGCCGCAGTCGCGCCGAAACGAGGTGATCAGCTTCGTCAAGGGCGGCCTGCAGGACCTGTCGGTGTCGCGCACCAGCTTCACCTGGGGCGTGCCGGTGCCGGGCGACGAGGCCCATGTCATGTATGTCTGGCTGGACGCCCTGACCAACTATATCAGCGCCATCGGCTATCCCGATGTCGACGGCGCCTACGCCAAGTGGTGGCCGGCCGATCTGCACATGGTCGGCAAGGACATCGTGCGGTTCCATGCGGTCTATTGGCCGGCCTTCCTGATGGCCGCCGGCCTGGAGGCGCCCAAGCGGGTGTTCGCCCACGGCTGGTGGACCAACGAGGGCCAGAAGATTTCGAAGTCCGTCGGCAATGTCATCGAGCCCAACGGCCTGATCGAGCGCTATGGCCTGGATCAGGTGCGCTATTTCCTGCTGCGCGAGGTGCCGTTCGGCAATGACGGCGATTTCAGCCATCGCGCCATGATCACCCGGATGAATTCCGAGTTGGCCAACGATTACGGCAATCTGGCCCAGCGTTCGCTGTCGATGATCGGCAAGAATTGCGCCGGCCAGGTACCGGCCCGCGGCCCCTTCACCCCCGAGGACAACGAGATGCTGGGCACCGCCCACGGCCTGGTCGTCAAGATGCGCGACGCCATGGACCGCCAGATGTTCCACGAGGCGCTGGAAGCCGCCTGGGTGGTGATCCGCGCCGCCAACGGCTATGTCGATCGCCAGGCCCCGTGGGCCTTGAAGAAGACCGATCCCGAACGCATGGGCACGGTGCTGTGGGTCCTGGCCGAAACGGTGCGCAACCTGGCCCTGCTGACCCAGGCGTTCATGCCCGATTCCTCGGCCCGTTTGCTGGACCAGCTGGCGGTGGCGCCCGACGCCCGCACCCTGGATCGTTGCGGCATGGCGGGCGCCTTGGTGTCCGGCACGGCTTTGCCGACCCCGCAAGGGGTGTTTCCGCGCTTCGTCGAGGAGGAGGGGGCGGCCTGATGCTGGTCGACAGCCACTGCCACCTGGATTTCCCCGACTTCGCCGACGAACTGGACGCGGTGGTGGCGCGGGCGCGCGCGGGCGGAATCGGCATGATGTTGACCATCAACACCCATGTCACCCGCTTCCCCCAGGTCCTGGCGGTAGCGGAACGATTCCCCGAGATCTATTGCACCGTCGGCATCCACCCGCATGAGGCTGGCACCGAGCCGGCCGCCGACCTGGACGGCCTGATCGCCATGGCCCGCCATCCCAAGGTGGTCGGCTTTGGCGAAACCGGGCTGGATTATTACTACGATAAAAGCCCGCGCGACCGGCAGCGTGACTCGTTTCGCACCCATATCGCCGCCGCCCGGGCCACCGGTCTGCCGGTGGTGATCCATACCCGCGACGCCGATGACGACATGGCCGCCATCCTGACCGAGGAGATGGGCAAGGGGGCCTTCACCGGGCTGGTGCATTGCTTCAGCTCTGGTCCGGAACTTGCTGAAATCGCTTTGAATTTAGGTCTTTATATCTCGGTTTCCGGCATCATTACCTTCAAGAAGGCCGAGGCGTTGCAGGCAACCCTGGCGACGGTGCCGCTGGACCGTCTGCTGGTGGAAACCGACTGCCCGTTCCTGGCCCCGATCCCCTATCGCGGCAAGCGCAACGAACCGGCTTATGTCGCCCACACGGCGGCCAAGCTGGCCGAGCTGAAGGGGGTCTCGAGCGACCGGATGGCCGAGGCGACCACCGCCAATTTCCGCCGTCTTTTCAATAAGGTGGCGCAATGATTTCGGCCACCATCCTCGGGTGCGGTTCGGCCGGCGGTGTGCCGTCGATCTCGCGGGGGTGGGGCTTGTGCGATCCGGCCAATCCGAAGAACCGCCGGCTGCGGCCGTCGATTCTGGTCGAGTCCGAAACGACCACTCTTCTGGTCGATACCTCGCCCGATTGCCGCGAGCAATTGCTGGGTGCCGGCATCGCTCGGCTGGACGGGGTGCTCTACACCCACGACCATGCCGACCATCTGCACGGCATCGACGATCTGCGCGAGGTCAACCGCGCCATGGGCAAGCCGTTCCCGGTGTTCGGCAGCCCCGACGTGCTGGCCTCGATCCGCACCCGGTTCGCCTATGTGGTGGGCGCGGTGGAAGAGGGCCAGACCATCTACAAGCCGATGCTGGATTTCACCGAATTGCAGCCCAGCTTTACTGTTGGCGATATCGAGGTGGTGTCGTTCGACCAGGATCACGGCTATTGCCGCACCACCGGCTATCGCTTCGGCCCGCTGGCTTATTCGACCGACGTGGTCGATCTGCCGGAGGAAAGCTTCGCCGCGCTGGCCGGCATCGACACCTGGATCGTCGGCTGCCTGACCCTGGCCCCGCATCCGACCCACGCCCATCTTGATAAGGTGCTGGAATGGATCAAGCGGATCAAGCCGCGCCAGGCCTGGCTGACCCACATGACGCCGTCCTTGGATTACCAGGCCCTGAAGGCCAGGCTGCCGGCCGGAGTGGCCCCGGCCCATGACGGGCTAAGGATCAGCCTGCCCGGGTGAGGCGGCTTAGGCCAGGCCATCGCCGATTTCCTGTCCGAATGGCTCTTGGGCCGGCCTTATTGGGACTTGGTGCAATGATGGCAAAAAGTGCGGCGTCGATGAACCAGCCACCAACCAGTGACAGCCAGGACCGTCGCTAACAATCCCGCCGCCCACCAGCGGTTGGCGGAGAGAAAATTGCGGGCCTTGAGAATCATCAGGCGGCGTTCACTGGCCGGGGCTGCGGCAAAGTCTGGGGTTGGACATTTACGGCCAAAATGCCGGGCGAAGGGGACATGGGCTCCTTCGCGGACGTAACGCTGGTAGATATCCCAGGATCTGCCCATTTCCCAGGTCTGCTGCATCCAATCCGAAGCGTGGCAAAGAACGGCGGCAAAAGCCTGCGAGCGCGGCGGCAGCATGTCGGCCGCCTTCTGTGCGTGATCGACCGCGATATAGCGGTAATGGAACCGCGCGAAAGGCTTGGCCGGGTCGGCTTCCATTCGCTTGCGCTCCTCGTCGTTGGCAGGCTCTATCTCGGCGACGCAGCAGTTCCGGCTTTGCCAATCGGCATGGTCCGGCGCCCCCTCGGTCCCCATCATCTTCATGCCCCAAATGCGGGCAAGTACGGCGGCCCGGTACCACGCCTCGCCACGCGCCAGCCTGCTCCAGCTTCCCTCGGCGTCCTTGAGCGTCGCAAGATACTCGGCAGCCTTGGCGCGCACATCGTCACTGGCGAAATAGGGCAGTGCGTCGGCGATTCGGTGGGTACGGACCAGCCGGCGGGCCAGTAAGTCCCGCAGGTTCGCGTCGTCTCCACCGCTAAGATGGAGGGCCGGACGTGCATCCACGAAGGTTTTCAGTTCGTTCAATGTCAGAACCCGCTCGCCGATGGCGGCGACGTCGCCCCAATGACCTTTATTCATCAGCAGCAACATCGCCTGGGTATATTCGCCGCGCGAGAAGGCCAGCACGCCGGTCTCGGCCTGGATACGGTTCATGCCGGCCTGGTCCAGCGGATTGGCGGTCGAAGCGGGGAAGGCCTTGGCGGCCTCGGCGTAATGGCGCGCGGCAGCGGCTTCGTCGCCGCCCTGCAAGGCCAACTTTGCGCGCACCCAGGCGGCCATGGGGCCGTGGGCTCTTTCCACCAATTGGGCAGCCAGGTCGTAACGCGCCTGGTGGTAGGCCAGGGCAGCCAGCCGGTCCAAGTCGGGCACCGGCCCGGGCTCGTCATGCACAGCTTCGGCCACCAGGACCGCCAGCGCCGAGGCATCGACTCCCGCGTCGGGAAAATTCCAGGAATCATCGACGGGGGACTCATCGGGGTCGGGGACCGACCACAGGAAATCGGCCAGCGTGTTGGCGACCATCAGGCGGCGCAGCAGCGGATGACGCACCGCCGCCTCGGCGATGCTGCGGTGGCCGCGCAAATGGCGGACCATGGCGCGTAGCGAGGCCGTGCCGCCCTGGTCATCGCGCACCGACTGATCGAGATACAAGGTCGCCGCCAGGGTCATGGCCGAGGTGTAGGCGGCCGCTTTTTCCGGGGCCAGCACACTGTCCTCCAGCAGCGCCTTGGCGCGGCGAAAATGGATGCGCGCTTCCTCGCCGAGGCTGGCGACCGCCAACCCGTGTGGGTCGGGCAGGCCACGCAACGCCAGGGCGCGAGTAGCGGCAAATTGCGGCGCGGCTTCAATCTCGCGCCCCTGGGCCACCAAGGTACGGCCCAGCATGTAGGTGGCCCACACCAGGCGCGGCCTTGCTGCCTCCTCGGGCAGGGTCTGGATGGCGTGGAAATGTTCTGCCGCCTGGTCCCACCGCTTGGCGTGGAAGGCTTTGGCACCGGCCACATAGTGGCGGACAGCAATCGGCAAGCCGTCGGCCGCCTCGAACGCGTCGCCATTGCTCGCGCGGACCGTCTTGAGCGTAGCGACCTGCCGGGGACTGAGCCCATCGCTCTCGATGCGAATCGCGCAAGCCTCAGGGGTCTCGGGCCAGTGGCAGACGTCACGAAACCTCAGCTCGTCCTTCGGCGCGCCGTGCATCGCTCGCAGTTCAAACGAGAAACTGTGGGTGATCGGTTCACGTACCGACGCGTCGCGGTCATCGAGCATGTTGGGCGTCACATCCATGACGCAGGCGATGGAGACGGCGCTCGCCATGCGCAGCAAGCCGTCGCGCCCCCGGATCAAGGTCCTGCCGTCGGTGTCCAGGTGATATCCATTAGCTCCGCCAGCATGGCCGCAGCCGGCGGGCAGGACCAGTCGATGGGGCAAGCGAGCGTCAGTGACGCCGTTATTGGCGAGCAATAAGATGCCGGCCCCAGTGTCGCTGTCTTCCACCATCACGTGCGCGTTGCCATTCACTGGCATGCCGTTGATAACGGCGCGTAACGTGGCGAGGCTCCAGGCACGGCGATCGGCGGTATTGGGCAGGCGAAACCATACGATTCCGGCCAGATTGCGCGCGGGATTGCCCCGAAGGTCGTCCAGGAACCTGCGAACTTCGGCGGGTGCAACCACCAATTCCTCGGAATGCGCGCCCCCTGGTGCCGGGGCCTCGCTTTCCACCACCACCACCGAACCATCCTCGTCGCGACCGATGCGGGTTCCATAGGCGGGCAGGGCCAGGCGAAACGGCTTGGTACTGCGCGACGCCATCCGCTTCTGCCACGCCATGGCGTTGCTCGGGCTGAACAGACCTTCGCCCCGGACGGGTTGGCGGACCGCGTGAACCTGCAAAACCACTTCGTCGGCGACAGCGATGATTTGATCGAAGGCCGGCGCCTCTAGCCAGGTCGGCAGCGCGGTCACCGAAAGCGGCAACGAAAATTCGCGACGCACGAGACGCAGGAAGGCGCCATATTCTGGTAACCGGGCCGTTGGGCTGTCGTGGTCGATCTCCAGCCCAGCCAGGCTTACTCCGGCCGCGTGCCAGCGCTCGACCTGGGCGCCAAGACTTTTGACGAGTTCGGTGGCGTTCAGGCGTGCCATCGAGGTGTCGATACGGACAACCATGGTCACGGGGCGACCACTTTCGCCCAAGGCGGCCCAGTCGGGCATCACCGGGCTTAGGTGGCCGTCCCGATCACGATGACCATGGTCACCAGCAGGCGTACCAGATGAGGGCGTCACGATAAACGTCATAATATGCATTATGCGACAATTGCGCATGGCAACAAGGGCGGCTCCTTCGGGAAAGCCGCCCTGTTTCTTGCCAAGACCTGAAATCAGGCCGCTCCCCTGACCTCGGCGCGGCGGTCCATCAGCCGGCGCAAGATCGGGGTCAGGATCAGTTCCTTGGCCAGTTCACGCTTGCCGCCGGGCACCACCAGCGTATTGCGCCGGGTCATCCACGAGCCGGCGATCTTTCTCAGCAGCAGCGGGAAATCCACGCCCATTTCCTCGGGCTTTCGAAAGCGGATCACCACCACCCGCTCGTCCACCGCAGGAATGTCACGGGCGATGAACGGCTCCGAGGTATCGACCACCGGCACGTGCTGGAAGTTGATATCCGAATGCTTGAATTGCGGCAGGATGTAATGGGTGTAATCGTGCATCCGGTGCAGGATGCGGTCCATCACCGCCTCGCGCGAGTAGCCGCGCTTGGCGGTGTCGCGGTGGACCTTCTGGATCCATTCAAGATTGATGATCGGCACCATGCCGATCTTCAGATCGACATGTTTGCCAAGATCAAAGCCGTCGCCGCGGACCACGCCGTGCAGTCCCTCGTACAGCATCAGGTCGGTGTCTTGCGGCAAATCCTCCCAGGGCGTGAACCGGCCGCCCCCCAGTTCGGGATAGCCGAGCCGGCGGCCGTCATCGTCGCCGTGCAGGTAATGACGCCGCCGGCCGGTGCCGCTTTGGCCGTAATCGCGATAAAGACGCTCCTGCTCGTCGAACAGATTGGCGTCGGGACCGAAATGGCTGAAATGCGGGTTGCCGCTGGCGGCGGCTTCGGCCTCGGCGGCCTTGAACTCGGTCCGGTCGAAGCGATGAAAGCTCTCGCCCGCGACATAGGCGGCGGTGATGCCTTCCCGTCGGAACAGACGGTCGAAAACGAACCTGACGGATTCCCGGCCCGCGCCCGAGGCGCCGGTGACCGCGATGATCGGATGCCTGACGGACATTCCTGCCTCCCATGACGGGACTCTGATGGTCCCCTATGCAGGAAACCTTACATGAGTAAGGGCTATGGCCGCTTCACCCCGTGGGGCTGGCTGGTCAACGCAGGTGGACGGGCCAATCTCCACGCAGACGGGTGGGTTCGGATGCGCTATGGTTGCCGTCCCCTTAAACCTTCCCCGCCGCAGGCCATGCCCTCCATCGACGATTTGCTGACCATCATGCGGACCTTGCGGGCGCCGGAAGGCGGCTGTCCGTGGGACCGGGAACAGAGTTTCGCCACCATCGCCCCCTACACCATCGAGGAAGCCTACGAGGTGGCCGACGCCATCGACCATGGCGACATGGAGGCCTTGCGCGACGAATTGGGCGATCTGCTGTTCCAGGTGGTGTTTCATGCGCAAATGGCCGCCGAGGCTGGTCATTTCGGCTTCGATGATGTGGTGGCGGCGATCTGCGACAAGATGATCCGCCGCCATCCCCATGTGTTCGGCCAGGCCGAGGCGCGCAATGCCACCGAACAGACCCAGGCGTGGGAAGCGACCAAGGAGGCCGAGAGAGCCGCCAAGGGAACCGACAGCGTGCTGGACGGAATCGCCCGCTCCCTGCCCCCGATGACCCGGGCGCTGAAGCTGCAGGCGCGGGCCGCCCGTGTCGGCTTCGACTGGGCCAAGCCGCTCGACGTCGTTGACAAGATCGACGAAGAACTAGCTGAAATCAAAGCTGAAATCACCGACGACGCCGAGCTTGACCGGGTCGAGGACGAGATGGGCGACCTTCTCTTCGCTTGCGCGAACCTAGCCCGCAAGCTCACAATCGATCCCGAGCGGTGCCTGAAGCGGGCCAACGCCAAGTTCGAGCGCCGATTTCGTCATATCGAATCCGAATTGAGGCGCGCCGGCCGGAACCCGGCCCAGGCGAGCCTCGACGAGATGGAAGAATTGTGGGTGCAGGCCAAGCACCAGGAACGGAGCAAGGGGGACGGGCCATGAGGGGTATGTTCGGCGGCATGGTCCGCTTGCTGTCGGTGGCGGCCCTCACCGTCTTGTTGTCGTCTTGCTACATCCCCGACAAGTTCAAGGGCGAGCTGCGCATCTCGCGCTATGGCGACTGGGCCATTACGTACGAGGGCGACGTCATCTACGCGCCCATCCTGCATGATTACGCCAACGGCACGATCACGCCCGAGAACGAGCTGGAGCGCCACAACAACATCTACAAGGACCTGGTGCGCGACATCGCCGTCAAGGACCTGAAGAAGGTCGGCAAGGGCCGCTTCCATCTGAAATACGAGCGCGGCGGCCGGCTGGGCAAGGTGCAGCTGACCTCGCTTTTGCGGCGAGACGCCCGCCTGATCTCGTTGAAATCAAACGAGGATGGCACCATCATCATCGACGCCAACGGCGTCAAGGCGTCGGACGCCCAGCGCATGGCCGAGCTGGGCATCGGCATGGAAGGCGAGTTCCGCATCACCACCGATGCCAACGTCTTGCGTCACAATGCCACCGAGGTCAGGCCGTTCGGCCAGTATCGCGTTTATATCTGGAAGATCGAAAACCCGCTGTCGTCCACGCCGACCCTGGTGATGCTGCGCGATCCCGACCCCAGCCGCCCGTTATAGGAATCCGCCATGCCCCGTACCATCCTGATCACCGGCGCCACCGCCGGCTTCGGCGAGGCCATCGCGAAGCGCTTCGCCGCCCTGGGCGATCGCCTGATCCTGGTGGGCCGTCGCGCCGACCGGCTGGCGGTGTTGAACAGCGAGCTGGCGGTTCCGACCTTGCCGCTGGTGCTTGATGTCCGCGACCGCGCCGGAATCGAACAGGCCATCGCCACCCTGCCCGCCGATTTCGCCGACATCGACGTTCTGGTCAACAATGCCGGCCTGGCCCTGGGTCTGGAACCGGCCGATCAGGCCAGCCTGGACGATTGGGAGGCCATGATCGACACCAACGTCAAGGGCTTGATGTCCATGACCCGGGCGGTGCTGCCCGGCATGGTGGCCCGCGACCGCGGCCATGTGATCAACCTGTCCTCGACCGCCGGCACCTACCCCTATCCCGGCGGCAACGCCTATGGCGCCTCGAAGGCGGCGGTGACCCAGTTCTCGCTGAATTTGATCACCGATCTGGTCAAGACCCGGGTACGGGTGACCAACATCGAGCCGGGCCTGTGCGGCGGCTCGGAATTTTCCGAAGTGCGGTTCAAGGGCGACAAGGAAGCGGCAGCCAAGGTCTATGCCGGCACCGAGCCGCTGACGCCCGAGGATGTCGCCGAGGCGGTGGTGTGGGCGGCGACCCTGCCCGCCCACGTCAACATCAACCGCATCGAGATGATGCCGACCTGCCAGGCCCCGGCCGGCCTGACGGTCTATCGGCGCTGATCAATCCATCAGCGCGGCGATGTCCTGCCAGCTTTTTTCGCCTGGCGTCAGCAGCAGCTGACCTTCGACGTTGAGCACCGGCCGGTAATCCTGGCCATTCAACAGGCGGGCGGAACCGCCGGCTTCCTGATGGATCAGCACGCCGGCGGCGTGGTCCCATGGCATCAGCCGGCGGAAATGGACGAAATGCTGCCGCCCGGCGGCCAGGTCCAGGTAATCGTGGGCGGCACTGCCGCGCCGGGCCACATGCAGCACCTGATCGGCGACGCGGCCCCGCTTCTTGACCGAGCCGGTCATCTGGGCCAGCGGCACTTCGGCCGCGACCTTCAGGCGGGTGCCGTCGCGCCACGCCCCCTGCCCGCGCTCGGCGACCACGGTCAGGTTGGGGACCGGATCATGGATCCAGCCGATCTGGGTGATTCCGTCCACCACCAGGGCGACGATCACCGCGAAACGGGGATTGTTGTTGGCGAAATTGGCGGTGCCATCGACCGGATCGATCACCCACACCACGCCGGATCGTTCCAGCGCGCTCAGCACCGTGGGATCGCTTTCGACCCCTTCCTCGCCGACCACCACGCCGTCCGCCAATTCGCGCAGGCGGGGGGCAAGGGCGCGCTCCGCCTCGGTGTCGGCCTCGGTGACCAGTTGGTTCGGCTTCTTCTCGCGGATCTGGTCGCGGCGCAGATTCTTGAAGCGCGGCAGGATCTCGGCCTCGGCGACCTCACGGATGATGGCGGTGACCCGGGCGACGTCGATCATGGATTCTTGCTCTTCTTGGCGAGACGCTGACGATAACGCTCGGCGTTGGCCGGGTCCAGACGGACGGTCAGGCGGGCGACGTGGTCGTCATCGATGCGGGCGGTGACGTCGCCGTGGCGGTACAGCCAGGCGATGCCGGCACCGTCGGCCAGCGCCACCTCGGCCTCGATGGTCTCCTGGCCGTGCGACAATCGCGAGTCCAGATGGGCCAGCAAGGTTTCGACACCGTCGCCGGTCAGGGCGGACAGGGCCAGGCAATCGGGGCGCCGCTCGGCCTGATTGCGGCATTCCAGGCGCTCGGCCTCGGGCAGGCAATCGATCTTGTTCAGCACTTCGACCAGGCCGCGATCGACCACCTCGGCCAGGCCCAGTTCCTTCAGCACCGTCTCGACATCGGCGGCCTGGGCCTCGGTGTCGGGGTGCGAGATGTCGCGGACATGGACGACGATGTCGGCTTCCAGCACCTCTTCCAGGGTGGCGCGGAAGGCGGCCACCAGCTCGTGCGGCAGGTCCGACACGAAGCCCACGGTGTCCGACAGGATCACCCGGCGCCCCGAGGGCAGCACCAGGCCGCGCATGGTCGGGTCCAGGGTGGCGAACAGCATGTCCTTGGCCAGCACCTCGGACCGGGTCAGGGTGTTGAACAAAGTCGACTTGCCGGCATTGGTGTAGCCGACCAGGGCGATGATCGGATAGGGAACCCGGCGGCGGGCGTGGCGATGCAGCTCGCGGGTGCGCTTGACCTCTTCCAGCTCGCGCTTCAGCTTGACGATGCGGTCGCCGATCATGCGGCGGTCGGCCTCGATCTGGGTCTCGCCGGGGCCGCCCAGGAAGCCGAAGCCGCCGCGCTGACGTTCCAGGTGGGTCCACGACCGCACCAGCCGCGAGCGCTGATAGGAAAGCGCAGCCAGCTCGACCTGAAGCGTGCCTTCACGGGTGCGGGCACGGGCGCCGAAAATTTCCAGGATCAGGCCGGTGCGGTCGATGACCTTGCACGACCACGCCTTTTCCAGATTGCGCTGCTGCACCGGGGTCAGGTGGCCGTCGATCACCGCGACGGCAATCGCCTGTTCTTCGACCAATACAGCCAGGCGCTCGACCGCGCCCTTGCCGATCAAGGTCGCCGGGCGGCGTTTGTTGACCGCCACCCATTCGGCGGCAACGATATCGAGATCGATGGCCTGCGCCAGGCCGACAGCCTCGGCCAGCCGCCCCTCTGGCGAGCGACAACCGCCCTCCCCGGCCTTGAGGGCCGGGTGGACGACCATGGCACGCGGGCGGGTCGAACCGGGCTTGTCGGCCTGTTCGCCTGGCACCTATTCCTCGCCGCCTTCCTTGGACTGCGGCTCGAACAGCTGGATCGGCGTCGACGGCATCACCGTGGAGATGGCGTGCTTGTACACCAGCTGAGTGTGACCATCGCGGCGCAGCAACACCGAAAAGTTGTCGAACCAGGTCACGATCCCCTGAAGCTTCACACCGTTGACCAGAAAGACGGTGACGGGGGTCTTGTTCTTGCGGATGTGATTGAGAAACACATCCTGGACGTTCTGAGATTTTTCGGCGGACATCGTCTTTAATTCCGTTCTTATTGCCCGAGTAGAGTCTTCATCCGCATTGGCGATGAAGCTCCCCTGTTGCCTTGGAGTTACCATCAAATCGGGGCGTTGGGAACCCATAGTTCGGCCATAAGCGCGGTCATACTCTGGCAATTTTCCAAATAATATCGGGGCGGGTGGGACGCGAACTCACCCGGTTGGGGAGGTTGGGGGCGAATCAGCACCGGAACGCAGCCGGCATTGACGGCACATTCCAGGTCAACGCCGGCATCGCCCGCGAACCACACGTCGGGGCCGGCGGCCACCGGCGCCGAACGGAGCGCCAGATGGACCGGTGCGGCGGCCGGCTTGTCTTGAGCGGCGTCGGCGGCGCCGACCAGCGCTCCGAAAAAGCCGGCCCATCCCAGCAGCTCGGCTTCCTGGCGCAGATACTGGCCGCGCTTGTTGCTGACCACCGCCAGATAGATCCCCCTCGCCCGCAAATCCTCCAGCATGTCCTGGGCCCCGGGCAAGGGGCGCAAATGCGACAGGTGGATGGCCTCGAAGCTTTGATAGAAGACGTCCTTGGCCTCGAGCCAGCGCTCGCCGAACATTTCCGGGAAGGTGTCGCGCAGCGACCGGGCGACGTTGGCCCGGGTCTCGTCCAGGCTCCATTGCCCCATGCCGAAATGGCGGAAGGTGCGGTTATAGGCCTCCTGGATGCACAGCCAGGAATCGACCAGCGTGTTGTCCCAGTCGAACAGAATGGCGCGCGGTCGAACGGTCACGATCGCCGCAGCTCGGCGTAAAGGGCGCGCAGCCGCAGGGTGATCGGCCCAGGCTTGCCGTCGCCGACCGGCTGGCCGTCGATCTTGGTCACCGGCAGCACGGTAATGGTGGAGCCGGTCATGAAGGCCTCGCGGGCATTCTTCAGTTCCTCGAGCGTGAAGGGGCGCTCGCCGACCTCGATGCCGGCGGCGCGGGCCAAGGCGATCACGTTTCCCCGGGTGATGCCGGCCAGGATGCGCTGGTCGGCCGGATGAGTCAGCAGCGCGCCATCGCGGGCGACGATGAAGGCGTTGGTGGCCGCGCCCTCGGTGATCATGCCCCTGTCATCGACCATCCAGGCCTCGACGGCGCCGGCTTCCTTGGCCGATTGTCGGGCCAGGGCATTGGGCAGCAGGCCGACGCTCTTGATGTCGGGGCGCTTCCAGCGCTGGTCGGGCCGGGTCACCACCGCCACGCCGTTTTCCAGCTGGTGGGCGGTCACCGCCTTGGTCGGCCACACCGAGATGATCAGGCTGGGCACCGCCGCCACCGGGAATTGGTGGTTGCGAGCCGCCGGCCCGCGCGTCACCTGGATATAGGCCAGGCCGTCGGCCAAACGATTGCGGCGCACCACTTCGGCCAACAGAATCGGCAGAACCCGGCGCGGCACCGGCCTGGCGATGGCCAGGGCGCCCAGCGACCGGCCCAGGCGATCAAGATGCTGATCGAGATGGCAGATGCGGCCGGAGACCAGGGGAAGAACCTCATAGACGCCGTCGGCGAACTGGAAGCCGCGGTCTTCAACATGGACCACCGCCTGGTCGTGCGGCACATAGCGGCCGTTGACATAGCTGACGCGGGACAATCAGAAATACTCCAGCCGGACCGAGAACATCTTCTCGACCTTCTTGACGGATTCGGCGGCGGCGAACAGGACGACACGGTCGCCGGATTGGATGATGGTGTTGCCGCGCGGGCTGATCACCGTTCCGCCCCGCACCACCGCGCCCAACAGCACGCCGGTCGGCAGCTTGACTTCCTTGAGCGGCTTTCCCACCAGGCTTGAGGTCTCGAGCGCGTCGGCCTCGATCAGTTCGCCGAAGCCTTCGTGCAGGGAATGGACGGCGTGGATACGGCCACGGCGGACATGCTGCAGGATGTTCGATACCGTGATGGTCCGGGGCGATACCACCACGTCGATGCCCAACGGCCCCATCAGCGCCGAATAGGTGGTCTTGTTGATCAGCGTCATCGAGCGCCGGGCGCCGTAGCGCTTGGCCAGCAGCGAGGCCAGGATGTTGGTTTCGTCGTCATTGGTGGCCGACACCACTGCCTCGGCGTGGGAGACCCCGGCCTCGTTGAGGATTTCCGGGTCCAGCACGTCGCCATTCAGCACCACGGCGCGGTTCAGGCTTTTGGCGACGAACTCGGCGCGTTCCTTGTCGGCCTCGATGACCTTGATCGATGCCGCCGGGAATTCCTCTTCCAATTGCTGGGCCAGGAACAGGCCGACATTGCCGCCGCCGAAGATGATGATCCGGCGGGCTTCCTGGTCCTCGCGGCCGAAGGCCGACAAAGCGCGCGGCACATGCAAGGTGTCGACGACGAAATAGACCTCGTCGCCGTCCAGCATCTGGTCTTCCGGGCTGGGCACGATGGCGCGGCCGTCACGGACGATGCCGACCACCACGATGTTGAGATCGGGGAACAGAACCGTCAATTGACGCAGCGGCGTGTTGATCAGCGGCGTCTGCAGATCGCACCGCACCCCGATCAGGCGGACCTTGTCGCCGGCCATGGGGATGACGTCGATGGCGCCCGGCACTTCCAGCCGTCGGGTGATGGCGCGGGCCACCTCGATCTCGGGGCTGATGATGACGTCGATCGGCATGTGATCGCGGGTGAACAGCGTCGACCACATCGGCTGCAAATAGGTCTGGGCGCGCACGCGGGCGATCTTGGTCGGCACGTTGAACAGCGAGTGCGCCACTTGGCAGGCCACCATGTTGACCTCGTCGGCGTGGGTCACCGCGATGATCATGTCGGCGTCGCCGGCGCCGGCCTGTTCCAGCACCGACGGATGCGAGGCGTGGCCAAGGATCGCCTGGACGTCCAGGGTATCGGTGATCTTGCGGATCAGATCGGGGCGCTGGTCGATGACGGTGACGTCGTTGCTTTCCCCGGCCAGGTAATGGGCGATGTTGAAGCCGACTTGGCCGGCGCCGCAAACGATGACCTTCATCCCTGCCCCCTTTGGACCGACGCAGCCACGCTTCTAACGTGCCTTGTCGTCGGTGTTGACGCCCAGAAGCTTGAGCTTGCGATGCAACGCCGACCGCTCCATGCCGACGAAGGCGGCCGTGCGCGAGATGTTGCCGGCGAAACGGTTGACCTGGGCCAGCAGATATTCCCGCTCGAACAGTTCGCGGGCCTCGCGCAGTGGCAACGTCATGATTTCGCCCGACTTCTCCCAGCGCAGCACTACCGGCGTGATGGCGCCGATTTCGCTGGGCAGCATGTCGGCGCGCACCGCCTCGGACTGCTCGCCCGGGGCCATGATCAACAGCCAATCCATCACATTGCGCAGTTGGCGCACATTGCCCGGCCAGTCATAGGCCTGCAGCGCCGCCAGCGCGTCCTCGCCCAATGTGCGCGGCTGCACGCCGGCGGCCTGGGCCGCCAGGAACATGAAATGGCGCGCCAGATGGGGGATGTCTTCCTTGCGGTCGCGAAGCGCCGGCACTCGCATCGGCACGACGTTCAGGCGATAGAACAGATCCTCGCGGAAACGGCCGGCGGTCATTTCCGATTGCAGGTCGCGGTTGGTGGTGGCGATGACGCGGACATCGACCTCGACCCGCTTGGTGCCGCCGACCCGTTCGAACGTCTGGTCCTGCAGGACGCGGACGATCTTGCCCTGGGTTTCCAGCGGCATGTCGGCCACTTCGTCCAGCAGCAGCGTGCCGCCATGGGCCTGTTCGAAGGTGCCGACCTTGCGTTGGCCATCATGGCCGTCATGGCCGTGTTCCGAGCCGAACAGCTCGATTTCCATGCGGTCGGGGTGCATGGCGGCGCAGTTCAGCACCACGAAGGGCGCGTCGGCCCGCTTGGAATGGGCGTGAACGATGCGGGCCACCACTTCCTTGCCCGAACCGGCCGGGCCGGTGATCAGCACGCGCGAATTGGTCGGCGCCGCCTTTTCGATGATCTGGCGGATCTGCTGGACATAGGCCGACACGCCGACCATGTCGCCGACGGCGGTGGCGCCGCCGATGCGCAGGCGCAGTTCCTGGTTCTCGCGGCGCAGGCGGGCGGCCTCGATGGCGCGCTCGATGATGATCAGCAGACGGTCGGTCTTGAACGGCTTCTCGATGAAGTCGTAGGCGCCCTTGTGGATGGCCTCGACCGCCGTCTCGATGGTGCCGTGGCCGGAAATCATCACCATCGGCACGTCGGGGTGCTCGGCCTTGACCGCCTCGAGGATGCCCAGGCCGTCGAGCTTCGAGCCCTGCAGCCAGATATCCTGGATGATCAGGCTGGGACGGCGCGTCCGCACGGCTTCGAGCGCCGCATCGGAATGGGCGGCCTCACGCGTGGAATAGCCTTCGTCTTCCAGAATTCCGGCGATCAAGGCCCGGATGTCGGCCTCGTCGTCGACGATCAGAATGTCATGCGCCATTTTCAACCGTCATGTCGGCAGACGCGGAGGCCGCTTGCGACTCGGTGTGGCGGAACGCCATGCCGATGCGGGCCCCGCCTGAGGGGGCGTCCTCCAGATAAAGGTCACCTTCATGGTCTTCCACGATTTTCTTGACGATGGCAAGACCTAATCCCGTGCCCTTGCTCCGCGTCGTGACATAGGGCTCGGTCAATCTTTCGCGGTTTTCCGCCGGCAATCCCTTGCCGTTGTCGGTTACCTCGACGCGAATGGCGCCGGTCGCGTCCTCGGTCAGCACCAGCGACACCTGGCCGGGCGGCAGATCGTCGCCTTCCCGGCCGGCGATCGCCTCGACCGCGTTCTTCAACAGGTTGGTCAGGGCTTGGCCCATCAGGCGGGCGTCACAGAACAAGGTCACCGGATGATCGGGAATGTGGCCGGTGAACGTGACCTCGGGATATCCGGTCTTTTGCAGGAACAGCGATTCGCGGCAGATGGCCGACAGGTTCTCGGGCTTCATCTGCGGGGCCGGCATGCGGGCGAAGGACGAGAATTCATCGACCATGCGGCCGATGTCGCCGACCTGACGGACGATGGTTTCGATCAAGGTTACATAGGTGTCCGGATCGCTTTGAATTTCCTTCAGATATTTGCGTTTCAGCCGCTCGGCCGACAATTGGATCGGGGTCAGCGGATTCTTGATTTCATGGGCGATGCGCCGGGCGACGTCGGCCCAGGCGGCCTTGCGTTGGGCCGAGACCAGCTCGGTGATGTCGTCGAAGGTGACGACATAGCCGATGGTTTCGCCCTCAAGGCGCTCGGCGGCGGCGCGCACCAGCAAGGTCCTGGCCCGGCCTGCGCGCGACAGCCGCACCTCGTGATGGACCAGACGGTCGGGCCGGCGGCGCATGTCGTCGATGGCGTCGGCCAGTTCGGGCACCATATCGACCAGGGGATGGCCGATCATCTCTTCCGACGACAGGCCCAGCAATTCGCACGCCGAGCGGTTGGGCAGATGGATGCGCTGTTCGCGGTCCAGACCGATCACGCCGGCCGACACGCCGGCCAGCACGGTTTCGGTGAAACGGCTGCGCTCGTCCAGTTCGCGGTTAGCCTCGATCAGCTCGCGGCGCTGCTGGTCCAGCTGGCCGGTCATGCGGTTGAAGGCGCGGGCCAGCGTGCCGACCTCGTCGGCGGCATCCTCGTCAACCCGGATTGACAGGTCGCCGGCGCGAATCTTCTCGGCTGCATCGATCAGCTTGGCGATCGGCGTCGCCAGCGTCATGGCCATGCTCAGGCCGACCCACACGGCGGCCAGCAGCAGCAACAGCGCCACCACGGCGAACACCAGCGAGAAGGCGCGTTCCAGCCCTTCGCGCTTGCCTTCCAGCCGTTCGTATTCGGCCACCGCCGCCGAGGTGTGCTCCATGTGACCGATCACCTTGGGATCGACGAAACGGCCGACATACAAGAAGGTCTCACTGAAGAAGCCTTGCAGCATCACCAGGGCGCGGATGCGGTCGTCATCCTCGCTGGTCAGCACCGCCACCTCGCCCGAGCGGGCCTTTTCGTAAGCCCAGAACGGAATCTGATCCAGCCCCGATTCGATCGAGAAGGCCAGGCCGGATTTGGCCAGCACCCTGCCCTGGGCGTCGAAGACGATGGCCTCGGTCAGGCCGCGGACGGCTGCCTGGGTCGAGACGAAATTGGAAAAGCGTGGCAGCGACCTGGTCAGCATCGGCCCTTCGCGGTTGATGTCGTTGGCCATGGCCAGGGCGTCGCCGCCGATGATCTGCTGGTGTTCCTCCTGATAGGCCTTGGCGACGGCCAGCGAGGCCTGCAGCGCGGTCCGCACCCGGTCCGAGAACCACCCCTCGACGCCATAGCGGAAAAACACCGTCGAGCCGACCGACACCAGGATCGCCGGCGTCAGCGCCACCAACGAGAACAGCAGGACGAATTTCAAATGCAGGCGCGAGCCGGTGGTGCCGCGCCGATGGGCCCGCCACACCGAGACGATGCGCAACCCCACCAGCACGCCCAATCCCAGCAGCAAGGCGACATCCAGCGCCAGCAGGCTAAGGACGGTCCGCGGGTCGGGCACCTCGGGGCCGGACACCGTCATGGCCAGGAAGGTGGCGATGACCGACGGTACGGTGGTGAAGGCCAGCAGCAGGGCCAGTTTACGGGCCAGCCCGACCTTTCGGGCCCACACCATCAAACGCGGCAACTGGCGCCTGCGGTCACCGGCCATCGGCTATTTCAGCCCGCCGCGGGCCACCGACAGGTCGAGATCGCGGATTTTCTTGCGAAGCGTGTTGCGGTTGACGCCCAGGATATGGGCGGCCTTGATCTGGTTGCCGCGGGTGACCTCGAGCGCCAGGCTGATCAACGGCCGCTCGACCTCGCGCAGCACGCGGTCGTAGATGCCGGGCGGCGGCAGGTTGTCGCCGTGGCTGGAGAAATATTCGCGCAGATGGCGCTCGACGCTGGCCGACAGCCCCTCGCCCTCGACCGAGGCGACGGCATCGGCGATCGGGGCGCCGCCGGCCAACTCGGCCTCGATGACATCGACGCCGATCACTTCCTGGGAATAAAGCGCGCCCAACCGGCGAACCAGATTTTCCAGCTCGCGCACGTTGCCGGGCCACCGATGCCGCTTCAGACGGTCCATCGCCTGGGAATCGATGGCCTTGGGCGGCAATCCCTCGGCCCCGGCCTGGCTCAGGAAATGGCGGACCAGTTCGGGAATGTCCTCGGTCCGCTCGCGCAAGGGCGGCAGCCGGATCGGCACCACGTTCAGGCGATAGAACAAATCCTCGCGGAACAGGCCCTGGCGGATCAACTGGGTCAGGTCGCGGTGGGTGGCGGCGACGATGCGGACATTGGCCCGGATCGGCGTGCGGCCGCCGACGGTGGTGTATTCGCCTTCCTGCAGCACCCGCAGCAGCCGGGTCTGCGCCTCGGGCGGCATGTCGCCGATCTCGTCCAGGAACAGCGTTCCGCCTTCCGCCTGCTCGAACCGGCCGGATGCCCGCTGGGTGGCGCCGGTAAAGGCGCCCTTTTCATGACCGAACAGCTCGGACTCGATCAGTTCGCGCGGAATCGCCGCCATGTTGATGGCGACGAACGAGCCGTTGCGCCGCTTGCCGTAATTGTGAAGCGCCCGGGCCACCAGTTCCTTGCCGGTGCCCGACTCTCCGGTGATCATCACCGACAGGTCGGTCCCCATCAGGCGGGCCAGGGTCCGATAGATTTCCTGCATCGCCGCCGACCGGCCGATCAGCGGCAGCTTTTCCTCGTCCTCGGCGGCGCCGTCCTCGCTGGGCTGGCTGCGCGGCGTCGTCAAGGCGCGGTTGACAACCGAGACCAGTTCCTTGATGTCGAACGGCTTGGGCAGATATTCGAAGGCGCCGCGCTGGGTCGCCTTGACCGCGGTCAGCAAGGTATTCTGCGCGCTCATCACGATGATGCGCATTTCCGGGCGGATCTTCTTGATGCGGGGCAAGAGGTCCAGGCCGCTTTCATCGGGCATCACGACATCGGTGATGACCAGGTCGCCCTCGCCTTCCGACACCCAGCGCCACAAGGTCGAGGCGTTGCCGGTGGTGCGGACCTCGTAGCCGGCGCGGCCCAGCGCCTGGGCCAGAACAGTACGGATGCCGCGATCGTCGTCGGCGACCAGGATGGTGGATGGTGTACTCATGACCTAGGCTCGATCCCCTTCCTCGACCATCGGCAACATCACCCTGAACACGGTGCGCCGTGGAATAGAGTCAAATTCGACGATACCGCCATGGTCGCCGACGATCTTGGCGACCAGGGCCAGGCCCAGGCCCTTGCCGGCCGGCTTGGTGGTGACGAAGGCGTCGAACAGGTGCTGGCGCAGATCGTCGGGAATGCCGTCGCCATTGTCCTGGATACTGACCACCAGCGGCAGGTGGCGCCGAGCCTCGCTGCCGGGAACGGCCAAGCGGACACCATGCTGGTAGGCGGTGGTGACGACGATTTCGCCGCCATCGGCGGGTGCGGCCTCGGCCGCGTTCTTGAGCAGGTTCAAGAATACCTGGATCAATTGGTCGCGGCTGCCCCACACCGGAGGCAGCGACGGATCGTAATTCTCGATGATCCGGACATTGCGGGCGAAGCCGTTTTCCGAGATGCGCCGCACATGTTCCAGCACCTGATGGATGTTGACCGGTACGCGGTCGACCTGCGGATTTTCGGAAAACACCTCCATCCGATCGACCAAGGCGACGATGCGGTCGGCCTCGTCGACGATCAGGCGGGTCAGTTGGCGGTCTTCCTCGGACGCCCCCAGTTCCAGCAATTGCGCGGCGCCACGGATGCCCGACAACGGATTCTTGACCTCGTGGGCCAGCATGGCCGCCATGGCGGTGACCGAACGGGCGGCGTTGCGGCTGGCCAACGAGCCGCCGATCTTCAAGGCGATGGATTGCTCGTGCAGGGAAAGCGCCACGCCGCCGGGGATTTCGGCGATCGGCGACACCTGAACGGTCACGGTCCGATGACCGGTGCGCGGGGTGTCGAGGATGATGCCGTACTCGGACACCACCTGAGATTCGTGACGGGCCTGCTCGATCAGCGAGAAGATCGGACAATCGGGCGGCAGCAACGCCTGGACCGACTGGTTGCACAGATAGGCCTGGCCCGACTGGAACAATTGCTCGGCCGCCGCGTTGGCGTAAAGAATGCGATCATCGCCGTCGATCACCAGCACCGCCGCCGCCAGGGCGCCCAGCACCAAGGACGGATCGACCGTGTCCCGCGGGACCCTGCGCAGGGCCGTTTTCACGCTCATGCCGCCTCGCGGTCGCACAGGGGAAGATAAAAGTCGAGGATGGCGCGGCGAACCTGGGCAGCATCGCTCATCCGGTTGACGGCCGCGCGGAAATCGGCCGAGCCGTGCAATCCCTTGGAATACCAGGCCACATGCTTGCGGGCCATGCGAACACCGGTATCGCTGCCGTAATGGGACAGCATGTCGTCGAAATGGGCGAGCAGTATCTCGAGTTGGCGTTCCAGCGAGGGATCGGCACGGTGCTCGCCGGTCGTCAGGTATGCGCCCACCTGGCCGGGCAACCACGGCCGGCCATAGGTGGCCCGCCCGATCATCACCCCGTCGGCGCCCGATTCCTGCAATGCGCGCACGGCATCGGCCTCGGTGTGGATGTCGCCATTGACCACCACCGGGATCGATACCGCCTCCTTGACCTGGCGGACGAAGGCCCAATCGGCGGTGCCGGTATAGAATTGCTGGCGGGTGCGCCCGTGCACGGTGACCATCTTGATGCCGCTTTGCTCGGCGATGCGGGCCAGGCGTGGCGCGTTCAGGGTGTGGTGATCCCAGCCCATGCGGCACTTCAAGGTCACCGGGATCGACACCGCCCGCGCGGTCGCTTCCAGGATGCGCCCGGCCAGCACCTCGTCCTTCATCAGGGCCGAGCCGGCCTCGCCCTTGATGGCGACCTTCTTGACCGGGCAGCCCATATTGATGTCGATGATGGCGGCGCCCATGTCCTGGTTCATCCGCGCCGCATCGGCCATGGCGGCGGTGTCGCAGCCGGCCAGTTGCACCGACAGCGGGAATTCCTCGGCACAGCCGGCGGCCATCTTGATGGTCTGGCGGTTGGCCCGGATCATCGCCTGGCTGGCGATCATTTCCGACACCACCAGCCCGCCGCCCATCCGCTTGACCAGACGCCGGAACGGCAGATCGGTCACGCCGGACATCGGCGCCAGAATCACGGGGTTGGCGAGGGTCAGGTCGCCGACGGACAGGGGTTTCGACAAGATCGCAGTCATGCTGCGTATTTATTATGCAGACGCTGCCCAATGCAACGGCAAAAGCCGCTTGCCTAGTGACTAAGCTTTCGGCAGCGCCGGAATCACCGTAAGTTCAATTGTTGCTGGCGCGCCTGAATATCGGCCGGCCAGGTCGACTTGACATAGGCCAGGACCGAGCGGATTTCCCGGTCGGTCAGGCGACCGACAAAGGACGGCATGGCCGAACGGTAGTCGGGCGGCGCGAACCGGCTCATGCCGTGCTTGGTCATGGCGAACAATTGCTCGTCGCTATGGTGCCAGGTGTGGCCGGTTTCGTCGTGTGGCGGCGCCGGCAATTCGCCGTTGGGCTTGCGGACCCGCCAATCGGGCTCGCCCTTCAGGTCGGCGCCGTGGCATTCGGCACAATGGCGGCGATAAAGGTCGGCCCCCTGGGCGACGGCCTGGGCGTCGCGCGGGTCGATGCTGTGGCTGAAGCGCTGCCACGGTCGCGATGCCAGGATGCCCGCCACCACAGCCGCCGCCACCACCAGGCCAATCACGATTTTCGGCTTCATTCCGCCCCTCCTGGCGCGAACTATAACGGCCCCGCCGCGCCCGCGGTAGTGGGTTGCAATCCGCCGGCCAAGGCGCATGATGGGGCCTGTTTTCCACGGCTGCGGGCCTTTGACATGAGCACCGTCCTGATCTCGATCTTCTGCCCCGATCGCACCGGCCTGATCGCCGCGATCACCGGCAGGCTGTTCGACCTTGGCGCCAATCTGGGCGATACCAGCTTCGCCATGCTGGGCGCCGGCGCCGAATTCACCTCGATTTGCGAATTGCCGGCCGGTATCGACGCCCTCGAGATCGAAGGCGCGCTGGAAGCGATGCCGGAACTGGCCGCGGCGCAGATTTCGGTCAGGTCGTTCGACCTTGATTCCGCCCACGGGCCGGCCGGGCGAATCACCCACCGGGTGGTGGTGTCGGGCGGCGACCGTCCCGGCCTGGTCGCCCGCCTGTCCGAGGTGTTCGGCGAGTTCAAGGCCAACATCGTTCGCATGGACGCCCAACGCCTTCCCGAACAGGGGCTTTACATCACCCGCTTCGCCGTATCGCTGACGGAACGGGCCGATGCCTGCCTGGCGACGGTGGCCAATACCGCCGGCGAGCTGCACCTGACCTGCCATATCGAAGCGGCATGAGCGGATCGATGGACGGGGATATCGTCGCCTCGTTTCCCCAGTTTGCCAAACTGGATTCCGACAGCACCCGGCTGCTGCGCGATTCGGCCCGTGTCGCCGCCATTCCGGCCGGCACCGTGTTGTTCCAGGACGGCGCCGAATGTTCCAGCTACGTCCTGGTGATGGACGGCTCGATCCGCGTGCAGAAGGTCGCCGAGAACGGGCGCGAGATCGTGCTGTACCGCGTGGAATCCGGCCAATCCTGCGTCTTGACCACCAATTGCCTGATCGCCCGCGAGGATTATGCCGCCGAGGGTATCGCCGAGACCGACGTCCGCGCGTTGGTGCTGCCGGCCGCGACCTTCCGCACCCTTCTCGGGCACTCGGAAGCGTTCCGGGACTTCGTGTTCTCGGCCTATGCGGCGCGGATCGGCGATTTGCTGATGTTGATCGAGGAAGTTGCTTTCGGCCGGGTCGATGTCCGCCTGGCCGCCTGGCTGCGCCAGCATGCCGATAGCGGCGGCCACGCCCGCGCCACCCACCAGGAAATCGCCGTCGAACTGGGCACCGCCCGCGAGGTGGTCAGCCGCCAGCTCAAGGAATTCGAGCGGCGCGGCTGGGTCTGCCTGCATCGCGGCCGCGTCGAGATCCGCGATGCAAAAGGACTATCCAGCCTGTCCGACGGTGTGTGACCTAGTCACGGAACGATGGCGCTCGTTGTGGTCTAGTGCCCCGACTGAACCATTTTGATGTCGGAGCAATCATGAACAAGAACGTTGGCGGTATCGACCGCATCCTTCGCATTGTCGCTGGAATCGGCCTGATCGGGGCCGCCGCGACCGGCCTTGTCGGTGTGTGGGGCTTCATCGGCGTGGTGCCGCTGGCCACCGGCCTGATCGGCTGGTGCCCGGCCTATCTGCCGCTGGGCATCAAGACCTGCCGCAAGGCGTAAACTTCGGTTGACGACCACCGGTCAGCAATCCGACATCGCCGCCAATGGCGGCGAGATTGATGCTGGTGGTCGTTTCCGTCGCGTAACGGAATAGTGTGTGCGGGCCGCCGGCTTTCGGGCCGGTGCCCGACAGACCCTCGCCGCCGAACGGCTGCACCCCAACCACTGCCCCGATCTGACCGCGATTGACATAGATGTTGCCGACACGCACGTTCTCGGCCACTTGTTGCCAAAACGAATCAATTCGTGAATGGATGCCGAGCGTCAGGCCATAGCCGCTGGCATTGATCCAATCCAGGACCGAACCCAGGTGCGACCGGGCGAAATGCACCACGTGCAGGATCGGGCCGAACACTTCCGCGCCCAACAGATCGGCATTTTCCAGGCGAAAGGCCCGAGGGCCGAACATCGTCAGTTCCGCCAGACCATCGGGAATGGGACATTCGAACAATCGGGCGGCCCGGTGCCCGATCCAATCGGCATGGGCCTGCAGGCGGTCGCGGGCGGCGGCATCAATCACCGGGCCGATATCGGTCGACAAGTGCCAGGGCGACCCCAGCCGAAGCTCGGCCGCCGCCCCGGCCAGCAGCCGTTCGACCGTTTTTGCAGCCTCATTTTGCACGAACAGGATTCGCGCTGACGAACAGCGCTGCCCGGCCGAACGAAAGGCCGAGACGATGATGTCGTCGACCAGTTGCTCGGGTAATGCCGAGGAATCGGCGATCAGGGCGTTGATGCCGCCGGTTTCGGCGATCAGCGGAATGATCGGCCCGGACCTGGCCGCCAGCCGGCGATTGATCGCCTGGGCGGTGGCAGTGGAACCGGTGAAGGAAACCCCAGTCAAACCGGGATGCTGGGTCAGGGCCTGGCCGATTTCGACGCCACCCGTCACCAGATGCAAGACGCCCCGGGGCACCCCGGCTTGATGCAGCAGATCCACCGCGCGGGCGGCGATCCTTGGCGTCTGCGGTGCTGCCTTGGCCACCACGGCATTGCCGGCGGCCAGGGCCGCCGCGACCTGACCGACGAAGATCGCCAGGGGGAAGTTCCACGGGCTGATGGCGGCGAACACCCCCCTGCCCTTCAGCCGCAACCTGTTGCTTTCACCGGCCGGTCCCGGCAGGACCATATCGCCCCCAAAATGTTTCCGCGCCTGCACGGCGTAATAACGCAGGAAATCGACCGTCTCGCGCAGTTCGGCCAGGGCGTCGGGGATGGTCTTGCCGGCCTCGTGGACCAGTCCTGCCATCAGGTCCGGGGCCGCGGATTCCACAAGATCCGACGCATTTTCAAGGATTTCCGCCCGGCGCTCGCCGCCCAGACGGTCCCAGGACCCGGCAGCCGCAGCCGCGGCGTCAACCGCATGGTTGACATCTGCGGGCGCGGAAGTTGGCGGGCGCGGATGGTCGGGCCGGGCGGCGGCATGGCCTTCCATCATTGCCCGGACATCGGGCTCGGACAGGTCCCATCCCACCGCCGCCCGCCGCTCGGGGGCAAACATCAATGGCGGTTCCGGCAAGCCACCACGACAAACCTGATGCGGCGCCTGGATCAGGCTGTCGATGGGCGCATCTTCGTCAACCATATGGTTGACGAACGAGCCGTTGGCGCCGTTTTCCAACAAACGGCGGACCAGATAGGGCAGCAAATCGTGGTGATGACCGACGGGGGCATAGACCCGGCAGGGATGGCTGGCGACGATTTGCTCGTAGATTCGCTCGCCCATGCCGTGCAGGCGCTGGAACTCCCAATCGGTGCGCGATCCGGCCAAAGCCTCGATGCTGGCGATGCTCTGAGCGTTGTGGGTGGCGAAGGCCGGATAGATGAACGTTTCGCCACCGAACAAAATATGCGCGCAGGCGAGATAGGACAGGTCGGTGGCGGCCTTGTCAGTGAAGACCGGATAGGTGGCCAGGCCAGCCTCTTGCGCCCGCTTGATCTCGCCGTCCCAATAGGCGCCCTTGACCAGGCGCACCACCAGGCGAACGCCCCGGGCACGGGCCATTTCCGCCAAATAACCACACACCGCCCGGGCTCGCTTTTGATAGGCCTGAACCGCCAGCCCCAGCCCATCCCACCAGACCAGGCGCTCCAACACATCCAGGGTCAGATGCAGGCGATGGGCCTCCTCGGCATCGATTGTCAACCCGACATTGACATCTTGGGCCAAGCGCCCCAGTTCGGCCAGGCGGGGCGCCAACTGGGCCAGGACCCGCTCGGTCTGCGCCGTCTCGAAGCGGGGATGCAGGGCCGACAGCTTGACCGAGATGCCCGGCCCCACAATCGGCCCCTGCCCGCCGGATGTCCGGCCGATGGCGGCGATGGCCTCGGTATAGGCGTCGAAATGGCGGTCGGCATCGGCTTGGGTCCTGGCGCCTTCGCCCAGCATGTCGAAGGAATAGCGATAGCGGGTATCGGACCGGGCCAGGGCGTCCTCAATGGAGCTTCCCATCACGAACTGGTGGGCCAGCAAGCGCACGGCTTGCGCCAAGGCCGCCCGCAGGACCGGCTCGCCCAGTCGCACCACCAGGCCGGCATGGTGCAGCAGGTCAGCCCCGGTCGCCAGCCCCCAGGCCGCCACGTTGACCAGCCTTGATGGCGAATGGCCCAGATGGCGGTGCCAATCCCCATGCCCCAACCGGTCCTCGATCAAGGCGTCGATGGTGGCTCTATCGGGAATCCTGAGCAGCGATTCGGCGATCACCATCAGGCTGACCCCTTCCGCATTGGACAGGCTGAATTCCTGCAACAAGGCGTCGAACAGAGCCGGCGGCCGGTTGCGGGCCACCTGGATCAATTGCGCGGCGCGGGCCTGCACCCAAGCCGGCGGCAGTGCGACCTGGGCCAGCAAGTCCCGAAGGCAGGCGGCTTCGTCCTGACGATGAGCGGTGATGATCGGGCTGCGATCGGACATGGTTTCCCCCTTTCTTCGGATGTGCGATACCAATCCCTGTCGTTCAAGGGGCGGCGGGCATGCCGCTTGCATCAAGAATACGGTTTCATACGGGGGAGAGTGACCGAAGATGACCTATTGTTTGGCGATGGCCTTGGACGAGGGCCTGGTTCTGGCGTCCGACTCGCGGACCAATGCCGGTGTCGACCACATTTCGACCTATCGCAAGATGCGGGTGTGGCAAAAGGACGACGACCGCCTGATCGTGCTGCTGAGCGCCGGCAACCTGGCGATCACCCAGGCGGTGGTGGCGATCCTGGAACAGAATGTCCGCGCCGACGCCACCGACCACAGCATGTTGAACGTCGATTCCTTGCAGCACGCCGCCCGGCTGGTCGGCCAGGCGGTGCGTCAGGTCTATCACCATGACGGCAAGGCCCTGAAGGAAGCCGGCGTCGATTTCACCATCTCGTTGATCCTGGGTGGCCAGATCAAGGGCGAGGAACCGCGCCTGTTCATGATCTACGCCGCCGGCAACTTCATCGAGGCGACGCCCGAGACCCCCTACTTCCAGATCGGCGAAACCAAATACGGCAAGCCGATCATCGACCGCATGGTCAACACCAAGACCGACCTGACCAGTGCCGCCAAATGCGCCCTGGTATCGCTGGATTCGACCATCCGCTCGAACATGACGGTCGGCCTGCCGATTGATCTGTTGGTCTATCGCAAGGACACCTTCAAGGTCGCCACCCATCAGGTGGTGCGCGACCACGATTCCTATTTCGAGGATCTGCGCACCCATTGGGGCAAGGGCATCCGCGAATTGTTCCAGCGCCTGCCCGACCCGCCGTGGGAAATTTAGCGCATTTCCCGGTCTGACCCGGTCAGAGCGGAACATGCGCCAAGCCCGCGCGGCGTGTGAGCGGGCCCGGCACGGGCCGTACAGACAAACTTAGATTTCCTCGACCTCGACGATGCCCGACACCGAGCGTAGGGCGCCCATGAAGGCCGGGCTGAGCTGGATGGTCTGTTTCAGCCCGATTTCGACCTCGCGGTTGCCGATCTGCGAGACGATGGTGATGCGGTTGCGTCCGCGCGCTTCCTTTTCGACCAGCCCGGCCAGGGCGGGAAGCGGCGCCTCGTCGCGGATGGTGATGCGCAGGCCGGCGGCGGCCTTGGCCGCCTCTTGGTCCAGCGAGGCGATCCGCTGGCAGGTCAGGCGCAATTGTTCGTCCTCGAGGCGGGCATCGACCTCGAGCAGCAGTGGCCCGCCGGCTTCCAGCAATTCGCGGGTGGTGTTCAGGACTTCCGAGAAGCAGGTGACCTCGAACATGCCCGAGGCGTCGGACAGGGTCAGGAAGGCGTAGCGGCTGCCCTTGGCGGACGTGCGTTCCTGCTTCGATAACAGATTGCCGGCCAGCTTCACCCGGCCCTTGCCGCCGGCCTGCAGATGGCGCGGCAATTCGGTGATCTTCAAGGCCCCCAGGCGCTTCAGGCTTTTGGCGAAGGCGTCCAACGGATGGGCCGACAGATAGAAACCGATGGCGTCGAATTCCTGGCTTAGTTTCTCGTGCGGCGACCAGTCGGGGGCGTTTTCCAGCTTGGGCGCCGGGGCGACGTTTCCGCCCAGCAGGCTCATCTGCTGCGAGCCGCGGCTTTCCGCCTCGGCCGCAGCGAAGCGCATCAGCGATTCGACGTTCTTGAACACCTTGCCACGATTCTTTTCCAGGCTGTCGAACACGCCGGCGCGGACCATGTTTTCCATCTGGCGGCGGTTCAGCTGTTTGGTATCCAGCCTGCGGGCGAAATCGAACAGATCCTTGTAGGGACCGCCACGGTCGCGTTCGTCGGCGATGGAACGGCAAGCGCCTTCGCCGACATTCTTCAAGGCCGCCAGGGCATAGCGCACCGCCAAGGTGCCGTCGGGCAGCTTTTCCACCGAGAAATCGGCGCGCGACTTGTTGATGTCGGGCGGCAGCAGCTTGATCTTCAGCCGGTCGAGTTCCTGGCGGAAGGCGTTCAGCTTGTCGGTCGAGCTGATTTCGTAGGTCATGGTCGCGGCCATGAACTCGGCCGGATGGTTGGCCTTTAGCCAGGCGGTCTGATAGGCGATCAGGGCATAGGCCGCCGCGTGCGACTTGTTGAAGCCGTATTCGGCGAATTTCGCCACCTTGTCGAAGATCATCGAGGCCTGGTCGCCATCGACGCCGCGCGCCACCGCGCCATCGACGAAGGCCTTGCGCTGGGCCTCCATCTCTTCCTTGATCTTCTTGCCCATGGCGCGGCGCAACAGATCGGCGCCGCCCAGGGAATAGCCTGACAACACCTGGGCGATCTGCATCACCTGTTCCTGGTAGACCATGATCCCGAAGGTTTCCTTCAAGATCGGCTCCAGCAACGGATGCATGTAGTCCGGCTGCTCCAGCCCGTGCTTACAGGCGATGTAACGCGGAATCTGGTCCATCGGGCCGGGGCGGTAAAGCGCCACCACCGCGATCAGATCTTCCAGCCGGTTCGGGCGCATCTTGCGCAGCACGTCGCGCATGCCCGAACTTTCCAGCTGGAACACGCCGGCGGTGTCGCCCCGGGTCAAGAGTTCGTAGGAATGCTGGTCGTCCAGCGGCAATGCCGACAAATCGACCTCGGTGCCGGTGACCTTCTTGATGTGCTTGATCGCGGTGATCATCACCGACAAGGTCTTGAGGCCCAGGAAGTCGAACTTGACCAGGCCGGCCGCCTCTACCCACTTCATGTTGAACTGGGTCACCGGCATGTCGGACCTGGGATCGCGGTAAAGCGGCACCAGTTCGTCCAGCGAGCGGTCGCCGATCACCACGCCGGCCGCGTGGGTCGAGGCATGGCGGTAAAGCCCTTCCAGCTTCATCGCCAGATCGATCAAATGGCCGACCGCCTCGTCGCGCTCGCGCGCTTCCTTGAGCTGCGGTTCGACCTCCAAGGCCTGTTCCAGGGTCACCGGATTGGCCGGATTGTTGGGCACCAGCTTGCAGATGCGATCGACCTGTCCGTACGGCATCTGCAGCACGCGGCCGACGTCGCGCAGCACGGCGCGGGCCTGCAGCTTACCGAAGGTGATGATCTGGGCGACCTGGGCGTAGCCGTATTTGTCCTGAACGTAGCGAATGGTCTCTTCGCGGCGGTCCTGGCAGAAATCGATGTCGAAGTCGGGCATCGACACGCGTTCGGGGTTCAAGAAGCGTTCGAACAGCAAGCCCCAGCGCAATGGGTCGAGATCGGTGATGGTCAGCGCCCAGGCCACCGCCGAGCCGGCGCCCGAACCACGGCCCGGACCGACCGGAATATCGTGCGCCTTCGACCATTGAATGAAATCCGACACGATCAGGAAGTAGCCGGGAAAGCCCATCTGCTCGATCACGCCGATTTCGTACTCGATGCGCTCGCGATAGGGCTTGGCGGCGTGCTCCTTCTCGTCGTCGGTCATGCCGGGCTGGAAGACGTGCTTTTCCAGCCGGGCCTCCAACCCTTCCAGGCACTTCTTGCGTAAGACCTCGGCCTCGGTCAGGCCGTCCATGCGATAGGGCGGCAGGATCGGCTTGCGCTTGAACACCATGAAGGCGCAACGCTTGGCCACCACCAGGGTATTGTCGCAAGCTTCCGGCAAATCGGCGAACAGCGCCCGCATTTCCTCGGGGCTCTTGAAATAATGCTCGGGCGTCAGGCGGCGGCGCTCTTCCTGGGCGACATAGGCGCCCTCGGCGATGCAGATCAGGGCATCGTGCGCTTCGTACATGGCGCGGTCGGCGAAGAACGGCTCGTTGGTGGCGACCAACGGCAGCCCATGCTTGTAGGCCAGCTCGACCAGTGCCGGCTCGACCCGGTCCTGGGCATTGATGCCATGGCGCTGCAGCTCGACATAGGTGCGGCCGGGGAAGGCCTGGGCCAGGCGGGCCAGCAGGATTTCCGCCTTGTCGGCTTGGCCTTCCGTCAACAGGCGGTTGACGGGGCCGCCGCCGGCCCCGGTCAGCACCAAAAGACCGGCCGCATGGACCTCGAGGTCCAAAAGCCGCACCTGCGGCGTTTCCCCGGCATCGGTTTCCAGATAGGCCTTGGACACCAGTTTCAGCAGGTTGGAATAGCCGGCCTCGTTCTGGCACAGCAGCACCAGCCAATCGGGATTGGGCTTGCGCCCGTCCTTCGAGGGCGCACCATCGTCGCGGCGCACCGCCACCTGACAGCCGATGATCGGCTGGATGCCGGCATCGGCGCACGAGGTCGAGAATTCCAGCCCGCCGAACAGATTGCCGGTGTCGGCGATGCCGACCGCCGGCATGGCCATCTTCTCGCACAGCTTGGTCAGCTGCTTGATCTTGATGGCGCCTTCCGACAGCGAATAGGCGGTGTGGACCCTGAGATGGACGAAATCGGCGTGGCTGGGCATGACGGCCTATCCCGCCCGCCGCGCCCAGCGTTTCAGATCGTCCTCGAACGAGATGCCGTCGTTGCGCCCCAACTTGCGGCGATAGATCGACACGCTTTCCATCACCCGCTGGACATAGCCGCGGGTTTCGGTGAACGGGATCATTTCGATCCAATCGACCACATCGACATTGGCCTCGCGCGGGTCGCCATAATCCCTGATCCAGCGCCTGGCCCGGGATGGCCCGGCGTTATAAGCGGTCAGCGCCAGCACATAGGAGCCGCCGAAATCGGAAATCATGTCGGACAGATAGGCCCGACCCAGACGGACATTGTAGTCCGGGTCGTCCAATCGGCCGGGATGGAAGGCCATCTTGATGGATTGCGCCACCTTCTTGGCGGTCGCCGGCATCAATTGCATCAATCCCCGCGCCCCTACAGGTGACTGCGCGTCGGTGATGAAGCCGCTTTCCTGACGGATCAGGGCCAGGACCAGGGCCTGTTCCGGGCTGTCGTCGCCCGAGATCGCCGGCATCGGCCAGCCGGCATCGACCAGGAACACGCTGTCGCGATCGGCACGGCGCGCCACCGCGACCGCCAGATCGTTCCGCCCGCCATCCAGCGCCATCCGTCCGACCAGGGTGCGTTCCCCCGGGCTTTGCGCCACTTCGTTCAGGCGAATGAAGAAGGCGCGCAGATGTTCGCGCTCGCCCATCTCGGTCATGATGCGGATGGCGCGCACCAACTCGCGGGATTCGAACCTTTTGCGGTCGTCGGGGGTTGGCTGCGGATCGGGCGGCAACGGCCAGCGATGGTCTTCCAGCCTGGATGCCGACAACTGGCCGTAATAAGCGGTGAAATAGCGCGCCCCGTGGCTGTACCATTCGCGCGCGGCACGGTCGTCCTTCAGGGCTTCCGCGGTGCGGCCGGCCCAATAGGCGGCGCGCGAGCGGTTCAGCGGCGTCACCGCCGACTCCCATAGGCGCTGGAAATGGCCCATGGCGGTCTCACGGTCGTCGAGAAAGCGCAGCGCGATCCAGCCGGCCAGGAACTCGGCCTCGGCGAACTGACTGGCCTTGGCATCCAGGCCGTGATCGGCGGCGACCTGATAGGCCCTGGAAATCAGCCCCTTCTGCAGGGCACGGCGCGCCAGGATCGAACGTTCCTGCCACCACAGGTCCGGGCGGACCTGATTGCGGGACGGATGGCTCAACAGATCGATGGCGTCCTCGTCCATGTCCTTCTGGCGGCGCCAGCGCACACGGTCGAGAATCAGGCCGGGATCGTTCTTCAATTCCTTGGGGACGGCGGCGATCGCCGGCTCGGGATTGGCCTTGGTGTTCTGGAGCGCGAGCCGGGCCTGGGCCAGTTGGCGGTGGCCGACATCGACCTTCAACAGCATGTTGCCGGCCGGGCCGTCCTGCTTGTCCCACAACAGGCGATCCAGGCGTCGCCAATGATCGTCGGGCTGCAGATAGTCGGAATATTGGCTGACGAACTGGCGTTCCTGCATCGCCCCGAACGAGCCATCGACCCAGGTCTTGCGCAAGAGCGCTGCGGCCCGCTCAGTCTGGCCGCTGCCCAGAAACGCCTTGGCCAGCGCCATGGCGCCGTCGGATGTCACCGGCTCGCGGGTCTGGTACCAGGCCAGGATCCGGTCGGCCGGCGTGGCCGGGCCGATGGCCTCCTCGGCCCGGCGGCCGATGGAACCCATCAGCGGCCAATCGGGCGAGGTTTCGACGAACGAGGAAATCTCTTCGAAACTGGCCCCAGAGCGCGGATTGGAATAGGTCATCCAGCGGATCAGCTTGGCCAGCAGGCGGTTGTGCGACTGCATGGCCAACCGCTCGGCCTCGCCGAAATGGTCCTTGCGGGCGGCGGCGAAGACCTGCTGATAAAGCGGGCGCTCGGCGGCGGCGATTTCCCCGGCAGCGGCCGGCAAAATGGCCGAAACCGCAAACATCGCCATCAGCACGGAATAGATGAAACCCCTCAACGCCGCTCCCATCGGTAAAGACCCGGGCGGGCATTCTAGGGAAGCTCCGGTGTCGCACGCAAGACAAGATGGCGGCACTTGCCCGAAGGAAGGCTTGCCTGTAATGTCGCCGGTTCAAAACGCATCACCCAAATCTTTAGGGATAAGGCCATGTTCAAGGGATCGATCACCGCCCTCATCACCCCCTTCCGCAATGGAAGCGTGGACGAGAAGGCGTACCAGGACTTCGTCGCCTGGCAGATCGCCGAAGGCAGCCACGGCGTCGTTCCGTGCGGCACCACCGGCGAATCGCCGACCTTGTCGCACGAGGAACACAAGCGGGTGGTCGAACTGTGCCTGGAAGTCGCCAAGGGCAAGGTCCCGGTGATTGCCGGCACCGGCTCGAACTCGACCGACGAAGCCATCGCCCTGACCCGTCATGCCAAGCAGGCCGGCGCCGACGCCGCGCTGGTGGTGGCGCCCTATTACAACAAGCCGACCCAGGAAGGCCTGTTCCGCCATTACGAGGCCATCGCCAAGGCGGTCGATCTGCCGATCATCGTCTACAACATCCCCGGCCGCTCGGTGGTCAACATCACCGTCGAGACCTTCCAGCGTCTGGCCAAGATCCCGCAGATCGTCGGCGTCAAGGATGCCACCGCCGACCTGGCCCGGCCGCTGCAGATGCGCGTAGCACTTGGCGAAAAGTTCTGCCAATTGTCGGGCGAGGACGCCACCGCCACCGCCTTCCTGGCCCAGGGCGGCGTTGGCTGCATCTCGGTCAGCTCGAACGTGGCGCCGAAGCTGTGCGCCCAGATGCACGAAGCCTGGCAGAAGGGTGACCTCGCCACCTGCTTCGCCATCCGCGACCGTCTGATGCCGCTGCACGATGCCATGTTCTGCGAAACCAGCCCGGCCCCGGTCAAGTACGCCGCCAGCCTGCTGGGCAAGTCCCTGCCCGACGTCCGCCTGCCCATGGTCGAGGCTACCGAGGCGGCCCGCGCCAAGGTATCCGCCGCCATGAAGCAGGTCGGCCTGATCTGACACTGAAAGGACGGGGGGCCTTGTGCCCCCGCCTACCCCGCCATGTCCCTGCCCGCCCACATCGCAGCCCAGAACCGCAAGGCCCGCCACGAATATACCATCGTGGACACGGTCGAGGCCGGCATCATGCTGGTCGGCACCGAGGTCAAGTCGTTGCGCGCCGGCAAGGGCAACATCAACGAGGCCTATGCCGGCCCCGGCGGGGCTGAATTGTGGCTGTACAACGCCTATATCCCCGAATACCAGTCGAAGATGCCCTTCCCGCACGAGACCCGGCGCCCGCGCAAGCTGCTGTTGCATCGCCGCGAGCTGCGCAAGCTGTCGGGCGCCATCGCCAAGGAAGGCATGACCCTGGTGCCGCTGGATATCCATTTCACCGATCGCGGCATCGCCAAGGTCCTGCTGGGCTTGGCCAAGGGCCGCAAGGCCCACGACAAGCGCGAGGCGATCAAGCAGCGGGAATGGAACCGCGACAAGGCGCGAGTACTGCGCGACAAGGGATGAGGCCCCCATGTCCGATGACGGGAAGACCAACGACAAGCTGATCGCCACCAAGGAAAAGTGGGTCGAGGAGCGCCGTGGCCTGACCGGCCGGCGCAACCGCGACCGCTTGCCGCCCGGCCAGCATCTGACCCACGATTGGCCGGTCCTGGATCTCGGCATTCACCCCAATCTATCGACCACCGACTGGTCTTTGACCGTGTCCGGCGCCGTCGAATCCCCGCTGACCTGGACCTGGGACCAGTTCCGCGCCCAGCCGCAGACGGATTTCATCACCGACATCCACTGCGTCACCACCTGGTCGATGTATGACAGCCGCTGGACCGGGGTGTCGGCGCTGCACCTGATGGCCCTGGTCCGACCGAAGCCGCAGGCGAAGTTCGTGATGTTTCGCAGCTTCGACGGCTACACCACCAATGTTCCGCTGGAATATTTCGCCGACAGCGACGTCATGCTGGCCCATTCCTGGCAAGGCCTGCCGCTGACCCGCGAACATGGCGGCCCGGTGCGGGTGGTGATCCCCAAGCTTTACTTCTGGAAAAGTGCCAAGTGGCTGCGCGCCATCACCTTCATGGAAAAGGACAGCCCCGGTTACTGGGAACTGCGCGGCTATCACGATGTCGGCGACCCGTGGGAGGAAGAGCGTTACCGTTGATCAAACGGCCGTGGCCAGCGTTTCCTGGCCCACGGCGGTCAGCGGCAGCGCCACCGTCACCTCGGTCCCGACCCCACGGGCGCTGACCAGCTTCAATTCGCCCCCATGCAGTTCGGTCAAGGATTTGGCCAGCGGCAGGCCCAGGCCGGTTCCCTCGAATCGACGCGCCAGCGAGCCATCGACCTGGCGGAACGGCTGCAGCGCGACGGCGACCTCGTCTGCGTCCATGCCGATGCCGGTGTCGGTGACCTTCATGGCGACGCCGTTGGCCGTCGCCTCGATGGCGGTCGAGACCGTGCCGCCGGCCTGGGTGAACTTGACGGCGTTGGACAATAGGTTGACCAGGATCTGCAAGATCCGGCGCCGGTCGGCCCACACCAACGGCACGTTGCCGCCAATGCTGGTCAGCAGACACACGCTGCCGTTCCTGGCCCGCCCCTCGACCAGCCGCACGGCAGCGGCCATCAGCTCGGTCAGATCGACCTCCTCGAAATGCAGTGCCATTTCGCCGGATTCGATCTTGGCGACGTCCAGGATGTCGTTGATCACCTCCAGCAGATGGCGAGCCGAATCCAGGATGTCGCCGGCATACCCCTCGTACCGGGCACTTCCCAGCGGCCCGAACAGGGCGCTGGCCATCACCTCGGAAAAGCCGATGATCGCATTCAACGGCGTGCGCAATTCGTGGCTGACGGTGGCCAGGAACTCGGTCTTGGCCCGGCTGGCCATTTCCGCCTGCTCCTTGGCCGACAGCAGGTCGGCGGTGCGCTGGGCGACCCGGCGTTCCAGGCCCTCGTTGGCCGAGGCCAGCATGCGTTCGACCTCGACACGGGCGGAGACATCGGCGCTGTAGACGTTGACGTATCCGCCATTGATGATGGGAACCAGGGTCAAGGCCAAGGTCCGCCCGCCGATGTCACATTCGATGATGGCCCGATGGGCGCCGCGCAAGACGTCGCCGATGCGCCGCCGCCACAGGTTCGGGACCCGCTGGCCCACCGAGGTCCGCCATTCCTCCAGCAAGGTGGTGCTGGCCGGATTGGCATGGGAAATAGTGCCGTCCTGGTTGACCCGCAGGACCGGATACGGGCTTTGGGCGGTGAACAGCGCCAGCGTGCGGACCTCGTCCTCGATTTGGCGCCGGGCGGTGACGTCGGTGACCAGCAGCATCTCGAACGACGGACCGGATGCGCGGCGCAATTCGAACACCCGGCGTTCGCCGTTACCGTCCACCACCACCAGATCCGAGGAATCCCGGGCAATGGCGTCCAGGAAAGGCTGCAGGCCGCCGCAGGCCGCTTCATAGCCGACCATCGCCGCGTTCTCGGCGACGGCGCCGTCGGGGGTGGTGCGGATGACCCCGACGCCCAGCAGGTCGGTCACGGTCTGCAAGAGGCGCAGGCGATCGTTTTCCGCCTCGATGGCCATGCGCGCCGTCGCCAGTTGCAGCCGCTCGGCTTCTTCCGCGCGCAGGCGATCGCGCGAGCTCATGACCTCGCCGGTCAAAACCTCGACCTTGTTGAGCAGTTCGGCCAATTCATCGCCGCCGCGATACTCATCGACGGCGATGCCGAACACCTGGCGGGTGACCTGATCGACGCGGCGGATGGTCGCCCGCAACCGAAAGACCAAGCCAGCCAGAATCACCAATAGCATGCTGCTCATGGCTCCGGCCAGGACCGTCCGCTGGGTCCGTTCCTGGACCAGCAGAGGCTGGATGCGGTGTTCGACCAGCCGCCGGCTCACCAGGGTCGAAAAATTGGCGACCACTTCCGACGAGCCGTAATCGAAGAATTCCATCCCCAGGACCAGCCATTCGGCGGCCAGGGCCGCCAGCGACGCCCCCGGCGCCACCAGGCCGGGATCGCTGCTGGCCACCACCACCCGCTCGCGCCCTTCGCTGATGGCGATGACATGGTCGGGGCGGACGCTGGAAATCGAGTTGAAGGCGAGGAAGCGGGAATCCAGGCGCGACAACAGCGCAACCTTGTCGCCCTTTTCGCCCGACGCCGCCACCGAAAGAACCATGGGCATGGCGCCGATGCGGGTGACATAGGCCTGGTGCGAGGCAGATTCGATCAGACGACCATCGAGGGCGTACAATCCCCCGGGAACGGCGTCGCCGGTCAGCGACACCACCTCGCGGATCGTGCCGTCCTTGCCGATCACGATCAGGAAATTGATCAATGGGAAGGCCCGGCGATCGACGCGCGGCGGCAACCAGTCCGGCTCGTTTACCAGAACACTCGGCGGGCCGGCCGGCCGGCCCGCGATCGCTTCCACATGACGGGCCACCGAACGGGTGCCACCCAAAAGGCGGGCGAAGGTAAAATGGGCGCGCAAGGACTGGTCGAACCGCATGCGGTCCTGCCGCGACTCGTCTTCCAGTTCGACTTCCAGGGCCTTGTGCGTCAGTGCCTCGATCTCGGCGGTGAAGCGGACATCCAGGCCCCACCACAGCAGGGCCGTCGCCACCAACCCACCAAACAGGAAGCTCGACACCAGACTGGATCGCCCGATCATCCACCGTCGCATCTTCGCCGCCCCTATTTCGGCGGGGCGACGATTTCGTCGCCGTCGAACGACCAACCGCGGCTTCGCAATTCCTGCGCCGGCACGATTGCGAACGCCGGATCGAGGGTGGGCGCGTTGTCCACCAGCCAGGCGGCCAATTTCGCTGCCCGGGGATCGGCGGCCGTCCCGCTCCACGAGGTGATGTTCATCACCCGATACAACGGATAGCGCCCCTGGGCGAGGCTTTTGCGGTCGGCCGGATCAAGCCCGTTCAGCTTCAGCGGCTTGACCACGCCCAGCCGGGCATTGTCGGCGATGTGCCACAAGGTCTCGTAACCGATGGCGGTGCGGCTGCGTGCCACTTCGGCGATCATGTCGCGAATGGCCGGGACTTCATGCATTTCCTGGCTGAACTGGTTCTCGTTGTCCAATAACAGGCGCCAGTGGCCGGGACGCGGTTTGCAATGCAGTCGGGTGACCGCGCGCACGTCAGACGCCGGGCCGGCGACCATGCCGCTGACCGGCAGGTCGGCCCAGGACCGGGTCTGGCCGCCGAACAGCCGGCGCGCCTGGTCCATGGTGACGTCGGTCAACGGGTTGGCCGGGTGAACGATCAAGGCGATCGCCGAGATGCCGATGGTGTGATAGCGCACGCCGGGCAGCCGGTCCAACGGACCGGGCGGGCAGCACATGCCGGTGATGTCGGCGCTGCGCTCGGAAAGCGCTCCGGCGGCTACCCCGCAGGTCCCTTCCTGGATGGCGACCTTCAGTCCGGTCTGCCGCGAAAAGGCTTGGACCAGTGGCAGCAAAGCCGGATAAAGCTGTTGGTCGATGGCGAGGGCAAGGTCGGCGCCATCGGGGCGTTGAATTTTCTTCTTGTCCCAACCGTCGGGCATGACGACTTCGTCGCCGGGAGGGCTGAAGGGACGACCGCCCAGTTCAGGCGCGGCATGGGCCGCGCCGGCCAAACCGAACAAGATCGTACCAACCGTCAAAATCCGCCGCACTGGATAAATACCCCATTTATCATCCCAGCTTTACTGTTGCATGTTTGGGCAAAACCCCCAATGCCTCCATTCGAGGCAGGGCCTATGGAAAAGTATTAGCAATCAGTAGTTTCCCAACCAAAAGCACGTCAATGGCAGCGGGACTTTCTCTAGAAATGAACCATAACCCTTTTCCAGGAGGCCACGCTGACCGTCCCCAATAATCTTTTGCCGGTTTGGCATCCGGCGTTTCTGCTTTCGACCTGGATGGGGGCGGGCTTGTTGCCGCGCGCGCCGGGAACCTGGGGCTCGGCGGCGGCGATTCCGTTTGCCTGGGGGCTGGCTCAATGGGGCGGCGCGCCGGCGCTTTTGGCGGCAACGGCGGTATGTACCCTGGTCGGGTGGTGGGCCGCCTCGGTCTATGTGCGCCGCACCGGCCGCGACGACCCCAAGGAAGTGGTGATCGACGAGGTCGCCGGCCAATGGCTGGTGCTGGCCGCCGTTCCGGCCGAGCCCCTGCCCTATCTGGCCGGGTTCTTGCTGTTTCGCCTGCTTGACATCTGGAAGCCATGGCCGGCCTCGTGGGCCGACCGGACGCTGGGCGGCGGCCTGGGGGTGATGGCCGACGACATCCTGGCCGCCCTTTATGGGGCGCTGGTCCTGGCGGTCGCCTCGCTATGGTGGAGCCTGCCATGACGCTGCTGCCCGCCGACCTTTTGGCCCAGGCCCGGCTGACCCTCGACGCCCTGGCCCAGCGGGGCTTGCGTTTCGCCGCCGCCGAATCCTGCACCGGCGGATTGGTGACGGCGGCGCTGACCTCGCTGGCGGGATCGTCCTCGGTGGTCCAGTGCGGCTTCGTCACCTATTCGAATCAGGCCAAGGCGGCGATGTTGGGAATCGATCCCATCTTGATCGATGCCGAGGGGGCGGTCAGCGAGGCGGTGGCGAGAGCGATGGCGAAAGGCGCGATCGACCGCTCGGACGCCGATGTCGCGGTGGCGATCACCGGCATCGCCGGCCCCGGCGGCGGCTCTGCCTCCAAGCCGGTAGGGTTGGTGCATTTCGCCGCCCTGCGGCGCGGCGGCGAGGTTATTCATCATCGCGAGGTCTTCGAGGGCGACCGCGATGCCGTGCGCCGTCAGGCGGCGATCGTGGCCCTGGAACTGGCGATCAGGGCGACAGAGTCCTGACCTTGGCCAGAGCCCCTAGCAGGGCCAGGGGAACGCTGGTGGCGCTGGCTTCGATATGGGTATCGCCCAGGGTCAGGGCCGCATAGGGAAACAGTCCGGTGGCGTCGAAACCGACATGAAGGTGCCAGCCGGGCGCGCCTTGCAGAACCAGGGCGCGCGCTGCCTCGACCGATTCGGTGACCGGCTGAAGGGACGCGCCCACGGCAACACACAGATCGTGATCCAATTGCGCGTCGCCGCCCTTGGCCTTGCCGAGCCGATCTTCAAGCGCGCTCCAATCCGTCACGTTCCCTCCTTTTTGCCCCCCCTGCCCGGCACCATCTCAAACTAGTGTGCAGTTGACGGACATCGGAGGCCGGCCGACCATGGCCGACCATCATAGCATAAGGATCCGTGCCATGCGTACCGGCGGCGAAATTCTGGCCGATTCCTTGATTGCCCAGGGGGCGGAATGGGTCACCATGGTTCCCGGCGAAAGCTTTTTGCCGTTCATCGACGCCGCCCTCGACCGTCGCGACCGCTTGCGCCTGTTGACCTGCCGTCACGAAGGCGGCGCCGCCTATATGGCCGAGGCCATGGGCAAGCTGACCGGACGGCCGGGAGTGTGCTTCGTCACCCGCGGACCGGGGGCTGCCCACGCCGCCGTCGGCATCCACACCGCATTCCAGGACTCCACTCCGATGGTGCTGCTGATCGGCCAGGTCTATCGCCCCAATATCGGCCGCGAGGCGTTCCAGGAGGTCGAGTTTCGTACCATGTTCGCCCCGCTGGCCAAACGGGTCGAGCAGATCGAGGACCCAGCCCGCATCCCCGAGGCGGTGGCCCGCGCCTTCGCTGCCGCGCAAGGCGGCCGCCCCGGCCCGGTGGTGCTGATCCTGCCCGAGGACGTGTTGGCGGAAACCGCCAAGGCCCAGGATGTCGGTCCGCTGCCCCGGGCCTGGCCGCATCCGGGCGATTGTCAGATCAACCGGATGGTCGAACTGCTGGGCGCGGCCAAGCGCCCGCTGGCCATCGTCGGCGGCGGCGGCTGGAGCCAGGACGCCGCCGACCAGTTGCGTACTTTCGTCGAGGCCTGGGGCCTGCCGACCGCCGCCGCCTTCCGCCGCCAGGACATCCTGGACAATGACAGCCCCTGCTATGTCGGCGAGTTGGGCTTTTCCATCAGTCCCAGCCTGGATCGCCGCGTGCGCGAGGCCGACCTGATCCTGGCCATCGGCACCCGGCTGGGCGAGATCGACACCCACAATTACACCCTGGTCAAGGCGCCAGAGCCGGATCAAATCCTTGTTCACGTCTTCCCGGCCCCCGAGGAATTGGGCCGGGTGTTCCGCCCGACCGTGGCGATCCCGGCGGCGCCGCTGCCATTCGCCCGCCGGGCCGCCGGACTGCCGCCGCCCGCCAAATCGGCCTGGGCCGGCTGGGCCGCCGAGCTGAGGGCCGAATACCAGGCCAACCTGATCCCCCAACCCTGCCCCGGCGGGCTGGATATGGGCCGGGTGATGGCCGAAATCCAAGCCCGCCTGCCCATAGATGCCATCCTCTGCACCGGCGCTGGCAATTATACCGGCTGGGTCCAGCGCTTCCGCCGCTTTCGCCGCTTCGGCACCCAGCTGGCGCCGGCCAACGGCTCGATGGGCTATGGCCTGCCGGCGGCACTGGCGGCCAAGGCCCTTCATCCCGACCGCATTGTCCTGGCCTTCGCCGGCGACGGTTGTTTCCTGATGACCGCGCAGGAAATGGCTACCGCCAAGCTGCACGGATTGGCCCCGGTGGTGCTGGTGATCGACAATGGCATGTACGGCACCATTCGCATGCACCAGGAAGCCACCCATCCCGGCCGCGCCCTGGCCACCGACCTGGCCAACCCGGATTTTGCCGCCTTGGCGGCATCCTATGGCGCCTGGTCGGCCTCGGTCACCGCCACCGACCAGTTCACCCCGGCCTTCGACCAGGCCCTGGCCGCCAGCCGGGCCGGACGGCTGGCCTTGCTGCACCTTGTTCTCGACCCCGAAGCCATCACCACCCGGACCACCCTGTCGGCCATCCGGGCCAAGGCGACGGCGGCGGGCCGGCCATAAGGAAACCGCCATGGATGTCGCCCCGCTCTTATCCCGCCTGGGTGTCGAGTTGCCGGAACTGGGTGACATCCCAGTCACCAGCCCGATCGACGGCACCCCGATGGGGCGGGTGCCGGCGAGAGATATCGATGCCGCCATCGGCCGCGCCCAAGCCGCCTTCGCCGCCTGGAAGACGGTGCCGGCGCCCCGGCGCGGCGAATTGGTCCGCCGCTTCGCCGAGACCTTGCGAAACCACAAGGACGATCTGGGCCTGCTGGTGACCCTGGAAACCGGCAAGATCTTGCAAGAAGGCCTGGGCGAAGTGCAGGAAATGATCGATATCTGCGACTTCGCCGTCGGCCTGTCGCGGCAATTGCACGGACTGACCATCGCCAGCGAGCGCCCCCATCACCGTTTGATGGAAAGCTGGCACCCTTTGGGGGTGGTCGGCATCGTCTCGGCCTTCAATTTCCCGGTGGCGGTGTGGGCGTGGAATGCCGCCCTGGCCCTGGTCTGCGGCAACGCCCTGGTCTGGAAGACGTCCGAGAAGACACCCTTGACCGCCCTGGCCTGTAAAGCACTTTTCTTACGTGCAGCCAATATGTTCGGTGATATTCCTGATGGATTGTGTGAAGTCGTTCCGGCCGGTCGCGACGCCGCCGTCACGTTGGCCGACGATCGGCGCGTGGCCTTGCTGTCGGCCACCGGCTCGACCGCCATGGGCCGGGCGCTGGCCCCGCGGGTGGCCGCACGCCTGGGCCGCTCGCTGCTCGAGCTGGGCGGCAACAACGCGGCCATCCTCTGCCCGTCGGCCGACCTCGATCTGGCGGTGCGGGCCATCTTGTTCGCCGCCATCGGCACCGCCGGCCAGCGCTGCACCAGCCTGCGCCGGCTGATCGTCCACCACGAGATCCTGGATACGGTGATGGACCGCCTGAAGGCGGCCTATGGCCGCATCCCCATCGGTGATCCCCGCCTGCCCGGCACCTTACTGGGGCCGCTGATCGACGAGGCAGCGTTTGCCGCCATGCAGGATTCCTTGGCGCAAGCAAAGGCCGAAGGCGGCACCGTTACCGGCGGCCACCGGGTTGCCGTCCCCGGGTGCGCCGACGGCTGGTACGCCGCCCCCGCCCTGGTCGAGATGCCGACCCAGTCGGGGGTGGTCCGGCGCGAAACCTTCGCGCCCATCCTTTACGTCATGACCTATCGCACGCTGGATCAAGCCATCGTCCTGAACAACCAAGTCGATCAGGGTCTGTCATCGTCGATCTTCACCACCGACCTGCGCGAGGCCGAGCACTTCCTGGCCGGGTCGGATTGCGGCATCGCCAACGTCAATATCGGCCCGTCGGGGGCCGAGATCGGCGGCGCCTTTGGTGGCGAGAAGGACAGCGGCGGCGGGCGCGAGGCCGGCTCGGATTGCTGGAAGGCCTATATGCGCCGGGCCACCAACACCATCAATGCCGGTCGCGACCTGCCGCTGGCCCAGGGCATTCGGTTCGATTTGGACAAGTAACATTTGTCAAGAACCTGGAGTTGTCGCACTCTTAGCGCCCGTGGGGGGACTGAATTTGGACAAACAGGGACACTTCACCAACGCCATCTCGGGACGCCTGGAGCGGCTGCACCTCAAGGCCGGCCAGCGTGTTTTCTCCCAAGGCGATGTCGGCAACGCCGCCTATATCGTCCAGAAGGGCTTGATCCGCCTTTACCAGGCCGCCGACGACCAGCAGGTCGAGTTGGGCGATATCGGGGTCGGCGAAATCTTCGGTGAAATGGCGGTGCTGGACCAGGGTAGCCGCAGCGCCTCGGCGGTCGCCATCGAGGATTCGACGGTCGCGATCGTCCCGTTGCCGGTGTTCCAGCACAAGCTCAAGAACGCCGATCGCTTCCTGGCCGCGCTGATCGGCCTGTTCATCAAGAACATCCGCAACTCTCCCAAGTTGTTTCTGCGCCGGCCGCGCAGCTTTCGCGACCACGTCAAGCAGATGCGGATGTTTTCCTGGAACATGCGCCGCTTCGCCGGTCGTATCCAGGATGTCGAGATGGCCGACGATCTGCTGGACGTGCTTGACCGCCTGGATGCCAATCTGGTCGACCTCAACAATGTCTCGGAATTGTGCGCCGACAATCGCCACGACTTGCTGTCCGAGGACGATTTGACCGGCAACGGCTTCGTCGATGTCATCGGCACCGAAGGTCAGCGCAAGATATAGGGGCGCCAACCCACACTTCCCCCTTATGGTCGGCTCCGATCCGTATTATCCTGACGTCTCTGCACAGGCCACAATTCTGGGGACCCGATGATCCGCCTCGCCAATGTCCTTATCGTCGATGGCAACGCCGCCCGCGCGGCCTCGCTTCGGGATCGTCTGGCACAGGGCGCCTATCACGCCACGCTGGCCCAGGGTTTCGTCGATGGCACCAAGCAGGCCCAGACCGAGCATCCCGATCTGATCCTGGTCGGCGACCCGACCGGCGTCGATCCGGTAGCGTTTGCGCTAGGGCTGAAGAAGGACCCGGCTTCCAGTGACATCCCGGTGGTGATCTATGCCGACCAGCCCAGCCCCGAGCTGTGCAATCGCGCGGTCGAAAACGGGTTGGACGATGTCTTGGCCTTCGGCTGCGACGACACCGAACTGTTCTCGCGCATGCGCCCGCTGGTGCGCCTGGCCACCATGCACGCCGAACTGCGCCACCGTGCCGAAACAGCCCGGCGGTTCGGCATCGACGCCCGCGACCGCGTCACCGAGGCGGCGGCCGCCTCGGACGCGGCCATCATGCTGATCGGCGACGATTGCGATTCGTTGCTGCCGTTGCTGCAGGGCGTGGCCGACATCACCGTCGCCGCCACCTTGTATGAGGCGGAGGACGCCCTGACCCGGCGCAATTACGACGCCGCCATCTTGTCCTTCACCGAGGAACCCGAGGGAATCCTGGGTTTCTGCACCCAGGTCCGCAACAATCCGCGCCTGTTCAACCTGCCGATGGTGCTGCTATCCGGCATGGGCACCGACCGGGTAGAAGCCTATCGCCGCGGCGCCTCGCGCGTGCTGACCCGGCCGACCGATCCGGCGATTCTGCGCTCGGTCATCGTCACCCTGGTCCGGCGCCAGCAATTGCGCTGGGCCATCCGTTCGGCGATGAACGACAGCCTGCAGGCCGCCACCCGTGACGAGGTCACCGGCGCCTATGGCCGCGCCTTCCTGGAATCCTATCTGTCCAGCCGCCTGGAAGCGGCCAAGTCGCAGGGCCGCCACCTGTCGGTGGTGTTCTTCTCGGCCCCCAACATCGACGAAGTACGCCGCCAGTTCGGCGACGACGCTGCCCTGCACCTGACCCAGCAACTGGGCCAGTGGATCACCGGCCTGCTGCGCGCCGAGGACATCACGGCCGCCACCAAGCCCAACGAATTCTGCGTGGTCCTGCCCGACACCCCGCTGGGCGAGGCCGAGGTGGTGATGCACCGCATCGCCGGCGTCCTGGCCTATACCGACTTCGCGGTGCGCGACGTCTATCAGCCGGTCAAGGTGTGGGTCCAGGTCGGCAGCACCGACGTTCGCGAGGATGACGATGTCGCCTCGCTGCTGGAGCGCGCCAAGCGCAGCTAGATTTTGGGGCTCGGCCCCTTGTTGTGATAGGCTGCCAGCCGTGAGAGTCGACTTCATCTTCGACACGGTCTGTCCGTGGTGCTATGTCGGCAAGCGCCGCTTCCAGCGTGCCTTGGCGCAAAGGTCCGGCGCGCGCGTGCAGATCGTCTGGCGTCCCTTCCTGCTGAACCCCGACATCCCGGCCGAAGGCATCGACCGCAAGACCTATCTCGACCGCAAGTTCGGCGGCCCGGCGCGGGTGCAGCGCATTCATACCGCCGTGGCCAGTGCCGGCGAATCGGAAGGCATCCAGTTCGCCTTCGACCGCATCACCCGGGCGCCCAACACCTTGAATTCCCATCGCATGATCCGTTTCGCCACCGGCTCGGGCCGCGAGGCCGAAACGGTCGAGGCGATCTACCACGCCTATTTCTGCGAAGGAATCGACATCGGCGAAATCTCGGAACTGGTGGCCATCGGCGAGAAGGTCGGCCTGGTGGCTGCCGAGCTCGAGACGTTCCTGCGGTCGGACACCGACATCTCGTCGGTGCTGAACGAGAACGCGCGAGCCCACCGTCAGGGGGTCAACGGCGTTCCGTGCATGATTCTGGACGGACTTTACGCCCTGGCCGGCGCGCAGGAGCCGGACATCTTGCTGCGCCTGATCGATATCGCCCGTGAATCCGAGGCCGAAGCCGCCTTGTCCTGATTGATCAGCCCTGACTGGCGGCGATTTCGGCCAGTTTCGCCACCAATTTCTGCACTGCACCGACCCGGCGCTTGGGATCATCCCAATCGCGGATGAACACCACCTTGTGGTCGGGGCGCATCTTGGCGGTGCCGGCCTGCTGGCTGATATACTTGACCAGTCCCAGCGGGTTGGCGAAATTGTTGCCGCGGAAGGTGACCACCGCGCCCTTCGGCCCGGCATCGACCTTCTCGATACCGGCCTTCTTGCACAGGGCCTTGACCGCCACCACCTCCAGCAGGTTTTCCACCTCGGGCGGCAATTTGCCGAAGCGATCGACCAGCTCGGCCGCCAAAGCGTCGATTTCCTCGCGGTCGGCCAGGCCGCCGATCCGACGGTAAAGCGACAGCCGCACCGACAGGTCCTGGACATAGCTCTCGGGCAACAGGACCGAAGTCCCCACCGCGATCTGCGGCGACCAATCGTCGGCGGCAGGCCCGGACTCGCCGCCCTTGGCGGCGGCGACGGCTTCCTCGATCAATTGCTGGTAAAGCTCGATGCCGACCTCGCGAATATGGCCGGATTGTTCCTCGCCCAGAAGATTGCCGGCGCCCCGGATGTCGAGGTCGTGGCTGGCCAGCTGGAAGCCCGCCCCCAAGGTGTCGAGCGCTTGCATCACCTGCAGCCGCTTCTCGGCGGCCTTGGACAACACCCGTTCGGTCGGCAGGGTCAGGTAGGCATAGCCCCGAAGCTTGCCGCGCCCAACCCGGCCGCGCAGCTGGTAAAGCTGGCCCAGCCCGAACATGTCGGCGCGGTGGATGATCAAGGTGTTGACGCCGGGCATGTCCAGGCCCGATTCGATGATGTTGGTCGACAGCAGCACGTCATAGCGCTTGTCACCGAAGGCGGTCATCACCTCTTCCAGCTCGGTGGGCGTCAGTCGTCCGTGGGCGATGGCGCACTTGACCTCGGGCACCAGCTTGGCCAGTCGCTCGGCGACCCGATCGATGTCGGCCAGGCGCGGGCAGACGAAGAAGACCTGGCCACCACGATAACGCTCGCGCAGGATCGCCTCGCGGATCACCACCGGGTCGAACGGCAGCACGAAGGTGCGGACCGCCAGACGGTCGACCGGCGGCGTGGCGATGACGCTCATTTCCTTGACGCCGGTCAGCGCCAGTTGCAGCGTGCGCGGGATCGGCGTGGCGGTCAGCGTCAGCACATGGACGTCGGCCTTCAATTGCTTCAGGCGTTCCTTGTGGGCGACGCCGAAATGCTGTTCCTCGTCGATGATCAGAAGGCCCAGGCGCTTGAAATTGATCGACTTGGCCAGCACGGCATGGGTGCCGACGACGATGTCGATCGAGCCGTCGGCCATGCCAGCCTTGACCTCGCCGGCCCGCTTGGCGGTCACCAGGCGCGACAATTGCTCGACCCGCACCGGCAATCCGCTGAAACGATTGGCGAAATTACGGTAATGCTGGCGGGCCAACAGGGTGGTCGGCACCACCACCGCCACCTGCATGCCGGCCATGGCGGCGACGAAGGCGGCGCGCAGCGCCACCTCGGTCTTGCCGAAGCCGACATCGCCGCACACCAGCCGGTCCATCGGCCGGCCCGAGCCCAGATCGGCGATGGAATCCTCGATGGCCCGGCTTTGATCCTCGGTCTCGGCATAGGGGAAGCGGGCGCAGAACTCGTCCCACAATCCTTCCGGCGGGGTCAAAGCGTCGGCGCGGCGCAACTGGCGCTCGGCGGCGACAGCGATCAACTGGTCGGCCATGTCGCGGATGCGCTTCTTGAGGCGGGCCTTGCGCTGCTGCCAGGCGACGCCGCCCAGCTTGTCCAGCGCGGCCCCCGACTGGTCCGAGCCGAAACGGGTCAGGACGTCGATGTTTTCCACCGGCACGAACAGCTTGTCGCCGCCGTCATAGACCACCCGCAGGCAATCATGGGGGGCGCCGCCGACCTGCACGGTTTCCAGACCGTCATAGCGGCCGATGCCGTGCTCGACATGGACCACCAGGTCACCCTCGGCCAGGGCCGAGGCCTCGGCCAGGAACTGCGAGCCCTTGCGCTTCTTGCGGGCCGGCCGGGCCAGGCGGTCGCCCAACAGGTCCTGTTCGGTCAACACCGCCAGGCCGGGTGCTGCGAAGCCGTGATCCAGGCCCAGCACCGCCATCGCAATCGTGCCCTTGGGCACCGCTTGCGCGCCCGTCCAGTCTTCCACCACGTCGATCTTCATGCCGTGATCGGCCAGCACATGGCCCAGGCGATCGCGCGAGCCGGCAGACCAGGCCGCCAGCACCACGCGCTGGCCGGCCTTGGCCAAGTTTTCGGCATGATCGCGGAAGGCTTCGTAGACATTGGCGCCGGGCATGGCCCGGATATCGGCGAAGTCGCGGCCCGAGCGGGCGCCGAAATCAAGGCCGCCATCCTCGCCGACGAAGGGCGACAAGGTGATGGCGCCGGTCGCCGCCAACAGCCGCGCCCATTCGTCCTTCTCGACATAAAGAAGCGGCGGCGCGATCGGATGGTAGACGATGCCGGAATCGGCGGTGCCGGCCCGGATCAGGGTGCAGCGGGCGTCGTAATATTCCAGGATCAACGCCCAGCGGGCGTCGCTGGCCTCATTGGTCTGGTGGTCCAGCACCGTCAGACAATCAGGCAGATAGGCGAACAATGTGTCCAACCCGTCATGGAACAAGGGCAACCAATGTTCCATGCCGTTGAACTTCAGGCCGCTCGACACCGATTCGTACAGCGGGTCGGCCGCCGAGACGATGCCGAACATCTCGCGATAGCTGGAACGGAATCGCGCGATCGAGGCCTCGTCCAGCAAGGCCTCGCTGACCGGGGCCAGCGCAAAGGTCTTCAAGGTGCCGGTCGAACGCTGGTTCATCGGATCGAACGAACGGATCGATTCCAGCTCGTCGCCGAAGAAGTCCAGCCGAACCGGCTCGGGCGTACCGGGCGGAAACAGGTCGAGGATGCCGCCGCGCACGGCATATTCACCCGGTTCCATCACCGTGTCGGCACGGACATAGCCGTTGCGGTTCAAGAACGTCACTACCCGCGCCAGGTCGATACGGTCGCCGATGGTGGCGGCAAAGGTCGCCCCTTCCAGCACCTCGCGCATCGGCACGCGCTGCAAGGCGGCAGCGATGGTGGTCAGCACCACGCGACCGCCGCCGGTGCCAGCCGCCAGCCGGGCCAGGGCGTCGATCCGCCGGGCCACCACGTCGACATTGGGCGAGACGCGGTCATAGGGCACGCAATCCCAGGCCGGAAACTCGATCACATTCAGGTCGGGGGCGAAGAAGGACAATGCCTCGGCCATTCGCGCCAGCCGGCCGTCGTCGCGGGCGACGAACAAGATGTCTTGCCCCGGGCGCGCCTGTGCCAGTTGGACCAGCGCCAGGCAATCGGCGCCCTCGGGGGCGCCGCCGATCATTGCATTGAAAGAAAGTTTGTCGAAATCAATCAAGTGATTGCCGCTTCTTCCTGAACGAATTTCTTAATCATGCCCATCACGTCATGATCCAGGCGTTCGGGCACCGGCTCCTTGGCGGTGATCCAGTTGAACAGGTCGTTGTCGGTCTCGGCCAGCAGGGCCTCGAAGCGATCGACCTGCTCGGGCGACAGCCCCGCCAGGTAGCGCTCGGCGAAGCCGCCGAACAGGATGTCGTTCTCGTTCGAGCCCATATGGTGGGCGCGGAAGGCCAGGCGCTTCAATCGTGAATCCATCATTCGACCTTGTTGATGCGGCGACAGTGCGGGCGAATCCGGCTAGGATATAGAACCTTATGCCGTCCCTGTCAGCCGCCATCCTGTCATTTCCCCCATGCGCCCCTCGGTTCTGAACCCGCTTTTCGCCCCGATCACCACCCTGCCCGGCATCGGCCCCCGGTTGGCGCCGCTATATCAGCGCCTGGTGGGCGAGCGGGTCGGCGACCTGATCTGGCACTGGCCCGCCGGTCTGGTGGATCGCAGCCATACCCCCAAAGTGGCCGCCGCCCCGGCCGGCAAGATCGCCACCCTGACCGTCCGGGTCGAGGCGCATTTCCCCTCAGCCTCGTCCAAGCGGCCCTATCGCGTCCGCTGTTTCGACGAAACCGGAATCGTGACCCTGGTGTTTTTCCATGGCCGCGAGGACTGGCTGCGCCGGCAATTGCCCGACGGCGAATGGCGGGTGGTCAGCGGCATGGTCGAGCATTTCAACAACGAAGTGCAGATCACCCATCCCGACCATATCGTCCCCCTGGCCGAAAAAGACAGCGTGATGGGGGTGGAGCCGGTCTATCCGCTGACCGCCGGCTTGACCGCCAAGATGGTGACCAAGACGGTGCGCGCCGCGCTGGACCGTGTGCCCGACCTGCCGGAATGGCTGGACGCGGCCTGGAAGCAGCGCCAGGCCTGGCCCGACTGGAAGCCGGCCCTGACCTGCCTGCACCAGCCGCAAAGCGAGGCGGATATCGGTGCCGACAGCCTGGCGCGTCGCCGACTGGCCTACGACGAACTGCTGGCCAACCAATTGGCCCTGGCCATGGTGCGGGCCCACATGCGCAAGGTGAAGGGGCGCGCGCTGCAAGGCGACGGCAGCCTGCGAGCCAAGGTCGCCGCCGCCCTGCCCTTCAGCCTGACCGGGGCGCAGGCCCGCTCGCTGGCCGAGATCGAGGCCGACATGGCCAAGCCGTTTCGCATGCTGCGGCTGTTGCAGGGCGACGTCGGCAGCGGCAAGACGGTGGTGGCGCTGTTCGCCGCACTGGCCGCCATCGAGGCCGGCACCCAGGCAGCACTTCTGGCCCCCACCGAGATTCTGGCCCGGCAGCACTTCGCCACCATCTCGCCCCTGGCCCAGGCGGCCGGGCTGCGGGTCGCGTTGCTCACCGGACGCGACAAGGGCCGCCCCCGCGAGGCGATCCTGGCCGATCTGAAGTCGGGCGCGATCAACCTGATCCTGGGGACCCATGCGCTGATCCAGGACGACGTGGTCTTTCACGATCTGGGCCTGGCGGTCATCGACGAACAGCATCGCTTCGGGGTGCAGCAGCGCCTGGATCTGGCCGCCAAGGGCAGCGGGACCGACGTGCTGGTGATGACCGCCACCCCCATTCCCCGCACCCTGGTCCTGACCGCCTATGGCGACATGGAGGCGTCGCGCCTGGACGAGAAGCCGCCGGGGCGCCAACCCATCGACACCAGGGTCCTGCCGGCTTCGCGCATGGATGAGATCGTCACCGGCTTGCGCCGGCCGATTTCCGCCGGTGCGCGCATCTATTGGGTCTGCCCGCTGGTCGAGGAATCGGAAAATTCCGATCTGGCGGCTGCCGAGGACCGCCATCGCCACCTGGAGCAAGTGTTCGGCCCCCGCGTCGGGCTGGTGCACGGGCGTATGAAGGGGCCGGCCAAGGACAAGGTGATGGCCGCTTTCGCCGCCGGCCTGTTGGATATCCTGGTGGCCACCACCGTCATCGAGGTGGGCGTCGATGTGCCCGAGGCAACCATCATGGTCATCGAGCATGCCGAGCGTTTCGGCCTGGCCCAGTTGCATCAGTTGCGCGGGCGGGTCGGGCGCGGCTCGGGCGCCTCGTCCTGCCTGCTTTTGTACGAGACCCCGCTGTCCGAGGCGGCCAAGGCCAGGCTCGAGATCATGCGCGCCACCGAGGACGGCTTCGTCATCGCCGAGGAGGATTTGCGCCTGCGCGGCGGCGGCGAAATCCTGGGAACCCGGCAAAGCGGTCTGCCGGAATTTCGCGCGGCCGATCTGGCGGTGCACGGGGAATTGCTGGCCGCCGCCCGCGACGATGCCAAGCTGATCATGGACCGCGATCCCGACCTGTCGGGACCGCGCGGCCAGGCGCTGCGGGTGTTGCTGTATCTATTCGAGCGCGACGCGGCGATCCGGACGCTCAGGTCCGGATAGGCAACTCGGGCTGATCCTCGCCGCCATGCCAGTCCGGCACGATGATGCCGGTCGACAGCACCATCTTCAGCCCGTCCTCGACCGACATGTTCAGCACGCGCAGTTCGGCGCGCGGCAGGAACAGCAGAAAGCCCGAAGTCGGATTGGGGGTGGTCGGCACATAGACGTTGACCATCTCCTCGTCAAAATGGCCTTTGACCTCGCCGGCGGTGGTGCCGGTGATGAAGGCGATGGTCCAGACGCCCTGACGCGGATACTGGATCAGCGCAACCTCGCGGAAAGCATTGGCCTTCTGGGCCAGCATGGTCTCGAAGATCTGCTTGACCGCCGAATAGATCGAGCGAATCACCGGCATGCGGGCCAGCACGAAATCGGAAATGCGAACGATCAGCCGGCCGGCGAAACCGGCGGTCAGGAAGCCGGTCACGGTCAGGCCGACCACCACCATCACCAAGCCAAAACCGGGTATGTCCCAGATCAGGTTATGAAAGGTCGGCGGCAGGAACGGCGCCACCTGGTTGTCCATGAACTTGATGAACTGCCAGGCCAGATAGAAGCTGATGGAAACTGGTGCGGTCACCAGGATGCCCGCGAAGAAATAGGCCCTGAGCCGGGCCATCACCCCGAGATGCCAGCCTTTTGGCTTCGGCGTCTCGGGGTGATGGGTCTCGGCGCTGTTCGGCTTGGTCATCGGGGATCCTTCACGCTTGCGTCGGCCGGAGCATGGCCGAGCGCAAGCGCCTTTGCAATCGGGATCGCCACGCGATCACCGTTCGTGGAAGGATTGCTGCAACTGGGTGAAGATCGGCTTCAGCATATATTGCAGCAAGGTCTTATCGCCGGTCATGACTTCGGCCATCACTGTCATGCCTGGGGTGACCAAGTGCACGGCAGGATCTTCACCGACATAGTTCTTCGACAGCGTCACTTGCGCCTTGTAATGGGGCTCGCCCTTTTCGTTCAGGAAGGTCGAGGCCGAGATTCGCGACAACTCGCCCCAGATGAAGCCATAGCGGGCGAAATCATAAGTGCTGACCTTGATCTTGACCTTCTGGCCCAGCTTCACGTGGCCGATATCCTTCGGCAGGATCTTGGCATCGACACGCAATTCCAGGTCGGCCGGGACCAATTCGGCGATCAGCCCGCCGGGCTGGATCACCGCGCCGGCATTCTTGACCGTCAAGCCTTTGATATAGCCGCGGTTGGGGGCGGTCACCACCAGGCGATGAACGCGGTCTTCCAGGCGCGAGATGGTTTCCTGAACCTGGGCCAGTTCAGCGATCGCTACGCCCATTTCGTCCATCGCCGCCTTTTGCAGCGTCGACTGGCTGTCGATCAGGCGGCGTTCCATTTCCTGCACCGCCTCGCGGGCGGATACCGCCTGGCCCAGGATACGGGTCAACTCGCCCTCGGCCCGGGCCAGTTCGCGCTTGGTGTCGAGATGGGCGATGCGGGTGACCAGACCCTTGGCCACCAGTTGGTCGCGAATCTTCATCTCCTCGGCCAGGGCTTGGACCTGTTCGCGCATGCTTTTCTGCTGGTTCTCCAGCAAACGGAGGTCAGATCGCTTTTGTTCGATCTGCGACAAGATGATCGAGCGCGCCGTTTCGCGCGACTGGGTCTGCGCCTGCAAGATACTGGTGTTGTCGGCCACCAGCGAGGCGTATTGCGGGCCGGCGAAGCCGAAATCGGGACGGCGGGATTCGACGAAGGCGCGCAGCCGCTCGGATTTCAGCAACAGGGTCATCTCGCGGGCGCGGGTCTGTTCCAGTTCCGCCATCGGCTGGACCGGCGACAATTTGATGACCGGTTGGTCGGCGTCGATCAGTTGGCCTTCCTTGACCAGGATTTCCTCGACCTGGCCGCCTTCCAGATGCTGGATGGTCTTGGTCGATCCCAACGGCACGATTTCACCCTCGGCGACCGCCACTTCCTCGACCCGGGTAATTGCCGACCAGGCGATGAACAACAGGCAGGCCAGGGCGGCCATCAGCATGGTGAAGCGCACCAGCGGCGTGGTGCCGCTTTCCTCCAGCTGAACCGCTTGCGCCAGATGACGCGACACCCGGCTCGATTGCTTGACAGCGGGTCCGCCGCCGCCGGCCTTGGCCGGTGTCGCGTCGGATTCGGGTACTTTGACCAGGCTTTGGTTGCTCATGTCAGATCAAATCCGGAGGAATGCGGGCGCGCACCTCGTCGGCCGGGCCGGCCAGGCGCAGGTAACCGCCGTCGAAAACAAGGATCTTGTCGGCGAACCGCAAGTGACTGGGGCGATGGGTGACCATGATCACGGTCGATTGGCCGCGGAAGAAGTCGACCGCCTGCATGAACTGGCGATCACCCTCGAAATCCAGACCGTTGACCGGCTCGTCGAACAGCATCAAGGGGCTGCGCTTAAGATAGCAGCGGGTCAGGGACAGCTTCTGGACGAAGCTGGTCGGCAGGTGGTCGATGGTGCCGTCGCCGACGCGGGTTTCCAGTCCGCGCGGCAGAGCCATGATTTCATCCCACACGTCGGCCAGCTCGCAGGCCCAGCGGATGTCGGCATCGGTGGCGGTCGGATGGGCCAGGCGCAGATTCTGGGAAATGGTGCCGTGGAACAGGTTGCACACTTGGGGAACATAGCCGACGGCATGGCGCAGCTCGATCGGATCGATCTGGCGCAGATCGGCGCTGTCGATCTTGATCGACCCCGCCTGCGGCGAGTAAAGGCCCAGAATCAGCTTGATGATAGTCGATTTGCCCGAGCCGTTACGGCCGGTCACCGCCACCACTTCCCCCGGTTCGATGTCGAACGACACGCCGACCAGGGCCGGGTCGGCGTCGTTGGTATAGCGCAGGCTGATGCGCTGGAACGACACCCGCCCCTTCAGGTTCTTCAAAGGCGCCACCATGGCACGGGGATCGCGCTCGGGCTTCAGGTTCATCAGCTGGTTGATCTGATTGATCGAGCCGCGCACCGCCTCGACGCGCTGGATCAGGGTGAACACCGTCTGCAACGGCGACAGCACCCGCCACACCAGCATCATCGCGGCGATCAGGCCGCCGGTGGTCATGAACCCGTCGATGACGCCGATCACGCCGGTGGCGATGGTCGCCATGCCCGAGCTGACGATCAGAACATTCGAGCCGGTCATCACGGCGGAAGCGAACACGCCGTTCTTGAAGCCGCCATAGGCGGCGCGCGCGCTCATCTCGCGATAGCGCTTGACCCAATTGTGCTCGCCGGCCGACAGCTTGACCGCCCGCATCTTGCCCAGCGTCTCGACCAGGAACTCCTGGCGGCGCGAGGCGGCGCGGCCGGCGATGCCGACATTCTTGCGCACCACCGGCAACACCAGATAGCCGCCGACGATGAACAAGATGGTGGAAATCACCGGGACCAGGGCCAACACCCCGCCCAGCATGAAGATGATGGCGAAATAGAAGAAGGCGAAGGGCAGTTCCATGAATACCGTGGCCAACGGCCCGGTAAAGAACTCGCGCACCGACTCGAAATCCTTGATGCGGGCCACCTGGGCACCGATGGTGGCGCGTTCGGTGAAGCCGGGCGGCAGGGCCAGGATGTGCTGGAAGATGTTGTTGCCCATGATGTTGTCAAGCCGGGCGCCGATATAGGCCAGAACCCGGGCGCGCACCGTCCGCAAAATGGTATCGAACATCAGGGCCAGGGTGACGCCGATGGAAAAGGCCACCAGCATGTGCATCGAGCTGGTGGCGATGACCTTGTCGTAGATCGACATCACGAATAACGGCGTCGCCAAGGCCATGACGTTCAAGAACAAGGTGACGAAGAAGGCCTGCCAGAACAGCGGCCGGAAACGGTCAAGGATGGTGTGGAACCAGCCGACGCGGGACGGGCCGGGATCGGGGATGGGGGTGAAGAAATAGACGGTGCCGGGAGCCTCGATATCCTCGGTCTTGCGGATGGCGCCGGCCTGGCTGTCGAACACTTCGGCGATGCCGTCCTCGAGCGACCGGACCACCATGGCCGGTCCCTTGTCGGGCAGGAACAGGCAAGGCAGCAGACGCTGGTCGAGGTCGGCGATCTGCAGCCGGGCCGGTCGGCTGGAATAATTGAGGTTGGCCATGACGTTGCGCAGGCCGGTCAAATCCAGGTCGTTGGCGAAGTGCGGCAGTGATTCGGCGACGTGGCGGGGATTGCCCTTCCAGTTCAGCGCCTTCAACAGCGGCAACAGACAGGCGGCCAGGTCCGACGCCGCGACGAAGCCACCCAGCGCGCTTTGTGCCAGATGGGCTTCATAGGCCTCGATCGCCTGGGCGCTGGCCTTGGGCTGCGCCTGCACGGGAGCAAGGCGGTTCATGGCGTACTGCCCCCCTGCCCCAGCAAGGCCGGCGGCGCCTGCGGCTCACGCGGGGCGCGCGGGGTAAGACGACCGTTTTCCAGGTCGAACACGCGGTCGGCCATCTTGACCATCGACGGGCGCGGGGTGACCAGGACCAGGGTCCGCCTGCCTTTGGCCCGCTCGAGCCACACGCGCAGGAAATTGTCGCCGGCGGAATCGATGGCGGTGTTGGCTTCATCGAACAAAACGATGCGCGGATTGTTGACCAGGGCCCGGGCGATGGCGATGCGCTGCTTGATGCCGCGCGGCAGCGAATCATAGGCGCCGTCGCCAACCGGCGTGTCGAAGCCCATGGCCATGGTGGCCACCACCTCGTCCAAGCCCAACAATCCGGCGGTTTCCACCGCGACATCGTCGAATTCGGGGCGGAACATGGTGATGTTCTGCAAAATGGTGCCCTGGAACAAGACGCCCGATTGCGGCAGATAGGCGATCTGATCCCGCACCGATTGCGGTTCGTAGTTGCGGACGTCCTCGCCATCGACCAGCACCCGGCCGATGGTCGGGCGGAGCGCCCCTTGCATCACCGTCAGAAGCGTGGTCTTGCCCGATCCGTTGCCGCCGGCGATGGCGATGCACTCGCCCTCCTCGATCTTAATGGACGCCTCGTCGATCACCATCGGCAGCTTCTCGCCGAAACGGAAGCTGACATTTTCCATTTCCAGCCGGCCCTTGATGGCCGGAATACGCGGCAACCCATCCGGGACCTCGCGTTCAAGCGCGAAAATGCCGGCCAGACGGTCGCGGGCCAGCATGAAGGACTGGAACCGGGTCCACACCCCCAGGGCCTTCTGCAACGGCGCCATGGCGCGCCCGGCCAGCAGTGAGCAGGCGGCCAGGCCACCGGTGGTCATGTCACCGTCGATGACGATCAGGCTGCCGACGGCGGCGATGCTGATCATGGTCAATTGTGAGAAGAACGACGACACCGACAAAGCGTCGGCCGAACGCAAGGCAACGGTATGGTAGCCCTCGGCGCAGCTTTCCTGCAGGCGCTCGTAGCGGCGCACCATCTGCGCCTCCATGGCGAAGGCCTTGACCGAGTGGATGCCGCCCAGCACCTCGATAATGAAATTGAAGCGGCGGTCGTCGGCGGTCATGCGCTTCTGGATGGCGGCGCGCAGGGTGGTGCCGATGCGCATCGCCGACAGGCCGAAGGCCACCAGCAAGATGATCGGCACGATCACCAGCGTTCCGCCCATGAAGCCGACCAGCGACAGGTAAAGGATGGCGAACGGCAGATCCAGGATGGTCAGCAGGGCCTGGCCGGCATAGAACTCGCGCACCGTACCCAACGAGCCCATGCGTTCCAGATGGACGCCCGAGCCCTCTTTTTCGAAACTGTCGATACCGGTCATCAGCAAGCGGTCGAGCGCGGCGCAGCCGGCCTTGTGCTCGAACTTGGCGCCGACCCAGCCGGTGATATACGAGCGACCGAAACTCAGCACGGATTCAAGCGCCAGTGCCGCCAGCACCGCCGTCAGCAGCAAGACCATGGTGCCGGTGGACTTGTTGGGCAAGATGCGGTCGTAGACCTGCAACAACGACATCGGCATCGCCAGGCCAAGGACGTTCAGGAACACCGACGCCACGCCGAGATCGAAGAAACTCGACCGCAGCGTGGACAGCTCGCTCAAGCTGAACGGCTTTTCGTTCTTGTCGTTCGCCGCCATGGTGGCGGCACTGGAATCACTCATACCCCTCGCCCGCTAAACGGAAATCTCGACCTCTCCCCGAGAAGATCCGATCTCGCCCCTGGTCGTGCACGACCCACACCCCTTATACTGACGAGACCCCCATCCCGTCCCTGTTCGATGAGTGGCCGACATTGAGCCCGACCAGCAAGAATATCACCCCATCCTGTATCGAAATGATCGAACGCCTGGTTAGTTTTGACACTACCAGCCACAAGGAAAACATACAATTAATCCACTTCGCAGCAGACTTCCTTCAGGGGTTGGGGGCCGAAACCCGCCTGACTTGGGACGAAAGCAGACGGAAAGCTAACCTTTTCGCCACCATCGGCCCTTCTGGCTTACCGGGCATCGTGCTGTCGGGCCATACCGACGTCGTGCCGGTTGACGGCCAGGACTGGGACGGCGACCCCTTCGACGTCGTGCGCCGTGACGACCGTCTGTTCGGTCGCGGCACCGCCGACATGAAAAGCTTCATCGCCATCTGCCTGGCCTTGGCCCCTGAATTCGCCGCCCGCCCGCTGGCGCTTCCGATACACTTCGCCTTTTCCTACGATGAGGAAGTGGGCTGTATCGGCGTACGCCGCTTGATTTCCGACCTGGGCTCCCTTTCCGTCCGCCCGAAATTGTGCATCGTCGGCGAACCGACCGAGATGCAGGTGATCATCGGTCACAAGGGTAAAAAAAACGTTCTCTGTCACGTCCATGGCAAGGAATGCCATTCGGCGCTGAACGACCGCGGCGTCAACGCCGTCGAGATCGCCGCCGACATGGTGGCCTTCATGCGGTCCTTGCAAAAGCGCATCCGCGAGCAAGGCCCGTTCGACCATGGTTACGACCCGCCTTATTCGACCGTGCATACCGGCACCATCCACGGCGGCACCGCGCTTAACATCGTACCGGCCTCATGCAGCTTCGAATTCGAGATCAGGAACCTGCCCAACCACGATTCCGAGGCGCTGATGGCGGAAATTCGCGGCCATGCCCAGGATCTGGTGCCGGAAATGCTGATGATCGATGGCGCCACCGGCATCATGTTCGACGAATACAACACCACCTCGGGGCTTGATACCGGCGAAGACGACGAAGCGGCGCTGCTGGCCCGCCACCTGTCGGGCGCCAACGGGCCGGCTGGCCGGGTCAGCTTCACCACCGAGGCCGGCCTGTTCCACGCCGCCGGCATTCCGGCGGTAGTCTGCGGCCCCGGCAGCATCGCCCAGGCCCACAAGCCGAACGAATTCATCGAACTGTCGCAGGTCGCCCAGGGCGAGGCCTTCATCCGCCGCCTGCTCGACCACATGACCAGGACCTGACACCATGAATGCCCCGCAAGCCGGCCCTGTCCTTCCCCACGTACCCGTCACCATTTTCGCCTCGGTGATGGGGCTGGCCGGTCTGGGACTGGCCTGGCGCAAGGCCAACGCCTTGCTGGGTTTTCCCGCCATGGTGTCGGATGGGGTCCTGGTGCTGGCGGCCCTGGCCTTCCTGGCCTCGGCCACGACCTATGGACTGAAGGCGTTGCGCCATTTCCCGGCGGTGGTGGGCGAATTCGACCACCCGATCCGCTCGGCCTTCTTCTCGACCATTCCCATCAGCATGATGTTGATGGCGGCAGCCCTTCATCCCCATGGGCCGGCCGTGTCCTTCTGGCTGTGGGCGGCGGGCGCCTTGCTGCAATTGGCCCTGACCATCCGACTGATCGTGCGTTGGATGGTCCACAAGCAGGACATCACCCACGTCAATCCCGCCTGGTTCATCCCCATCGTCGGCAACATCATCGTGCCGACCCTGGGGGTTTCGTTGGGCCAGATCGAGATTTCCTGGTTCTTCCTGTCCATCGGCATGGTGTTCTGGCTGCCTCTGATGACCATCGTCCTTTACCGGGTCATCTTCCACGATGCCCTGCCGCCGCGCCTGGCTCCGACCTTGTTCATCTTGTTGCCGCCGCTGGCGGTCGGATATCTGGCCTATGTCGGACTGGTGGGAACGGTAGACCCGTTCGCCCAGGTGCTGGTCAACGGCGCCCTGTTCATGACCCTGGTGCTGCTGGCCAAGACCAGGCGCTTCATCAGCCTGCCCTTCGCCTTGTCGTGGTGGGCCTTTACCTTCCCGTTGGACGCGGTGGCCATGGCGGCGATCCAGCACGGCCGCTTCGCGCCCGATGGGATGTGGCCGACGGTGGGATTGGCAATGCTGGCGCTGGCCAGCCTGGTGGTCGGCATCGTCACCGTGCGAACGTTGGCGGCCATCGCCAAGCGGACCTTGTTCGTGCCGGAGTGAGGGTCAGCCCCATAGGCGTTAACATAGCCTGGACAGGCGGGCGTGAGCGTGATTCAAGATGGAATGACTCATCCATCATGCCCCCCTGAAATCAGTTGGTCGGCGGCAGAGGCCGAGATCGGCTCCCTGCTTGACCTTGAGGCGACGGCTCGATCCAGCAACGCCTTCCTGCGGCCCCGTGGCATACGAGAGGCGCGCGATCTTCTTCGATTGGCGCTGACCTATGGTGCGGGGACGTCGCTGCGGGAATGTAGTGCCTTGGCGCAAGCAACAGAGATGGCGGCTGTGTCGGCCCCCGCCCTGCACCGACGGCTTGGCAACGCCGCAGATTGGCTGGAGTTGATCGTCAAGAGCCTTGTCGAGGACGCGCCCGTGCAACCCGATGGTCTTTGGGCGGGTTGGCGGTTGCGGCTGGTGGATGCAACCGCGATTTGTCATCCCGGCGCCGATAGAACCTCGTGGCGCGTGCATGTCCGCTACGGCTTGAGCGGCGGGATCGAGAACATCGACCTGACCGACGACAAGGGGGCGGAGCATTTGACGCGGT
>NZ_LWQU01000173.1 GCF_001650635.1 Magnetospirillum moscoviense | reverse complement strand
CCGCCACCACCAACGCCAATCAGGCTGGCAGAATCTCAGAGCAAGGGCCGCTCGAACAGGCGGCCGTCACCGGGGGGATACGAACAGAGTGACGTTGCGGCGAATATTGACGTGCTGGCGGGCCTGCTGGAAACGATCGACGATCTTGGGCTCTATGCCTCGCCACACCGCAGCCCCCATGACGGGGCACGAGCGACAATCTGTCAAGGATTGCGGCGGCCGACGATGCCGCCCAGTAGATGCCGTGGGTGCGGGACTGACCATAGTGGCGGCATTCTAGCGCCGCCCTATCCTACCTGGCGTTGACCATGGTCAAAAATCAGAACACCCCCTTGGCGTTCAGGAACCCGGAATAGCGGCGGTCCTCGGTCAGGATGTGGCTGACCAGCCATTCCTTCAGCACCGGCAACAGGTCGATATCTTGCGGGCTGTCGGCGGCTTCGACCTCGACCTTCAGCGATTCCAGCTGGCTGATCAAGGCGGCGTGGCGGCCGCGATGCGCATCGGTCTCGGGATATTGGTGGCGCAGCATCAGCGCTTCTTCTTCGCCGAAATGGTAGCGGGCGTACTCGATCATCGCGCTCATCAGCGACTGGACTTCCGCCACCCCGCGACCGCTTTCGATGGCGTCCAGGATGGCGTTGGCCTGCTCGAACAGCCGCCGGTGCTGGGTGTCCAGCCGCACCACATCGACGCGGTAATCGTCGTGCCATTGCAGCAGCACACGGCCGGCGGTGCCGCTTTCGAAGATGGCGCTCATCCGCTTGCCCGAGGCCTCGAACAGCTTCCAGCGCACCGACGGAATGCCGGCCAGCAGGCCCGCCGGCAGCAGATAGGCGTCGGTGGCGATCAGGGCGCGCAGGCGGAACATGCTGGGCGTCCAGAAGATCGCCAGTTCCTCGCCGAAGAAGTCGCCCGACACCAGGGTCTCGACGCAATGGTCGCCGAGATAGCGCCCAACCGCGCCGCCCACCACCAGGGCCACCGATTCCGGCCCGATATCCACCACCTCGCCCATCTGGAAGCGGGTCAGCGTCATGTCCTTGGCGATGCGGTTCAGGGTGCGGGTCGAGACCACCTCGCCGAACAGCCAGGTGCGCTGCAGGAACTGGCGATTCTCGAAGATGCGGGTGATCGAGGCCAGCAATTCGTTGCGCCGCACGAATTCGCGATAGAAGGGGGCGGCGATGCGCAGGGCCTTGACGAAACCGATGGCGCGATAGGTCTCGGTCATCTCGGATTCCAGCAAAGCGGCCAGCTCGCCGATCATCGCGCCGGCCGACAGAACCGAGCGCGAGCCGCCGTCGATATGCAGCGCTTCCACCGATCCCGACAACAGCAGGAACACCGCCTCGGCCGGGGCGCGTTCCTTGACCAGGATGGTGCCGGGATTGAAGGTCACCACCGGATTGTTCAGCAAAACCCGGATCTGGTGGTGGGCGATGTCGGGGAAATAGCTCATCAGCAGGTCATAGGCCGACCGCCAGATGAAATCATGGTTCGACGGGATCAAGGTATCGACGGTGCCGAACGACGCCGTCGAGCCGATGGCCTTTTGCGCCACCGTGTGCTTGAGGGCGGTGTGGGCCAGGATCACCTTGCCGGACTTGTCCTCGCGGAAATCGTTGGCGTCGCCGTGGATCAGTCCGCCGCCGACATCGACCTTCTTGACCTGGGCCGGCACGGCATAGGCCTTGGCGACCCGATCATAGGTGGCTGCCGAGATGCCAGGCTTGCTGTCGTCGTCGGTGACGAAGCCCTTCAGCACCTCGAGCCGGCAGATGTCGGCGAAGTGGGCATAGGTGCGGTAACCATCTTCCCACGGCGTGCGGAACTGGAAGATGGTGGTCTCGACCGGATGGGGCGAGAAGACCGGCTTGATTTCCAGGCCTTCGATGTCGGTCCATTCGTCCTCGACCAGGTCGTGGCATTCGAAATAATCGGCGAAGGCCGACGGCTCGATCGACAAGAGCGCGGCGATCTTCCTGGCCACCGAGGCGCGCACCAGCGGCGTCGCGTAATACTTGATGCGGTGGTCGGCGCGGATCAGCGTGGTCAGGCCGGCGAAATGGTCGTCGTGCGAATGGGTGTGGAAGATGCCTTCGATCTCGTTGACGCCGATGCCCAGGGCGTCCAGCGTCGACAAGATGTTGGGGCCGGCATCGATCAGGAAGACGCGCCCCTGGAACATCAGGATCGAGCCCATGGCCGGGCGGTTGATGTCCCAGCCGTCGCCCTCGCCGGAATGGACCACCGAGAAATACTCGCGCGGCATGTTGTAAAAGCCCAGCGGATAGGGGCATTCGTAGGTTTCGAAGGGCGGCAGGTTCAGATCGACCAGCACGGTCTCGTCGCCGTGGCGGAACTCGAAGACGTTCAAGCGGACCCGCTTGATGGTGACCCCGTTCTTGACCGGCACCGGGTCGTTCTCGACCACCAGCGAATCCAGCAGCTCGCCGGGATGGCGGATCGAGCCGAAGGCGAACTTCAGCTTCATGCGCATCAGCTCACGCGCCGTCTCGGGCGTGGCGCCGGCATCGATCAGCTCTTCCTCGCTGATCAGGCCGTAATTGCCGCGATAGATGTATTGCAGCTGGGCGCGGACCTGCTCGGCCGAGCCGATCAGCAGCGGCTTGGCGCCGGTATTGCCGGGATGGTTGGGCAGAAGCATGCCCTGGCGGTACAGCATCTGCAGGACCGGGAACTCGCCCAGATTGGCGAAGCTGCCGTTCTGCACCATGACGTCGGACAGAAGGATCGCGCTGGGACCGGTCTCATAGGTGATGCCGCCGCGCTCGGTCGAGGCGATCAGGCCGCGCTTCATCAGATGCTTGACGACGTCGGCCGGGCAGCCACACAAGACACGAAGATCGGCGGAGGGGCACTCGACCCACCACACGCCGGTGGTCACCTCGATCTTGCGCAAAGAACTCATCGCCCACCCCAACATACTCCCCGCGAGAAATATGCTAGGCCTTTGGCTGGTGCATATCAACCCGGGCAAGGGGTTAGCCTGACAATTTAATGCAAATCCTAGGGTGAACGCCCTACTTTGCCAGCAGGCAATCGACCAGTAAGACCAGTTGGGGCTCTCCAAAGTAGGGGATGGAGGAAATCTGCGGGGCATCGGCCAGGACGAACGAGCCCGGGCCGACCGAGCGCGCGTGCGGATGGCTGTTCATGACGGTCAGGAACCAGTCCTTGCGGGCCTGGAAGCGCTGGAACGCCCGCGCCAGGGCAAAGCGGACCCGGTCGCGGATGTCATGGACGCGGCTGTCACCGTAAAATCCGTCCCAATCGATGGCTCCGTCGGGTCCGGCCCATTCCCGGGCGACGGTGGCGGCATTGCCCTGCAGGGCGGAATAAACCTGATCTCCCAGGATCAGGCGAATGGCCACGAACAACTGGCCCAGATGGTCGCGCAAGATTCCGCTGGACGGGTCGTCCAGCAGATGGGCCAACCGCTTGGCGATGATGCGGCCCAGATAATTGTGCCGCTCGGCATCGAGTTGGTGCGCGCGCACTTGCGAGATGCACAGCGCCTCGGCGGCCGAGAAGTGGGTATCCAGCTCGCCGCCTTCGGCGACCAGGCGATCGGCCAGGGCGCGGATACGATCCACGGGAACCGCCCCGTTCACCGCCTGCTCCTCGAGGAAGCGGGCGAAGGCCAGGACGGCGTTGTCATAGGTCCGATGCAAGGGGGCGCAGGCGTTCATGGCGGCTCTCGTTCAGTTCTTGGCCGACCCGCTCCCTCACACGGATGGCCGGGTGTTCGTCAACCCCGATTGCACACCATCCTAACCTTTCGTCATAAACGCCGTTCGCGTCGGCGGCCAACGCACGCACAACGCGCTGTGAATGGACGGAGAATGGAATAAGGGCCGCCAGAATAAGGGCCGCCCTGGGGGGGGGCGGCCCTTTCGGATCACGGACGGAAAGTCTCGTGTCGCAAGGGGGGTGTGGCGGCCCCGTCCGGCGTGGAGGTCCGGGCCGGAGCCGCCGCAAGCGCTGCCGGCGCGGTGGCGACTTCACCCGCCAGCCGCTTCAGCAGCGCCACCTGCTCGTCCACCTTGGCTTGAATGTGGGCGAGCTGGTCGGCGTCCAAATGACGGTATTTGCCGATGGTCCTGGCGTAATCGACCACCGGGATCGGCCGGTCGGGCGAGCGGGTGAAGCGCAGGCCGGCCTCGGGGGTGTATTCCCACAAGGTGACGAAGTTCGATTCCACCGACATCCGGCAGGCCTCGATGACCTTGTTCGACGCCACGCGCCAGCCGGTCGGGCATGGCGAATAGATGTGCAGATAGGAAAAGCCCTTGAACGAGGCCTCGATGGCCCGGTCGAGCTTGTCGTAAAGCTCTTCCATATAGGCGGTGGACGCCGTGGCGACATAGGCGGCGCGGTGGGCCACCATGATCATCGGCATGTTCTTGGCGTCCTGGGTCTTGCCCTTCAGCTTGTCGCCGACCGGCGTGGTCGAGGTCCACGAGCCGTAAGGCGTGGCGCCTGAACGCTGCATGCCGGTATTCATGTAGCCTTCGTTATCGACGCAGACATACAAGATCTTCTCGCCGCGCTCGGCGGCGCCCGACACGGCGTGGAAGCCGCAATCGACGGTGCCGCCGTCGCCGGCCAGGGCCATGACCACGATATCCTTGCGCCCGACCTTGTCGTAATAGCGCCGAATGCCGGCCAGCATCGAGGCGGTGTTGGTCAAGAGCGGATGGAACACCGGAACCTTGGTGCCGGTTTTGCCGTTATAGCCGACCGAGCCCATGCCGGGGATGCAGCCGGGCGGCGTCGCCAGCACCGAATTGCGGCCGACCCGGCGCATGACGTGGCGCATGATCAGTTCGGAATTGCAGCCCTGGCAACCGGCCAGACCGGGGACGAACATATCCTCCATCTCGCCAAAGCGGTTATAGATGCTGCCGGCCCCGCCCCATTCCAGCGCGCCGGAAGGACAGGCCGACACGCAGGCCGGATCGCCGCCGCACTGGTCGCACTTGATGACGCGGCCACCGACCGGATCGGCGGAAATCGCCCCATAGGCGCAGCCCGAAGTGCACAACAGGCAATCGACGCACTTGTCGGCGGACCAGTCGATCACGCCCGAGGCGCCATTCTTGGTCAGGGCGCCGGCCGGACAGACCATCACGCATTTGGGATCGCCGCACTGGCGGCACAGCGCCATCTCGAAAGCGCCGGCCGAAGCGCCGGGTACGATGGAAATGCGCGACGCGCCTTGCTTGACCGCCGAACAGGCTTTCATGCACTCGCCGCAGCCGTCACACTTGGGGGCCCTGAAGGCAATGGTGTCAAAGGCGATCGACATGACTATCTCCACATCTCGCTCATCAGGCGGCGCCCGACCTGGGTCGGATCGGCCAGGAAGGCATCCTTCATCGCGCCCAGATCGACGCGGCGGCGGATCAGTTCGCCCATGATGCCGGCGTCGAATGGATCATCGACGGTGATGATGCCGACCAGCCGATTGTCGGCCAGTACGATGCGACGATACTTGCGCGGCTGTTCCTGCTCGACCACCTCGAACCCGTCGCCTTCCGCTGCCGCCTGACCCACCGACACGGCAGGCCGGCCGAAGAAGCGATAGGTGTTGACCGGAAGACCGCCGGCCCATGGCTTCTGCTTGGCGTCGCCGGCCATGTCGAAACCGGCGATGCGGCCCTGTTCGACGGCGGTGGGGATGATGCCCAACACCTGTCGCTCACCCGAGGCGAAATCCAGCCCCTGTGCCACGTCGCCGGCCGCCCACACGTCGGCAGCCGAGGTGCGCATGCGATCATCGACCAGCACACCGCGATCGATCTCGACGCCCGAGCCGGCCAGCCATTCGGTGCAGGACTTGACGCCGGTGGCGACCAGCAGCATGTCGCCTTCGATGGCGCGGCCGTCATCCGTGGTCACGCTGACGCCGCCGTCCAGGGCCGCCACCTGGGTCGCGGTCCGGCCCAGCAGCAGCTTGATTCCATGGCTGGCGAAGGCCGCCTCGATGCGTTCGGACGCCTTGGCGTCGATATAGCCGGGCAGGACCTGGTTCTTCATCTCGATCACGCTCACCGCCAGGCCGGCCTCGGCCAGGGTTTCGGCGGCATGCAGGCCGACCAGGCCGGCGCCCAGCACCACGGCACGCCGCGCCAGGCCCATGCGGGTGCGCAGGTTGACAGCGTCGTCCAGGGTGCGCAGCACATGGAACGGCACGGATTGCAGCCCGGGAATCGGCGGGATGGCCGGGGCCGCCCCGGTGGCGATCAGCAGCCGCTCGTAGCGCCATTGGACGCCGTCGGCCAGCGTCACCAATCGGGCCTTGGTGTCCAAGGACTGGGCCGCCTGGCCGGGGGCATACACGCAGCCGGTTTCGTCGAAGAAGGCCCGATCGCGCAAGATCACCGCGTCGGGCTTCGAGCGCCCGCTCATCACATAGGGCAGCACGGTCGGCGAATAGGGCAACTGGCTATCCTTGGTCAGCATGGCCATGCTGCCATCCGCGTCCAGCCGGCGAATGGCCCGGAGGGCTTCCAGGCCGGCATGGGACGAACCGACCAGCAGATATTTGGCTTCGGGCATGGTCGGTCCCCTATTGGTCGAATTCGTTGAGCCAGATCGGCGAGGACATGGTCTCGCCGGCGGCCACGCGCACGGTGTCGGCGATGGCGCGGCCGAAATGCTCGGGCGTGATGTCGGCCCCGGCCAGGCCGCCGATGAAGCTGATCAGCGGCACGCGGGTCGGGTTGGCGTACAGGGCGGCCAGCACCTCCTGGAAGACCGGGCCGCAATTCCAGCCGAAATTGACGGCGCGATCGACCACGCCGACCGCCTTGACCTTCGACAGCGCCTTGGCGATGACCTTGGCCGGGAACGGCCGGAAGGTCTTGATCTTGACCAGGCCAACCTTGCGGCCGTCCAGGCGGGCATCGTCCACCGCGTCCTTGGCGGCACCGGTCATCGAGCCGATGGTGACCAGCGCCACCTCGGCGTCCTCCATGCGGTAATCCTCGATCAGCGGCGACCAATAACGGCCGGTGCGCCGGCCCCAATCCTCGTGCGCGGCGACGATGACATCAAGCGCGGCGGCCATGCCGGCGCACTGGCCCTTGCGGTAGCGCACGAAGGTCGAAGGCCCGATGCCGCCGGCCCCACCGGTCAGCGGATCGACCGCCATCGGCCGTTCCGGGTCCAGGCAGGCATGCCAATTGACGTTCTTTTCGCCCAGGAAGGCATCAACCACCTCTTGTTCGGGCAGATCGACGCGGGCGACGCCATAGGACAGGTAATTGCCGTCGTGGCAGACATTGACCGGCAGCATGACGTCGGCATGTTCCGCCACCTTGTAGGCGATGGGGATCGAGTCGCAGATTTCCTGCTGGGTCTCGCAATACATCTGGATCCAGCCGACTTCCTTGACGGTCATGGCGTCCTGCTGGCCGCCCCACACGCAGCAAGGGGTCACCGAATCGCGGGTCACCAGCGACACCACCATCGGCAGGCGCAGGCCGGGCGTGCGGAAATAGGGCTCGAACATATAGGCCAGCCCCTGGGCCGAGGTGGCCGAATAGGTCCGCCCGCCGGCCAGGCAAGCGCCGTGCAGGACCGAAAGGACCGAATGCTCGCCCTCGACGTCCATCAGCTCGGCGTCCATCTTGCCCTCGGCGATGAACTTGGCCAGATACTCGACCAGCGAGGATTGCGGCGTGATCGGATAGACGGCGACCACGTCGGGACGGGACAAAGCCGCGCCCCAGGCGGCGGCTTCGTTGCCGTCGATGACCATGGTGCGGCTGGTGGCCTTCAAGGTGGCGGGTGCGCTCATGTCAGTCTTCCGTCTCTTCGACCATGGTGATGGCGCGGTGCGGGCATTCGGTGGCGCAGATGCCGCAGCCCTTGCAGGTCGCCAGGTTGACGTCGAACCATGTCGGCTTCTCGGTGATGCACTGGACCGGGCAGTAAAGCCAGCAGGTGGCGCATTTGACGCAGCGGTCGCGATCGACCACCGGGCGCATGGCGCGCCAGTCGCCGGTCAGCATCTCGGACAGGTTGACCGCGATGGGACAAAGGTTGTCGGGTGCGTTTCGGGTCATGCCGCGTGCGCCGCCAGTTGAGTGATGATGGTTTCGTCGAAGCCGCGTCGGACCGCCTCGATGTTCTGCTTCAGGCCGGCGTCGCGGAAGTCGGTGGCTTCCAGCGCCGCCACCAGCGAGTCGATGCCGACCAGGCCGGTGGCACGCGCGAAGGCGCCCAGCATGATGGTGTTGGTGATCGGCCGCTTGAAGATGGCCATGGCGATGCCGACGGCGTCGCACAGGGCCACGCGGGCCAGATGGGACGGCAGCACCATGTCGGCCGCCGCCTTCTTGGTGGACTGGACCAGGGTGCCGCCCGGCTTCATGCCTGCGAAGACATCGACCGAGCGCGCCACGGTCGGATCGATGACGATCACCGTGTCGGGAGCGTAGATGTTGGTGACGCGACGGATCTCGCGGTCGTCGAAGCGCAGGAACGCCACCACCGGGGCGCCGCGCCGCTCGAACCCGAAGGCGGGGATGGCCATGACATGCCGCCCCTCACCCACCAGCGCCGCAGCCAGAATGCCCGACGCCATCACCGCGCCCTGGCCGCCACGGCCATGGATGCGCACTTCATGCATGCGCGTTTCCTCCTCCCGAGTGCCGATCTTTTGTGGGTGTCGGCTAATTTGGTATTTCAATACCTATTAACCTATTTCGGTGGAGGATGCAACGTTTTCCCCTGACATCCCCACGCATATGGGCATGCAGGAAACGCAGGCGATACAAATTGGCATTACGATGAAGAATTTTAGTATCGCCGTGATCGCCGGACGTCAAATCGCCTTGACGCGGCGGGCGTACCGGATCGCCAATCCCACCAGTGCAGCGGCGAACACCAACAGCGATGAGGGCTCGGGAACCTGGGAAACCCACTGCGTCTGAACCCGGACGTTGGGATGGGCGGGGTCGGCGATGGCCAGGGCATGGCCGCCGATATTGCCGAAATAGTTCGATGCCTGCGCCTTGATCACGGTCAGCGCCGCGCCGAAATTCGCGTCCGCGCTGGTGGCCGTCAGGCGATACTCGACTTCCCAGATCGCAGCTTGGACGGCGGCGGAAACCGCACTGGAATACGTATCAAGCATGGAATAATCCGCTGGGTGGTCGGCCTTGAAACGGTCGAGGTCGGCGGTGAATGCCGCCAGGGTGACGGCATCAAAGCTTTTAGGGTCGCGCAAATCCAACACGGCATTGCCAAAGGCGGCGATGGCAGCGATCCTGGATTTCTGATCCGTGGTCAGGACCGCGGGTGAATCCCTGTTGTCGGTGTTCAACGCGACGATCGTGGCACTGTATTGGTGGCCCAGATAGATGTCGTGGAACAGATCGACGCACCATACCCCCAACTCGCCGCCAGAGGTCATCAACTCGATCTGGCCGCTATAGACCCCGTTCCAGGTAGCGCCCCCCAAGGCGCCTCCGGTCAGGGTGATCTTCTCGAAATGGGTAATTCCGACATTGGTGATGGTGATCGGCGAGGCCGTGGCCGGTAAAGCCGTTGCGGCGCCGAAGGAAAGGGCCAAGGCCCCGATCATCAAGGACTTTCTCATGTCGGCATCCCGTCCAGAATCACGAACCGAATCAGAGAAAGGGCAAAGCCCCTCCGTCATCGGCATTCGATGCAAGACGTCGGCCAAACGTCTTATTTGTTATCTGTCAATGGATTGACCATCCGCCGGTCCCAAGCCTGTCAAAGGGAGCTTACAGGTTCATGTCCGCCCCGCCCTTCCTGCGCCGACAGGTCACCACTTCGTGGACGCAGCCGACCATCCGGAGTAGCGTGACGATCAAAGCCCACGTGAAGCGCGCAACGAGGATCGATGGAACCACTCCCGAGTATCCTGGCCCCGATATCCTTGGCAGAGAGCCCGACGCTCATCGACCTTGAACCGGTCCACAATTGCAACCTGCGGTGCCGTTCTTGCCATGTGCCTCAGGAGGAACTTACCAAGGTGGCGCTGCCCATCGAGGCGATCGCCAAGCTTGGCGTGCGGGACGGCGCCCATTGCAAGGTAGGCACGACGCACGAGCCGACCACCCATCCAGAATTTCCCACCTTGCTCAATGTACTGGGTGAATTGGGGTACCAGGTCAGCCTGACCACCAACGGGACGTTGCTGACCGATCGCATGCTGGACGGCATTGCCGATTACTCGGTGTTCAAGTCCGTCAACCTGTCGTTCGATGCGGCGACGCCCGACCTGTACGAATATCTGCGGGTCGGCGCCAAGTTCCAGCCGACCCTGGAGCGTATCAAGGCCTTCATCGCCCGCCTGGACCGCAGCCGCACCGCAATCCACGCCAACTACACCATGCTGCGGGCCAATCTTTGCGACATCAACGCCGCCGTCGACATGTGGGACGACATCGGGGTCGATGGGCTGGTCTTGATGGTTTCATCGGACCGCCAGAACAACACCTTCCTACACGACCAGATGCTGGCCAGTGACCCCGAGAGCTTCTATCAGGCGACCGAGAGCGCGGCCCAGCATCTGATCGATTCCCAACGGCGCATCCAGCTGTCAGGCTCGCTGATGATGACGCCGCGCTTCGCCGAACGCTTCGGCCACCTCTACCACAACCGCATCATGTACTCGGCCCTGCCCGATCCTCTGCCGCCCGTCACCCCGGCCGACCCCCATCCCGGCCGCTGTGCCGCGCCGATGACCGAAGTCCGCATCCGATGGAACGGCCATGTCTATCTGTGCAACAACCATTTCCTGGTCGGCAACCTGCTGGAGCAGACCCTCGAGGAAATCTGGACCGGACCACGGGCGAAATTCACCCGGGACCTGGTCGCCGCCAACGGCGACCACTGCCTGCATTGCAATTACTTCCATTATTGCCTGTCGAGCCGAACCGACCTTGACCTGTCGGCGGCGCAGACGACGATGCTGAAGGAACAGGCCTGACCCGGCTCAGGTCGTCCCCTGCCCCTTGCGGTGCCGGTAGGTCACCAATTCATGCACGATGCCGTGCAGGGTCTGGACCTCTTGCCCGGTCAGATGGGCGCGCTGAAACAGGTTGCGGATGTTCCTGACCATCACCGGGCGCTTGTCGGCGATGCGCAGGAAGCCGCATTCGTCCAGTTCGCGTTCCAGATGCTGGAAGAAGCCTTCCAGCTTTTCCTTGGTTGCGATGTCGGCCGCCCCCTTGGTCATGTGGCGCTCGGGCAGTTCCGGGCCTTGCGCCTGGTACCATTCATAGGCGATCAGCAGCACGCATTGGGCCAGGTTCAGGGACGAGTAATCGGGGTTCAGCGGCACGGTGACCACCGTGTCGGCCTGGACGATGTCGTCGTTTTCCAATCCCGTCCGTTCCGGCCCGAACAGCACGCCGAACTTCACCCCCTGGGCGGTCAGGTCCAGCATGGCGGCGGCGGCCGTGCGCGGAGTATCGACCGGCTTGACCATGAAGCGGTTGCGCGCGGTGGTCGCCCACACCCGGTTCAGATCGGCCACCGCCTCGGCGGTGGTGTCGAATATCTTGGCGCCCAGCACCACCCGGTCGGCCCCCGAGGCCGCGGCGATGGCGCGATCCGACAGCCAGTCGGGCTTGGGGGCCACCAGGCGCAGGTCGGTCAGTCCGTTATTGAGCATGGCGCGGGCGGCGGTGCCGATATTTTCCGACAATTGCGGACGCACCAGGATGATGGCGGGACCAGAAGACATTTAGTGGATGACACCCATGACATAGCCGATCAGCACGCCGACCACGGCGGTAAACGGCAGGCCGAAACCGCCCAGGATCTTGCGGATGCGGTCGGCCTTCTTGACGGTGAAGACGTAATGGCGCTGCATCGAGCGCACCACCACCTCGACGGCGGCGGCCCCTGCGAAGTCGGAAAACACCCCCGACACCGCCCACGGCCCATAGGTGCCGTCGTCGAAGCCATTCAGCACGGCGCGAGAGGTCGGATCGTCCTCGACCAGGAACACTTCCCACGCGGTCACCACCTTCTTGCCCTGCACCTTGTCCATCTGCGGCTCGATGCGGCGGAAGGTGTAGGTGGTGTCGATCACCCGGACGATGCGGGAATTGGGCTCTTCCTTCTTGGGCGGCGGCGGCGCCTCGGTGGCGGCCGGCTTGTCGGGCGGCGGCGGGCCGCCCATCACCGCGTGGATCGGATGGTCGGCCGGCACCAGGGTCTGCCAGCGGCGGATCGCCTCGCGGGCGATGTCCAGATGGCCCTGGGCCACCAGCCACTCGGCCAGGGTGCGCCAGTAATCGACGATCGAGGCCGGGCCGCCATCCTCGGCGGTGGCGGTGTTCAAGACGCCGATCACCTCGGTCCGCATCGGCCCGGGGACATGGACCGACACCCAGTCCAGAACTTCCGACAATCCCCCGCTGGCGACCATCGGATCAGCCCTCACCGAACCGGTACAGCATGTAGGCGATCGAGTCCTGCAAGGCCTCCAGCGAGGCCTCCAGGACGTTGGTGTGCACGCCCACCGTGGTCCAGCGGTTGCCCTTGCCGTCGGTGCTTTCGATGGTGACGCGGGTGCGGGCACCTGTGCCGGCGGTGCTTTCGACGATGCGCACGCGGTAATCGGCCAATTCCAGGGCCGCCAGTTGCGGATAGGCCCCGGTCAGAACCTTCCTGAGCGCGGTGTCGAAGGCGTGGACCGGGCCGTCGCCCTCGCCCACTTCCATGTATTCCGAGCCGCCGACTTCGACCTTGATGGTCGCTTCCGACAGGGTCACCCACTGGCCGATGGCGTTACGGCGGCGTTCGTCGATGACGCGGTAGCGATCCAGGGTGAAATAACGCTTCACCTGACCCAGGGCGCGACGCACCAGCAGCTCGAAGCTGGCGGTGGCGGTGTCGTAGGCATAGCCCTCGTGCTCGAGGCGCTTGACCAGATCGACCAGGTCGGTGACCTCGCGCGGGTCGAAGCTGACCTGCATCTGCTCGACCACCCGGACCAGGGACTCGCGGCTAACCGCTTCCATCTCGATGCCCAGATCGGTCATGCGGGCGACCATGTTCGAGCGGCCCGCCTGGTCCGACACCACGATCTGGCGGGCATTGCCGACCAGGGCCGGGTCGATATGTTCGTAGCAGCTGGGGTCCTTGGCCACCGCCGAGACGTGCAGCCCGCCCTTATGGGCAAAGGCCGAGCGGCCGACATAGGGCTGGCTGCGGTTGGGGGTGCGATCCAGTACCTCGTCCAGCGCGCGGCTGACGCGCACCAGATTCTTCAGGTCGGCGGCGGCGATGTTGGTCTCGAACCCCATCTTCAGCATCAGGTTGGGGATGATCGAGATCAGGTTGGCGTTGCCGCAGCGCTCGCCCAGGCCGTTGATGGTGCCCTGGACCTGACGCACGCCGGCCCGCACGGCGGCCAGCGAGTTGGCCACCGCATTTTCCGAATCGTTGTGGCAATGGATGCCCAGATGGCTGCCGGGAATGCCGGCCGCCACCACCTCGCCGACGATGCGGGTGATGTCCTCGGGCAGCGAGCCGCCGTTGGTGTCGCACAGCACCATCCAGCGCGCACCATTGTCATAGGCGGCCCGCAGCGCCTTTAGGGCATATTCGGGATTGCGCTTGTAGCCGTCGAAGAAATGCTCGGCGTCGTACATCACCTCCGGCACGCGGGGCTTCAGGTGCGCCACCGATTCGCCGATCATGCGCAAATTCTCGTCCAGCTCGACGCCCAGGGCCACGGTGACCTGGAAGTCCCACGACTTGCCGACCATGGTGACGGCACCCAGGCTTGGGTGGGCCAACAGCGCGTTCAGGCCCGGATCGTTGGCGGCGGAACGCCCGGCGCGCCGGGTCATGCCGAACGCGGTCAGCCGCGAGCGGGTCATCTTGGGCGGATCGGCGAAGAAGGTGTCATCGGTGGGGTTGGCACCCGGCCAGCCGCCTTCGATGTAATCGATGCCCAAAGCGTCCAGTTCGCGCGCGATCTTGGCCTTGTCGGCGGCCGAGAAATCCACGCCCTGGGTCTGGGCGCCGTCACGAAGGGTGGTGTCGTAGAGATAAACTCTTGAGCTATTTTCCATTGTTTTTCAACCAGTTACAGTCGCAGAAATGCGCTGTGTACAGTTTGTGTATCAGTCCACTTCACCGCAGACCGCGCTTTTAAAACTTGTGCGTGCAGATCGCGGGGGCGTTTCCGGCGCAGGGCCAACAACATATAGAATGCCTGCGCGCGAGCCAACTGAAACGCTTCACCGGGCTGAACAGGGCGTTACCTCGGGTAATGCTTCGCCACAATCCACTCAGGGGCCAGCATGTGTAATGTGCAGCACCTTGGGTCAATGATCTACGGCCCTGATTTGAAAAGATAAATCGGCAGATTTTCCGAAAATCGGTCGTTAGCGTGTGGTCAACGGAAACACACGGAGATTGACCGATGTCCACCCTGACCAAGCTGAAGCTCGCCAACGCCTCCCGCAAGCCGGTCGAGGAGACCCCGGAGGAGCGCATGCGCATAGGCGTTAACATAGCGCACACACTTGGCGTTTTCGCTTTCTTGGGGTGTCGGCGAGGCGTACAGCGAGGCTGGT
>NZ_LWQU01000172.1 GCF_001650635.1 Magnetospirillum moscoviense | reverse complement strand
CATCTTCAAAGGACCGAAACCGGAAGTGGACGGTGTCTGCGCCTGGACGCGAGAGGCGCTGGCAATCTGGATTTCCGTGATACCGAATTGCTCGACCACGTCGCCCAGCGCCAGGCGGATCACCTCGCGGTTTTCGGTCTGGGCCACCCGCCAAGCCAGCAGCTTGTTGGAATAAAGGTCCTGGAAGCCGACCATCACCGGGCGGCCGATGGTGCCGTCGGGCCATTCCACCCGGACGTCCCAGATATGGCCGTCGCCGTTGATGGCCTCGACGGCATGGAAGCATGAGCGGTCGCGTTCCTGCGGCGGATACATCCGCTTCAGCGCATCCGGTCCCTCGCGGGTCAGCACCAGCACGGTGGGGTGGATGTCGCGCTCGACCCGGCGGGCGACGCTCTTTTCCGACGGTATGGCCCAACCCTTCTGGCCGGCCAGCAGCGTGAGGTCGCGGCAGCAGGCGGCCAGCGGCCGGGCCGACAGGCGCAGGAAATCGGCCTTGAAAGCCTCCCAGGCGTCGTCGTCGAACTCGGCCGACACCTGGCGGCCGACATATTGGTCGGCCAGGAAGGGCAGCCAGTCGTCGCGGTCCTGGCCGGCGACGCGGCGGTACCAGCCCCAGATGCTCGAGCCGGCGACGCCCTTCTCGGCGGCGATCAGCGCGACGGCGATCTCTTTCCTTTGGAGGTGGTGATCGCGCACATGTTCAATTGCCTCCACCAGAAGGGAGTCCTGAGCCTTGATGAGGCGATGCGTTCGCTCGCAGCAACGAGCGCAGCGCTTCCACCAGAAGCAGGTCCATTGGTGCACGCGGCAATTCGCCATGTTGAACAGGCTTTGGCGGGCATTCAGGAAACTGAGAAAGCGAAGCAGGCAGCCACACCGGAAGCGCTCCGAACGACATTCCGAGTCCTTCCCGGAGGTCTGTCTGAAGGAGCGCCAGAAGGTAGCTGTTAATCGATGTCGTGATGGGGACGGTGGCCATGGCTAGGCCGCCTCCTCTTGATTCAGGCCGGCGACGAACTCCCGCAGGGTGTCGTCGGTCTTGTGATTCCACAGATGATCCAGGAACGCGCTCCGTTCGCGCGGCGTGGCTCGGGTCCATTTGGACAACAGCGCCGCGAAGCCGTCGTCGCCGGCCGGCGCGGCGGCACGGGCGCCGGTGATGATCCGGCGCGCCTCTTCCACGTTCTTGCCCTGGGGCGGCACTGCCAGCAGCAGGTTCAGCGCGGTATGCTGCTGGCCGTTCGACAGCTTGACCAGCTTCAGCAGCTCGGCCTGATTGCGAGACAGGGCGGTGCCCACCAGCCGGGCACGGACGTCGGGCTGAATGCCCTTGGCGATGGCGACGGCGCGGTCGATGGTGCGCGCGGTCCAGCCACACTTCTCGGCGGTGTCCTTTGAAAACGACATCGTGTCGTTTTCATTCCTCTGCCCACCAACACCACCCTGCGCGCCGTGCTTCGTCTCCGGATGCAGGCGCTCATAGATTTCCTTGCGCTGGTGCAAGAACACCGCGCGGTCCAGCGGGTTCAGGTCGTGGCGGATCGGCGCGGTGGTCAGCATGATTTCCGCCATCGCCGCCCAGACCAACCTTTTGGCCTTGAACGCCACCATCGAGGCGGCCAGGGCGGGTGAGGCCGGCAAGGGCTTCGCGGTGGTGGCCGGCGAGGTCAAGAACCTGGCCAGCCAGACCGCCAAGGCGACCGAGGAAATCGCCGAGCAGATCACCCGCATCCAGGCCGAGACCGGCCGCGCGGTCGGGGCCATCCGCCATGTCGGCGAGATCGTCGAGCGGATGAGCGCCATCGCCCAGGTGATCACCGAGGCGGTGTCGCAACAGGCCGGCGCCACCGTCGAGATCGCCCAAGGGGTCGAGCAGGCGGCCGGCGGTACCCGGGCGGTGTCGCGGGGCGTCGAGGTGACCAGCCAGGCCATCGGCCGGGCCGAGCGTTCGTCCGGCGAGGTGCTGGAAACCGCCGTCACCCTGGCGCGCGGGGCGGACGAACTGCGCGCGGCCGTCGATACCTTCCTGGGCCGGCTGCGGGCGGCCTGACGGGACTTTTTAAAAGAATCGGTCCCACAGGCTGATCACGATCTCGAAGACGATCAGGCCGACGATGTACCACTCGACCCTGAGCGAGCGGGTGGTATGGACCAGATCCAGCAAGGTCTCGGCGGTGTTGCCGATCACTTCCAGCTTGTGGTCCAGGGCGCGCGATCTTTCGCGGATTTCGTACTCGCGCTCCAGGCGGCCGAACAGGCCTTCCAGCGACGGCTCGTTCCACAGGGCCTCGGGCTTTTCCAGCACCTCGGCCCGGCCGACCATGCGGTGCTGGGTCATCAGCACGTCGCCGATCTGGGCCAGCAAGTCCTTGACCCGGAAGTTGCGGCTGCCCTTGTTCTTCAGGCGTGCCGCCAACGGCTCGACGCGGTCGAACACCTGGGCAGCCTTGATCTCGAAATGCTCGAGCATCAGATCCTTGGCCAGGACGTCGGCGACGATCTGCATCCGCTCGGGCGTCAGGTCGGCGATGATAATGGTGCCGTCGGGATCGACATGCTCGGAACCATTCTCGACGATGTCGATATGGGCCTGTTCCTGCCCGGGACGTTCCTGCGGGTCGGTGACCAGGCGGCCCAGATCGGCCAGCAGCAGGGCTTCCTCTTCGGCGGCGACGTCGAACAAGACGGCGACGCCATAGCGGAACAACACCATGAAGCCCCGTCGGCCGGCGCGCAGGGTCAGGGGAGTGGTGGCCAGGGCCTGTTTCTGTTCCAGGCCGCGGGTGTCGAGACGCTCGCCCAGCAGGAAGGCGCGAACGATGATGGATCGGGAGGGGGCTGTCATCACTCTATGATTGGCCCGCTTATCATGACGATCAAGTGACAGTCTTGCGACTAAGGCGGGATTGCCGTCAAGTCTGGCCTTGCCTTTATCCATGGCAAGGCCCGATTATGGGAGAATCATCCGGCTTGTGGGGCAGGCGTTGCGATGAATTCTGGATCCCGAAATCCTGCGGGACTGCATGTGGCCGCTTGGTTCAAGGAAGCCGTCGAACTGTTGTTCATGGCGACCCCGATGATGGCTGTCGCCTATCTGGCGGTGTTTCAGGACCCGCCGCTGGTGGCGCGCGATTTCGTGTTCCATGAATTCGCCATCGGCCTGTCGATCGTGCTGTCGGTGTTCGCCGGCTGGGTGGCGTGGCGCTGCTATCAGTCCAGCGGTGAACCGGCGTTGCGTTGGATCACCTTGGCCTTCATCGGCTTTGCCGTGGTCTACGCCCCGCATGGCATTCTGACTCGGCACTCCTCCCAGGATTTGTGGATGTTCATCCTGTTCGGGCCGGCGTCACGGGTGGTGATGTGCGGTTTCCTGCTGGTCGCTCTGACGCGGCTGGGCCAGCCTGCCGATTCCGTGGCGGATCGGACCAAGCCAAGCCGGTGGCTGCCGTGGCTGGGAATGGCCGTGGGCGTCGATCTGTTGGTGTGGGCCTTGGCCAGCACGCCGTTCGCCGGCCAGTACGCCGTGCGCCTGGTCCAGGAAGGGGCGACCATCCTGATGGCGGTGGCCGGTATCGTGCTGATCCGCTGGCGCGGCCAACGCACCGGGATGATGTGGCTTTACCAGCTGGCGTTGGGGGCGTTCGCCACCTCGGCGCTGGCGTTCCTGCTGAGCAAGGCCTGGACCCATTTGTGGTGGCTGGCCCATGCGGTGTTCGCGGCCGGCTTCCTGGCTTTGGCCTATGGCGTGGCCCAGGCGTTCCTGACCACCCGGTCGGTGACGGCGGTCTATAGTCCCGAGCAGATGGCCGCCAAACTGGCGGCGACCGAGGCGGTGGCCGCCGAATCCAAGGCGGCGGAACGGCGCCTGAAGGCCCTGTTGGAAACCAGCCCGATCGGCATCGCGGTGTCGGACCGGGAAGGCAATCTGGTTTTCTGCAATGCCCGTCAGGCCGACATGCTGGGGATGACGCTGGGCGACATGCTGGGCAAGGCCGAGCGCGATCTGTTCGTCGATGCCGGGATCCGTGACCGCGCCGCTGCCCTGGCCCGGCAATCGGGCCTGCCGGTGACCGCCGAGGCGGCCCAGGATCGGCGCGACGGCACCCGCCAGTGGAGCGCGGTGACCTGGACCCCGCTGACCTTCGAGGGGCAGCCGGCCCTGGTGGCCTGGACCGTGGACATCACCGACCGCCGCCGTGCCGCCACCGCGCTGGAGCAGGCCAAGCACGCAGCCGAGGTGGCCAACCGCTCGAAGACGGAATTCCTGGCGGCCATGAGCCATGAATTGCGCACCCCCCTGAACGTCATCAACGGCTTCGCCGAGGTCATGACCACCGAGATCCTGGGGCCGATGGGCAATGCCCGCTATGCTGAATATGCTCGGCATATCCTTGATTCCGGGCAACATCTGGCCAGTCTGATCAACGACGTGCTGGACGTTTCGGCAATCGAGGCCGGCCAATTGCCGCTTCGCGAAACCGAGATCGATCTGGTCGCGGTGATCGAGTCGGTGCGGGTGATGGTCTTCGACCGTGTCCGCGAACGCGATCTGACCTTGTCGGTCGAGGTGGTCCCGAACCTGCCGCATTTGATCTGCGACGAACGGCGGATGAAGCAGATCCTGCTGAACCTTTTGTCCAATGCCGTCAAGTTTACCCCGGCCGGCGGCCGCATCACCGTTACCGCCGGGCTGGACAAGGGCGGCGGCGTGACGATCCGGGTCGCCGACACCGGTATCGGCATCAAGCCCGAGGACCGCGAGAAGGCGATGGCGCCGTTCAGTCAGGTGGATTCGGCGCTGGAACGCCGGTTCGAGGGGTTGGGCCTGGGGCTGTCCATGGCGATCCGGCTGACCGAAATGCATGGCGGCAGCCTGGCGATCGACAGCGAGCCGGGCAAGGGAACCATCATCACCCTGCGTTTCCCCGAGCGCCGCTCGCTCGCGGCGGCCTGCTGACCTTTATTCCGCCGCCACGGCAATCGGCTGGGACCGCACCGCCCGCAGGGCGGCGGCCGCGTCGTCGATGGCCTGGTCGGCGGGCTCCAGCACCGCGCTCATCTGCATGAACGAGTGGGGCACGCCTTCGACCACCTGCAAGCGGTTTTCCACTCCGGCGGCGGTCAGGCGGTCGGCCAGGCGCACACTGTCATCCTTCAAGCAATCCAGGCCTGCGGCGATCAGCACTTGCGGCGGCAGACCCCGAAGGTCGGCATAGAGCGGCGCCGCCAGCGGGTTGGTGCGCTCGGCCAGCTGCGCCACATATTGCGACCAGAACCAGTCGACCCGTTCGGTGGTCAGGCCGAACGCGCCGCCGCCGAAGGTACGATGGGACGGGGTGTCGAGATCGGCCGAGAACATGCCGTAGAACAGCAAGCCCAAAGCCGGCGCCGACCGGCCCTTGTCGCGCCGCGCGATGGTGGCCGCCAGGGCCAGGTTGGCGCCGGCGGAATCGCCACCCACCGCCCACCGGCCGCCATCCAGTCCAAGAAGGGCGGCGCGCTCGCGCAGCCAGTCGATGGCATCTTGCGCCTGGATCAGCTGGCGCGGGAAGCGCGCCTCGGGGGCAAGGTCGTAGGAAACCGCCGCCACCGCCCAGCCCGAGCGCTGCGCCAGCAGCCGGGTCAGGCGGCGATGGGTCTCGACAGAATTAAGCGCGAAGCCGCCGCCGTGAAAATAGAAAAGCACCGGTGCCGCCCCATGGGCTTCGTCGGGGATGTAAAGATCGATTCCGGTGCCGGCCGGAGTGGTGTGGCGGGTGTGGCGACCCCCTTTGGGCATCGGCTCGTTCCAGATCGACTGATAGGCGATCGCTTTGGTCCGGGCCTCGGGCAATGGTTGGCGCAGCGGATCGGCCGGGGCGACACCCCGCCGGATGGCATAGGCGGCAAGTGATTGCAGGTGGGGGTGGTGCGGGTCGGTCATCGCTCGGCATCCGGGTGCGGCTGGAATACATTGGTTATATTTCACACAACAGCGCGAGTCAAGCGTAACCAAAACACCACTAGAAAACCAGATTTGTGCGTAACGCACCCGGTGTTTCCTTGCCCGGATCGGCAGGGCAAACGTTTGATTTTTCCACGGGATGCAGGCATCCTCTCGCAACGTCAAATAAGAGCGCCTGCCGGTGCCAAGCGGCGGGTGGATGTCCAGGGGGAAGGAATGCCGTGCAGGTGCCGATATTGGTGCCGTTGCCGGTCCGTTTCCGCTGGCGTGGGTGGCAAGCGACAGAAACGCGGGGCACGGGCTATGGGTGACACGATGATCGATCGAGGCGAGTCCGAGGCGGCGGAGATCAGTTCCGCCGAAACCGCGGAGCCCGTGAAGGCCCCCCAATTGCCGGTGACCGTGCCGCGTCGGTCCGAAGCACCGCCCCAGGCCTTTAAGCCGTCCAAGGTGCCGGCCATCATCAACGGAATCGCCGGCCTGGCCTCGGTGACCTGGCTGGGTTTTTGCGCCCAATATGTCAATTCCAGCATCGGCTGGGGCAACCTGGTGGCGCTGCAGCCGCAGGAACTTGGCGGCGTTGTCGGTGCGGCCCTGGTGCCTCTGGCCTTCCTGTGGCTGATCCTGGCTTGGCTGGATCGCGGCCGCGCCATCCGCTTGTTGGCCAACGACCTGGCCCTGCATCTGGCCCGCCTGACCTATCCGGCCGACGAATCGGAAAGCCGGGTCAAGATCATCGCCGAATCCTTGAAGGCCCAGGCTCGCGATCTCAACGACGCCACCGCCCGCGCCGCCGGCGAGGCCGATGCCGTGCGCGCCAGCCTGTCCAGCCAGATCGACGCCCTGACCGGCGTGGTCGGTCGGGTCAATGGCGACGCCCGCTCGGCCGTCGATGCCCTGCGCGGCGAGGTCGATCGTCTGACCCATGCCGCAGACGCCGCCACCGCGAGGGCTCGTGAGATCGAGCATCTGTTGCGGCTGCAGACCCAGGACCTGACCACCGTCACCGATTCCGCCGCCGTCAAGGTGCGGGAATTCGGCGAGTTCATGCATGAGCAGGTCCAGGCCATCGACCAATCTTCGCTGCGGGCCACCCAGCGGGCCGAGGTGATGAACGAGCAGGTCCGCAAGAACGCCGAGGCGCTGGATTCGGTGTCGCGCTCGGCGGTCGATCGGGCCGAGCAGGTCGGCGCCCTGTTCGCCACCAAGGCCGGCGAATTGGCCGAGGCGGCCGACCGTTCCGGCAACCGCACCGAGGAAGTGGCGGTCAGCCTTTCGCAACGGGTCGAGGCGCTGGAAAGCCTGTTCACCCGTCAGAACAACGATCTGGAACAGGCGGCCACGCGCCTGGCCGACCAGACCAGCCGCATCAGCGCCTCGCTGACCCAGCAGGCCACCGGCCTCGACCAGATCACCGAACGCGTGCTGTCGCGCATCAAGATCGTCGAGGAAGCGCTGTCGGTTCAATCGCGCGAGGTGTCGGCGGCGTCCGACCAGGCTATGGGCCGCTTCCGCGAGATCGAGGAGACCTTGGGCCGCCACGCCGAGCAATTGCGCTCGACCACCGATGAGGCCTCGGCCCAGATGGGCGCGGTCGGCGAGGTGTTCGCACAGCGCCGCGACGACGTCGATGCCGCCGCCGAACGGGCCAGCGGCCGGATTCGCGAAGTCGGCGAAATGTTCCAGGGTCAGACCCGGGCGCTGTCGGCGGCGTCCGACCAGATGCAGGCCCGCGCCCGCGAGGTGTCGGAAACCCTGCGTCTGCATATCGAGGATTTGGGTAAGGGCGCCGAACGTGCCGCCGGCCAGGCCGAGGCGATCCGCCAGTCGCTCAGGAAGCAGGCCGACGAACTGGCCGACGCCGCCAACGTGGTGTCGACCCAGTCGCGCCTGTCGGAAGCGTCGCTGAACCAGCAATCGCGCCACCTGATCTCGACCTCGGACCAGGTGATGGCCAAGGTCAAGACCATCGCCGACACGCTGCGCCAGAACACCAACGACCTGATCGCCGTTTCGTCGCGCGTCGGCGTCGAGCTGGAAGCGGTCGGCGAGGGCCTGCGTCAGCGGACCTCGGAAGTCGGCGTTGCCGCCACCAAGGCCATGGCCGACACCAATGGCCTGTCCGAGGTGCTGGAAGCCCGCACCGAGCAGATGGCCTCGATTTCGGAAGATGTCGCCGGCAAGATCCGCGTCTCGACCGACGCGCTGCGCCGCCAGACCGAGCAATTGGTGGCCTCGGCCGACCAGGCCCAGGTCAGCGTGGTGTCGGTCGGCGAGAAGCTGAAGGACCAGTCCGACGCCCTGGCCCGCGTCGCCGACGATTCGTCGGAAGTGCTGAAGGCCTTCGGCCAGTCCATCGCCAAGCATGCGGTGGAGGTGGGCGAGGCCAGCCAGCGGGTGTTCCACAACTCGCAGACCGCCGGCGACGCGCTTCGCACCATCGTGCGCGATTTCGAGGAAACCTCGAACAAGACCGCCGCCCAGGTCACCGCCGCCGGCGACATGCTGCGCAGCGGCATCCGCGACCTGACCCAGTCGTCGGAACGCATCACCCAGCAGGTCCGCGCCTCGGGCGAATCGCTGCGCCGCCAGGCCCTGGAGCTGCAGGAAACCAGCGACCGCACCGGCGCCAAGCTGGAAAGCTCGTTCGAGATGATTCGCCAGAAGTCCAACGATCTGGGCGTCACCGGCGATCGCCTGACCCAGCAGGCCGAGGCCTTCTCGGCCACCTTCGGTCGCCAGATCGACGAACTGATCTCGGCCTCGAAGCTGGCCGAGATGCGGGCCGAGCAGATCGAGGAACGCCGCGCTCAGGCCTCGGTCGAGCATTTCCTGCGAAATGCCGCCTTCATCGTCGAGAAGCTGCAATCCCTGTCGGTCGATATCGGCCGCATCTTCTCGACCAATATCGACGAGAAGGCCTGGCGCGAGTTCCATGCCGGCGACCAGTCGGTGTTCGTGCGCAAGATTCTCAAGAATCTCGACAAGCACCAGATCGCCGCCATCAAGAACAAGTTCGAGGATGACGGCGGGTTCCGCGACTATGTCACCCGCTATCTGGCCGAGTTCGAATCGTTGCTGAACCAGGCCCGTCAGTCGGATTACGCCGATGTTTTGACCGGCACCTTTACCTCGTCCGAGGTCGGCAAGCTGTATCTGGTGCTGGCTCGCGCCCTGGGGCGCCTGGAATAGGCTTTTTGCGTCAAACGAAAACGGCCCGGGGCAATCGCTGCCCCGGGCCGTTTTCGTTGGTGGCGGTGAAACGTTCGAGAAAGAACCCATACCAAGGTCTTTGTCATGCCCGGACTTGATCCACTGCCGTAGGTGATGGATGGGAAGGACTTGTTCCCCGCATCCAGCATGACCGACTCGGCATATTGCCGCGAGCGGGCCGCCCGGTACTCATCGAGTTTGGGATCATCCTCGGACAGCTTGTGGCTGCGGGCGAATTTGGCGACATCATTGTCGATGGTGACGTCGCGGACTTTGGTGCGATCACTGCCGCGCACCGCCTCGGCCAGACGCACCTGGGCGTCGATCTCGCGCTCCAGATCGGCGACGGCGCGGACGGTATCGTTATTGGCGCGGGACTTCTGCACCTGCGTATAGGATTGGGCCAGTTCGCCATTGGCATCGGCCAACCCCTTGGAGGCCTGTTCGGCCAGCCAATTGGTCCGCTCCGCCAGGATGGTGTCGGCCACCGAGCCTTTGGCGGCCTCGGCGAGGCGATCATTGGCGGCGACTTCCTGATCCATGGTGCGGATCAGGCCGATTTTCTGCTCCAGCAGCTTGGCGGTATCGATGCGGCGCAGCGCCCGATCAGCAGGCGGCGCAATTCCTCGTTTTCCTCCCTGACCGCTTGCACCACCACACTGTGGGTCCCGGCGGGCAGCGGCTTGTCGAGCGCCTGCTCGCCCCCCAGGGCGGCGATGCGGCGATCCAGATCGGTCAGCCGCGACTTGGCCGTGGATTCCCCCGGCGTCAGCGATTCCAGCGTCGCCGCTCCGGCATTGGCGCCGCCCGACAGAACCTTGCGCAGCCAGGGGGCGTTGGTGAACCCTTGCCAGGCATTGGCCATGCGGGTGAAGGACCGCTCGGCGGTGTCGGCACTTTCCTTGGCGGCTTCGTCAAAACCCCGCAGCGCCTTGATCAGGGTGTCGCGGAAGAAATCCGCCGTGACCTTGCCCTGGGTCACCATCTGGCGGGACCCGCCCGAGGGCAGAGCGGCGGCCCGGTCGAGAGCCTGGAGCAGGCCCGGCATGGGCTCGACGATCTGGTTGAGTTCTTCCGCCCGCAACGTGCCAGACGACAGCCCCTGGGCCAGACCGAACAGCGACTGCTCCAACTGCTCGGACGACGCTCCCAGCGCAATGGCGGTGGACTGAAAGCCCTCCAGCAGGGCACGGCTCTCGCCGGTAGTGATGATCCCGGCCTTCTGCAGCGCAGCCAGCCGAGAATAGGCCCCGACCACCGTCTCCAGGGCGGTGCCGGTCTTCTGGGCCTGGGCGTAGAGATAGCTGGTGGTCTCAGTCAGGGCGGCGGCGCCGACCAAACCCTTGAGGCGGGCCTCCAGGCTCTCCACCTTGATGGTGGACTCCACCATGGCCTTGCCGAAGAAGCCGATGGCCGCTCCCGCCGCCAGCCCGGCCGGACCCAACGCCATCATCACCGAGCCGATGGGGCCAAGCCGGGAAGCAAACCCCGCCATGCCGCCCTGGATATCCTGGCTGGCGGCATTCATCGCCAGCAGCGACTTCGACGCCGGTTGCGCCGCCGTCTCGATCCGGGCCAGCGCCTTCTGGCCGTCGTTACCCAGTTGGATCAGGGTGCGGCGCACGGTTTCGCCGTCTTGCAGCGACAGGCGGATGGAGACAGATTTGGTGGCCCTGGATCAGGTCTCGGTTTGCGTCTTCGCCGCCCCCGTTACCATTCCTCGCTCGGCGAAGGGCAGCAGCCGGGCCAGCTGGGACTGGTCGTAGCCCAGCGCCTCGGCCTGGATCAGCAGGGCCGGAAGATCAAGTCCGGTGATGCCGCCGCGGGGGCCGATGCTGATGGCGCCGATAGCCCCGGTCAGCAATTCCCAGGCTTGCCAGCCTGCTTCGGTCAGGGGGGCGTTGCGGTCGTAGGGGCAGTCGCAGTTTCCGCCGCAGCCTCGGCAGTAGTCAGGCCCGCCGCCGAAGTGCCATTCGGCGCGGGCCTGGAGACGTTTCCCTCGGCGATTACCGCGTCATGGGTTTCGGTGTACTGGACGACGAAGCTCTCGGCCATGCGGGGAAGCTGCATCAGCTCGGCGATGCTCGTATCTGAGACCTCCGCAGGCTCATCGGCCTCACCCAGAACGCCCTTCCACTTGGTGATGGCGGATCGCGCCAGACCTTGGGCGAACAGCATCTGTGACAGCCCGGCCAGGGCATCCTCGTCGGACAGATCCGGCAGGCCGGTGATGTCGGCGCCGGCCGCCTTGAGATCGGCATGCTCGGCGGCGATGGCGCGGGCCATGCGCCAGCCACGCGCCCTGGCAGCCTCATACACCGCCGTGGTCAGGGGGCGGACGAACACCCGGACGTCATGGGGCAGATCGATCCAATACGGCTCCTTCGGCAGGGATAGTCGGATCATGATCAGTACCCCGCCACGTCGTTGACCAGGGTGACCCGCAGCAGATAACCCACCACCGGATCGCGGGCCGCCCGCCAGTCGTAGCTGGCCTGAATTCCGCCGGGGCCTTTGATCTCCTGCTTCTTCTTCGGCAGGAACACGCGGGGCAGATGGAAGCGCAGGGCATAATCGGTGCCGGGGATGGTGAAGCCGTAGAGCATCTCGACCGGGCTTTCCGCGGCGATGGCACTGGTCAGCGTCGCGTCGGTGCCGAAGCGCACCTCGACCGAGCCCTCGGCGGTGGCCTCGGTCTCGTCGACGCCGTCGATCAGGCCATCGGAGCGGATGGTCTCGACCGGCTCGAGGTTGTTGGAGAACGACAGTCGCCCGCCGACCACATTGGCCAGCGGCTGGCCGCCGACCAGAATACTGCCGCTGCCCTGGCTGAAGCGGCGCAGGCCGAGGCTGGCCGGCGCGGCATCGATGGTAGCGGCGGCCTCGGTCTCGCCCTGGGCGATCACCGCGATGGTGGCGTTGGCGGGTCCGGAGCGGGCCATGTCGATGGCGAGGCTGCCAAGCTTGGCGCCGGTATGGCGGAAGAACTTCGGGACAGCCAGGGTCGGGTGGCCGATTTCGAGGGCCAGGCTCGGCAGCGAGCCGCCCGAGGTGAAGGCATGGGTGAAGCCGGTGCCGGCATCGCCGCTGGTGGCGGGGGCGCCGAACAGTCCCTTCAGCCAGAAGCCGATGCCGCGCAGATCGAGCGGCACACCGACATCGCCCTCGTCCTTGACCGCCTCGTAGAACGGGTCCTGGGCCTCACGCCCTTGGCCCAGCAGCGGGTCGTAACCCAGCGGCCGCTCGGCGCCCAGGCTGGTTTCCTTGAAGGACAGCCGGGTGTAGCCGTCGGCCGGGGGCGTCCCATAGGCCGCCTCGAAGGCGGCCAGCAGGATGCAGTCGGCGCCGTAGGCGCGCGTCTTCGACATGGGACCGGTTCCTTTGTCTGGATCAGCCGAGCGGCGAGTCGGCGGTGTATTCGAGGACGACGATGACCTTGGCCCCCTTGAGGCCGGCGGCGCCGTCGATCGCCTCGGTGATGAATTCCGGCGGCTCGGCCATCGCCAGATCCACCGCGCCGCCGAGGGTGGGATCGGCCGCCAATCGGTCGCCGATGGCGGCGAGGATGGCATCGAGTGCTGCGTCGCGGTCTTCCGGGGTGGCGCCCTGCACCACCACCTCGATCTCGGCCCGGCGGCTGTGAATGTAGGTGGGCGGCGACAGCAGCATGTCCGGCTCAGCGCCGCTGCCGTCGAACAGGGTGATCAGCCCGCCCGCCGGGATCTTGGCCGCCAGCGGCTCGTTGCGGCGAACGCTCGCGCCGGGGATCCCGGCAAGCAGGGTGGCCAGTGCCTTCAGGGCGGTCTCGCGGGGAGAATCAGCCATCGTTCTTCCCCAGCGCCGAGACCAAGGTGGTGACCAGCCGCCGCTCGGCCGCCCCCTTGGCCCGGTTGATGTCGAGGCGTTTGCGCAAAGTCACCTGCGGATAGAGCAGGAACATGATGGCGGTGGCGGCATTGCGCCCGGTCTTGGACCTGGCGAAACCGCCGTGCTTGCCGGTTCGCGCCCGCATGTCGTCGGCCACCAGCAGCGACGGGCCACCACGGCGGTAGACGAAGCGGAGCGGAATGCCGAGCCGCTCCGCGACCAGCCGGGGCGTCGGGCGCTTCTTGCCGATGCGGGCCGGGCAACCTGGTCCGGGCACCGCCAGCCAGAAGCCGTCGGCCGAACGGATGGTGGCGCCCTCGTCGAAGGCCCGGATGATATGGGGCGCCTTGCTCCACACCAGCCCGGCGGGGCGCAGGGAATTGCCGGAATCCGGATAGGTCTGCGACCGCCAGCTATTGGCCAGCCGCTGGCCGAGGCCGGCGCCGGTGATCTGGGCGCGCAGGTCCAGCTTCAGCCCGTTGGTGGCATCGCGCATGGCGGAACTGGCGGCCCGTTCGGTCGCCTTCACCTCGTCGGCCAGAACACGGCCGAGATCGCCCCGGATGGCGGCCATTACCCTCATGCCGGCCTCACGGTGATGGTCCACAACTGCCGTTCGGCATCCAGGCGGGGTTCGCCCTGGACCACGAAGGAGTCGCCGTCATGGACGATGACGTCCCCTGCCGCCGGACTGGCGACCTCCTTCCGCCGGATATCGAACACCGCCGTCCCCGTGTGGACGGTGATGTCCGAGAATTCGATGTCGCGGTCGGGCCGTCGCACCAGAGCACGGATGGAACTGCCCTGATACGTCACGGTGACGGCCATGTTCGAGTCGGCGAACAGGTCGTCGAGGGCATCGGCGAAGGCCGTCACGGTCAGTTGCCCGAGAACAGGCGGACGGCCAGACGCGGGCGCTTGTTGACCGGCAGGATGGAGGCCTCGGTCTTGACGTCGATGGCGCTGCCGTCCTGACGGGCCAACTGGCGGGCATACATGGGCACGCCCAGGGTGTTGACCGTCTCGATCAGATTGGCCGGGGCGCCATAGGTGACGAAGGTGTCCATGGTGCCGGCGATGCCCTCGCCGGCCGGGATCAGGGTTTCCGTCTGCCCAGTCGAAAGCGTCACGGTGGCGTTGTATTCCTCGAACACGATGCCGGCGAAGGGGAAGCGGCGGCGCACGTCTTCCCGCAGCGGCTGGGCACCGGCCGACGAGAAGAACTGGTAGGCCGTCTCGACCTTGGCATGGCTGATCAGCTTGTCGAAGAACTCCGGGGACACCAGGGCCAGCACGCTGGTCATGGTCTCGCCCTTGAGTTCGGTCTCGACCTTGCGCAGCACCTCGCGGATCTTGGCCTGGACGTTGGTGGCGGCGGTGCCCAGGGCGAAATCCACTTGCTGGCGGGCGAGGCTGAATTCGCTGAAGTAGTCGTAGAGGGTGGAACCACCGCCGTCGCGGACCACGCCCTTCAGGGCGTTGACCTCCATGAACTCGCGGGTCTGGGCGTGCTTGCTCCGCATGCGGGTCAGCTTGCGCTCCATGACGGTGGACAGCGGATCGGCGGCATCGGCGACGCCGAAACCGCGCACGCCCTGGACGTCTTGGGGCGTGATGGAATCGTCGTGAGGAATCCACGGCACGGTGAACGAGCGCATGCTCCGGGCATCACGATTGGCGACGGTGGCCGGGCCGCCCAGGGGAACGGTGGGCAGCAGGTTGAGGACGCCCTCGGCCTGCTCGATGATGACGCTGCGCTGGGTAACGCCCTCGAAGCGAAACAGCCCCATCTGGCCCAGCCGGGTATAGAGGTTGGGCAGGATATTGATGGCTTGGGTCATTTCGGCTAGCGAGTAGCCGCCCACGTCGAAGGGATTGATAATCTGGGTCATGGGAAAGGCTCCGATCAGACGGTGGCGCGGGCGACAAGGCCCTGTGCGGCAAGCTGGCTCCGCTTGGCGGCGATCTCGGCGGGCAGGTCGACCGAGGCGTCAAACACCAGGGCGGCATCGGCCAGGATGACCGGGCCACGGGCGGCGATCAGGCCGGTGGCGGCGCCGTCGGTGGCGTCGACGGCCTGCAGCAGCACGGCGACAGCGGTTTCCGCGCCTTCGTCACCGACCACCTCGGCGGCAGGCGACAGGCGGTATTCACCGCTGACGGTGATCCGGCCCAGCACGGCGCCCAGGGGATAGGCGATGCCCCATAGGCGTTAACATAGCGCACACACTTGGCGTTTTCGCTTTCTTGGGGTGTCGGCGAGGCGTACAGCGAGGCT
>NZ_LWQU01000171.1 GCF_001650635.1 Magnetospirillum moscoviense | reverse complement strand
ACGAAGGCCTGCGCTTCGCTATTCGTGAAGGCGGTCGTACCGTCGGCGCCGGCGTGGTTGCCAAGATCGTCGAGTAGCTGTATAAGGCGGGGCTTCGGCCTCGCCGATCCGACACGCCGGCCCTTCGAAAGGGGGGCCGGCGGTTCGGTTGCAGGAGTGTAGCTCAACTGGTAGAGCACCGGTCTCCAAAACCGGGGGTTGGGGGTTCGAGCCCCTCCACTCCTGCCAAATTTTGAACAGGCGGCGTTTTGGACCCGCCTTAACCGAATTAAGAGAACGATGGCAAAAACGTCTCCAGGCCAATTCGTCAAGCAGGTGCGGCAGGAAGTGGCGAAGGTCACTTGGCCCAGCCGCAAGGAAACCAGCATCTCGACCATGATGGTGTTCGTCATGGTGGTGATCGCTGCCGTGTTCTTCCTGCTGGTCGATCAGGTGTTCGCCTGGATCGTCAAGCTGCTGTTCGGACTGGGAGGCTGAGATGGCGACCGCCCGCTGGTACGTGATCCACGTCTATTCCGGTTTCGAGAAGAAGGTCGCCCAGTCGATCCGCGAGCAGGCCGAGCAGAAGGCCATGGCCGATCTGTTCGAGCAGGTGCTGGTCCCCACCGAAGAGGTGGTCGAGGTCCGGCGCGGTTCGAAGGTCAACGCCGAACGCAAGTTCTTCCCCGGCTATGTGCTGGTCAAGATGGTGCTGACCGACGACACCTGGCACCTGGTCAAGAACACCCCGAAGGTCACCGGCTTCCTGGGCGGCAAGGGCCGTCCGGTGCCGATCACCGAATCGGAAGCCGAACGCATCATCAAGCAGGTGCAGGAAGGCGTCGAGCGGCCCAAGCCCTCGATCGTGTTCGAGGTGGGCGAGCAGGTTCGCGTCGCCGATGGCCCCTTCACCTCGTTCAACGGCCTGGTCGAGGAAGTCGACGAGGAGCGCGCGCGGCTCAAGGTCGCCGTGTCGATCTTCGGCCGCTCCACCCCGGTCGAGCTGGAATACTCGCAGGTCGAGAAACTGTAATCCCATTTGCCGGTTCGCCGGCGAAGCTTCGGGCGGGATGGTCCCGCCTGGGGCAAGAACGCGGAAGGCCAGCCATTGGCCGCACCGCGGGCTTCTGAACATCAGAGGTAAGAGATGGCAAAGAAAGTCATTGGCTATATCAAGCTGCAGGTGCCGGCCGGCAAGGCCAACCCGTCGCCGCCGATCGGTCCGGCGCTGGGTCAGCGCGGCCTGAACATCATGGAATTCTGCAAGTCGTTCAATGCGGCGACTCAGCAGTTGGAAGTCGGCATGCCGATTCCGGTGGTGATCACCGCCTATTCCGACCGTACCTTCACCTACGTCACCAAGACGCCCCCGGTCACCTACTTCCTGAAGAAGGCCGCCGGCATCCAGAAGGGCACCACCACCCCGGGCAAGGCCACGGTGGGTCAGGTGACGATGGCGCAGATCCGCGAGATCGCCGAAAAGAAGATGGTCGACCTCAACGCCAATGACGTCGAAGGCGCTGCCGCCATGATCGTCGGTTCCGCCCGCTCGATGGGCCTCAAGGTGGTGGAGTAATCACATGGCCAGCATCGGAAAGCGTCTGAAGGCCGGTTACGAAGGCATCGACCGCAACAAGTTCTATTCGATCGAAGACGCCGTCAAGATCATCAAGGGCGCCGCCAAGTCCAAGTTCGACGAGACCGTCGAGATTGCCTTGAACCTGGGCGTCGACCCCCGCCATGCCGACCAGATGGTCCGTGGCGTGATCGAGCTGCCGCACGGCACCGGCAAGACCGTTCGCGTCGCCGTGTTCGCCAAGGCCGACAAGGCCGAGGAAGCCCGCAAGGCCGGTGCCGACATCGTCGGCGCCGAAGACCTGGCGGAGCAGATCCAGGGCGGCATGATGGATTTCGAGCGCTGCATCGCCACCCCCGACATGATGGGTGTGGTCGGCCGCCTCGGTAAGGTCCTCGGCCCGCGCAACCTGATGCCCAACCCCAAGCTGGGCACCGTCACCCCGAACGTCACCGAAGCCATTCGCGCCGCCAAGGCCGGTCAGGTGCAGTTCCGTGTCGAGAAGGCCGGCATCGTGCATGCCGGCGTTGGCAAGGCCTCGTTCGACGAAGCCAAGCTGGTGGCCAACATCAAGGCCTTCGTCGATGCCATCAACAAGGCCAAGCCCACTGGCGCCAAGGGCACCTATTTGAAGAAGATCTCGCTGTCTTCGACGATGGGTCCGGGCGTCAAGCTGGACATCGCCAGCATCAGCGCGTAGAACTTAGCGCTTTTTCGAATTCCCCCATCCCGCAAGGGGTGGGGGTGCCGGAAGCTTCGCCGCAAGGCAGGCTTCCACCCTGTCCGAGACCGTAGGTGCCCGTTTGGGCTTGATGGGAGTTCCCGCCTGCGTAGACAGAAGAAGAATTCCGTTCGCTCCGGGTGATGCCCGGCGACGCGCGGCTTGAAGCTTCTGGGACAGGCCACCGGTCTTGGCCTTTGGTCGCAAGTGACCAAGGCAGGACCACTAGGGCAATGGACCGATGCCCGCCCCCCGCAAGGGAGCGTTCATCGGCTCGCTGTTTGGAGACGAACGTGGACCGGACACAAAAGAAGGAATGGGTCGGGTCGCTGCATGAAACGCTCGAAGGGGCGGGTCTGGTCGTCGTCACCCATTATATGGGTCTGACGGTTGCCGAAATGACCAACCTTCGCGCCAAGATGCGTGCGGCTGGCGCCAGCTTCAAGGTGACCAAGAATCGTCTCACCAAGCTCGCCCTTGAGGGTACCGCTTACGAGAACATCGCCGACCTTTTCACCGGCCCCACCGCGATCGCCTTTTCGGCGGACCCGGTTGCGGCCGCGAAGGTGGCGGCCGAATTCGCCAAGACCAACGACAAGCTCAAGATCCTGGGTGGTTCCCTGGGTGGCGAGCGTCTGGGCGAAGACGGTATCAAGGCCTTGGCCACGCTGCCGTCGCTCGACGAACTGCGTGCCAAGCTGCTTGGCATGATCTCGACCCCGGCTACCCGCATCGCCGGTGTGCTGCAAGCCCCCGCTGGCCAGTTGGCCCGGGTGCTCAAGGCCAAGGCGGACAAGGACGCTGCGTGAGCACGACTCGACTGTTAATCCCAGAACTCAAGCTTATCTAGGAGTACATTATGGCTGATCTCGCTAAGCTCGTTGACGAGCTCTCCGCTCTGACCGTTCTCGAAGCGGCCGAGCTGTCCAAGCTGCTGGAAGAGAAGTGGGGCGTTTCCGCCGCCGCTCCTGTTGCCGTTGCCGCCGTCGCCGCTGGCGCCGCTGCCCCGGTCGCTGAAGAACAGACCGAATTCGACGTCATCCTGACCGAAGCCGGCGAAAAGAAGATCAACGTGATCAAGGAAGTCCGCGCCATCACCGGCCTGGGTCTGAAGGAAGCCAAGGACCTGGTCGAAGGCGCTCCGAAGGCCGTCAAGGAAGCCGTGTCGAAGGACGAGGCCGAGAAGATCAAGAAGGTTCTCGAGGAAGCCGGCGCCAAGGTTGCCGTCAAGTAATCGAGACCCTTTGGGGTTTGCCCTGCGGGCCAGCAGCGGTGGCGGGAACGTCGCCGCTGCCTGGCCCAATGGTGCTTTCCCAAAGGGGTCGCGCTAAAGCCGGACCGGGCCATTTCGACCGGGCAGGGCTACGAATGAAGTTTATTGGTTAGGTCATTTAACGGGGGACCTTTTCCGTCCCCCACCGGCCCGCAAGATCGCGGGCCGAAACCGAGATCGAGGACGAGGAGCGGCAATGGCTAAATCCTACACGGGTCGGAAGCGCGTTCGTAAGAGCTTCGGGCGTATCCCCACGGTGGCCCCGATGCCCAACCTGATCGAGGTGCAAAAGAGCTCCTACGATCATTTCCTTCAGATGGACGTCGCTTTCGAAAAGCGCGCCAATGTCGGCCTGCAGGAAGTCTTCAAGTCGGTGTTCCCGATCAAGGACTTCTCGGAGCGCGGCACCCTGGAGTTCGTGCGCTACGAGTTGGAGCAGCCCAAGTATGACGTCGAGGAGTGCCAGCAGCGCGGCATGACCTTCGCGGCGCCCCTGAAGGTGACGCTGCGCCTGGTGGTGTGGGACATCGACGAGGACACCGGCGCCCGCTCGATCCGCGACATCAAGGAGCAGGACGTGTACATGGGCGACATGCCGCTCATGACCGCCAACGGCACCTTCGTCATCAACGGCACCGAGCGCGTCATCGTTTCCCAGATGCACCGTTCGCCGGGCGTGTTCTTCGACCACGACAAGGGCAAGACCCATTCGTCGGGCAAGTACCTGTTCGCCGCCCGCGTCATCCCCTATCGCGGTTCCTGGCTGGACTTCGAGTTCGACGCCAAGGATCTGGTCTATGTCCGCATCGACCGCCGCCGCAAGCTGCCGGTGACGACGCTGCTGTACGCGTTGGACAACAAGCCGACCGAAGCGCTGCGCGCCAGCCGCAAGGCCGACAGCCGCTCGGTCGAGTTGAACGAACTGAAGGGCATGAGCTCGGAAGACATCCTGTCGTACTTCTACGACAAGGTGGTCTATACCCGCGGCCCCAAGGGCTGGAAGACGGCCTTCGCCCCCGAGCGCCTGAAGGGCGTCAAGCTGGTCTATGACCTGATCGATGCCAAGACCGGCGAGAAGGTCGCCGAGGCCGGCACCAAGATGACGCCGCGCCTGGGCAAGAAGCTGCGCGAGCAGGGCGTCGAGGACATCCTGGTTCTCCCTGAGGATCTGGTCGGCCAGTACGCCGCCGAGGACATCATCAACGAAGCCACCGGCGAGATTTATGTCGAAGCCGGCAACGAGCTGACCGTCGCCGTCCTGGCCGAGCTGGAAAAGGCCGGCGTGACCGAGCTGCCGGCCCTGGCCATCGACCACATCAATGTCGGCCCGTACATCCGCAACACCCTGGCTGTCGACAAGAATTCCAGCCGCGAAGAAGCGCTGATCGACATCTACCGCGTCATGCGTCCCGGCGAGCCGCCGACCCTGGAAACCGCCGAGGCGCTGTTCCAGGGCCTGTTCTTCGATTCGGAACGCTATGACCTGTCGGCGGTCGGCCGCGTCAAAATGAACTCGCGTCTGAACTTCTCGGACAAGGAGGTGCCCGACACCACCCGCGTCCTGCGTCGCGACGACATCCTGGCCGTCATCAAGATCATGGTCGAGCTGAAGGACGGCAAGGGCGAGATCGACGACATCGATCACCTGGGCAACCGTCGTGTCCGTTCGGTCGGCGAATTGATGGAAAACCAGTATCGCGTCGGCCTGCTGCGCATGGAGCGCGCCATCCGCGAGCGCATGAGCTCGGTGGATATCGACTCGGTGATGCCGCATGACCTGATCAACGCCAAGCCGGCGGCGGCGGCGGTGCGTGAATTCTTCGGCAGCTCGCAGCTGTCGCAGTTCATGGACCAGACCAATCCGCTGTCGGAAATCACCCACAAGCGCCGCCTGTCGGCGCTTGGCCCGGGCGGTCTGACCCGCGAGCGTGCCGGCTTCGAGGTGCGCGACGTGCACCCGACCCATTACGGCCGCATCTGCCCGATCGAAACGCCGGAAGGCCCGAACATCGGTCTGATCAACTCGCTGGCCACCTATGCCCGCGTCAACCAGTACGGCTTCATCGAGGCGCCCTATCGCCGCGTCGAAGGCGCCAAGGTCACCGACGACGTGCAGTACATGTCGGCGAACGAGGAAGGCCGCTACACCATCGCCCAGGCCAATTCGGAACTGGATTCCGAAGGCCGCTTCGTCCACGACCTGGTGTCGTGCCGTCAGGCCGGCGAGTTCGTGATGGTTCCGCCCTCGGAAATCACCATGATCGACGTGTCGCCGAAGCAGCTGGTTTCGGTCGCCGCGGCGCTGATCCCGTTCCTGGAAAACGACGACGCCAACCGCGCCCTGATGGGTTCGAACATGCAGCGTCAGGCGGTTCCGCTGCTGCGCGCCGAGGCGCCGCTGGTCGGCACCGGCATGGAGCAGGCGGTGGCGCGAGATTCGGGTGCGGCCATCACCGCCAAGCGGACCGGCGTGGTCGACCAGGTCGATGCCACCCGCGTGGTGATCCGGGCTTCGGAAGACGTCGCCGCCCATGAATCGGGCGTCGATATCTACAACCTGCTGAAGTTCCAGCGGTCCAACCAGAACACCTGCATCACCCAGAAGCCGCTGGTGAAGGTGGGCGACCTGATCAAGAAGGGCGACATCATCGCCGACGGCCCGTCCACCCAGTTGGGCGAGCTGGCGTTGGGCCGCAACGTGCTGGTCGCCTTCATGCCGTGGAACGGCTACAACTTCGAAGATTCGATCCTGATCTCGGAACGCATCGTCCGCGACGACGTGTTCACCTCGATCCATATCGAAGAATTCGAGGTGATGGCCCGCGACACCAAGCTGGGTCAGGAAGAAATCACCCGCGACATTCCGAATGTCGGTGAAGAAGCCCTGAAGAACCTGGACGAGGCCGGCATCGTTTACATCGGTGCCGAGGTCAAGCCGGGCGATATCCTGGTCGGCAAGGTCACGCCCAAGGGCGAGTCCCCGATGACCCCGGAAGAGAAGCTTCTGCGCGCCATCTTCGGCGAAAAGGCCTCGGACGTGCGCGATACCAGCTTGCGTCTGCCCCCGGGCGTCGCCGGCACCATCGTCGAAGTTCGCGTCTTCTCGCGCCGTGGCGTCGAGAAGGACGAGCGCGCCCTGGCCATCGAGCGGGCCGAAATCGAGCGTCTGGCCAAGGACCGCGATGACGAGCGCGCCATCATCGAGCGTTCGTTCTATGCCCGTCTCAAGCAATTGCTGCTGGGCAAGAAGGTGGTTTCGGGTCCGAAGGGCCTGAAGGCCGGCGCTGTCCTGTCGGAAGACATGTTCGCTGAGTTGCACAACAGCGCTTGGCGCAATGTCGCCGTCGATGACGATGCGGTGATGAGCGATGTCGAGCAGTTGAAGCGGGCCTTCGACGCCGCCGTCGAGCGTCTGCAGGACCGCTTCGAGAACAAGGTCGAAAAGCTGCAGCGCGGCGACGAGCTGCCGCCCGGCGTGATGAAGATGGTCAAGGTGTTCGTGGCGGTGAAGCGCAAGCTGCAGCCGGGCGACAAGATGGCCGGCCGTCACGGCAACAAGGGCGTCATTTCCCGCATCGTGCCGCTGGAAGACATGCCGTACCTGGAAGACGGCCAGCAGGTCGATATCGTGCTGAACCCGCTGGGCGTGCCCAGCCGCATGAATGTCGGTCAGATTCTGGAAACCCATCTGGGCTGGGCTTCGGCCGGCCTGGGTCAACAGATCGGCAAGCTGCTGGACGGCTATCGCCACAACACCGCGACCGTCGCCGACGTCCGCACCAAGCTGGCCGACTTCTATGGCCCCGAGGTGTTCCAGGACGAAATCGCCGATCTGGGCGACGGCGAGATCCTGGAACTGGCCGGCAATCTGCGCCCGGGCATTCCGTTCGCCTCGCCGGTGTTCGACGGTGCTCGCGAAAGCGACATCTGCGACATGCTGGAAAAGGCCGGCCGCCACCGTTCGGGTCAGGTCACCCTGTTCGACGGCCGCACCGGCGATCCGTTCGACCGCAAGGTCACCGTCGGCTACATCTACATGCTGAAGCTGCACCACCTGGTGGACGACAAGATCCACGCCCGCTCGATCGGCCCGTACTCGCTGGTCACCCAGCAGCCGCTGGGCGGTAAGGCGCAGTTCGGTGGTCAGCGCTTCGGTGAAATGGAAGTGTGGGCGCTGGAAGCTTACGGCGCGGCCTACACGCTGCAGGAAATGCTGACGGTGAAGTCGGACGACGTGTCCGGCCGCACCAAGGTCTACGAAGCGATCGTCCGCGGCGACGACAATTTCGAGGCCGGCATCCCCGAATCCTTCAACGTGCTGGTCAAGGAACTGCGCTCGCTCGGCCTCAATGTCGAGCTGACCCAGCGCAATTTCTAAGCCCTTTTGGTCAAGTGTGGCGGACGGGACCCATCCCGTCCGCCAAACCCCGAGATGATGCGGGAGCAGGTCATGAATGAATTGATGAAGATTTTCGGTCAGGCGAGCGGTACCCAGTCCTTCGACCAGATCCGGATTTCGATCGCCTCCCCCGAGCGGATTCGCTCGTGGTCGTATGGCGAGATCAAGAAGCCCGAAACCATCAACTACCGCACCTTCAAGCCGGAGCGCGACGGCCTGTTCTGCGCCCGCATCTTCGGCCCGATCAAGGATTACGAGTGCTTGTGCGGCAAGTACAAGCGCATGAAGTATCGCGGCATCATCTGCGAGAAGTGCGGCGTCGAAGTGACGCTGGCCAAGGTCCGGCGCGAGCGCATGGGCCATATCGAGCTGGCCAGCCCCGTCGCCCACATCTGGTTCCTGAAGTCGCTGCCCAGCCGTATTGGCCTCTTGTGCGACATGACGCTCAAGGATCTCGAGCGCATTCTGTATTTCGAGAATTATGTGGTGGTCGAGCCCGGCCTGACGCCTTTGAAGATCCGCGAACTGCTGACCGAAGAGCAGTATATGCGCGCGGTCGACGAGTATGGCGACGATGCCTTCACCGCCAAGATCGGCGCCGAAGCCATCCGTGACATGCTGGTCGCCATCGATCTGGAGTCCGAGAAGGACCGCCTGAAGATCGACCTCAAGGAAACCACCTCGGAAGCCAAGCGCAAGAAGCTGGTCAAGCGGATGAAGCTGGTCGAGGCCTTCCTCGAATCCGGCTCGCGCCCCGAATGGATGATCCTGGAAGTCATTCCGGTGATCCCGCCGGAACTGCGTCCGCTGGTGCCCCTGGATGGCGGCCGTTTCGCCACCTCGGACCTGAACGACCTGTACCGCCGCGTCATCAACCGTAACAACCGCCTGAAGCGGCTGATCGAACTGCGCGCCCCCGAGATCATCGTGCGCAACGAAAAGCGCATGCTGCAAGAGGCGGTCGACGCCCTGTTCGACAACGGCCGTCGCGGCCGCGCCATCACCGGCGCCAACAAGCGTCCGCTGAAGTCGCTGTCCGACATGCTGAAGGGCAAGCAGGGCCGCTTCCGTCAGAACCTGCTGGGCAAGCGCGTCGATTATTCCGGCCGTTCGGTCATCGTGGTCGGCCCGGAACTGAAGCTGCACCAGTGCGGATTGCCGAAGAAGATGGCCTTGGAACTGTTCAAGCCGTTCGTCTACGCCAAGCTGGAACTGTACGGCATGGCCACCACCATCAAGGCCGCCAAGCGGATGGTGGAAAAGGAGCGTCCCGAGGTGTGGGACATCCTGGAAGAGGTCATCCGCGAGCATCCGGTGATGCTGAACCGCGCGCCGACGCTGCACCGTCTGGGCATCCAGGCCTTCGAGCCGGTGCTGATCGAGGGTAAGGCCATCCAGTTGCACCCGCTGGTCTGCACCGCCTTCAACGCCGACTTCGACGGTGACCAGATGGCCGTGCACGTTCCGCTGAGCCTCGAGGCCCAGCTGGAAGCCCGCGTGCTGATGATGTCGACCAACAACATCCTGTCGCCCGCCAACGGCAAGCCGATCATCGTGCCCAGCCAGGACATCGTGCTGGGTATCTATTACATCACCATGGAACGCGACGAACTGCCGGGCATGGCCATGAAGGTCCACTCGGCCCACGAGCTGCGGACCGGCTTGGCCAACGGCACGCTGTTCCTTTACAACCGGACCAACCCGGCCCTGCCCATCGACACCTCGGACATGGAAGCGGTGGTCGACGCCCTGGTGCGCCGCGACATCACCGCCCACCGGGCGCTGCGGGTGTCCAGCCGCGAGGCGCTGGAAGCCGGTCTGGCCAAGGGCGAGATCCGGGTGTTCAACGTCGCCAAGCCCGGCACCCCGTTCGCCGCGACCGATGTCGCGTCGATCGAAAAGGCGGTCAAGGACGGTTCGGCCATCCTGTATCGCCTGCCGATCTTCCGCGACATGAACGAGATCAACGCCGCCCTGGCCGACAAGGTGCTGACGCTGCACCAGAAGATCAAGGCACGCTACCGCAATGTCGATAAGGACGGCCAGCCGATCACCGAGCTGCTGGAAACCAGCGCCGGCCGCATGCTGCTGTCGGAAATCCTGCCGCGCAATCCAAACGTGCCGTTCAGCTCGATCAACCGCCTGCTGACCAAGAAGGATATCCAGAACGTCATCGATCTGGTCTATCGCCATTGCGGCCAGAAAGAGACGGTCATCTTCGCCGATCGCATCATGGGCCTGGGCTTTTCCCACGCCTTCAAGGCCGGCATCTCGTTCGGCAAGGACGACATGGTCATCCCCGCCGCCAAGGACCATCTGGTCGGCGGAACCGAGGAAAAGGCCAAGGAGTACGAGCAGCAGTACCAGGACGGCCTGATCACCCAGGGCGAAAAGTACAACAAGGTGGTCGATGCCTGGTCGAAGTGCACCGACGACGTCGCCGACGCCATGATGAAGGAAATCAGCCGCGTCGAGCCCGGCATGCAGGTCAACTCGGTCTACATGATGGCCCACTCGGGCGCTCGTGGTTCGGCCGCCCAGATGAAGCAGCTGGCCGGCATGCGCGGCCTGATGGCCAAGCCGTCGGGCGAGATCATCGAGACCCCGATTATCTCGAACTTCAAGGAAGGCCTGACCGTGCTGGAGTACTTCAACTCCACCCACGGTGCCCGTAAGGGTCTGGCCGATACCGCGCTGAAGACCGCCAACTCGGGTTACCTGACCCGTCGTCTGGTCGACGTGGCGCAGGACGCCATCATCGTCGAGGAAGATTGCGGCACCATCAACGGCCTGACCGTCTCGGCGGTCGTCGAGGGCGGCGAAGTGATCAGCCCGCTGGCGGAACGCATCCTGGGCCGATCGGCCGCTCGCGACATCACCCATCCGGTCACCGGCGAGGTCATCGTCGCCGCCGGCCACTTGATCTGCGAGCCGGAAGTCGAGCTGATCGACGATGCCGGCATCGAGGTCGTGGCCATCCGCTCGGTGCTGACCTGCGAGGCCAAGGAAGGCGTGTGCGGCACCTGCTACGGCCGCGATCTGGCTCGCGGTACCCGCGTCAATGTCGGTGAAGCGGTCGGCGTCATCGCCGCCCAGTCGATCGGCGAACCGGGCACCCAGCTGACCATGCGTACCTTCCACATCGGCGGCGCCGCCCAGCGTGGCGCCGAGCAATCGTCGATCGAAGCGGTCAGCGAAGCCACCGTCCAGTTGATCAACAAAAACGTCGTGACCAACTCGTCCGGCGCCAAGATCATCATGAGCCGCAATTGCGAAGTGGCCCTGTTCGATGCCAAGGGCCGCGAGCGCGCGCGTCACCGTATTCCCTACGGTGCCAAGCTGCTGGTCGAGGAAGGCCAATTGGTCAACAAGGGCGTCAAGCTGGCCGAGTGGGATCCCTACACCCTGCCGATCCTGACCGAGACCAACGGCGTCGCCCATTACGTCGACCTGGTCGAAGGCCTGTCGATGCGCGAAGTGGTCGACGAGGCCACCGGCATCGCCAGCAAGGTGGTGGTCGATTGGAAGCAGCAGCCGCGCGGTTCCGAACTGCGGCCACGCGTCGAGCTGCGCGACGACAAGGGCCAGCCGGTGACCCTGTCCAACGGCATGGAAGCCCGCTACTTCCTGTCGGTGGACGCCATCTTGTCGGTCGAGAACCACGCCAAGCTGCATGCCGGGGACGTGCTGGCCCGCATCCCGCGCGAAGGCTCGAAGACCCGCGACATCACCGGCGGTCTGCCGCGTGTGGCGGAACTGTTCGAAGCCCGCAAGCCCAAGGATCACGCCATCATCGCCGACATCGACGGCCGCGTGGAATTCGGCAAGGACTACAAGTCCAAGCGCCGCATCCTGGTGGTCCCGGAAGATGGCGATCCGGTGGAATACCTGATCCCCAAGGGCAAGCACGTCTCGGTGCAGGAAGGCGACTATGTCCGCCGCGGCGATCCGCTGATGGACGGCAACCCGGTGCCGCACGACATCTTGCGCGTGCTGGGTGTCGAGGCGCTGTCGCAGTACCTGACCAACGAGATCCAGGAGGTCTATCGTCTGCAGGGCGTGAAGATCAACGACAAGCACATCGAGGTGATCGTTCGCCAGATGCTGCAGAAGGTCGAGATCACCGATCCCGGCGACACCACCTTCCTGGTCGGCGAGCAGATCGACCGTCAGGAGTTCGACCAGGAGAACCGCAAGGCGATCCGCGAGCAGGGCCGCCCGGCTTCGGGCACCCCGGTCCTGCAGGGCATCACCAAGGCGTCGTTGCAGACCCACTCGTTCATCTCGGCGGCCTCGTTCCAGGAAACCACCCGCGTCCTGACCGAAGCTTCGGTGTCGGGCAAGGTGGATACCTTGCAGGGCCTGAAGGAGAACGTCATCGTCGGTCGTCTGATCCCCGCCGGTACCGGCGCGGTGATGAACCGCCTGCGCGAACTGGCCGCCAAGCGCGACCGCGAAATGCAGGTCGAGGATGGCGGTGGCGAAGGCGATACGCCGCCCGCACTTGAAGGCGGCGGCGAACAGCCGGCGGCCCCGGCCGAGTAAGCAAAGCGGCCCTCCGTCGGCGACGACGGAGGGCTTTTTTCTATGTTTGGCTAGTTGCATGACTTTTCATGGTGTGCAACCCTGACCGTGGGGATTGCGGAGTACGAGGATGGAACTCCTCCGAGTCGATTCGGAAGCTTCTCGGCTTGCGTCGTTCGAGGCGCCACGCCGGTCGGTCGTCGTCATTCATCCCGACGCGCGCAGCCGCGACGCCGTCGGCCGAGAGCTCGCGTCCTTCTACGAAGTCTCGGATTATCCCGACATCGAATCGGCGGCGGTCCGTACCAGGGCGACGCCGGCCGCCGTACTGGTCGCCGACACGGCAATCGCCAATTCCGATCGCCTGCAGGCCCTGCCGCGTCTGCGCGCCGAAAAGGTGTTTCACCAGGTCCCGATGATCCTGTGCACCTGGGCGCCGAAGCAAGGTCGCGCATCGGCGCCGATCGTTTCCGACGCCGACGCCGTTGTCGATTTCAACAACCGCGACCGCGACCTGATCGGCCTGATCGCCCGTCTGGTCGATCACCGTGTCGAAGCCCGCTGGGAGACACTGGCGCCCTCGCCTCGCGAAGCGCTGAAGCGCACCCTGGCCGCCTTCGATGGCATCACCGACCTGATCGCCACCGGGGACGCGCTGGACTTCCACAATATCGGTCAGGCCTGTGCCCCGGTTTTGGATGCGGTCAAGCAGAACGGCTACCACCAGATCTTCGAAGGCCTGGCCAACCACAACAGCTTCATCTACGTCCACTCGCTCCGCGTTTCGACCCTCTTGGTGCTGTTCGGCTACAAGCTCGGCTTGGGCGACGACGATCTGATGACGCTGGCGACCGCCGGATTGCTGCACGACATCGGCAAGACCGGCATGCCTCAGGCCCTGCTGAACAAGGTGTCGCCCCTGGATCCGACCGAGAAGATCCGCATGCGCGACCATGTCCTGCTGGGCGTGCGCTACCTGTCCAAGGCGCCGGATGTGCCATCGGGCGTCATGGCCATCGCCGCCCAGCACCACGAGCGTCTGGACGGTACCGGCTATCCCGACGGACTGCAGGGCAACCAGATCAACGATCTGGTCCGCATCGCCGCGGTGGTCGATGTCTTCGCCGCGCTCACCGAACGCCGGTCCTACCGCGCGCCGATGTCGGCCGCACAGGCCTTGTCGGTGATGACCAACAATATCCGCGAAAAGTTCGACCAGAAATTCGTGGCGCTGTTTCGCGACATGCTCCTGAGCTCGGGGGGCTGATGCGGGCGTCCCGCGTCTGGACCCTGTCGGCTGACCAGGGGGCGCCGCCATGATCGGGCAAACCCGGCCGCACCGCGTTTTGCTGGCGATGGCCAGCCTTTACGCCGTCCTGAGCGTGATCTTGGCAGCCCTGTTCATCTGGACCGACCATGATGAAAGCCTGAAGCGGATCGAATCCGCCACCGCCGACATCGCCAATCTGCTGGACGAACACGCCTCGCGCACGCTCGACACCGCAGAGCTGGCCCTGGCCCGCGTCGCCGACCATGCCGGCACCCTGGTGTCACCCAACGGCAAGACCGCCGCCGAGGCGGCTAGACCGCTGATCGAAATGCTGGCCGGGTCGCCGCATTTGGGAAACATCTATATCGTCGATCCCGAAGGCGCGCTGATTTCCGACCTTCGGGGGGTGTTTCCGGCGGGCATCACCCTTCGGGATCGAGATTGGGTGAAGGCGCTGCGGCGCGACGATGCCGGCAAGGTCTTCATCGGCCAGGCGGGCTTCGACGAATCCACGCGCAGTTTCGTTTTCACCGTCGCCAAGCGCCTGTATTCGGCCAGTGGTGCCTGGATCGGCGCGGCGGCCGTGACCGTTCAGATCGACTATTTCAAGCGTTTCTATCAGAAGCTTGATTACGGGCCGGTACCCGCGCTGGGCATCTATCGCCTGGACGGCGCCGTCCTGGTGCGCCAGCCGTTGAAGCCCGAGGATATCGGTCGCAACATGAGCGCCAACCCGATCTTCACCACCCATCTGCCGAATGCTCCGTCGGGAACCTATCAGGGCCGCTCAGCCGTGGATTCGGTGGTGCGGGTGGTGTCCTACCGGGTGGTCGAGCCGCGCTCGCTGGTGGTGTGGGTCAGCGTCGGCTCCCAAGAGGCTTTGGCGCAATGGCGCGAACGGGCTTTGCGCATCGCCGCCTTGGTGGTGGTGTCTTGGGTGTTGATGGGCGGGCTATGCATCGTCTTGTACCGCGAATTGATGCGCGAACACCGGATGACCGCCGACCTGGAGGCCGCCAACCGCGATCTGCAACGGTCCAACGCCGACCTTGAACAATTCGCCTATATCGCCTCGCACGACCTGAAAGAGCCGCTGCGCAACATCGCCAGCTACGTGCAATTGCTGCAACGGCGCTATCAAGGCCAGTTGGATTCCGACGCCGACGCCTTCATCGGCTACACCGTCGAAGGCGTCCAGCGCATGCAGACCATTATCAGCGAGCTTTTGTCCTATTCCCGTGTCGGCACCGGCGATCTGACCCCGGTCCCGGTCCAGGCCGGCATCCTGGTCAGCACCGCGCTGGCCCACCTGAAGGGCGTGATCAGCGACGCGCAGGCGGTGGTCGAGGTCGATGGCCAATTGCCGGTGATCGAAGGCGACGCCGCCTTGCTGGGCAGCCTGTTCCAGAACCTGATCAGCAATGCCTTGAAGTACCGCCGCGAGGATGTCCGCGCCGAAGTGCGGGTGGGATGCCAGGATCGCGGCCGCGACTGGGCGTTCTATGTCGCCGACAATGGCATCGGCATCGAGCCCGAATATCACCGCCAGATCTTCGACCTGTTCCGCCGCCTGCATCCGCGCGATCGCTTCGCCGGAACCGGCATCGGCCTGGCCATCTGCCAACGGGTGGTCGAACGCCACGGCGGGCGCATTTGGGTCGAATCGGTGCCCGGCAAGGGCTCGACCTTCTGGTTCACCCTGCCGAAGCCGGCTTAGGGTCTGCCTGCGTTTGGTGGACTCGGATTTTCCTCTCGTCGCCCTCGGGCATGACTCACGGCTGTCCGGTTAAATTTTCGCGGCACCATCCACACCCCTCGTCGGCATGGCCGGGCTTGACCCGGCCATCTACGCGCATCCGCATAATACCGGCGAACGCTCGATCTGACTCGGCGGGGCTTGCCAACCAGCGGCAACCATGAATCACTGGGGTTCCACCAGATACAGGGGGAACCATGTTCGGTAGGCTCAAGATATCGGAAAAGATGACGGCGGCG
>NZ_LWQU01000170.1 GCF_001650635.1 Magnetospirillum moscoviense | reverse complement strand
TCCTTCCGATCCATCGCGCAAAACCTCCCGCGTTTCCGCCATTCTACACGATATCAATACGAATTGCGAATAGAGCCAAAAAATAAGATCATATCTTGATCTTTTTCTCTGTGCCTCCGTGCCTCTGTGGCTCACATACTTTGAATTTCATCGCGCCAGACAAAAGCGAAGCCCCGCGGGCGGATCAGCGCTCATCGCGGGGCTTTCGTCTTTGTGTGGGCCACGCGGCCCGATCATTCGGCAAGATGCCGATACAGGAACTCCGAATTGTCAAAGCTCAGAGACGTCATCCTAGGCGACATCCCCTTTCTTCTTACCCGGCGGCGTCATGCCGTTACACACCCTCCTGACCAGATTCCCTACCCCACCGGGGGGTAGTCAGAAGTACTGGTTCGCTAGAGACTGTACCAGGGGAAGCACCCCTCCCTTTCGTTCACTGTAGACATATTATGCCGATCCGCCCGTCCTCTGTCAAGTCTTTGGGACTGGTCTATTCGACCAGAGCCGGAACCTTTGGCGCGGACTTGGCATCGTCTCCATAGGTGAAGACCATCTTGCCATCGACCATATCCAGACGGACCAGCCCTCCCTTGGCCAGGCGACCGAACAGCAATTCCTCGGCCAGCGGCTTCTTGATGTGCTCCTGGATGACGCGGCCGAGCGGGCGGGCGCCGAACTGGCGGTCATAGCCCTTCTTGGCCAGCCAGGCCCGGGACTCGTCGGACAGTTCGATATGGACGTCGCGGTCGCTCAGTTGGGCTTCCAGTTGGATGATGAACTTATCGACCACCTGGGCCACCACTTCCGGCGACAGGTTGGCGAAGGCGATGGTCTGGTCCAGCCGGTTGCGGAACTCGGGGCTGAACATGCGCTGGATCGCTTCCTTGTCGTCGCCTTCGCGGGTTTCGCGTTCGAAGCCGATGGCCGGCTTGGCCAGATCGGCGGCGCCGGCATTGGTGGTCATGATCAAGATAACGTTGCGGAAATCGACGCTTTTGCCGTTATGGTCGGTCAGGCGGCCGTGGTCCATCACCTGCAGCAAGATATTGAACAGGTCCGGGTGGGCCTTCTCGATCTCGTCCAGCAGCAGCACCGAATGGGGGTGCTGGTCGATGGCGTCGGTCAGCAGGCCACCCTGGTCGAAGCCGACATAGCCGGGCGGCGCGCCGATCAGACGCGACACCGAATGGCGCTCCATATATTCGCTCATGTCGAAGCGGGTCAGCTCGATCCCCAGGATGCGGGCCAACTGGCGGGCCACCTCGGTCTTGCCGACACCGGTCGGGCCGCTGAACAGATAGCAGCCGATCGGCTTTTCAGGCTCGCGCAGGCCGGCACGCGCCAGCTTGATGGCCGCCGACAGCGCGTCGATGGCCTGGTCCTGGCCGAACACCAGGGTCTTCAGGTCGCGATCCAGGGTGCGCAGCGCCTCGGTGTCGCTGACCGAGACCGACTTGGGGGGAATGCGGGCGATCTTGGCGACGATTTCCTCGACATCCTTGACCGTCACCGTCTTGCGCCGCTTGGATTCGGGCAGCAGCATGCGCGCCGCGCCGACCTCGTCGATGACGTCGATGGCCTTGTCCGGCAGCTTGCGGTCGGTGATGTACTTGGCCGCCAACTCGACCGAGGCCCGGATCGCCTCGGGCAGGTACTTCACCCGGTGATGGCTTTCGTAATAAGGCTTGAGGCCGATCAGAATCTTGATGGAATCCTCGACCGAGGGCTCGTTGACGTCGATCTTCTGGAACCGGCGCACCAGGGCGCGGTCCTTTTCGAAATGGTTGCGGTATTCCTTGTAGGTGGTCGAGCCGATGCAGCGCAGCACACCGGCGGCCAGGGCCGGCTTCAACAGGTTCGACGCATCCATCGAGCCGCCCGAGGTGGCACCGGCGCCGATCACCGTGTGGATCTCGTCGATGAACATGATGGCGCCGGGATAATTCTCGAGTTCGGTCACCACCGCCTTCAGCCGTTCCTCGAAATCGCCGCGATAACGGGTGCCGGCCAGCAGCGTGCCCATGTCCAGCGCGAAGATGGTGGCGTCCTTCAAGACGTCGGGCACCTCGCCGCGCACGATCTTCAGGGCCAGGCCCTCGGCGATGGCGGTCTTGCCGACGCCGGGATCGCCGACGTAAAGCGGATTGTTCTTCGAACGGCGGCACAGGATCTGGATGGTCCGCTCGACCTCGGGCTCGCGGCCGATCAGCGGGTCGATCTTGCCCTGGCTGGCCTTCTTGTTGAGGTTGACGCAATAGGCGGTCAGCGCCTCCTGGCCCTTCTTGACCACCTTCTCGGCCCCGGCTTCGTCGTCGGCGCCATGCACCGGCTTGGCCTGGCTGCGGCCGGGCGCCTTGGCGACGCCGTGACTGATGTAATTGACGGCATCCAGGCGGGTCATGTCCTGGGTCTGCAGGAAATAGACGGCGTGGGATTCGCGTTCCGAGAACAAGGCGACGATGACGTTGGCGCCGGTCACCTCTTCGCGGCCCGAGGATTGAACGTGGATGGCTGCGCGCTGGACCACCCGCTGGAAGCCGGCGGTCGGCTTGGGGTCGCCCGCTTGCGGCGCCACCAGATCGGCCAGCGAGGTGTCGATGAACTCGACCAGATCCTTCTTCAACCGTTCGACATCGACGTTGCAGGCCCGAAGAACCGCCACCGCGTCCTGGTCGTCGGCTAAGGACAGCAGCAGATGTTCCAGGGTGGCGTATTCGTGGTGGCGCTCGGTGGCATGGGCCAGCGCCCGATGCAGGCTTTGCTCCAGATTGCGAGACAGCATGGCCGTACCCCTTCCGCGGCTATTCCTTTTCGATGGTACATTGCAGCGGATGCTGGTTCTGCCGGGCCAAATCCATGACCTGGGTCACCTTGGTTTCCGCCACCTCATAGGTGTACACGCCGCAGATGCCGACCCCCCTGGTATGAACGTGCAACATGATGCGCGTCGCCTCTTCGCGGTTCTTGCCGAAGAACCGTTCCAGGACATGGACGACGAACTCCATCGGCGTGTAGTCGTCGTTCAGCATCAAGACCTTGTACATCGAGGGCTTCTTGGTCTTCGGGCGGGTCTTGATGACCACGCCTGTCTGGGGTCCGTCCTCGTTGCGCCGGTCGTCTTTGTTGTCGCTCATGATCACGCTAGCTAGGGTTTTGGCCACAGGTATACGCCTATCATATTGGGCGGAAGTGGCGAACGAAAAGCCCCTCATTGGCAGGAAGGCCGGAAAAGCCACAAAAAAAGCCCGGCAGGTTCCCCCGCCGGGCTTTCTTGAAGGCGTGAAAGCCTAGGCGGCCCGCTTGACCATGCGGTCGATGCCGGCATTGACCTGGGCGGTGATCGGGGCGAAGGCGTCCTCGATCAGCTTCAAGGACAGGTCGGACAGGCGGGTGGTCTCGGCGACCAGACGATCGACCTGAGCCTTGGACAGGGTCGACTGCAGGTCGGCCCACTCGCGGATCGACTTGGCGGCCAGGATCTGCTTCGAGACCGAGACGCCTTCCTCGATGCTGGTCTGGGTCAGGCTAACCACCGCCTGGGTGATTTCCTGCAGACCCGAGGTCAGGATCTCGCTCGACTTGATGACGGCGTCGATGCCGTCCTTGGTCGAAACCTGGGCGTCCTCGTAGGACTTCAGAGCGGCGGCCTGGGCCTTCTCGGCGACGGCCTGGGCCTTCTGGGCGGCTTCCTGGCCGGCCTTGACGGCGGTGTCGATGGTTTCCTGACCGGCAGCAACCACCTTCTGGGCGGCTTCCTGACCGACCTTCACCGCGCTCTCGATGGTCTCCTGACCGGCGGCGACCACCTTCTGGGCGGCTTCCTGGCCGACCTTCACCGCGCTCTCGATGGTCTCTTGACCGGCGGCGGCGACCTTCTGGGCGGCCTGCTGGCCGACCTTGACGGCGCTTTCGATGGTTTCCTGGCTGGCGGCGACGGCCTGCTCGATCTTCTTGGCGGCAACCTTGGTCTTGGCGGCGGTGGTCATCTGCTGGTGCTCCTGAAACGAATGGACTTGATTGGTTCGGCCGCAACCCGGAACCGGATATATTGCGGCGCAGCATCGATATAATGCCCAGCCTGACCCACCTCGTCAAGGATTATTGTGCAGTGCAACATAAGCGTCATCGACGCCTTAGCGCCGCAGCCCGCGCGGCCCGACCTCCAGGGTGAAGTCGGTGACTTCGCCGCGCCGCGCGCTGTCGGCCCGCTGCGGGTCGAACGGAACGGGGCCGGCGGCCTTGACCGGGATTCCCATGCTATCCAGCGCGAACAGATTGTTCCCGAACACCAGCCGATCGAAGGAATCCGACGGATAGCTCCAGGCGGTGAAATTGTAGCGCCCGCTCAGGCAGCTCGCCGCCGTCCAGTAGAAGGATTGCGACGGCAGGCGCAGGCCGACCGGCGGCGGGGCGAACATGCCGTCGCCCTTGAACGACATCACCAGCCGATCATAGGTTTCCTGGTCCAAGGCGATCTTGGATTCGTCGGCCCGCCACGGGCTCAGCAGGTCGTCGGAACTGAGCTTGCCGGCATTGCCCGAGCCCACCACCTTGACCGACAGCACCTTCTGCAGCGAATCCAGCTGGTAGATGCGCACCTGTTCGGAATACACCCCGTTATAGACTACCCGGAATCGGTCCGGCATGCCGGCCGTGCAATGCTCGTCGATATCGTCGCCGCTCAGGAACGAGTACCAATAGAACTTTCGGACCACCGGATCGCCGATGTCGCCGCCCCGATAAGCACAGGCCGACAGGGCGCCGGCCAGGGTCATCGTCGCCGCAATGATGGTCAAGGTCTTGCGCATGGTTTCTCATCCTGTTGATCGGGTGCCATCTTATCTCACCCTGATGCCGGGAAAAGATGGCAAGCGTATGACGCCGTAAACTGGACAGCGAGTCATCATTTCTTTAAGGTGCCGGTCTATCCTGATGGGGTCTGATGATCAAGGAAGGTCGGCTACGGTGGCGGCAACCCGGATAATTTCCACGGCCATTGGGTCGTTTGTCTTGTTCGCGGCGACGATGTTGGCGCTCCAGCCCGCCGCCGCGCAGCCGCGCGAAAGCCGCTACGCGGCCATTGTCATCGACGCCGACGACGGCGACGTGCTGTACGCCGTCAACCCCGACCGCCGTTCCTACCCGGCGTCACTGACCAAGGTCATGACCCTTTACCTGATGTTCGACGCGCTCGATTCCGGGCGGATGTCGCTGGCGACCACGATGCCGGTGTCGGCGCACGCGGCGGCCCAGGCGCCCTCGAAATTGGGGCTGCGGCCGGGCGATCGCATTTCGGTGGAAGACGCCGTGCTGGCCCTGGTCACCAAGTCGGCCAACGACGTCGCGGTGGTCATCGCCGAGGCGCTGGGCGGCAGCGAAGATTCCTTCGCCGCCATGATGACCCGCAAGGCCCGCCAGTTGGGAATGAACGCCACCACCTATCAGAACGCCTCGGGCCTGCCCGATCTCGACCAGATATCGACGCCGCGCGACCAGGCCTTGCTGGGCCGGGCCATCGCCCGCAACCATGCCCGCCACTACCATTATTTCTCGACCCGCCAGTTCAAGTGGCGCGGCCAGCCGATTTCGACCCACAACCGGCTGATGCTGCGCTATCAGGGCGCGGACGGCATCAAGACCGGCTATATCAACGCCTCGGGCTTCAATCTGCTCGCCTCGGCCAAGCGCGACGGGCGCCGCATCGTCGGCGTGGTGTTCGGCGGCGACACCGCCGCCGGTCGTGACCGCAACATGGCGCAGATTCTCGACAAGGGCTTCGCCCGCGTCAAAGCCGGCAACCACGGCATCCGCTCGGCCCAGGCCGAGGACGAGGACCGGGCCGACCTCGACCGCCTGATTGCGGCGACGCAAACGGGCAAGGCCAGCGGCAGCAAGACCCTGTCCATGGCCGGCGCCCGCCATGGCGAGGATCTGGGTTCGGGCGATGTCGATTCCGACAGTTGGGCGATCCAGGTCGGCGCGTTCGGCAGCCACAAGCCGGCCCATCAGGCAGCCAGCGCGGCGGCGTCGAAGCTGGGCGGTCTGGTTTCGCGGGCGACCATCGACATCGACAAGGTCAAGGCCGGCAAGGCCCACACCTTCCGTGCCCGCCTGACCGGCTTCACCGAGGATCAGGCCCGTGCCGCGTGCAAGCGTCTGGCCAAGGCCAAGAAGGATTGCAAGCTGGTCCAGCCGTCATCGTGACGGCTTGGCTGACCTGGGCTTGGCCGGCTTGACCTGCCCGCGCCCCATCTGACAGACCGAACCATCCGCCTCGATCGGGGCGGTCTCGCGCCATGACAGCGTCGGCTCGGCCAGGGGGCCGCTCAGGATCAGCCCGCGCCCGCCGCGATTTTGCGGCAGCAATGTCAGCTCGACCGTTTCATGGGCCAGATCAAGGGTGCCGCCGCCCAGCAGCGCGTGGCTCGCCGTCTCGACCGCCAGGCCCCGCTCGGTCTGGAACATTCCGTCCTTGACGGTCGCCCGCGCCACCGCGCAGCTCATCTCGTCGCCACCGGGAAGAAAGCCCGGGCCGACATCGGCCACCAAGCCCCCTTCGGCCACCGCCAGCATCGCCCGTAAATCGTCGCCGCGCCCGGCCAGCGCCAGGGTGAAGTCGCCGCGCGCCGCCTGGCTGCCGGTCAGTCCCAGTTCGTGGCCCAGGCGCCCCCACTCGACATGCATGCCCCGAAGCGAGGCCGCCACCGACGGAACGGCCCCATTGGTCCGCAGGTCCACCGACCCGTCCAGGGCGCCGCCGGCCAAGCCGGCCCGCATCGGCGCCAGCTCAAACCGGCCACCGCCCAGACGCAAGCCGACCGCCGTGTCGGTCAGCCGCACACTGCCCAGCGCCAAGGTGCCGACATGAAGGGCGATGTCGGCATCGACGCTTCGCAACAGATCGACCGGCACCCGCCAGTCGGGAACCAGCCGGCCGTTGCCCCCCTTGACCGCGCCACGGGCTTCCAGCTTCTCGCCAGGACGAACCGCCGGCGTGGTGAAGTCGGCCAACGCCAGCGCGGTCGCGCTCAGTTGGGCGGAAACCTTGGGGACCCGGCCGCCCGACCAGGCCACTTCGCCGACGAGCTCGCTGGCCGCCACCGCCGCCTTGAAGTCGGAAAGCCGCCAATCGCCCACGCCGCCGCGCAATTGCGCCGACGCCCGCGCCGGTCCCATCGACGGGACATCGAAACCGACCAGACGGGACAGGCCGGCCAGATTGTCGCTTTCCGCCGCCACCGCCAGCTCGATTCCGTGGGCCGACCACAGGTCGCGGACGCCACCCTTGGCCGACAGAAACACCATGTCGCGCCGCCCTAACGCGGCATCGATCTCGGCAAGCCCCAGCGGGCCGCCGGCATCGGTCAGGCGCGCGCTCAGGCGAAACGGCCCCACCGGCGGCAGCGAGCGGCCGGCCAACCGGGCCAGATCGGCGAATTCGTCAGCCTGCAGCCCGACCTTGAGATCCGCGCCCTTGCCGGCCAGCGGCGCCGTCAGCGTGCCGTCCAAGGCGGCCTGGATCCCACGGCCCGAGGCCTTCAGCCGGATCGGCCACGGCTTGCCGTCGCCCAGGCTGGCAAGGCTGCCCAGCCTGCCGGTTAGTTCGAAGGTCTTGCCGGAATGGTCTGCGACCACATGGACCGAGACCGGGCCAGCGCCGGGCCGTTCGGGTTGGATGGAAAATCTGTGGACATTGTAGGTGTCGCCTGACCGGTCGGCGCCGACCAAGGTGACGCGGGCGTTCTTGATCTTGAATTCGCGCAGGTTGAAACGGGCGGTGGCCTTGTCGGACTTGCCGGCGGAGGCAGGCGCCGGGTTCGGAACCCAGTTACCGATCCCGTCGGCACCCGTTTCCAAAACGATGTCGGGTCCGGAAACCACCACTCGGACCACCCGGACGTCGCCGCGCAGCAGCGGCAGCAAGGCCAGTTCGGCCTCGACCCGATCGACCCGCAGCATGTCTGGCCGCGAGCCTCCCGGGCGGTTGGCCAGCGACACCCCGTCGGCGACCAGGGCCGGCACCAGCCCGCCCCGCAGCCGCAGACCGCCATTGATGGTCAGATCGCGCCCGGTGGCGGCCTTGACCTCGGCCACCAGCAGGGTCTTGATCCGCCCCAGATCCAGCGATTTGGCAGCGGCGATGGCCAGCACGGCGATCCCGAAACCGCCGATCACCGCCACCTTCAGCACTGTGCTCAGCCGCATTCGGGCGCCCCGATCAGCCGGGCCGCGACCTCGGTCAGATTGTCGAAATCGTCGATCACCAGTTGGGCGCCGGCGCCTCGCAATTCCTCGATGGCATGATAGCCCCAAGACACCCCCAAGCCGATCGCCTTGGCCGACTTGGCCATCATCATGTCGTAGGCGGTATCGCCGACCATGATCATGTTGGCGGGCTCGACCCCGCATTCGGCGGCGGCGCGGACCAGCATGGCCGGATTGGGCTTGCCGGGATTGTCGTCGGCGGTCTGGATGGTCAGGAAGCGGCCGTGCAAGTCGTGCATGTCCAGCATGGCCTGCACGCCGCGCCGCGACTTGCCGGTGGCCAGGCCCAGCAGCCAGCCGTCCTGATCCAGGGCGTCCAACGCCTCGAGGACGCCGGGAAACAGCGGCTCCTCGTTGTCGGGCAGCAGGCGCAGACCGCGGAAAGCCTCTTTGTAGGCCTCGGCGACCTGGCGGTGCATTTCGTGGGTGGCCCAGGGCAGCAGCACCGAGCAGGCCTCGACCAGCGACAGGCCGATGATGCGCCGGACGTCCGACGGCTCGGGGACGCCCAGCTCCATGTGCGACCACGCCTCGGTCATGGCGGCAACGATGTTGTGCTCGGAATCGATCAAGGTTCCGTCGACGTCGAAAACGACAAGGCGTGGTTCGCTCATGGACCGGCCGCAAAAGCTTGTGGGCTGACAAGCTTACCCCATGCATGGCTGCCAACCAACCGTCAGGATGGGCGATCGGGTGACAGGCGCGCAAAAGCAGGGTAAGGTGCGGCCTCTTTTTCGATTTGGGAGTACCGACGACGATGCGCGTTTTGTCCTTTGCGCTTGTGATGGGAACCCTGTGCGCCTCGCAGGCGCTGGCACAGCAGCCCCCGGCCGCTCCTCAAGCCATCCCCGAGGCGTTGCAGCGGTTCCAGGCCTATGCCACCAGCGACGCGTATAAGAAGACGGTCAGCCAGATCGCCACCATCGGCGATTCGATCTCGGCGCCCGAGTGCAAGGAGCACAAGCCGATGGAGCGGGCCGCCATCACCATCTTCAGGCCGGCGGCGTTCGGCGAGGGCCCGCATCCGGTCGATGGATTGTGGATGGACCGCATCAAGATGAGCCGCTGCGGCACGCCGGTCATGCAGAACATCCTGGTGCGGGCGCAAGCCAACGGCCAGCCGCCGCAGATGCAGCTGAAGATGCCGGGCGCCACCTCGGCCAATCCGCCGATGCAAGACAAGGTCATGCAGGACGTGCTGGCCAGCCTGGCCAAGGGCAAGTGCACCGACCAGACCAAGATCATCCCGGTCGACAGCAAGCTGGATAAGGAAACCAAGCCGCGTAAGATCGATGGCAAGGGCATGCTGGTCGAAGGCGCCTGGAAGGAAACCTGGGTGTTTACCGCCTGCGGCAAGAAGGCCAATATCGGCGTCGAGTTCACCGCCGACGGCAAGGGCGACCTGGCCCACAAGGTCAAGTAGGCGCCATTCATTGCGGTTCGGGGGCGGCCGGCGGCATGACGCCCCGGCCGCCCTTCGTCTTTTGGGATAAGGAGCACAAGGATGCCGACCATCCTGATCACCGGCGCCAATCGCGGCCTGGGCCTGGAATTCGTCCGACAATATGCCAAGGACGGCTGGCGGGTGCTGGCCACCGTGCGCGATCCGCTGTCCGGGCGCGCCGCCTCTGATTCCGGGGCCGAGGTCTATGTCGCCGACATCACCGACGAAGCCTCGATCCGCCGCCTGAAGGCGTCGCTGGCCGGAACCGCCATCGATGTCTTGCTGAACAATGCCGGCATCTACGGCGAGAACCAGGAATTCGGCGGAATCGATGTCGAAGGCTTCCTGCGGGTGGTGCGCACCAACACCGTAGCACCCCTGAAGATGGCCGAGGCCTTCGCCGACCAATTGTGCGGCCCCAAGATCATCGCGGCACTGTCGTCTAAAATGGGGTCGATGGCCGACAACACTTCGGGCGGCGCCTATGCCTACCGCGCCTCGAAGGCGGCGCTGAACATGGTGATCAAGGGATTGTCGGTGGATCTGGCCGCCAGCGGCGTGATCGCCCTGGCCTTGTCGCCGGGATGGGTCCGCACCGACATGGGCGGGCCGACGGCGCCGCTGGATGCGCAAACCGCCGTCGCCGGCATGCGCTCGGTGATCGGTGGCGCAACCTTGAAGGACAACGGCAAGTTCCTGCATTACGATGGCACCGAACTCCCCTGGTAGGAGAACGCCCGATGCCCGCCCCGATCGAATTCTTCTTCGACTTCTCGTCGCCCTATGCCTATTTCGCCAGCCACCGGATCGACGAATTGGCGGCTCGCTTTGGCCGTGACTGCCTGTGGAAGCCGATGCTGCTGGGACCGGCCTTCAAGGCCTCGGGCAATCAGCGACTGATCGACCAGCCGCTGAAGGGGGCCTATTCGACCCACGATTGGGAACGCATGGCGCGGTGGATGAAGGTGCCCTATCGCCTGCCCGAGCCGTTCCCGGTGGCCACCACCTCTGCCGCCCGCGCCTTCTGGTGGCTGGACTCCACCGAGCCTCGGGCGGCCAAGTCCTTCGCGCGCGCCGTCTTCGCCGCCTATTTCGAGGGCGGCCGCGACATTTCCGCCAAGGCCGAAGTGGTGGCCATCGGCGCGGCCCAGGCCTGCGACGCCCAGGCGCTGGCGGCGGCCATCGACGAGCCGGTATGGAAGGACAAATGCCGGGCCGAGACCGACGCGGCCATCGCTCGCGGCGTGTTCGGATCGCCCTTCTTCTTCGTCGATGGCGAGGGGTTCTGGGGCGCCGACCGGCTGGGTATGCTGGCCGAATGGCTGGAGAGCGGCGGCTGGTAGGGTGATTGCGCCTGGGCGCCGAAGGGTATAATGCTTGACGACAAATCGCTTCTGGGAGACCCCCCTTGCCCCTGCTGATCGATCTGAAACCCGGCGAGAAGGTGATCATCAACGGTGCCGTGCTGGAAAATGCCGGCGCCAACACCAAGCTTCGGGTTCATAACGAATCGAACATCCTTCGCCAGAAGGAGATCCTGACAGAGCAGGACGTCCAGACGCCGGCCTCGCGGATCTATTTCTGCCTGCAGTGCGCCTATATCTTCCCGGAAAAGCGCGACCATTATCTCGAGCTGTACAACCACTTCCTGGCCGAATATCTGGGCGCCTGCCCGTCGGCCATCGATATCGGCAACGAGATTTATAACGACGTGATGGAAGGGCACTATTACAAGGCCCTCAAGGCCTCGCGCAAGCTGCTCAAGCACGAATCCGAGCTGCTGGGCCGCCTGGAAAAGGACGCCCACATCTGGAGCGAAGCCGTCACCGGCGAAAAGACCGAATCCTAGTCCTCGGTGGAAATGTCCCTCGGCTTCGCCTCGGTGTACTTTCCCCCGATTCTGTTGGGAAAATAGGCGCAGGGCCGCCCCAAGCCTATTTTTCTCCTTATGAACCACCGTGTAAAAGTACACTGAGCGAAGCGAAGGACTTTTACACGAACAACATCCTAACCGATCCGCCCGAAGGCCGGCATCAGGTCCAACAGGCCGTTGCCGATCAGGTTCATGCTGCCGGTCAGGATCAGCAGCCCGGTGGCGATCAGCAATCCGCCGATGGCCAGTTCGACCGCCCGCATGTGGCGGCGGAACCGGGCCAGGAAGGCCAGGAACGGCTTGGCCGCCAGCGCCGCCAGCAGGAACGGGATGCCCAGGCCTGCGGCATAGGCGGCCAGCAGGCTGGTGCCATAGGCCATGGTGCTGCCCGACGCCGCCACCATCAAGATGGTCGCCAGGATCGGGCCGACGCAGGGGGTCCAACCGAAGGCGAAGGCCAGGCCCAGCAAGAAGGCGCCGGCCAACCCGGCCGGCCGGCTTTGCACATGCACCCGCTTCTCGAAATTCAGGAAGGCGATGCGCATCACCCCCATGTAATGCAGGCCGAAGGCGATGATGACCAGGCCCGCCACCACCGACAGGGTTTCGATATTGTCGGTGATCAGCCGGTTGAGCGCCGAGGCGCCCGCCCCCATGGCCACGAACACCGTCGAGAAACCCAGCACGAAAGCCAATGCCGACAACCGCACGCTGCGCTTGGCCCCGTCCAGCTGATCCAGTCCGACGCCACCCAGAAAGCACAGATAGGCGGGGATCAACGGCAGCACGCAGGGCGACAGGAACGATAAGGCCCCCGCCCCGAACGCCGCCCAATAGGAAACGTCGAACCCCTCCATCGGATCAGGCCCCGACCACTTTGACGGTCTTGTTGTCGCCGAAATTGACCACCTTCTTCTTGGTCAGCCACGACGCCACCGCTTCCCATACCGGCGGGCCTTCGGTGCCTTCGTTGACGCTGGCCCAGCCGGTGACGGTATAGGTCTTGGCGGCATCCAGCTTCTTGCCGGATCGCAGCAGGGTCATGTCGGAAATGCGCGACCCGATCGGCTTGTTGATGTCGATGCGGTACGACAGGCCGCCGACGCGGACCATGTCGCCGCCTTGCTGGTAATAGGGGTCGGGGTTGAACAGATTGTCGGCGACGTCTTCCAGGATGTCCTTCAACAGCTGGCCGGTCATTTCCGAGCGGTAGGCGTTGGGATAGGTGATGGCGGTCTGGTTGTAGACGTCTTCCATGGTGATGTCGGCACCCGGCGGCAGCGACGAGCCCCAGCGGAAACCCGGCGACAGGGCGATTTCCGCGTCGCGTTCGGCCAGCAGCGCCTGACAGATCAGATCGTCGAAGCTGCCGTTAAAGTTACCGCGCCGGTACAGCAATCCGTCGGTGCGGGCCAGCACCTTGCCCAGCACGTCCTGGTGCGGCGCGCGAATCTTGGCGATCAGCCCGGCCATGTCGGCATCGGGGGTGACTGCGTCGGAAAAGACCGGCATCAGGCGGAAGGCATGGTTGACCACCCGCTTGTCCTTGACCTCGACATCCAGCCGGGCCAGGAACTTGCCGTGCGAGCCCGAGGCGACCAGAAGCGTATCGCCGACCTTGACCACGCCCGGAATGGCGTCGTGGGTGTGGCCGGTCAGCAGCACGTCGATGCCCTTGACCCGGCTGGCCATCTTGCGGTCGACGTCGAAGCCGTTGTGGCTGGCCACCACCACCAAATCGGCGCCTTGGGCGCGGGCGGCATCGATCCGCTTCTGCATTTCCTCGTCGCGAACGCCGAAGCTCCATTTCGGGATCATGTAGCGGGGGTTGGCCACCGGGGTATAGGGGAAGGCCTGGCCGATCACCGCTACCTTGACGCCGCCCTTGTCGAAGAAGGCGGTGTGCGGGAAGACGTCTTCCTCCCATTCGGTGTCCTTGACGTTCTGGGCCAGGAACGGGAATTTCAGCTTGGCGATCAGTTCCTTGACCCGGGCCTCGCCATAGGTGAATTCCCAGTGCGGCACCATGACATCGACGCCCAGCGCGTTCATGGCATCGACCATGTCCTCGCCCCGGCTTTTCAGCGAGGTGTAGCTGCCCTGCCAGGTATCGCCGCAATCGACCAGCAGCGTGTTGCCCGGCCGCTGGGCGCGGATCGCCTTGACCAGGGTGGCCATGCGGTCCAGACCGCCGATGCGGCCATAGCTTTTGGCCAGGCCGGAAAAATCCTCCGAGCTCAGCGCATAGGCCTCGGGGCTGCCGGCCTTCAGGCCATAGGCCTTCAGGAAATCCTTGCCGGTCAGATGCGGCACCACTCCCTTTGCCGCGCCGACCCCCAGATTGACCGACGGCTCGCGGAAATAAAGCGGCATCAACTGGGCATGGATGTCGGTGAAATTCAGCAGCGTCACCTGGCCGACCGGCTTGAACTCAAGCAGCGCGTCCTGGGTGATGGTCTGGCGGGCGGCCGCGCGGGCAAGGCCCGGACCGCCGGTCAGCACGGCGGCAGCGGCCGCCACTTGCAAGAAGTCGCGACGAGTCAGCATCGAATGCTCCTCATGGGATCCAGGAAGGTGGCGCGGCCGGGATCACCGACCGCGCCAGGTATTACTTGCGAACCGCCGGGCTTTCCACCTTCAGGCCGTTGGCCCGCCAGGTGGCGTAAAGTTCCAGCGCCACGTTCTCGATCGAGCCCCACGGATAGGGCTCGGCCCGGACTTCCTCGTTGCAGCCGCGGATACGCTTCTGGGCGGTCCCCAGGGTCTGCCACTTCAGACGGTATTGCGGGAAGCCGTTGGGCATGCCCTGGCTGAGGAGTTCGGTGCGCAGGTGCTGGCCCCAGTAATCCTCGTGGCAATGCTTGCAGGCGACGTCGTTCAGGCCGCGCCGCTGCAGGTAAAGCCTGCGCCCCATTTCGAAATAGGGCGCCGCCGGACCGTCGGCCTGGACCGCCAGCGGCATGCCGCGGGACTGATGCTTGACGAAGGTGGTCATGGCGTTCAGCGGCTTGGAATCCCACTTCCACTCGTCCGCCTTCATCCGCTCGGTGCGGCACTGGTTGATCTTCTGCTCGAGGATCAGGACCGAGTTGACGTGCGGATCGAAGCGGGGATAGACCGCGCCCACCCCCTTCATCGACTTTTCGGCGTCGCCATGGCAATCCTTGCAGGCCTTGCCGGCCGCACCTTCGGCCTTGGACCACAGCTTCTTGCCTTCCTCGACCCACAGGAAGCCGGGGTTGGTGAAGTCGTCATCCTGCATCGCCCGGGTTTCCGGCTCGGCGAAGGTGTAGCCCGACCGCTTGTCGCCGGCGATATAGGGCGCCATCTTCGGGTCCTTGGGATCGAACGGCGGGTCGGCCAGCGCCTTGCCGGTCACGGCGGCGACGACCAGTGCGACACTGACGGCGAGAACGCTTTTCCTCATCTCCGGTCTCCCTTTGGCCAAGACTGGCGTCACGCCACCGTGATGGCGTGGCTAGCCGAATAGACCTGCCCGTCGTCGTCGTGCCATTTCAGCTCGATCGACCCGCTTTCGGTCGCGGTCAGGAAGAACGACAGATAGGGGTTGGCCGAGATGGCCGCGGCCCAATCCGACTTGAACACCTCTTTGCCGTTATAGGTGCAGACGAACTTGTTGATGATCTTGCGCGGGATCGGCTTGCCGGCCGAATCCTTGCGCTGGCCGGATTCCATGTCGTGGTCGATGGTGGTCTTGACCTCGAACACCTCGCCCTTGGCGGCCTGGGCGGGAATTTTGACGCGGGGTGTGGGCATCTTTAAAATCCTTCCTGCTTGATCAGCCGCCGCAGCCACCGATGGTGACCTTGACTTCCTGCTTGGCTTCCCAGACCGAGCCGTCGCTCATCAGGGCGATGGCGCGCACGTCCTGGGTCTTGCCCAGGCGCAGACGCATCGACACCGTGGCCTTGCCGGTGGGGGTGAAGGTGAAGCTGGCGACCTGCGGGCTGGGGTTGCCCTCGGCCATGACGTGGATGGCCTTGACGTGGCTGGCTTCGGTCATCGGGCTGTCGACCGACACCGTGAAGGGAACGGTGTTGCCGTTCTCGGCGATCTGCGGAAGCTGGATCTTGACCTTGCCTTCCTGCACCTTGGCCCCGCCGGCCAGTTTGGCGATGGCTTCGTCGGTGGCGGCCTTGTCGGCCAACGCCATCTTCGGGGCGACCAGGGTAGCGGCGGCACCGGCGCCGATGCCGGCCAGGACGGATCGGCGGGTCACGCCGGTCTTGACTGTACGCATGGACGATTCTTCCTTTGTCTTGAATTATTTCAGGGTCGACAGGTAGGCGACGACGTCCTCGACCTCTTGCGCGGTCAGGATGGTCTTGCCCTCCCAGGCCTTGGCGACCCGGTTCAGCCCTTCCTTCTTATGGAAGGACGGCATGATGGTGTCGGGGA
>NZ_LWQU01000169.1 GCF_001650635.1 Magnetospirillum moscoviense | reverse complement strand
TCGGCCATGGGGAAGCGTCCCCGCGTCCAGGGCGGCAGCTCGGTCTGGCGGTGCCAGTGGGTGGCGCCGCCGGTCGGGTCGGCAAGGATGCCGGCCATTGCCCGGCGCGCCGTGCGCACCGCGACGCGGAAGGCGCGGTCCTCCATGGTCACCGTCAACAGGCGGTCGGGCTTGCTCCAGCAGGGGAACTGGCCGGGGCGGCGACAGATATCGGCGATGGAATTGCCCCACCAATAGCGCCCGCCCATGGTTTCGGCGTGGCGCAGGCGGTTGCAGAACTCGGCGGCCAGCCGGGCGATCAGCGATAAGGTCTGCCGCCAGACGTTCGCGGGCCCGCGACAGACGCGAGCGAACCGTGCCGATGGGCAGATCAAGAACCGTGGCAGTCTGTTCATAGGACAAGCCTTCCATGGACACGCAGACCAGGACCTCGCGCCAATCATCGGGAAGGCGGAACAAGGCGGCGTCCAGCGCCTCTATCCGCCGCCGCATTTCCAGATCGGCCAGCGGGTTGCCTTCATTGGGCAGCTCGGCCAATGCCTCTTCCGGGACATAGGTGTGCCGAAGCTGAGGGCTGCGCCGCAGATGGGTCCGCACCACATTGACGGCAATGCCGAACAGCCAAGTCGAGGGCAAGGACCGGCCCTGGAAGCTTTCGAAGCCCCGAAAGGCTTGAAGAAACGCCTCCTGGGTCAGATCTTCGGCATCGGCGCGGTCGCCCACCTGTTTCAAGATGAAGCGAAACAACCGCTGCTGGTTGGCTGAGACGAAAGCCCCAAAATCCGGAGACTTTCGTCCAAATGGCCACAGACCCATTCACGTCACCAGTTGGTCGGATCGAAGTAATCTTCGAAGAAGTCCTTGATACCCTCGGCCGCCGTCACGCCGATATCGGCCAGGTTGTTGATCAGTTGACGGGCCGCCCCATAACCCATCAAGCCCAGGTCCTTCAGGGTGTCGATAGCGACCTGAGCCGTATCGGTGATCATTCCGACTCCGGCATTGACGACGTTAGACAAGGCGATGGCGGCTCCCTCGATATCGAAGGCGGCCAACCGGGCCAAGGCTTCGGCGGCCGAACTCACCCCCTCCGAGGCATGTTTCCAATTTTGCATCACGACCTTGACCTGCGCCTCTTGAATGGCCACGCTGGCTTTCACCGCCGTCACACCGACGATGGCGCCCGGCACATTGGCGGCGGCCAAATTCAGCAACCCTTCGGCGGCATCGACCGCACCGCTTTCAATGACCGCGCTCTTCAGGTCTGCGGCTGCGGATTCGGCCGCAAGCCTGACGTTTTCCATCTTCTCGGCCGACTGCTTGAGCTGCTCGGCGGCGCCGGCAACTCCCATTTGGACCAAGCCGACCATGGCCTCGGCTGCGCCCTCCACATCGTATTTGGCCAGTTTGGCGAACATGTCTGAGACGGCCATGCCATACTCGGCGCCCATTATGGCGGCATCCATCTGAGAAACGTACATTCCTGTCATGTACTCCACAGACAATCCGGCCAATGCGTTGGTAATTCCACAGGATATACCAAGCTGGCTCAGCATTTCTATCTGAGCGTCAACCACAGCCATCTGGGCCATTTTCATGGACTCTTTTTGTTTCTGTGCGGCATCTATAATCTTTGCGCCGCTTTCTTGGGCAAAAGTATTTAGTGAATCCACCTGATTGTTGATCATTTCGCGCGCCGCGGTGGCCATGCCGACGACATCGCCCCGGATCATGCGCGACCCCATATTATTGAGGTCATGGGCGGCTTGTTTGCTGGCATGGAATTGCCTTTGCAAGGCATCACTGCCCAGTTCTCCGCCCACTTCGGAAAGCATTCCAGCATAGCCCTGCACGGCTTTGGCCGTCGCCTGAATAGCCTTGTTGTTGGTGTCGCCGAACATGGCCGAACAGGCACTCGAGACGGCCTCGCACTGAACCAGGGCTGCGGCAAGTTGGGCAGCGGCCAAGGGCGCCCCAATCGGGGTCGCGTCCAACATGACGCTCACAGCTACACCCGCATAGGCATCCGTCCAGGCCGACAGGCTGGTGGGGTCGCTGAGGATGGAGGCGCCAGCCGTTATCCCGTTCATGACATGGCCGCCCGGCCCGGTCATGGACAGCATGGCGTATCCGTTGGTCATATATTGACCCATGATATCGGCCAGAATCGGCGCGCCATCAAGACCGGCGGCAACGAGGATATCGCGGCTGACAGAGGTTGCTAACTTGTTGACGCCTTCGACGGTGGTGAGCTTGTCGGCGACGGCCAGGGTGCCAACCAGCAACTCTCCGCCATAGGCGCCGGCCAAAGCTTCCTGCACTTCTTGCAGACCGCTGGCGCCCTGATACAGAGCCGCGGCAATCATGCTCTTGGCCAGGGTGTCCGAGGTCAGCCCGGAATTCAGCCCTTCGATGGTGGCAAGAATCTTATTGACGACACTTTGTACGTTTTCTTTGGTGATGTCGCTGCCGTTATCATTGTCCGCGAGATAGGACTTAACTTCGCCCATCACCAACGTCTTGTTGGCTTCAACAATGTCGCTGATTTCTTTGTGCGCCGTCTCCGCCCAGGAGATTTTCAATGACGCCAGGTTGGACAGCGTCAACTGTGCGTCGGGCTCGTCTCCCCCACCGGTCATAACCATGCTTTTCAGCGTGCTGACGGCAGCCTCGCTATGGGCGGGAACACGGGCCAGTTCACCGAGGGCCATAACCGCGCCGCGCGGCGAGGAACCATTCGCCAATTCGGTCAGATGGTCCATGGTAATCGAGCCGGCCATCACCAGCATTGCGGTCACGACCGGCGCGCCGGGCACGTCGCTGGCCAGCAAACCATCCAGCGCGGCGGCGGCGCCGGTGACACTGCCCTTCACCAGATCGGCGACCAACGCCAGCGCGCTGCTGCTCCCGTTCTCGGCCATGTCGGTGACGTGAGAGATGGTGATCCGGTCCGCCTTGATCTCGTCCGCCATCAGAGTGAAGGCGAAGCGGGCATTGTTCTCAAGCTGGTGATCCAGCGCTGCCACAGCCGCCGCCGATTTGCCTTCAAGCTCCGCCTTCAAGGCGGTAAGGGCCTCGTCATTGCCTTTGGCGGCCAGATTGCCCAGGCTGTCCAGGGCCGCCGGCACACCGGCCGCCGCCATGGCGACCACATCGGCGGGGCTCAAGATGTCGCTGGTGAGCAGCTTTTCCAGGGCCGGGACCACATCCGGTCCGCCCTTTGGCGCCAGGGCCTTGAATTCGGTCAGCGCATCCGCCGAACCGGCGGCCGCCAGATTGCCCAGAACACCGGCCATCCCCGCCGCCCCGGCCTTGTACAGGTCGACCACGTCCGACGGCGTCAGTTTATTGCTGGTCACCAGGGATTGCACGACTGCCGCGGCGCCGGGGGCGTCGTTGGTTGCCATGTACTTCACCTGTTCCAGCGCACTGGCGGAACCGCCGGTGGCCAGACTGCCCAGCAACGACATCGTGCCCGGTGCGCCGGCGGCAGCCAAAGCCCCCAGATCGCCCACAGTCATGCCGCCGCCGGTAACCAAGGTTCTGACGACGTCATCCACCCCGGCAATTCCGTCACGCGCCAATTTCTTGATCTGGGCGATGGCTGTTCCGCTTCGGTCTTCGGTGGCCAGTTCGCTCAGCGCTTCCAAGGCCCCCTGCACCTTCTGCTTCACCAGATCGCCCAATTCGCTGATCATCAGGCGGTTGCCGTTGTTGGCCAGGGTGATGATCTGATTGAGGGCACCAGGAGTCCCCGCAGCAGCCAGATCCCCCAGGACGCCGGCAATACCCGGCGTTCCGCTGGCGGCCAGCGCTGCCACCTCGGACACCTTCATGGCGCCGCTCTTGGCCAGGGCCTCGATGGCATCGGCCACGCCGGGAACACTTTGCTTGGCCAGGATCTTGATCTGATCCATCGCCCCATTGGCGTTCTGGCTGGCCAAATCCGTCAGGACGCCGACCATGTCCGGCCCGCCCTTGGTGATCATCGATGCCACATCGGCGGCGGTCATCTTGCCCTTGATCACCATATCTTCGATGACCGGCCCGATACCCGGGGTCTGGCGCAACGCCTCGTGCTTGAGTTCGGCCAAGGCGCCAGCATCGCCGCCCATGGCGGCTTTGGTCACCAGTTCCAGCGCGCCGGGAACGCCTGCGGCGGACAGGGTGTACATCTGAGTGGGCGAGGCGCGCTTTTGATCGATCAGCGCCTGCATGATCGCCACGGCCTCGGTCGAGCCATTCAAGCCCGCCTGGGTGATGGCATCGACGGCGACGTTGACGAAGCTTCCCCGGAACTGTTTGCCTTCGGTCACGTTCAACATCACGTCGAGCTGCGATGTGGCGGCGCCCTTAGTGTCCAAGGCGACAGCCAGTTTCTGCAGCATCGGCATGATGCCGGGCACGCCTTCTCCGGCCAATTGCGCCAATACGCTCATGGGGATGGGGTTGCCCACGGGTTCGGCGGTCAAAATGGAGCGCATGAGCATGGTGTTCGGGACGGCGGTCGAGGTACACGCAACGCCGCCGCTGGTGACGATCTGCTCCAGTTTGGCCACCATGGCGGGGCCACCGACCTTGACCTTGTCGACCAACATGTCCAAGGCGCCGGGGATATTGCTGCCAACCAGTTTACCCAGGGCCGGAAGCAGGGATGCGGCCCCATTGTCGATCTTTTGGCCAATATCGTTAAGGCTGATCTTACCCGTGCTCACCAGATCCGAAATGGCGGCCAAGCCCTGGGGTGAAGATGCGGCAGAAAGGAAAGCCTCCTTCGCACCGGCCGTATCCGCCTTGACCGCATTCACCAGCATGGTCCCGGCGCCGGCTATGTTGGCATTGGTCAGATCGCCCAGTGCCTGCATCAGGCCGGCCTTGTTGGACGCCATCAAAGTGGGAAGATCGGCCAATTTGAGCAAGTTGGCCTTGGCCAGGATCGCGGCGCAGCTTCCGGCCTCGGACGCGGTGCTGGCAACCAGCTTTCTGGCGATATCGATGGCTGTCCCGGGGGTGATGATGACGGCCGACAACCGGTCGGTCGTTTTCACGGTATACTCCGCCAGGGCGGCGGCCATGCCCGTGCTACCGCTCTTCGCCAGCGTCGAGACGTCGGCGAGGGTTATCTTGCCCTTGCTGATCATGGCGCCGATGGCGCCCTCCATCCCACTGACGTGATCGGCGGACAGCTTCTTGATCTGGGTAACGGCATCGGTGACATTGGCTGCTGTGGCCCCCGTTACGAGGCCATTCACCAGACGGGCCAAAACGTCACCCATGGCGGTGGCCCCCGCCGTCCTCAGATCCCCGATGGCCGCCACGGTGATCTTGCCCTTGGACAGCAGGGTTTCGATGGACGCCCCGATCCCGGGAACATTGGCCTTGGCGAAGGCCAGAATCGTATCTTTGGCGTCGCCCACGTTGTTGACCGCCAAGGTGGCCAGCGTGGACAGAGCACCGGCATTGCCGGTCTTCGCCAGGTTTTCGATCTGATCCAGGGCACCCGCAACATTGCTGGTGGCCAGGGCGGACAGGGCGGTCAGGGCGGCGGCGCTGGTGGCCGTATTTGCCGCCAGATCGCCCAGCGACGCCACAAGGATCGCTTTGCCGGCGTCCGTCGCGGTGGAATCGGTGGCGAAGCTCTTGAGGTTGTCTGCCGTCAGCGACCCCCGCTTGACAAGCGCCTCCAGCACATCGCCCGTGTCGATTGCGCCGCTCTTGGCAAAGGTCTTGATCTGGGTAAGGGCGGTGGCATTGCCGGCAACGGCCAGATCATAAAGCGCTGTCGCCATGCCCGGCGTGCCGCTGGTGGCCATGGTTGCCACATCGGCGATGGTCAGCTTGCCCCCGGTCACCAGCCGCTCGACGGCGACAATCGCGCCGTCGGCTCCGGCTGCGGCCAAGACCTTGATTTTAGCTAGGGCACCGTCTACCGGCTTGGTCTGGGTAGCCAGATCGGCCAGGGCGGTCAACATAAGCTTGGAACCGCTGCCCGTGGCCAGTTCGCCCACATCGGCGACGGTCATCTTGCTGCCAGTGACCAGCGCCTTGACGATGTCAAGCGAACCGGCGAATCCCGACTGGGCCAGGGCCTTCACCTCGTCCACGGCGCCAAGGGAGCCGGCAATGGCCAGATCCTTCAGAATCGGCCCCATGGTGGCATTACCCTTGGCGAAGGCGATGCCGATCTGTTCGGCCGCCCCGGCGACACTGGCGGTACACAGGTCCTTCAGTGTCGTCCCCGCCGTTGCGTTGCCCTTTTGCAGCAGATCACCCAGGGCGGCAACAGAGCCGGGGGCGCCGTTCTGCGCCAGGGTCTTCAATTCGGCCATAGTGACGAGATTTCTGGTGACCAGGCTTTCCACGGCGTCAATGGCGCCGCTGGCGCCGGCCTTGGCCTGGGCCAGCAACAGATCCTTTGCCCCGGCGGCGCTCGCTGCGGTCATGCTCGACAGGATGTCCATGACGCCCGGCGCCGCATCAGACAGCAGAGTTTTGACATGGTCCAGGGTCATGAAGCTGTCCCTGACCAGCCCCTCGATCCCCACATTGACGCCCATCCTGGCCAACGCCATCGCATTGTCCACCGCGCCCGCAACGCCATTGCGGACCAGCGATCCGCACAGGGTCGTCGCCGAAGCGTTCCCCTCCTCGGCCAGCGCGGCCACCACCCGCATCATGCCGGGTTTTTTATCGACGGCCAGGTCATAGATGCTTTGGACCGTCACGATATTGGACTTGGCCAGCGTCAGCATCACATCGGGAATCCCCGGCGTTCCCTCCTTGGCCATGGCCTTGACCTGATCCAAGGCCCCCGGAGCGGCGTTGACCGCCAGGAACTGCAAGCCGGACATGGCGTCCGACTGCCCCGCCTTGGCCAGGGTCACCACCTCGGCCAGGGCGCCGCTGGTGCTGCTGTTCTTCGCCATGCCGCACAGCGACTGCATCGCTCCGTCAACACCGTGCGAAGCCATTTCGGCGATCGAGGAAATGGGCATCTTATTGGCGGCGACCAGCTTTTCCGCCAGCGCCATCGCGCCATCGATTTTGTGCTCGGCCATGTCGATGACCTGAGCCCGCAGATCCTGCAATCCTGCGGCATCCATGTGCGCCGCCCCGGCAACGATGTCGGCGGATCGCGTCTTCAGCAAATCGGCGACCATTTGCGCGCCCTTGGCGCCGGCCTGGTTCTCGCCGAAATCCCTGGCAATCTCGGTAAACGCGGCGGCATAGGCCACCTGCTTGGCCTGGGCCTCCGTCGTGCCGGCGAAGGTCTTGCTCTTCACGCTTGCGTTGACCAGATCGTCGATGGCGGTCGCGGCCGAGGCCCCCGACTGGCCGGAAGCCGCACTCTTCAGGGCTTGGCTGTTATCCACCTGGGCCATCACGGCGGCCTCAAGCGCCTGCATGTCCTGGTTCTTCTGCTGCTGGGGGGTGGAAGCGACGCCGCCCACCACGTCATCCAGATCGTCCAGGTCCAGCTTGATGGCGCCCGACTTGCCGTTCGTTTGGTCCCGCATGAGATATCCCCCCCCCGCTTGTGCTGTACTGACCGGCGTTCAGCCGCCGCTCACTTTGATCAATGAACGTCTGTGTCTAAGAACCGAAAAAAGTTCCCGACAAAGTCAGGAAATTTGCTGACGCCGGGCCATTCGCGCAAAAACGCCGCCCGCCTCCATCAATTCGCCGTAGGTTCCGGTCTCGGCGACCTTGCCCTGATCCAGAACGACGATGCGGTCGGCATCCATGACCGTGCTGAGGCGATGGGCGACGACGATGCGGGTACAGGCCAAGCTGGCCAGATTGCGGCTGACCTCGGCCTGGGTGACATTGTCGAGCGCACTGGTCGCCTCGTCCAAAATCAGGAAGGCGGGATCACGCACGATGGCGCGCGCGATGGCGATGCGCTGTAACTGACCGCCGGATATCCCCTGGGAACCTTCGCTCACCACGGAGTGCATTTTCATGGGCATGGCTTTGATGTCGTCGGCAATACCGGCCAGCCGAGCCGCTTCCCAAACCTGGTCCATACCGGCATTGGCGGTGCCGCGAATATTCTCGAACAGACTGGTGGGCATCAGTTGCGGCTGTTGCAGCACCACGCCCATCTGTCGGCGGAGCGCGTCCAGATCCAGGCCGGATAGATCACGTTGGTCATACAAGATGGCCCCAGAGCTGGGCATTTCCAGCCCCAGCAACAGCTTGACCAAAGTCGACTTGCCCGACCCGGTGGAGCCCACGATGGCCACGAATTCGCCCGGTTCCACGGCGAAGGACACGCCTTGCAGCACCACATCGCCTTCGCCGGCATAACGGAACGCCACATTGGCCAGTTCCACCGCACCGGTCATCCGGCCGGGGCTGGCCTTCTTCACCAGCTTTTCCGGGACGGCGTCAAGAATGGGCTGGGCATAGGGAAGCGATGCCAATTGCGCGGCGATGTTCAGAACCGTGGTCGCCAGGGATGACAAGGATGACATCGCCATTCCGAAGGCGGTGACGAACCCGAAAAAAGCGCCGACCGGGATCTGCTCTTTGCTCATCATGGCGATCACCGCGAAGATGGCCGCCAGCGATGCCGTATTGAAGACCGAAGAAAATACCGAAAAACCGTTGGTGACTTTGCGCACATCAATCTGCTTCGAGCGTGACAGCGAGAACAGATCGCCCCATTTCACGAAGGCGCGGTCCTCGGCCCCGGCCAGGCGCAGTTTGCGCACCGCACTAGTCAGGCTGTACATAAAAGTGCTGACCGAACCCTGGGCCTGTTCGCCATGCTTGAAGGCCCATTGCTGGCCCCACGCCGCCACGCCCATACCGGCCAGAAACAGGGCCATCAGTCCCAAAGCCGCCGGTGTCGCCGCAGGTGACAACCAGATCATGGTGACCACATTGCTGATCAGCATACCCACGGTCATCAGCGATTGATTGACGACCGTTTGCACGGAACTGACGAAACCTTCGATGGTCTGAACGCGGGTGGCGATGCTGACGGCGGGATAGCGTGCGAAGAAGCTCGCCGGCTGACGCAACAACCGGTCCCATAACGCCGCCTTCAGCCGCGTGGAAACCCGCCCCCGAATACGGGCGAAGGCAATATGCCCGCCATAGCTGATGACGGCGCGCCCCAATGCCAGGATGAACAGCGCGGCGCCAGCCTGCCACAGCAGGCCGGACATCTGGCGCGGAATCAAGATGTCGAAAATCAGCCCGGACGCCATGGCCGGCAGCGAGCCGATCCACGCACCCACCACGGCCGCCAGAAAGATGGCGGCAATGTCGTTGCGGCAATCCTGCAGCCCGAACATCAAAACCTGCTTGATGGTCAGGCGCCCGTCCGGCAGTGGCTGATAGAAGCAATAGGCGTCGCGTGCTATGCCGGCGGCCACTTCGGCGTTGACCTCCTGGCGGGTTCCCGCCACCGGATCTTCCAGCCAATAGCCACCACGTCCGTTCTCGAGAAGCGCCAGCGGGTGACCATTCTCGGCCTTGAAAGCCAGCAAGGAGCCCTGCTGTTGGGTCCACCATCCCTCGTCCAGCCGCACGGGCCGCGAGCGCAGGGACGATGCCCGCAAGATATCTTCGAGCGACGGCTCCACATCGGCCTCGGCCTGATGCACCGAAGTCGGCATTTCCGCCTTCACCCCGATGCGGGCGGCGACGGAATGAACCGCCGAGAACAGGCGCTGATTGGCCGACGATGATGATTTCTTCGGTCCGCCGCCGCCGATCATGCGGGCCAGATCACCCATGATCCGCTGCGTGTCGTTGGTAAGCCGCGCCGAACGCCGGTCAAGGCGCATCACCTCGTCCACCAAGGCGAAATTCAGAACCGTCGCCAGTGATTGCTGCGCCAGGGCCATGAAGTCGTCCAGGCAGGCCCGGAGCGTTCTGTTTCGGGCCAGATCCATGGTGGAAAGGGGGGTAATCTGCATCTGCTCGAAGGCACGGACCCAGCCGCCCGCCGCCAAGGGGAAAATGTCCATGCCGCCGGCCCCCACCGGCTGGGTATCGAACAGCACACCCTGGCCGGTCTCGGCCCGGCACCAGACTACGCCATTGCCGCCATCGATCATGGAATTCGGCTCCAGGACCATCTGCTTTTCCGCATGCACCGCCTGTTCGCGTGCAGGACGGTTCTGCAAATAGCGGATATTGGCCGACATCCAGCCGCACACCCATTGATCCACCACCTCGATGAAGCGCGGATCGGTGGCCCAGATCATGTCGATCGGACAGGGCATCCACCGCGTGCCGGGCATGGGCACGGCGATGAACTTCATCCTGGGCAGGGCCTTGGGAAGGGGAAACAACATGCCATGGGCATTGATGGTGAACAGATAACGCCGTGCCGAGGTCTGAACGCCCTTCTTATCGGTCTGAAAGGCGAAGATGTGGACGCTGCCATGGGTCACCGCCCAGGCCTTGTCCCCCGGCTCGATCATCAGCGGTTCGGTGGCGGGCAACGACCGCCGTTCCGGCGTGGCGCTGGCCTCGGGGGCGAGTTCGGGTCCGGTGTCGCTCATGCCTGTTCCGTCAACTGGCGATAAAGGCCATTGGCGGCCAACAATTCATCATGGCTTCCCATCTCCACCACCCGGCCCTGATCCAAAACGATGATGCGGTCGGCATCACGGATGGTGCTCAGGCGATGGGCGACGATGATGCAGGTGCAGCCCAGCTCGCGCAGATTGGACATCACCTTCTCTTCGGTCACGGCGTCCAGGGCGGCGGTGGCCTCGTCGAGCACCAGCACCGACGGCTGAATGGCAATGGCCCTGGCAATGTCCATCAAGGCGCGCTGACCGCCGCTGAGATTGTTGCCATCCTCGGACAGCTTGGCCTGATAGCCGCCCTGACGCGATACGATGAAGTCGTGAATGCAGGCCAGCTTGGCGGCGCCGACGATGGCTTCCTCGGTAATGGTCGGGTCCCACATGGCGATGTTGTCGCGAACCGTACCTTCGAAGATCACCACATTCTGATCGACCACCGCCGTCGAGTTGCGCAGCATGGCCCGCGGAATGCTGGAGATCGGCTTGCCGTCGATCAGCACTTCGCCGCTCCATGGCATTTCCAGGCCCGTGACCAGCTTCCCCACCGTGGATTTGCCGCTGCCGGTGCGCCCGACGATCGCGATCCATTCGCCCGCCTTGGCATCAATGGACACATCCTTGACCAGCGCCGGCTCCAGCGGGCTATAGCCGAACGCCACGTTCTGCAGCTCAAGGGCGCCGACGCAACGGCGCGCGCCCTTGGACTTTTCCTCGCGATCCGGCGAAAACTCGGCCCCTTCGGAATGGCTAAGGACGTCGTCGATCTGAGTCATGAAGGCTTGCGCGTTCTGGAGCTGCTGGCCCATACCGACCAATTGCTGCACAGGCCCCATGAAGCTGGACAACAGCGTCTGGAAGGCGGCCAAGATGCCGATGGTGATCGCCCCCGCCATGACCCGCTCGCCACCGATGACGTAAAGCGATGCGGTGGCGATGCCGTTGATGGCGGAAGGAATGGCTTGCAGCATCAGGCGACTGCGCTGCAAGGGCGCATTCAGGTTCTCCTGGCGCGCCTTGTAGCCGGTGATCCGTTCGAACAGCAGGGATTCGGTGCCGCTGGCCTTGTATTCCGAAATCATGCGCAGACCGGACGCAGCGGCCGCCGCCGTTTTGGCCTGCTGGATGACGACCGCCTGATTACGCTCGGCCAGAGTCCGGGCCATCACCGCCAGGGCCGCGAAGTTCACCGCGGCGAAAATCAGCGCCAGGCAGCCCAGATACCAGTCGAAATACATCATCAACAGGCCGAACAGGATCGCCGACGGCAAGGCCAGGATGGCCGTACCCATGTTGCCAGCCACCAGTTGCGCCAGGCCTTCGGTCTGGGAGCCGCGAACCGCCAGTTCGCTGGGGCTGCGCTGCCCGAAATAGGCAATGGGCAGCCGCAGCAGCTTGCGCACCAATGCGCTGGTCGAGCCCACCGACAGGCGGGTCTCGAACCGCAGCATGTAATAGTGCTGCAGCATGGTGAGAGCCGCGTGGAACAGCGCCGTGCCCCCCATGCCGACCAGAATCGGGATCAGCCAGTCAGCGTATTTCTTGGTCAGGTAGTAATCGACGAAAAGCTTGGTGAAATTGGGCACCAGGATGCCGGGAATCACCATGGTCAGACTGACCAGGCCGATGAAGGTCAGGATAGAGCGCGATTCCTCGAACCGCCGGCGCAGACCGGCGGCAATGGACGGGCGCTCACCGCCGGGGGTGAAATCCGGCCCCGGCGAAAAAGTCAGAACCACGCCGGTGAAATTGCGATCGAACTCTTCCCAAGTAACCGACCGGCGCCCCACTGCCGGGTCATTCAGATGGATGGTGTTGCGTCCGAATCCCTCAATCACCACGAAGTGGTTGAAGGCCCAGAAGACCACGCAGGGCAACGGCAGATCTCGCACCGCGCCCAATTCGACCTTATAGCCCTCGGCTTCAAGGCCGTATTGTCGCGCCGCCCGGACCACATTGCCGGCACGGCTGCCATCACGCGATACGCCGCTTTGAATCCGCAACTCGTCCAAGGCAACCCAGCGGCCGTAATGACCAAGGATCATCCCCAGACAGGCGGCACCGCACTCGGTGCGTTCCATCTGCTGGACCACCGGCGTGCGCACCCGCCCCCCCCTCAAGGAGGCCAGGGCCGAGGTGAGCCCCCCCACAATGTCCCCGCCCCTCATTCTGCGAACAACCGGGCAAACGGGGGGATCACCAGACCCAGAAGACGGCGCTTACGGACCACGAAGAAGGCGTCGCAGGGCGTACCGCTGTTGATGGCGGTTGCCGGCCCCTGGGACGACGTCCAGGCAAAGCCGCTGCGGGTCGGCGCGGTCTCCAGTTCGACCTTGACCGCGAAGGGGGCACCTTGCTGCGACAATTGCTTGACCAGCTGGTCATTCTTCAGGACCCGCATCATGCCGGCACTGGTGGCCGGGGCTTCCGACACCGCAATCACCTTGCCCACGATAAAGCCGTATTCGGCGGACTGGACCGAGGATGGGGCCACATCCACCCGCATGCCGATCTTGACCTCCTTGCCGCTGTCGGGCTGAACGAACACCTCGGCGATCACCCGGCTGACGGTGTTGCCGGCATTGTCGTTGCGGATCAGCGAGACCATGGGGTTGCCGACCTCCACATATTCCCCTTGGCCGTACTTCACTTCCATCACGCGGCCGGAATAAGGGCTGCGCACCTCACTGTTTTCGGTCAGCAGCTTTCTGTTGTCAGCCACCTCGGCGGTCAGTCGGATCACCTCTTCCTGAGCGTTTGTCAGTTCTTTCTGGCGCTGAACATCCTGAACTTTGAAATCGTTACGCCCACTGGAGGCATCGCTGCGCGCTGTCGCGATTTGGTTGACCACATCGGTCAGCTCTGCCTTGTTGCGCAGGACGGTTTCCTGGGCCACGAAGCCCTGCTTCAGCATGCCTTCCAGATTGTCCTGACGCTCCTGCAGCCATCGGCGTCGTTCCGACAAGGTCGCGACCCGCTGCTCCGCCGACTGAACACGGGAATCCACCGCCGTGCCCTGGGCGCTGGCAGTTTCCTTGTTGTAGCGCCGCAACAGGCTTTCGCGTTCGATGGCGCCGCGCAGGCTAGCCTCCTTGACCGAAAGCTGCATGGCCAGATCAGACTGACTGATGATGGCGATGATATCGCCCTTCTTGACCTCATCGCCCAGCCTGACACGCATATCCACCACGCGACCGCGACTGGCCAGAGTGATGTCGGCAACGCCGTCTTCCCCCAGCAGAATGCCGCTGGCCTTGACCTTCATGGGAATGTCGATCAGCGCGCTCCACACCACCGCGATGAGCACCATGGCGCCAAGGGCGCCCAGTTGCATCCATCCGGCCGACGAGGTGATCTGCATGGCCTCGTTGACGGGATCGGGGCTTTGGGTTTCGTTCAGAGCCTTATCGCGGAACACTATTCTTCACTCCCGCCAAGCCCGAACATCTTGCCCCGGACTTCCTCGTAATGGACCGTGGGGTCATAGACTTCCGTGGCAATGCCAAGTTCCCGAACCGTCATCCGCCCCATGCTGGCATACAGTTGAAAGGCACTGACCATCTCATCATGACGGGCAGTGACCAGACTCTGCCGTGCGGTGAACAGTTCCTGCTCGGCATTCAAGACATCAAGCACGGTGCGCGAACCGACCCTCTGCTCCTCGATCACACCCCTCAGGGCGGTTTCGTTGGCACGGATCTGAGTGGTGAAGGATGTCACCTTGGCCCGCGCCGATCGAAGGGCCTGCCACGCCCTGGAACCGTTTTGCACCGCCTCGCGCCGGGCCTGCTCGGCCTCCTTGCTGCGTTGCATCAAGGTTTCCTTTTGCCCCCGCACGCGGGAGTAATTAGCGCCGCCATCGTATAAGGGCACGCTAAGGGTCAGCTTCACCTCTTGTGTGCTGCTGTAGCCTCCCGCCGTCGATTCGTTCAGTCCCCGACTGTTGGTGCCGTTCAGCGAAACGGTCGGCAACAATTGTCCCTCGGCGGCGACGACCCCGGCCTTGGCCGCCTGAACATTGAAGACGGCAGCCATGATGTTCGGGTTCTGCCTTTCGATGGTCCCCCGGACTTCCTCCAGATTACCTGGGACCGGCCGAGCCGCCGAGGGGACGGTCGGGGCCTCGGGGGGGCGGCCGATGACGGTGGTGAAAATAGCCCTGGAATCCTGCAGCGCACCTTCCGCTTGGGTCAGCCCGGCTTCCGCCTGGGCCAATCGCGCCTCTGCTTGCCCCACATCGGTTTGGGTCGCCTCTCGCCCCGCGAATCGAGCCCTTACGGCCTCCACCTGGCGCTGCAGCACCCGCACATGGTTGGTGGCCTGCTCCACCAGGGCCTCATCGCGGATGATATCCAGGAAGGCGGTGGCGGCCCCAAGGAGAACGCTCTGCTCGGACGCATGCAACTGCGCCCGGCTGGCCAGCACGTTGTTTTCAGCCTGATCAATGCCCGCCAGGGTCTGCCCACCGGTATACAGCGGCTGCGAAAGGGTTACCGAATAACTCTCGGGATTGCGGATGGTATCGGTGTGAGCAAGGGTGGTGGAGTGGTACCGCCCACGCCCGACATTGCCGGTCACGTTGACGGTGGGAAACCATCCGGCGCGGGCCTGGCGAACGCCCTCATCCACCGAGCGCAATTGGGCTCGCGACGCCTGCAGACCGGGATTAGTCGCGTAGGCTGCGGCTAAGACATCCTCAAGGGTTTCAGCCCCGCCCCCTTTGATACCAAAGGATAGGCACAAAACCATGCAAACGACTGACGCCGTCGCCACTCTAACAATCACCGCCCAGCCCCCCTCAGGACATATTGACTAGTATGTAGATTAAGACCCGATAGATTGTAAGGCAATTCCGCGAATGTGAGTGAAATTGACGACCATTGATTCATGTCAATCCACACGTTACTCGCATCCCTGTGACCTGAGCGACTTCGGCTCTGGCCCCCGTGCTTGTTGTATCCGCCAGTCCTCGACAGTACACACCATCAGCCACCCCAGCGGATCGGCAAAGCGGGGATGGCCATCAACGAAGCCGAACAGGCTGTCGATGGCGGCGCCGCCGGTTGCTCGGCCGGACGACGAAGAAGGACTCGGCTGAACTCATCGCCCAGCGAAACTCCTCCCATTCGTTCGCGGAAGCGCCACCAGGCCAGGACCGACACCAGGTCCCCGCTACGGTCGGGGCTGGCATGGGCAAAGGCCGTCACGGCCTCCTTTCGCACCAAAACTGGCCAGGCGCCGTCAAGGATCAACGCCAGCAGGTCGTCAGCCAGGTCCGGCAAGGGCGTCCCCTCGGCCAAGGCGTCCAAGACGATGCCCAAGGTGGTGCCGTTGGGGCCAGCCAGAATGGTACGAAAGTCCTCGGTCAGATCAGGGTGGGCCAGGCCGGCCAGGGCGCGGGCCGCCATGAACTCGGCCAGCATGCGGGGGGAATCGCCTCATAGGCGTTAACATAGCCTGGACAGGCGGGCGTGAGCGTGATTCAAGATGGAATGACTCATCCATCATGCCCCCCT
>NZ_LWQU01000168.1 GCF_001650635.1 Magnetospirillum moscoviense | reverse complement strand
TCGCCGACAGCGACAGGGTCAAAAGCCTCTGCTATCAGCCCTGGGTCCAGCAGGTCATTTCGTAGGTTCGCCGGTATGAACACGAGTAGAATCAACGCCGTGCACTCAGTCCACTAAATTAAACCGGACAGCAGTGGATCAGGTCCGGGCATGACGGAAATGGGTGTTAAGGTGCCATGTCGGCGTTTTTCCGCACCCTAATCCTTCAGCAGCTCCAGCACTGTCGCCACCTTGTCTTCGGGCAGGGTGGCGATGGTCTCGGCCAGGCGGTTGGCCAGTTCGGTGCGGGCCGGCGACAGCCCGGCGGTGTCGATGGTGACGCGCGGGTGCGACAATTCGGCGAGGCGCTTCAATTCCTCCGCCTCGTCCCAGATGCAGCCCAGCAGCCCGGCGATCTGCATGATCAGGCCGGGCGCCGGCCGGCCGCGATGGCCGTGCTCCAGGGCCGACAGATAGGGCGCCGACACGCCCAGCTGCGCCGCCATTTCCTTCAATTGCAACCCCTTGGCCTGGCGCAGCCGGCGCACCCTTTCACCAAAAGGGGTCATGCCGGCCGTCTCTTGAAAGGGACGGCCGGCCTTTCTTTATGTTTGCCCTCGCCGGGCGGGCGCATCCGCGCCCTTGTGGGCGAAGCCCACCCTCGCCAAGGCTCGGGCCGCCCTGACGGGCGTCGTTTCGCCCCGCTGGGGCGGCACGGCCGCGCCCTCAATGGGCGCAAGATACCGGCCGCCGGCACAAACGGCTTAGGTGAAGCGCCGGCCGGTATCATCGCCGCCGCCGGATCAAGACGTAAAGGGCGCCGTCGCCGCCATCCTTCTGGCGGGCCTGAGCGATGCCGATGATGCGTTCGCGCAAGGGCGCCTGGTTCAGCCAGCGCGGCACCTCGCGGCGCAGTACGCCGGGGCCGGTGCGGCCGCCCTTGCCGGTGATCACCAGCACGCAACGCTTGCCGGATTCCCACGCCCGGGTGACGAAGGCGGACAGGTGGGCATGGGCCAAATCCTGGGTCATGCCGTGCAGGTCCAGGCGGCCCTCGATCTCCATTTCCCCCTTCTTCATGCGTTCCGCGCTGCGCCGGTCCAATCCGGCCGGCGCCTGGGCCGGGCTGAGCGGGGCCAGGACGGTCTTGGTCTTGACCGGCGGGGCGGCGGTGGGGCGAAAGGATGGCGGCGGGGCCGGCGGTGGCGGTTCGGCCGTGGCCGCGACGGATTCCTCGATCACCACCGCCTCGCGCCCGGGCAGCGGGGCGACATCGCGGGTGACGGCGTGCCAGATGCGGGCCTCGTCGGGGGTGACGGCGCGGCGGCGCGGCCGATGGGCGGCGCCCTGGCCGGTCATGGCGGCAGGATCTCGGGCTCGGGGTCGCCTTCGGGTATTTCGGCCGGGGCCGGATGGGTGAAATCGTAAAGGGTGCGGCGCACGAACTTGCGCCAGTCGCCGCGCGGGGCATAGCACGGCGGCTCGGCGCCGCCGCGAAACAGGATGGCCATGCCGCCCATGGTCCAGATCTGGTTCCAGTGGGCGGCGCTTTGCAGCACATAGAGGGTCGTGCGCGCGCGGATGCGCCAGGCGATGAAATATTTGATCCCCAACAGGTGGATCAGCGCCCCGATGGTCATGGCGACGATGCCGATGGCGACGCCGGTGGCCAGCAAGATCGCCAGCGCCAGCAGCATCAGAGCCATCAGCGGCACGATGTGGTCCCACGAATTGTGGACGGGCGAGCCCTGGAAATCCAGCATGCGCTGGTCGGTATAGATCTCGACCTGACGGGTCAGCACGGCGGCGCGCAGCCGTTCATGCAGATCAGCTTCTTCCTGGGCCTTCTTCGCCCGCCATGCGGCCATCAATTCGCTCATGCGCCGAGGATGCGTCGGGAACGCGCGGCTGGCAAGTCCTTCACGACGACGCCAGCGTCAGCGTCACCGAGAAGGTCGAGCCGCGGCCTTCGACCGACTCGATGGCCAGATGGCCGCGATGACGGTTGACGATGTGCTTGACGATGGCCAGGCCCAGCCCGGTGCCGCCCAGGGCCCGCGACCTGGCCCCGTCGACCCGGTAGAAACGCTCGGTCAGGCGCGGCAGATGCTCGCGCCCGATGCCTTCGCCCTGATCCTCGACCGCCAGCACCACCGCCGGCCCCGACCGCAGCGCGGCCGGCGCCTGATCGGGCACCCGGTCGGCCGGACCCAGGGTGACGGTGACGGTGCCGCCCGGCCGGCCGTATTTGACGGCGTTGTCCAACAGGTTCTGCACCACCTGGGCCAGCTGGTCGGCCTGGCCGCGCACCATGCACGATTCCTGCGCCAGATTGACCAGGATGCGGGCGTTCTTGGCCTGGGCCAGCGGCGCCAGCGCGTCGGCGCCGCCCTGGACGATGCGGGCCAGATCGACCACCGTCGCCGGGACGGTGTGCTCGTCGGCCTCGATGCGCGACAGGCTGAGCAAATCGTCGATCAGCCGGGCCATGCGCGAGCCCTGCTCGTGCATGATGGCCAGGAAGCGTTCGTGGGCCTCGGCATCGTCCTTGGCCGGCCCGCGCAAGGTGTCGATGAACCCCAAAAGGGTCGCCAGCGGCGTGCGCAGTTCGTGGCTGGCATTGGCGACGAAATCGGCGCGCATGCGCTCCATCCGCTTGATGGCGGTGAGGTCGGTCAGCGTCATCACCGCCACCGCCGTGCTGGCCGGCGACCGCCCCAGGGGGTCGATGCGAAAGCGGAACGACTGCTCCAGCGGCACCACCAGATCGAACGAGCCGCCCTCGGCCGGGCCGCCGGCCAGCACCTTGTCGGCGGCGTCCAGCACCTGGGGGGTACGCAGCACGGCGGCCAGGTCGCGGCCCGACAGGTCGCGGCCGAACAGGGCCAGGGCCTGGGCGTTGACGCGGACCACCCTTCTTTCCTCGTCCAACAGGACCAGGGCGTCGGGCAGCAGCTCGAACAGATTGTCGTTCCAGCGGGCCAGGGCCGCCAGTTCGCCCTGGCGGTCCTGCCAGGCCCGGCGCAATTGGGCCACCGACGAGGCGATCTCCTCGGCGGCGCTTTCCGGGGTCAGGTCGGGGGCCGGCGCCTCGCCGCCGGCGGCCAGGTTGCGCGCCCACAAGGACAGCCGGGCGGCGTCGCGAAGCGTCCGGCGGATCATCAGGGCGACCACGGCGACGGCGCACAGCCACAAGCCGCCGGCCACCAGCACGTGCAGGCCCTGCACCATCACCATCAAGGCCAGGATGGCGGCGGCCGGCATGGTCAGCACGACGGCCCGACGCAACAGGCGGGGGGTGGCGAAGGCGGGTGCGCTCATTGAAATCTCTGGTTCTGGTGGACAGGCCAGTTTAGCCGGCCAGACTCCATCTGTCCCATGACGGCTTGATGAAGACCGTCAGCGGCCGATGGCGTCATAGCAGGCCAGCACCGCCATGTTGACGATGTCGTTGGCCGAGGCGTCCATCGAACTGATCTGGATCGGTCGCGACAGGCCGGTCAGGATCGGTCCGATCACCGTGCCGCCGCCCAGCTTCTGCACCAGCTTCGACGAGATGTTGGCCGAATGCAGGCCGGGCATGACCAGCACGTTGGCCGGCCCCTTCAGGCGGCAGAACGGGAAATGCGACAGCAATTCCGGGTCCAGGGCGACGTCGGCGCCCATTTCGCCGTCATATTCGAAGTCGGCGCCGCGACGGTCCAGGATCTCGACCGCCTGGCGCACCCGGCCGGTCGGATGGCTGGCCGGATTGCCGAAGGTCGAAAACGACAAAAGTGCGACGCGCGGCTCATAGCCCAGCTTGCGCACCTTGGCCGCCGCCTGGGTGGCGATGTCGGCGATCTGTTCGGCGGTGGGGGTCTCGTGGACGGTGGTGTCGGCCATGAACACGGTGCGCCCGCGCGCCACCACCATGTTCAGCCCCATCAGCACCTCGCCCTCGGCCGGGTCGATCACCCGCTTGATGTCGTCGAAGGCCTGCCAGTAATTGCGGGTAATGCCGGTGATCATGGCGTGGGCGTCGCCCTCGGCCACCATCAGGGCGCCGAAGACGTTGCGTTCCTGGTTGACCAGGCGCTGGACGTCGCGCAGCAGGTGCCCCTTGCGTTGCAGGCGGCGGTAAAGCACGTCGATGTAATGCTCGCGCCGGGGCGAGATTCGGGCGTTGACGATCTCCAGGTCGTCGGCCGCCGACAGGCCGATGCGCTTCATGGTCTCGGCGATCTTGTCCTCGCGGCCCAACAGGACCGGGGTGCCGTAGCCGGCATTGCGGAAGGCCAGGGCGGCGCGGATGGTCTTTTCCTCCTCGCCCTCGGCGAACACCATGCGGCAGGGATTGGCGCGCACCTTCTCGGCGATCACCTGCAGGCTGGCCGCCGTCGGGTCCAGCCGGGCCGACAATTGCTTGCGGTAGGCCTCGATATCGACGATCGGCTTCCTGGCCACGCCCGAGGCCATCGCCGCTTCGGCCACCGCCAGCGGGATGGCGGCGATCAGACGCGGGTCGAATGGGACCGGGATGATATATTCGGGTCCGTAACGAAGCCGGCGGCCGGCATAGGCGGCATCGACCTCGTCGGGGACGTCTTCCCGCGCCAGCCGGGCGATGGCCCGAGCGGCGGCGATCTTCATGGCCTCGTTGATGGTTCTGGCCCGCACGTCCAGGGCGCCGCGGAAGATATAGGGAAAGCCCAGCACATTGTTGATCTGGTTGGGGTAATCCGACCGTCCGGTGGCGACGATGGCGTCCGAGCGCACCGCTTTCACCTCTTCCGGGGTGATCTCGGGATCGGGGTTGGCCATGGCGAAGATGATCGGCCGCGGCGCCATCTCGGCGATCATTTCGGGTGTGACGGCGCCCTTGACCGACAATCCCATGAACACGTCGGCGCCCTTCATCGCCTCGGTCAGGGTGCGGGCCTGGGTCGGCACCGCATGGGCCGACTTCCACTGGTTCATGCCCTCGGTGCGACCCTGCCAGATCACCCCCTTGGTGTCGCACAAGGTGACGTTCTCGTGGCGCACGCCGACCGCCTTGATCAGCTCGACGCAGGCGATGGCCGCGGCACCGGCGCCGTTGACCACCACCTTGACCTCACCCAGGGTGCGCCCGGTCAGGTCCAGGGCGTTCATCAGGCCGGCGGTGGCGATGATGGCGGTGCCGTGCTGGTCGTCGTGGAAGACGGGGATGTCCATCATCTCGCGCAGGCGGCTTTCGATGATGAAGCATTCCGGCGCCTTGATGTCTTCCAGGTTGATGCCGCCGAAGGTCGGCCCCAGGAAGCGGACGCAATTGATGAATTCCTCGACGTCCTTGGTGTCGACTTCCAGGTCGATGGCATCGACGTCGGCGAAGCGCTTGAACAGCACCGCCTTGCCTTCCATCACCGGCTTGCCGGCCAGGGCGCCCAGGTCGCCCAGACCCAGCACGGCGGTGCCGTTGGAAATCACCGCCACCAGATTGCCCTTGGCGGTGTAGTCATAGGCCAGCGACGGATCGCGGGCGATGTGCAGACAGGGGAACGCCACCCCGGGGGAATAGGCCAGCGACAGGTCGCGCTGGGTGGTCATCGGCTTGGTGGGGGTGACCTCGATCTTGCCGGGCCGCCCCGAGGCGTGCATCAACAGCGCCTCGCGTTCCAGATCACTCATGGCCTATCCTTTGCGGTGGACGGTGTGCAGGTTGGCCGCGCCGACGCCGTCCAGGGCGCGCTTGGCCTTTTCCTCTTCCAATTGGTCGGCGACCAGAACCCACAAGATGATGCTGCCCGCTTCCAGGGCGCGGGCGAAATCGGCCGAATCGGGCACGGCGGAAATCTCGTCCAGGAATTCCTTGGCGGCGACGCCGCCGACGCCGGCCGCGACCAGTGCCGCCAGCGCGGCCCCGACCGGACCCGCGGCCAGGGCGATCAGGCCGGCGGCCACCAGCGGGCCTTCGTACTTGATCTCGCCGGCCAGCGCGACCAGCGCCTCGCGCCACGGCTTGGCGTGGTGGCCCTGCACCAGCTCCAGGGAATCGTGCGACGACAGCACCGACAACGCCGAGCGGGCGAATCCGGCCTGCTGCAGGGCCGCGACCGCCGCCTCGAAGGAGTCGCGGGTGGCGAAGGTACCGACGACTTCGCGGGCGGTGGGGGCGTGGGTGTCGTTGGCTTCCATGGCGGGGGTCCTGTTCTTGTCGTTTGTCAAAGGCCATTGTGCGCCAACCGGCAGCACCTGCAAAGGGGCGGCTTGCAGCTTCGGCTGGTCGTGCTACCGTGTGGCCCAGCTTTCCGTTTCGCTGAAGGACCGACCCCCGTGACCGCTTCGCCCGAGGCCGCCGAACTGACCCCGATGATGGCCCAATACCTGGCCATCAAGCGGGCCAATCCCGATTGCCTGCTGTTCTATCGCATGGGCGATTTCTATGAATTGTTCTTCGAGGATGCAGGCCTTGCGGCGGCCGCGCTGGACATCGCGCTGACCAAGCGCGGCAAGCACCTGGGCGAGGACATCCCGATGTGCGGGGTGCCGGTCCGGTCCTACGAGATGTATCTGTCGCGCCTGGTCCGCGCCGGCTTTCGCGTCGCCATCTGCGAGCAGACCGAGGACCCGGCCGAGGCCAAGAAACGCGGCTCGAAGTCGGTGGTGGCGCGCGACGTCATCCGCCTGGTCACCGCCGGCACCCTGACCGAGGACAATCTGCTGGATGCGCGTGCCCATAATTACCTGGCGGCGGTGGCCCAGGCGCAAGGACAGATGGGCCTGGCCTGGGTCGATGTCTCGACCGGCGAATTGATGGTGCAGGCCCTGGAGTGCGGCCGTCTGGGCGCCGGTCTGGCCCGGCTGTCCCCCGGCGAGCTGCTGGTGCCCGACCGCCTGCTGACCGAAGCCGCGCTGGCCGATGTCTGGAGCGACTGGAAGGCGGTGATGACGCCGCTGCCGTCGGTTCGTTTCGATTCCGAAAATGCCCGCCGCCGGCTGGAAGCCCTGTATGGGGTCGGGGCACTTGACGGGTTCGGCGCCTTCAACCGGGCCGAGCTGGCCGCCGCCGGCGCCCTGGTCGATTATGTCGAGCTGACCCAGAAGGGCAAATTGCCGTTGCTGGCCCATCCCAAGCGCCTGGCCGAGGGCGCGGTGATGGACATCGACGCCGCCACCCGGCGCAATCTGGAACTGGCGACGACCTTGACCGGCGAGCGCAAGGGCTCGCTGTTGGCGACCATCGACCGCACCGTGACCGGGGCCGGGGCGCGCTTGCTGGCGGCGCGTCTGGCGGCGCCGCTGACTGACCCGGCGGCGATCGAGCGGCGCCTGGACGCGGTGGCCTTCTTCGTCGATCAGTCGTCGGTCCGCGAGACCCTGCGCCACGACCTCAAGCGCTGCCCCGACATCGAACGCGCGCTGTCGCGCCTGTCGCTGGGCCGGGGCGGCCCGCGCGACCTGGCCGCCATCAGGGACGCCCTGGGCCAGATCCCGACCCTGCGGGCCGGCCTGGCCGCCAACGGCATCGATTCCCTGGCCCCGGCACTGGCCGAGGCCGCCCATGCCCTGGGCGAGCATTCGGGCCTGGTCGATCAATTGACCCGCGCCCTGGCCGACGAGCTGCCGCTGGCCGCCAAGGATGGCGGCTTCATCCGCCCCGATTATCACCCCGGCCTTGACGAACTGGCGGTGCTGCGCAAGGAAGGCTTTGGCCTTCTGGCCCGTTTGGAGCGTCGTTACGCAGACGAAACAGGCGTGTCGGCGCTGAAGATTCGCCACAACAACATCATCGGCCACCATATCGAGGTGCCGTCCAAGCAGGCCGACAAGCTGGACGAGCGTTTCATCCACCGCCAGACCATGGCCAATGCGGCGCGCTACACCACCACCGAGCTGATCGAGCTGGCCGGCAAGATTTCCAGCGCCGCCGACCGCATGCTGGCCCTGGAAGGCGAGCTGTTCGGCCAATTGGTGACTGCGGTGCTGGACCGGTCCGACCCGATCGCGAAGGCAGCGCGCGGCCTGGCCGAGCTGGACGTCGCCGCCGCCCTGGGCGAACTGGCCGCCGAGGGCAATTGGTGCCGGCCGGTGGTCGATGACAGCCTGGCCTTCCATATCGAGGCCGGCCGCCACCCGGTGGTCGAGGCGGCCTTGGCCGCCACCCATTCCGGCGCCTTCGTCGCCAATGATTGCGACCTGTCCGACGGCCATCGCCTGTGGCTGGTCACCGGTCCCAACATGGCCGGTAAATCGACCTTCCTGCGCCAGAACGCCCTGATGGCGATCCTGGCCCAGATGGGCGCCTTCGTGCCGGCGGCCAGCGCCCATATCGGCATCGTCGATCGGCTGTTCTCGCGGGTCGGCGCCGCCGACGATCTGGCCCGTGGGCGGTCCACCTTCATGGTCGAAATGGTCGAGACGGCGGCCATCTTGAACCAGTCCGGTCCGCGCGCCCTGGTGATCCTGGACGAGATCGGGCGCGGCACCGCCACCTTCGACGGCCTGTCCATCGCCTGGGCGGTGGTCGAGGGGCTGCATGAAAGCAACCGCTGCCGCGCCTTGTTCGCCACCCATTACCACGAACTGACCCGGCTGGCGGCCCGGCTGGGGCAATTGTCCTGTCACCAGATGCGGGTCAAGGAATGGCAGGGCGACGTGGTGTTCCTGCACGAGGTGGCCGCTGGTGCCGCCGACCGTTCCTACGGCATCCATGTCGCCCGCCTGGCCGGGCTGCCGGCCGCCGTGGTCGCCCGCGCCGAGCAGGTCTTAAGCGCGCTGGAAAAGGGCGAGCAGGGCGGCGCCGTCGCCCGCCTGGCCGACGATCTGCCGCTGTTCGCCGCCCTGGCCAAGCCGAGGCCAGCGGACGTGGTCGCCACCGGCCCGTCGCCGCTGGCGGCCCGGTTGGGGGCGATCAATGCCGACGAGCTGACGCCGCGTCAGGCCCTGGACCTGATCTACGAGCTGAAGGGCCTAGCCGAGCGATGAGCGTGCTGGTCAATATCGGCCTGCTGGCCATCGAGATCGGCCTGCCGCTGGCCCTGGTGTGGTGGCTGGTGCGCCGGCTGGGAAAGCTCAGCGAATAGGCAGGGCTGCACAAGCTTCAAGCAGTTCCAAAACGAGTGGAAAGCCAGGGAAATCAAGGCCTATAATCCGCCTTCCCTTTCGCCGGTCCGGTACCCCTTTTCATGAACAAGATCGTCCGCCAACGCGCCATCGTCGACCGCCGCGCCCTGATCGGTCGCCTGAACGACTTGGCGGCGTCCGACCTGTCCAAGGTCAAGCGTCGTTCCAAGGTCCTGGAAATCTTCAAGGAAGTGCTGAATGCCGGCCGGGCCGAGGTGCGGACCCGCTTCGACAAGCATGGCGACGGCACCCAGACGGTGCGCGAGAATTGCTTCCTGATCGACCAGCTAATCCGTGTCATCCACGATTTCGCCGCCGCCCACGAATTTCCCCATTCTATCCGCACCGCCGGCGAGGCGATGAGCCTGGTCGCCGTCGGCGGCTATGGCCGGGGCGAGCTGTCGCCGCAATCCGACATCGACCTGTTGTTCCTGACCCCCTACAAGCGCACCCCCTGGCACGAGCAGATCGTCGAATACATCCTGTACATGCTGTGGGACATGGGTCTGAAGGTCGGGCAAAGCACCCGCTCGGCCGATGAATGCGTGCGCCTGGCCAAGGGCGACCTGACCATCCGCACCGCGTTGCTGGAAATGCGCTGGATTTGGGGCGATCAGCCGCTTTTCAAGGAATTGAAGGCTCGTTACGCATCCGATGTCATTTCCGGCAGCGGCGAGGAATTCGTCGAAAGCAAGCTGGCCGAGCGCGACAGCCGCCACGAGCAGATGGGCGACACCCGCTATGTGCTGGAACCCAACGTCAAGGAAGGCAAGGGGGGCCTGCGCGATCTCCACACCCTTTACTGGCTGGCCAAGTATCTCTACCGCGTCGCCGACGTCGCCGAACTGGCCGAGACCGGGGTGATCTCCAAGGATGCCTGGCGCCGCTTCGCCAAGGCCCAGGGCTTCCTGTGGACGGTGCGCTGCCACCTGCATTACCTGACCGGCCGGGCCGAGGATCGCCTGACCTTCGACGTGCAGCCGGAAATCGCCCAGCGCATGAATTACGCCGACCGTGCGGGCAGCCGCGGCGTCGAGCGCTTCATGAAGCATTTCTTCCTGGTCGCCAAGGATGTCGGCGACCTGACCCGGCTGTTCTGCGCCCTGGCCGAGGAACAGCAAAAAAGAAAGCCGAAGATCCGCCTGGGCCAATTGCTGTTCCTGAAGCGCGCCAACATCGCCGGCTTCAAGTTGGACGGCGACCGGCTGACGGTGGTTGCCGACGATCAGTTCGCCACCGAACCGGTGGCGATGATCCGCCTGTTCCATACCGCGCTGGAGCACGGAGTCGATATCCATCCCAAGGCGCTGGATCTGCTCCACCGCAATCTCAAGCGCATCAATGCTGCCTTGCGGGCCGACCCGGAAGCCAACCGCCTGTTCATGTCGATCCTGACCAGTCGCAAGAATCCCGAGGTGGCGCTGCGGCTGATGAACGAATCGGGCGTTCTGGGCAGGTTCATCCCCGATTTCGGCCGGGTGGTCGCCCAGATGCAGTACGACATGTACCATGTCTACACCGTCGACGAGCACACGGTGCAGGCCATCGGCATCCTGCACGCCATCGAACGCGGCGAGCTGGTCGAGGAAGTGCCGGCCTCGTCCGAGGTGATCCACAAGATCGCCTCACGCGATGCACTGTATATGTCGGTGCTGCTGCACGACATCGCCAAGGGCAGGAACGGCGACCATTCGGTGCTGGGCGCCGACGTGGCCCTGAAACTGGGGCCGCGCTTCGGCCTAAGCGACGAGGAAACCGAGACGGTGGCCTGGCTGGTGCGCGAGCACCTGACCATGAGCCGCATCGCCTTCAAGCGCGACATCGACGACCCCAAGACCATCGCCGACTTCGTCGCCAAGGTGCAAAGCCCGGAACGGCTGCGCCTGCTGCTGTGCCTGACCGTGGCCGACATCCGCGCCGTCGGCCCGACGGTGTGGAACGGCTGGAAGGGCGGCTTGCTGCGCGAATTGTTCCACCGCGCCCAGGACATGATGCTGGGCGGCCTGGCCGAGGCCCGCGAATACCGCGTCCAGGCCGCCCATAGGACGGTGACCGCCGAATTGACCAAGCAGGGCTGGACCGGGTCCGACATCGAAGCCCATCTGGCGCGCGGCTATCCCACCTATTGGACCAGCTTCGACACCGCCACCCATCTTCGCCACGCCCGCCTGGTGCGCGAGGCCGAAGCCACCAAGGCGCCGCTGACCGTCGATTCCCGGGTCGATGCGTTCCGTTCCGTGACCGAAATTACCGTCTATACCAGCGACCATCCCGGTCTGTTCTCGCAGATTGCCGGCGCCATGGCGGTGTCGGGGGCCAACATCGTCGATGCCAAGATCGTGACCATGGCCAACGGCATGGCGCTGGACACCTTCTGGATCCAGGATTCCGAGGGCGGGCCGTTCAACAATCCGGCCAAGCTGGCCAAATTGTCGGCGGCGGTCGAGCAGGTGCTGTCGGGCCGCATGCGGCTTGACCGCGAGCTGGCCGCCCGCAAGGGCAAGCTGCCGACCCGGACGGCGGTGTTCAAGGTGCCGCCCAGGGTGATGACCGACAATTCGGCCTCGTCGAACTTCACGCTGATCGAGGTCAATGGCCGCGACCGCCCCGGTCTGTTGTACGACCTGACGGCGGCGATGACCCAACTGGGCCTGCAGATCGCCTCGGCCCACATCTCGACCTATGGCGAGCGGGTGGTCGATGTGTTCTACGTCAAGGACGTGTTCGGCCTGAAGGTCGAGCATGGCCGCAAGCTCGACCAGATGCGCGACACCTTGCTGAAGGCATTGGAAGACCCGGCCAGCCGCGAGGCGGCGCAATAGAGGGCGGGGAAAAGTCCTTCGCTTCGCTCAGTGTACTTTTCCCCGATTCGGGCGTGGCAAACCCGTGCTCAAGCAAGCTTTCCGCGCGGGTTTCAGTTGGTTCCCACTTGGTGGCGAGCAAAGGCTCGCCACCAAGTGGCGGCAAGACGTGAAAAATAGGCGCAGGGCCGCCCCAAGCCTATTTTTCTCCTTATAAATCACCGGGGGAAAGTACACCGAGGCGAAGCCGAGGGACTTTTCCCCGATCAGTCCATCATGGCAACGCGCGGGCTGCGGCTGCGCGGCAGGATCACCCAATAACGCCCGGCGCTTTTCATGCGGCCGGCCTTTTCGAAGGCGCCCTCGCCGGGTCCCCAGAAGAAATCGCCGCGAATCGGCCCCTTGATGGCACCGCCGGTGTCTTGCGCCATCACCAGCCGGCGCAATGCCCGCCCCGACGGCTCGACGGTGTCGAGAAAGATCGGCACGCCCAGCGGGATGAAACGCGGATCGACCGCCAGCGAGCGTTCCGGCGTCAGCGCCACCCCTTCCGAGCCGACCGGCCCGTCGCCTTCCTGCAGGCGATAGAACACATAGCGCGGATTTTCCGCCATCAATGCCCTGGCCTTGGTCGGATTGGCCTTCAGCCAGGCACGGATCGACGGCATCGACACGTCGTCCAGCAGGCCGCGCTCGCGCATCAGGCGGCCGATGCCGACGAATTTGTGGCCGTTGGTTCCCGCCACCCCCAGGCGCAGCACCGTGCCGTCTTCCAGCCGCAAACGTCCCGATCCCTGGATATGCAGGATGTGGGCATCGACGGCATCGTCCAGCCAGGCGATCACCGGGGCCAGGTTGCCCAGCGCGCCGGCCTCGATCTCGGCCCGGGTCGGATAGGGTGCCAGTTGGCCGCCGACCACCCGCCCGATCTGATCGCCCTTGACCACCAGATCCTTGGGCTTGCCGTAGAGCGGCACGCTGAAACGGGCCGAGCGGGTGCGCGACGCGGGCAGCTCCGGCTCGAAATAGCCGGTGAACAGGCCCTCGGCCGAGCCGTTGTTGGTGACCAGATAGGGGGCGAACCAGCCCTCGAAGAAGGTGCGTGTCGTCTCGTGATCGTGGGCCGGCAGCCGGCGGGCGGCGGCACACGGGCCGTGCCAGTCGGCAGCGGTGCCGCCCATGCCGTCGGCGCCGATGGATTTTTCCGGCGGCTGGCGCATCAGGCGGTCGCAGGTGCGGGTCAGCGCCGGCAGCGCCTGGGCCAGCGCATCCTCGCGCCAGCCGGGCAGTTCGTCGAAGCGGGCGGGGATCAGCCCCAGCCGGTCGGGGCCGGGAGCCGGACCGGGGGCCGGCGGCAAAGGCGGCGGGGTGCGGACCGGCTGCGGGGCGCAGCCGACCAGGGCCAGCGCCACAACCGCCCAGGCCAGGCCCCGGCGCAGACTCACCGGGCCTCGTCGGGCGACCGGGTCGCCGCCAGATGCCAATTGGGGTCCTTCGAACGGGTGTCGCGGCGGAAGGTCCATTCGTCGGTGACGTCGGTCATCCGCTGCGGATCACCATCGATCACCTTGCCGCCGCCATCCTTCAGCACGTTGATCTGCTCGGACACGAAACGCACGGTCACCGCCGCGACCGAACCGTCCAGCCGAACCTCGACCGGTTCGACCTTGCGGATGCCCATCAATTCGGTGGTCAGGGTCTGGCCGGCGCGGTCGCGCTCGTCGATGGCGGCGGCGAAGGACTGGAAAACGGCGTCGGCCAGCAATGGCCGCAAACCCTGCTTGTCGCCGGCGGCAAAGGCCTCGACGATCATTTCGAAGGCGGCACGGGCCCCCAGCAGGAAATTGTCCAGCGAAAAGGACGGATCGACGCTTCGGATGGCGGCGGTTCCGGGGGCCAGGGGGCCTTCCGGCAGCGGCTCGACGGCGGGCTTGCGGGCCTGGGCCAGGTCGATCACGTTGTCGGGTACCGTCTCGGGCGGGGCCTGCCAGTCGCGCGGCGGCTCACGCTCGGTGCCGGTGCGCCGGCCCAGCACGCTACGCAGGCGCAGCACCAGGAATACCGCCACGACGGCGAAAAAGATGATATCAATCGCTTGAAAGCCGTCAGTCATGGGATCCGCGTCTCGTCAATGCTGGACCCTAGATAAGCCGGGGAAGGGCAAAGAGCAAGCATGGCTTGGCTGTTGATTTTGGCCGTGATCGCCGTTCCGGTGATCGAGATCACCTTGTTCGTCCAGGCGGTCGACCTGATTGGCGGCATTGCGACCATTCTGCTGGCGTTGGGCGCCGGCATTGCCGGCCTGGCGTTGGTGCGGGCGCAGGGCCTGATCACCATGAGCCGGGTGCAAGATCAGCTGGGGCAGGGCCAGATGCCGGTGGCGGAATTGTTCGACGGCCTGTGCCTGTCGCTGGCCGGTGGCTTGTTGGTGCTGCCGGGCTTCCTAAGCGACATGCTGGCCATCTTGCTGATCCTGCCGCCGGTCCGCGCCCTGATCCGGCTGTGGCTGGCCAAGCGGCTGGTGATGGCCCATCCTGGTGCGGCCCCGGGGCCGTCGGTCATCGACGGCGAATATACCGTGGTCGATGCGCCCGAGCCCAAGCGGCTGGATTCTTAAGCGCGGGCGCCCTTCAGCTCGGCTTCCAGGTCGGCGATGCGCTTGGCCAGCGATGATTTGACGGTGTCGGCCACCCACGGCTTCATCGCCGCCTGCTGTTCCTTCAACTGCACCAACAGGCGCTTCTTCTCGTCCAGCGACCGCTTGATCGGCATGCGGTCGGAATGCTGGCCGGCGTGGCTGCGAAAGCCGCTCATGGTGCTGCTCCTTTCTGCGGGTGTGAAACAGGGCCGCGGACCATGCCCCAAGCGCCGTCGCCAGGCAAGAGCCAAAGTTTCAATGTTTGTCCGCCACGGGCGGCGGTGTTATAAGCCCCGCATCCGCCCGCGTGACGGCTGCGTCCCGGTAGCTCAGCAGGATAGAGCAACGGTTTCCTAAACCGTAGGTCAGGGGTTCGAATCCCTTCCGGGACGCCAACACTTTCACCCGCCGAATCATCGGTTGTGATACCACAACCGCATGGTGTCCGCAAGGTTACGCTTGCAAGGGAGAAGGCGAGGGAACCCCATGACTTAAAAAGCAAAAAGGCCGCTAACCCAGTGGGATAGCGACCTGCTGCACGTCTAAGAAATTCTGCTTGGCAGCGACTTTCTTAGCGTGTGGCAGGTGGCAGTGTCAACGGAAAACCGTGTGTTTTCCGGCCGGGCCGGCTTGTCCTTTTTCCTGTCGTGATCCCCACGCCCTCCGAAAGGAGGAGCGATGACGTTTGACACAACACCTACGGCCGTGAGGCCGAGTGCGCGTGAAATGATGAAGGCAGCCCTTGCTGCGGCGGTGGCGGAAAGTCGGCGCAAGGCCGCGCCGGGCTTGGTCGGGCTGAGCCTCGACCGATACCAGGAGAAGATCGAGACGGCGCCGCCGGTGGTGGTGACGTCCCGCCGGCGCGGACCATCGCGGCGAATGGTCCAGCAACGGCGGGCGGCCCATGCCCGCGCCCGTTGGCCGTGGAAGCTGCAGACGCAATGGGCCTGGACCGACGCCGAGGCCTGCCTGATCGATGTGCTGCTGTATCTGGGTGGCGGCAGCGGCTGTTTCGACGCCTACCGCTCCGAATTGGAGAACCGTGCTGGCGTGCGGCCTTCGACCCAGCGGGCGGCAGAGACCAAGCTGCGGGACTTGGGGCTGCTGGAAGTCACCGAAAATCGACTGGGCTATGCCCGCAACGAAGCCAACAGCTATCGCCTGAAAGGGATTTTACGCGAGACGGCCCGCATGTTGTGGGCGCGAAGGGGGGAGGGTACAAAAGATTGCGCACCCTCCGGGGGTGTTGAAAATCAACAACCCCATACATCCCCCTCATTGGCCCCCGGAAAGTCGATAAAGCGGACGCCTGGCCGGCGCCCTCCCGTCGCCCTGCAGGCGCCGACCTCCCCCCAATCAGGGGAGGTATGTATGTCGCTCGGCAGGACCGAGGTGGCAAATCCGGCCAAACCAGACGCGGCGACACCGAGCGTGGATGAAGCGTTGGCCCTCGACCTGGCCAGAACCTTCCTGCCCGATATCGCCCCGGACGAACCGCCACCAGAGACCGCCGCCGAGCTGATGGCGATCGCCGACCGCCTGCAGCGAACCTATGCCCCGACGCTGTGGCCCCAGGTGTGGCGGACCTGGCGGGCGCGGTTTGGCCTGACCGCCGCCTTGGCGGTGGTGGAAACCGGGATCATGCGGCGGGGCGGCAAGATACGGGAAAGCGGTGGCCAGTATCTGTCCGGCATCCTGGGGCGGAACCGGCGCCAGGCCCCGGCCCCCGAGGCGACCTTGCAGGCGATCCGCGCTTCGCGGCGGGCGCCGGGGCTGGCCGCGTCCAGCCGCTGGCCATCCTCCAAGGGGGGAGATCGGCCATGAAGCTCGGCAAGTTTATGATCAAGATCATCGTGATTGCCGCGTTCGCCGGTTTAGCCGTCAGACTTTTCTCTGTCCTTTCAATGGCTTCGCCGCAACAGACACCCGGTCGTATTTTGTGGGTGATAGATGGCGACACCTACCAGGTCGGCCATGCCGGCGCCCCCGCCGGCGAGCCGGTGCGGGCACGCCATTTCGACACCCCCGAGAAGGGCGATCGCGCCAGATGCGAGGCTGAACGGGTGAGGTCGGCCGAGGCCGCCGCCTTCATCCGAACCTTGTTGCCGCGAGGCAGCCTGGTCCTGCTGTCCGACATCGGCCGGGACCGCTACGGCCGCCTGCTGGCCACAATCACCCTGGAGGATGGCCGCGACTTGGCCGGCCAGGTGATCGGCGCCGGCCTGGCTCAACCGTATGAAGGCGGGCGGAAGCAGGGCTGGTGCGGCCAGGGGCAGCCGAGATGACGGCCAAGAAGCTACCCCCGATTCCACGACGAGGAAAAGGTGCGCCGTTCACCAGGTGCATCGTCCAACCCGTCAAGGAGGTTCGTCATGACCATCCATCAGAAGCCTCAGCGCCGGTTCGAAAAGGGCAAGGGCCGCCGGCTCAACATTCCCAAGATCGACAGCAATGAAGCCTGGCAATTCACGCGCAACGGCCAGGTCTACGATCACTGGCGCAATCCCGCGCTGCAGGCCATGCACCAGGCCGCCTTTCTGGCCTATGCCCGCTATCAGATCGGTGCTGCCCGCCAGGCCCGCCTGGATGGGCGCCCCGCCGACGCGGCCACGAGCCTGCAACTCGCCGCCAGCTTCCGCCGTACCGTCCAGGGTGAAAGGATCAAGCCATGAGCCTTGTTTCGCAACCCGTGTATGCGGCGGTGACGGCGGCCAAGATCAACGACATCACCGCGGCCCAGACCATGCCCATAGAGGCCGGGGCCACCTACGTCTTCGATCTCGGCTACTATGATTATGGCTGGTGGGCGAAGATGGGCGCGGCGGGATGCCGCATCGTCACCCGCTTCAAGTCCAACACGCCGTTGACGGTGACCGCCGAACTGGAGGTGCCCGAGGCCG
>NZ_LWQU01000167.1 GCF_001650635.1 Magnetospirillum moscoviense | reverse complement strand
TCCTTCCGATCCATCGCGCAAAACCTCCCGCGTTTCCGCCATTCTACACGATATCAATACGAATTGCGAATAGAGCCATAGAAAAACTTGTCGTCCAGCACGCCCAACGGCGTCACCGGGCACCCCTGCGGCAGGGTCAGCCGCCCGCGCATCGACCGGGGGATGCGCACCACCTGATAGCCGTTCTCCCCCGGCGGCTGATCGTCATTGGACGGGCCGGCCGGGTCTTCGGCGTCGGCATCGTCCAATCCGGCCGCACCGGGTTCGTCATCCAGCCCGTCGGCGCCCCAATCGTCGCCGATCTCGACCCATTGGACGCCGCGCAATGTCTCGATGCCGTCATCCTGGCCATGTTCCGGCGCGTCGTCACCCTGTCCGCTCACTTCGCCCCCTTCAACACATCGTTGGCATCCTTCGCGCCGGCCATCACGCTGGTGACGTCGGCGACCATGACGCGCTTGCCCTGGTCCTTGAAATTCTTGACCGCCTTGCGGAATTCCTTGTCGGCCGGGCTGCCCGGCGGGTCGGCCTGCTTCCAGATCACGATTTCCGTCACCTTCTCCGGGTATGCCAGGCCGCCCATGTTCGAGACCGACCCGGCCGCATCGACCCGTTCGTCGGGATAGGCCAAGGCCACCGACCAGCCGTCTTCCGGCCCCTCGCACAGATGCACCCTGATCGGCCCGTCGGCCTTCGACAACGGCCGGCCATAGGCCACCTCGCCGGTCCGCTTCAGCACATGGGACCCGTTCCACAGATGGATGACGCCGCCGGCATAGGACCCATAGGACCGCTTGGCCCGCTTGATCGCCGCCTTGACCCAGCCGCCGTCGTCGGTGCGACGCAAATAGGTCCGGTGCACGGCCAAAAAGGTGCCGTCCATGGCGACATAGGGCAAAATGATGGCCGGCAAATAGGCCTCGGGGTCGGTCCCCGGCTTGCCCAGCTCGCCACAGAAGCATTTTTCCTTGTAGCGCGGCGCATTGGCCATGAAGGGCAGTCGGTCAAGGTCGATGCCGCGCCCGGCGTAATAATACTGGGCCGGCGTGTTCATCCACGCCGTCGTCTTGTCCAGATAGATGCGCAAGCTTCGACCGCGCTTCTTCTTGATGTCCTCTTCGCTTTCCTGCGGCCGATTGTCGAATTTATCCAAGGCCTCGCGCGAAACCCTCAGGCTGTCGGGCGCCTTGCCGGTAAAGCCGGCCCAATCCTTGGCCCAGCGCACCCCTTCATTCTTGTCGCCGCTATGCATCAGGGCGATGTGGAACGACAGCGCCGACACGCTTTTCTTGCCGGTGCCCGGCACCGCCTCGCCGGCAAAGTCGGTGACCATGCCCTGGAACTTGCCGCCGACGCCGATGCGGAACGATCCGGCGGTGCGGTCGGCCCGCAACGGGTTGGGGCAAACAAAATTGTTGCCGTCCCGGTGCCCGGCCAGACGCCAGACGCCAAAGATCAGATCGCCGATCCGGGCCCGGAAGACATCGGCCAGCCGATCCAGGTCGATGCTGTCACCCTGCTGGGTCAGGTGAAAGACGGCAGTGATGGCGTTGCGCAGCATCGCCTCCATGCCTTCGGTCATCTCTGGGCGGATGGCCAGCTTCAAGGCCTGGAGGAAGGAGGCGGCCAATTCGTCGATGCGAATGGCCCGGCTGACGGGATCGGACGGCAACGGAATGCGGAAGATGTTGAAAGGGGTCGGCTCGGGGCTTTCCAGGTCGAGCAGAACCAGGCGCTGGTGCGCCTGCCCCTTGTGATCGAGACGAAACAGGTCGAAATGCAGGAAGCGGTCGGCCAGTTCGCCGTGCGGTTCGATCAGGGCGATGCCGTGGCCCTTGCGCACGTCGCGGTAAAGGAACATTTCCATGGTGACGGATTTGCCCGATCCTGACATGCCGAGGATGTAGGTGTGCCGCGTTCTGGCCTTGTCCATGCTGCCGGACCAGGCCCGCGATAACAGCATGGCCATCCCTTCCGGCAGGTAGGCCAGCAGATTGCGGGATATCTGGAACCAAGAAGAGGCGGCCCATGTCCGCAGCAGGGACAACGCCTTGCCGTCGGGTGAGGCGAACAGGTGCAGGGCAAGAGCGAGCAGGCCGGCAATCGCCAACTGGACGGTATTGGTTGCGATGATGGCGGGGCGAACGAAAAGAGCGGAAAAAAATGCTCTGGCGGCGAGTTGAAAAATACCTTTTTTCATAACAAGTTGATGGTTATCTGATAATGACGTGACTTTTATCTCATATTTATTTCGTAAAATATTCTAGCAATCCGTCAATTGCTGTCAATCTGAGAATAATAATGGCTTTTCATGTGTGACAATATTGCTTTTCAATATTTTTCTGGGTGGGTTGAGCGGGGAAACATTTGCATGTTCGCTCTCGGTTCGTATAATGTCGGCAGACACTTAAACTGGTTTCGCCATGCCCAACCGCATCACCATCGACATTCCGGCCTCGGTCGAACTTTCGCCCGACATTCTGCGCGACCAGGAAACCATGCGCGACGCCATCGCCGTGGTGCTCTACAAGCAAGGCCGCATCACGCCGGTGCAAGCCCGCGAAATCATGGGCCTGACTCGGCGGCAGTTCGAGGAACGGCTGTCGTCCTATGGCTTCGCCATGATGGACGAGCACGATTTCGATCAGGAACTTGAGGCGGCACGCCTTCTCTCCCGCAAGCAATGATCCCGGTCGTCGTCAGTGACACCGGCCCGCTGATTTCCTTCGAAAAGATCGAGGGCGGCTTTGCCTTGGTGCGACGCATGGTCGGCGTGGTTCTGGTTCCTCCCCAGGTCTACATGGAACTGAGCGCCGGCCTGCCATTGGGCACCGCTTACAGCGACCATTTTGGGCTTTCCGGCTTGCTGCGTGTTGTCGAGGCTCCGGTGCCGCCGGAGGCCACGCGTGGGCTGGATGACGGCGAACGCCACGCCATAGCCCTTGCCCTGTCTCAGGACGTGCCGCTACTGATCGAAGAGCGGCAGGGGCGTGAAGTGGCCCTGGAGTTGGGGCTGCATGTCTCGGGCGCCGTCGGCCTGATCCTGGCGGCCTGGCAGGATCGGCGCATTTTACAGGACGAGGCGGAATCGGCGCTGCGCGATCTGTTCCGGGCGGGTCGCATCAATCGCGGCTTGTTGGATTTGGCGCTGGCTCGCATCCTTGGTCATTGACCACTATGCACTACGCCGGTAGTGCGCCGAACAACGGGGCGGGTCTCCCGTCGACATAGTGCCAGCCCTGGGCGATGTCCTCTCCCACCGAGGCCAGCGACGCAAACAGGAACCCATCCTTCACTTGGCTCAGTTCGGGGTGCTCAAGGAAGCGTACCTTGGCCGCTTTCAGCGCCCCAGGCTCGTCGAAAATCGACAGCACGAAGGGCGGGCTTTCGTGGTTGTAGCGCCTCGCGAAGGCATTTTCCCGGATGGCCGGCAGATATCCCTCAAGCTGCTCGATGATCCGCCCCGTGCGGTCATTGTGGTGGATTTCAATGGCCGTCAACCGTGTTGACGGCCCGGCCTCGAACTTGGCAATGGCGTCGGGGGTCAGCTTTCCCGAATGGTGAAAAATGGTCGTCGCGGCGACGAGGCTGCGCCGATGCGGTTCGCCCCGATGTCGTCATTGAGGGTGGCAACCTTGCGGTCAGCCCGTCGGGGGCCGAGTGGGATAGCCCGGCTTGCCTCGCTCTATTGACGACGCACTACGACATTCCGAACCGCTTCTTCGACACTATTCACGCCACCAGCGCCGCCGCTGCGCAAGTGTCATGGATGGCGGCGGAAACGTTGGCTCACCTGCCGGATTGCTGGGAAGAAACCGTCCGCGCCCTGATTGTCCATTCTGCGGAGTGGCCGCATCTGGTGGCGGACAAGTTCAATGCGGCTCGAAGGTCAGAACGCGCCAGCTTGCTCCGGACATATGGATTTGGGGTGCCCGACATCCGGAGGGTGCTCGCCTCTGCCGGGAACGACGTCGCCGTTGTCGTCGAGAACGAGATGATGGTGGTGGCCGCCGGTGGAACCATGCCGGAGATGCACTTCTATCAACTCCCGTGGACCGGCGACTTGTTGCGTGACCTGGGCGACACGCCCGTGAAGCTACGGGTGACGCTTTCGTATTTCGTCGAATCCAATCCAGCCGCACGAGGCTGGAAGGGGCGCTACCGTTACGCGTCTCACGGGTTCCGCTTCCATCTGCAGCGGCCGAACGAGTCCGACCACGCATTCTTTGCCCGCCTCAACATCATGGACCGCGACGACGATTGGGATGGGGCCGAAGGCGGCGAGGATGGTTGGTTCCTGGGACCGCGCCAACGGAACCGCGGCTCCCTCCATTCGGACATCTGGGAAGGGCCTGCCATCACTCTGGCTGATCGCCGGAAGCTGGCCATCGTTCCTCTTGGGGGCTGGTGGAAGTCTCCGCGCTCCCCGGAAAAGCGGGCACGCTATTCCCTGGTCGTATCATTGGCCACGCCCACTGACCAAGTGGATCTCTACACCCCCGTCAGCACGGAGCTTGCGACATTGACCACATTGCCCACGGTCATTGAAACGTAGCCGGGCCATCTGTGCGAGTTCTGGTTCGGCACTTGGTCTTCCTCTGTGTCGGGCCAGAGCAACCGATTGAAAACACAGCAGAGAGGGTTGGTTGGCGGTTCCCTTTCCTTCACCAAAGAATGCCAACCGCGATTCCTGCAAAGGGGGCGCGGTTTTTCTTTTCCGTGAAACATTCCGTCACAAAACCTTACAGCTTGGCGGCTGCAAGAGCGGGGTGTGCGTATGATACCATCGCTTCAGTTTGGCGCCTGTGTCGGTGCCATATTCGCTTCAAGCCAATGCTTTAGTAGTGGGGTATTTGGTCTTATGCATCGGCTGACGAAACTGGCCAATCGGGTATGATCACGACCAATGACTAGCGATCAGCTATCCGAGGACGGCGTGGCCCCTGACGTCGTCCTAGAGGAGCACACGGAATCGCTCCCCCAGGAACAGGCCCCCGGCAACGAGGTCAATGCGATCGTCGTTGATGCCGAGGGTTTCGTCGTGTCCGCCGACGGGGTGCAGGATATCGTCCATCAGGCCGCGCTGGAAGGCGATGCCGGCGAGCAGCTGGCCCAGGCCAACGACGCCAAGCCCTTTGTCGGCAAGGGGGCGATCGACACCTTCAAGACCGCCATCGCCTCGGGGGCCGACATCGGCACCGCCATCGACCGTTTCGTCGCCGCCGAGGTGGCGCAGGCGATATCGCGCGGCGTGCCCAAGGCCCAGGCCGAGCGGGCCGCTTCGATGTTCGTCAACGAATTGTCGGGCAACCTGAATGCCGGCCAAAGCCTGAACCTGGCCATCGCCGATGCCGAGCGGGTGTTCGTTAGCGCCATCAAGACCTTCCTGTCGCCGACCGTCGATCCGGTGCTGGCGGCGCTGAGTTCCGGCGCCGGGATCGACGCTGCCATCGCCGGGGCGGGCGCCGGTGGCCGGGGCGCGTCGCGGTCGCTGGGCGACGCCCTGGCGCGCGGCGAGACGCTGGGTCAGGCCGTGGGCAAGGCCAAGAGCGCGGCCGGGGCCCAGGCCGGGGCGGATAAGGATACCAACCCGATCCTGGCGGCGCTGGTCAGCGGCGAGGGGGTGGACAAGAATCTGGGCGCCTTGGCCAAGGATCCGGCCTTCGCCGAACGGTTCGCCGAGGCGCTGGCGGCGGGCAAGGACCCGGCCGCCGCCGCCGCCGACGCCAAGGCGGCGGTGGAGCAGGGGGCCAAGGCCCTGGCGGTTGCGGCGGCCGCCGATAAGGGCGGCGTTCTGGCGGCGTTGGCCACCGGTCAGAACGTCGGCGCCGCCACCGATTCGCCCAGTGGGGCGCTCAACCAGTTGATGGCGGCGGCCGGAATCAGCCAGCCGCCGGCGGCGCCGACCGGCGGGGGCGGCGGGGGCGGGGTGCTGGATGCGCTGGCCTCGGGGGCCAACGTGGCGGCAGCGCTGCAAGGCGGCGGCGCCACCTTCGAACAAAGCCTGAGTGCCGCGCTGGCCAGTGGGACCAATATCGGGCAGGCGCTGGCGCAGGCGGCGACCGCCCAAGCCACCGTCGCCGCCGCCAACAACAAGGTCGCGGCGGCCGCCGCCAATCCGGTTCTGGCCGCGCTGGCGACCGGCAGCGGGAGTCTGGGCGGCAGCGGCGCCGCCTTCAATCAGGCGCTGAGCCAAGCGCTGGCCAGTGGTGTGGCGCCAGCCGCGGCGGTCGCTGACGCCAGCCAGCGGGCCGCCACCCAGGCCGCAGCCTCGGCCAAGGTCGAGGCCGCACCGCCGCCCGCGCCGCCCAGCTTCGCCACCATCGCCGCCACCGCGTCGTCTCCATCCTTCTCGCCGGGCGCGATCGCGACGGCGTCGCAGCCAGCCGCGGCACCCCCGCCGCCGCCACCGCCGCCGCCGCCGCCGCCGGTCTTCGTGGCGCCGCCGCCGCCACCCCCGCCACCGCCACCGCCGCCACCCCCGCCGCCACCGCCACCCCCGCCGCCGCCGCCGGCGGCGCCGCGTCAGGACACCAACCAGGGGCCGGTCAATCAGGCGGTGACATTGACGATCGCCAACAATGCGACGCTGGCCGAGGACGGCTCGCTGGTGGTCAATTTCGCGGCGCAGGACCCCGATGGCGGGATCGTCACCATGGATGCGGTCTCCAGCAATACCGCGATGTTCGGGGCCGGCACCATGACCTTCGGCCAGGGCGCCGGCGGGCGCACTCTGACGCTGGCGCCGGGCCTGCACCAGAACGGCGCGGCCATCCTCACCGTCACAGCGGCCAGTACCGACGGTACCTCTGCTACAAAAACGGTGTCGGTGACCGTCACTCCGGTCAACGACGCGCCGACCGCCACCAACAAGACCGTTACCATGGACGAGGACACCGTCCGTGCCCTGGCCATCGCCGATTTCGGCTATAGCGACATCGAGAACACCGCCATCAGCGCGGTGCGGTTCGAATCGGTGTCGGCCGGGAGCTTGCAATACTTCAACGGCACGGCCTGGGGCGCGGCCACTCTTGCCCAGGCCTACAACGCGTCGGACATCACCGCCGGTAACATGCGTTTCGTGCCGGTGGCCAACGCCAACGGCAATGCCTATTCCGGACTGACCTACAAGGTCAGCGACGGCGATTTGTGGTCGGTGGCCAGCAAGACCCTGACGGTCGACGTCACCCCGGTCAACGACGCGCCGACCATTTCGGCCACGGCGGCATCGACCGCGCGCGGCCAAAGCGTCAGCCTGGCCACCAAGCTGGTTGCCGCCGACCTCGAGCAGGCGGCGGCCAACCTGACCTATACCATCACCGCCGGCCCGACCGACGGCAGCGTGTGGAAAAACGGCGTCAAGCTGGCCAATGGCGGCACCTTCACCCAGGCCGACATCAATTCCGGTCTGGTCAGCTATCTGCATCACGGCGCATATGGGGTGGGCGACGACAGCTTCACCTATTCCCTGACCGACGGCGACGGCGCCACGTTGACCGGGCAGAATTTCGCCCTGACGGTGGGGGCTAACGCGGCGGCGCCCCAGAACATCCACGCCTATGCGGCAAAGTCGTTCGGTTCGCTGACCAGCTTTACCTTTCTGGACGATACCAACCGTTCGTTCTCGGGTGGGACCACGGTGACCTACACGCTGACCGGCGTGTCGGGGCCGTACAGCTCGGCGACCTTGCGCATCGGTGCCAACGATGTCGATTATTTTTGGGGCGAGCGCGACCTGGTCAGGTTCAACGGGAACAATCTGGGCTACCTGCAAGGCCAGAACGACCAGTTCTCGATCACCACCTTCACCGTCAACCCGGCCTGGATCGTCAACGGCACCAACCAGATCAGCGTCACCGTCGATAACGGCTGGGCGGTGACCACCGACTGGGCCAAGCTGACGGTCAGCACCACGCCGCTGACCGGGGCCACGGTGTCGGCCCTGAACATCGTCGGCGGCACCTTGGTCGGCACCACCGCCTATGCCGACACCAGCGCGGTCATCGCGGTCACGAGTTCGGGCAATTACCGCGCCGATTTCAAGCTGGTGTCGCCGGCCGGCGAGATCGTCGCGACGCAGTCGGTGTCGTTCACCGGAACCGCCGGCCAAAGCAATCTGCTGAATGCCAGCCTGGATTATCCGGTCTCCAAGGCCTCGGGCACCTATCAGGTGCAGATGAGCCTGGTTCAGGCCAGCGGCGGCACCGGCCAGACCATCAAGTTCCAGACCTTCGCCCATGTGCAAAACAGCGGCCCGAACATCGCCGAGCCGACCCTGGTCGCCCCGGAAACCGCCGCCATCGGCACCGTGGTCGCCCGGTTCGGCCATTCCGATACCGACCTCAACCAGACCATGACCTACTCGCTGGCGGACAATGCCGGCGGCAAGTTCTCGCTGGTGCAAAACGCGTCGGGTATTTACGAATTGAAGGTCGCCGCCGGCCTGAATTACGCCACCGCCACCTCGCACATCGTCCAGGTCAAGGTTACCGACGCCGCCGGCCTGTCGCGGGTGGAAAGCTTCACCATCAACGTCAGCAACGTCAACACCGCGCCGACCCCCTATGACGTCGGCGCCTACACCTCGGAAGATGTCGCCGTCACCGGGGCGGCCGGTTTCAGCGACCCGGACGGCGACACGCTCAGCTATACGGTGACCGGCCAGCCCAGCCATGGCACCGCCAGCATCGCCGCCGACGGTACCTGGACCTACACCCCGGCCGCCAATTGGAGCGGTACCGACACGTTCCAGCTGACCGCCGACGATGACGGGGCGGGGCCGCACGTTGCGGTCACCTCGACGGTGACGGTGACGGTCGATCCGGTCAACGACGCCCCGGCGGTGACGCTGGCCAAGCCCGCCATGGTGTTCGACGGCAACGATTATCTGACCCTTCCCACCGCGGTGGGGCAGACCGGTGATTTCACGCTGGAAGGCTGGGTCAAGCCGGGCAGCACCGCCAATTGGCAACGCATTTTCGATTTTTCCGAGAATGCCGACGAATACATGTTCCTGACCGTCTCGGCCGATACCGGCAAGCCGCGCTTCGCGCTGTCGGGTGCCGGCGACGGGACCACCGAATCCCGGCTGGATTCTTCGGTGGCGCTGGCTCAGAACAGCTGGAGCCATATCGCCGTGACCCTGTCGGGCACCACCGCGAAGATGTATATCAACGGCGCCGAGGTCGCCAGCGGCACCATCAATGTCGATCGCTCGGGCTTCGCCATCGCCAATGCCTGGATCGGCAAGTCCGGCAATGCCGGCGATCCCAATTTCGTCGGCTCGATGGCCGACATGCGGGTGTGGTCGACGGCACGCACCGCCAGCCAGATCAACCGCAACATGAATAGCGATATCAGCGGCACGACCGGGCTGCAGGCTTGGTACAAGGGCGATTCGGCCAACGATTCCACCGCCAATGCCCGCCATGCCACCAATACCGGCGTGACCTTCTCGGGCGATGCCAGCCGCAGCTTGACCTATTTCGAGGGTGGCAGCGGCCTCGCGGTGATGCCTGGCATCACCATTTCCGACGTCGATGCCCCCACGCAGATGGGCGGGGCGACCATTACCATCAGCGCCAACCTGACCAGCGGCGACACGCTGACCTTCGCCAACCAGAACGGCATCACCGGCAGTTACGATTCCGCCACCGGCGTGCTAACGCTTTCCGGCAACGCCACCTTGGCCCAGTACAAGGCTGCGGTGGAATCGGTGACGTTCTCCTCGACCAGCGCCACACCGACCGCGAACGCCGCGACTCGCACCATCAGCCTGGTCCTGAGCGACGGCGAAAGCGCCAACAATCTCAGCAGCGCCGTCACCAACACCATCGCCGTCTCCGAAAGCGCCTCTCCGGTCTTCGCCGGCGCGTCCGACGGACGCGGTGCCCTGTCGGTGTCGGCCGGCGAGTACGCCCTGGCCAATCTGGGCACCGGCACCATCACCAACACCGCCACCATCGAGATGGTGGTCAAGCTGACCGGCCCGCTGACCAAGCACAATCTGATGTGGGTGGGCGACGGCACCGACCCGGACACCGCCAAGCGCTTCGTCTTCGAGGTCAATAACGGCATCCTGGGCCTGTGGACCAATCCGGCCCGCATCGATTCCACCACCACGCTATCGGCGGACACCTGGTACCACATCGCCGCCAGCTATGACGGCGCCACCGTCAAGCTTTACGTCAACGGCGATCTGGTCCTGTCGCAGGCCACGACCTTAAGCAACTTCCAGCTGACCAACGCCGCGCAATATGTCGGCATCGGCGCCGACATCAACCCGACCCTGTTCCCAAGCGTCGCCCAGATCGACGAGGCCCGGGTGTGGAGCGTGGCCCGCACCGACGCCCAGATCAAGGCCAGCTACAACAAGGAACTGGTCGGTACTGAAAGCGGACTGGCCGGCTATTGGCGCTTCGACGAGGTGGGCAATTCCGCCACCGACCTGTCGGGGAACAACCGCACGGCGGTTTTCGCCTCGAATAGCCTGCCGATGGTGCTGAGGAACGGCAACGACGACCGCACGCTGAATTTCGACGGGGTCAACGATTACGTCTCGGTCGCCGATGCGGCGGCGCTCACGCCGTCGTCGATCACGGTCGAGGCCTGGGTCAAGTTGGACGTCATCAACGCCAACACCCATGCCATCGTCACCAAGGGACCGACCGGCGGGTACAGCTATCACCTGCAGATCGTCAACGGCAAGATCGAGTGGGCGACCGGGGCCAATGGCGGCCAGTCCTTCCTGTCCAGTTCGACCCTGACCGCCGGGCAATGGGTCCACGTCGCCGCCACCCTGGACGCCACGACCGGCGTGTCCAAGATCTATCTGAATGGCGTCGAGAACGCCACGCACACCTATGGGGCCGCCGGCATCCCCGACAGTACCGGTGTCCTGGGCATCGGTGCCTGGAACGATAATGGCACGGTCAGCCGGTATTTCGACGGCCAGATCGCCGATGTCCGGATATGGAGCACCGTGCGCGACCAGACCCAGGTCTCCAGCGACATGGTGACGAAGCTGACCGGGGCCGAATCCGCTCTGGCCTCCAACTGGCGGCTGACCGATGGTTCGGGAACCATTGCTACCAATATCGACAATATCAGCGCCTGGGCGGGCATGCCGGGCACTATCAGTGGCGCCAACTGGGTGGCGGCGACGCCCCGGGTCCAGGACACCCCCGAGCGCGCCCTGTCGTTCGACGGCACCAACGATTACGTCAGCCTGCCGACCGATATCGCCACCACCACCGACTTCACCTTCGAGGCCTGGGTCCGGCCCGACACCGCGACGCCGTGGCAGCGTATCTTCGATGTCAACAACGGCTCCACCACCAAGTTCATGGGCATGGTCAATGCCAGCCAACATAACGGCGGATTGCGCTTCACCATCAGCACCACCGGCGGCGGCGGCGGCGAGCAGATCGTCGAAGGCCCGGCCCTGCAGGTCGGCGTGTGGAGCCATGTCGCGGTGACCCTGGCCGGCGATACCGCCACCCTTTACGTCAACGGTGTCGCCGTGGCGACCTCGACCATCACCTTGAACCCCATCGATCTGGGCGCGACCATCGCCACTCTGGGCAAATCGACGTTCTCGTCCGATCCTTATTACGACGGATTGATGGCCGATGTCCGGGTGTGGAACCTGGCCCGCAGCGGTTCCGCCATCGCGGCGGCCATGAATGCGCCGCTGACCGGCACCGAGACGGGTCTGATCGGCTATTGGCGCACCAACGAAGGCAGCGGCACCACCATCTCCAACGCGGCTGACGGCGGGGCGGCGGGGACCTTGGTCAACGGCACCGCCTGGGCCAATGTCGCCGATCCGGTTTACGACACCCAGCTCGCCACCAATGCCAACACGGTGCTGACCAGCAGCCTGAAGGCGACGAACCTCGATAACGGCGCCATCACCTACAGCATGGCCGGCAATCCGTCCCACGGCACGGTGGCGATGTCTTCGACCGGCACCTTCACCTATACGCCGACGCAGAAATATGTCGGCACCGACAGTTTCATCGTCACCGCGTCCGATGGGGCGACCTCGACCAACCAGACCATCACCGTTGCCGTCAACGATCCGGTCACGGCGGCCTCGGCGGCCAGCCAGTCGCGGGCCAATACCGGCGTCTCGCTGGCGGGCGGCAAGTATCTGGCCAGCAGTTCGGGCGTGTCCTATTCGACGGCGACCTACGAGGCCTGGATCAAGACCACGACCGCCGGAACCTGGGTGGGGATCATCTCGGATCAGGTCACCGGCAGCCAGGGCTCGTTGACCCTGGCGATCAAGAATACCGGCGTCCTGGGGTTCGAGGCGTGGCAACCGGCCGGCGCGCGTACCTATACCGGCACCACCGCCATCACCGACGGTCAATGGCACCATGTCGCTGCCACCTGGGACGGCACCACCGGTGCCATCTATGTCGATGGCATGCTGGAAAATTCGACGCTGACCACCAACGCGGGCACCATGGCCAATTTCGCCATCAACAACCAAACGCTGGTGGTCGGCGCCAACTCTAGTCTGGGCGGCACCTTCACCGGTTCGATCGATGAAGTGCGGGTGTGGAACACGGTGCGCACGGCGACCGAGATCAAGACCAACATGAGCCGGGCGCTGGAAGGCGACACGCCGGGTCTCTATGCCTCCTACGATTTCGAGGAAGGGGCCGTGATCGGAGGTGTCGCCGCCTATAATTCCAGCTCGACGAACAATCTGGTCGAGCAGGGCAGCGGGTCCTTGACATGGACCAATGGCGGCAACCGCGGCGCAGTGGTGCTGAATGCCGGCGATGGCACCAATGATCATGTCGCCTTGACCAACACTGCCGACAGCCTGGACCTTGGCGCGAGCGGTTCCATCGAGCTGTGGGTCAAGCGCCAGCAATGGAACACCACGACCGATCAGGCGATCATCGGCACCGGCGTCGGCAATCAGTCCGAAAACGCCTTCTATCTCAGCGCGCACATGAATGTCGGCCTGCATTTCCGCTATGGCGGCTCGAACCAGACCGGCAGCACCTATATTTGTTACCAAGGCAGCGACAATTGGGCCGCCAATTCGTGGCACCATGTCGCGGCGACCTGGAGCAGCGGCAATCTGAAGCTTTATGCCGATGGGCAACTGGTCGACAGCGCCACCACCACCTTGGTCTTCAGCGATCTCGCTCCGTCCTGGAACCTGGGCCAGGCCCCGGCGAATTCGGGCGATACCACCTGGGCCAGCGGCATGACCGTCGATGACGTGCGCATCTGGACGAGTGTTCGCAGCCAGGCCGAGATCGCCGCAGACATGAATGCGGTCGCGACCGGAAGCGAGACCGGCTTGCAGGGTTACTGGAAGATGGACGAAGCGTCGGGCACCACACTGCTTGACGCCACCGGCCACGGCAATACCGGCACCTTGTCCAACGGGGCCTGGGTCGATAGCGGTCCGTTGCCGGTCCAGACCAGCACCGTCCCGGTCTTGAAGGACACCAATTATGCCATCAGCCTGGACGGCACCAACGATTACGCCTCGGTTTCGGGTATCAATCTGGCCAATTCTTCGTTCAGCGTCGAGTTCTGGTCCTACCGTGGCGGCAATTCCGACGCCGATTACGCGCTCAGCATGGGCACCGTGAACCTAGACGGCAAGGCGATGTTGGCCGGTTACAGCAGCACCTCCGACGCTTTCGTGTTCGGGTTCAAGGGCGATTCCCTGATCTACAACGATGGTGATGCCGACAATGATGTCGGCCAGTGGATCCATTGGGCCGGCACCTACGATTCGGTGAATACCGCCTTGAAGCTTTACAAGAACGGCACCCAGGTGCAGCAGGCCTCGATCAACGAAACTTATTCGGGCGATGCCACCGTGTTTTTGGGTAAATATCTGGATAGCGGCTATTTCGACGGCCGCCTGGACGAGGTGCGCATCTGGTCCGACGTCCGCACGGCGACCGAGATCAAGGAAAACTACACCAAGCATCTGGTCGGCAACGAAGACAACTTGGCCGCCCTGTGGCACTTCGACGAGGCGTCGGGCACGGTGGCCAGCGATGCTACCCTCAACAACCGTGACCTGACCTTGTCCAACGGCCCGACCTGGGACGATCTGATGACCGAAAGCGTGGCGCTGAACGGCTCGTTGCAGGCCCTGGCCCAGGGATCGGAAACCGATTCCGGCGCGCTGACCTATACCTTGATCGGGGGCAATGGCGGGGCGACCCACGGAACGGCCTCGATCGACAATCATGGGGTGTTGACCTATACAGGAAGCTCGCAGGGGACCGACAATGTCAGCTATCAAGTCAGCGACGCGTCGGGTGCGACAAGCGCAGGTATCTTCCAGATCACGGTGACTTAAACGTGCGGGGCAAGGGGACGTAAGATGGGGTTGAACTGGCTGACGGCTGCGGTCGCGTGGTTTCGTCGATCGAACAAGCGCACCAAGTTCATGGCGATTCTGGGCATTCTGGTGGCTCTGGGCACGCTGTTGTCGCTGTTGGCCCGCGTCACCGTGGTCACCGCCGACGATTCCTCGTCCTACCATATCGCCGTGGTCGCCCCCTTGACCGGTCCCAGTGCCGAGGTCGGCAAGTCGATGCGCCAAGGTGCCGCCTTCCTGGTCGACAACATCAACAAGGCCGGCGGAATCAACGGCAGCACGGTGGTCTTGCAGGTCTTCGACGACCAGGATAATGCGGCCGTGGCGGCGGACATCGCCGCCAAGATCGCGGCCGACAGGCGCATCCTGGCGGTCACCGGCCATTGGTCGGCGGCGGCGCAGGCGGTGGCGGCGCCGATCTACAACCAGGCCGGCTTGCCCTTCTTGTCGTTCAGCCCCGGCTGGGCCGAGCAGGCGAGCGAGCACAAGGCCTTTCCGATGCTGTTCGACGCCCGCTCGGAAGCGCGCTTCCTGTCTAATTACGCCCGCAACGTCATCGGCCACAAGCTGATGAGCGTGATCGCCGAGGAAAGCGATTACGGCCGCATCCTGGCCGATTCCTTCACCGAGACCTTCGAACGCTTCGGCGCTCCGCCGCAATTTCGCTGGACCTTCAAGCCGGGCGATGCCGATTCGCTGAAGAAGCTGGTGGAATCCTACCGCGCCAAGCGCGACGAGGCCGGCGCGCTGTTCCTGGCCGCCGACGAGAATTCCGCGCCGCCGGTGATCGCCGCCTTCAAGGCCGCCGGCCTTCGCGTGGTGTGGTTCGGTCCGTCGCGGCTGGCGGTCAGCGCCTTCACCAGGGCCTTCCAGTCCCTGGCGGCCAAGGGCGAATCGCCCGGCAACTTCACCAACGGCCTTTACGCCTCGTCGCCGTTGCTGTTCGACACCGCCAACGAGGCGGCGCAGAATTTCAAGGTCGCCTATGGCATCCGCTTCGGCGCCGAGCCCGACTGGGTGGCGGCGTTCAGCCACGATGCCATCAAGATGGTGGCCGAAACCGCCAAGCTGCGCGGCATCGCCGGCGGCGAAGGCGATATCGGCGGAAAGCGCGCCCGCCTGGCCGAGGCCTTCCTGGCCCAGACCCCGGCTTCGGGGGTGCGCGGCGTCACCGGCCAGATGGTGTTCGGCGAAAGCCGCGCCGCCAGCCCGCCGGTGCTGATGGGCATCTATAACGGCACCACGCCGATTTCGGCCCTGACCCAGTTGCAGCCGATCCCCAAGGGTGCGGTGTCGAACTATATCGAGGAGTTGCGCCAGGGCCGCGCCCTCTATGTCAATGACCGCTTCATGTACAAGACCAACGTGGTCTATGTCGGCCTGCAGGTCACCGAGGTTTCCGAACTGGACCTGGAAAAGGAAACCGCCCAGGTCAAGTTCTCGGTGTGGTTCCGCTATCGCGGCAATTTCGAGCCGCAGGACGTGATCTTCACCAACGCCACCGAGCCTGTGAAGCTGGAAGCTCCGGCCGAGGAGGCCAATACCGGCGACCTGACCTATCGCCTGTACGAGGTCAAGGGCAAGTTCAATCTGAACTTCTCGGGCGCGCCGCGTTCCTATGGCAGCCACATCGTCGGCGTCGCCTTCCGCCACAAGGGCCTGAACCGCAACAACCTGCAATATGTCGTCGACGTGCTGGGCATGCCGTCGGGCGAGGGGCTGAAGCAGCGCCTGATCCAGGACAAGGTGATCGCCCCGGGCCTGGGATGGGAGGTGGACCGCGCCTGGGTGTCGCAGGAAGTCGCGCAGGAAGACGCCTTGGGCTCGCCCAAATATGTCGGCTATGGCTCGATCTCGCCCGATTTCTCGAAGATCGACCTGGGCGTGGTCATCAAGAAGGCCAATCTGTCGCCGCGCGATTTCGTGCCGGCCGAATGGTTCATCTATATCGCCATCTTCGCGGCGGTGGCCTCGGTCATCGCGCACGCCATGGACAGCAAGCAGCAGGGTCGTTTCTGGCACATGCATTCCTATGGCATGCGTCTGGTCGCCTGGCCGATGCTGCTGCTGGCCGGCGGCAATCTGGTGCTGGATTACGCCTACCAGAACCTGCCCTTGGCCCAGGTCTACCTGGCGGTGACGGTCTATGACGGCCTGTGGTGGGCGGTGCCGGCCCGGCTGGTGGTGATGGCGGTGGGCCGTTTCGCCTGGACGCCGCTGGAAGAGAAATCGGGACGCATGATTCCCAACGTCGTCCGGATGTTCGTGGCCTTCATCATCTATTCGCTGGCCTTCTTAGGGATCATCGGCTTCGTGCTGAACCAGCCGATCACCAGCGTCCTGGCCGGTTCCGGTCTGCTCGCCATGATCGTCGGCCTGGCCATCCAGGCCAATATCTCGAACATCTTCTCGGGCATCGTGTTGAACATGGAGCGCCCGTTCGGCGTCGGCGACTGGGTCAAGATCGGCAATGCCGAGGATGCCCGCATCACCGATATCACCTGGCGCACCACCCGCATGCAGACCCGCTCTGGCATGACCATCGCCATTCCCAACGCCAAGGCGTCGGAGTCGCAGATCATCAATTACAGCGTCCAGGGCCGCTCGCGCATGACCATCCACCTGTTCGTCGATCCGGCGCTGCCGACCGAGACGGTCAGAAAGGCGCTGTACGACGCGCCGCTGCAATGCCCGGGCGTGCTGGCCGAGCCGGCCCCGGCGGTCTATTTCGACGGCATCGTCAGCGGCGAGGGCGGCTGGCTGGCCCAATACAGCGTGCAATACTGGATCAAGGATTATTCCGGCAAGACCAGCGTCACCGGCCGGGTGTGGGATGCGGTCTATTCGCGGCTGAAGGAAGCCGGGATCGCGCTGGGCTCGTCGCTGGCCAGCCGTGGCAACAGTTCGGTGCTGAAGGAACTGGACGAAGACGGCAAGGCCACCACCTTGCATGAACGCGAGGACTGGGATGTCATCCAGGACGAGCTGCGCAGCCGGATTTAGTCGGCTCGAGTAATACCGCCCGGCCTATGAAATGACTTTCTCGATCCACGGATAGAAGGCGAGGCTGACGATTCTCTGGGCGTCGGC
>NZ_LWQU01000166.1 GCF_001650635.1 Magnetospirillum moscoviense | reverse complement strand
CCGCCACCACCAACGCCAATCAGGCTGGCAGAATCTCAGAGCAAGGGCCGCTCGAACAGGCGGCCGTCACCGGGGGGGATACGACGATCTGAACCGGCTGGCTTGGTTGGTGGGGCATTCCCGCCGGATGATGGCCGTCATCCGCCAGAATATCGGCTTCGCCATCGCGTTGAAGGCCGTCTTCATGGTGTTGGCGTTTTTTGATATCGCCACCTTATGGGGAGCCATTGCGGCGGATATGGGAGCTGCTCTTCTGGTGGCCTTCAATGGATTGCGCCTGCTGAGGGCCGCCGATGCTTGATTCTCCCGGAGCGGCTTAGGCGATACCGGTGGCGACCACCGAGACCCGCATCTTGCCGTCCAGCTTCTCGTCGAAGGTGGATCCGAAGATGATGTTGGCGTCGGGCGCCACTTCGGCGCGGATACGGTTGGCGGCCTCGTCCACCTCGAACAGCGTCATGTCCATGCCGCCAGTGATGTTGATCAGCACTCCCTTGGCCCCCGCGATGGAGGTGTCGCCCAAGAGCGGGTTGGAGATGGCTGCCTCGGCGGCCTTGACGGCGCGCGGTTCGCCCTCGGCCTCGCCGGTGCCCATGATGGCCTTGCCCATCTCGCTCATAACTATGCGAATATCGGCGAAATCCAAATTGATGAGCCCGGGCTTCACTACCAGATCGGTGACGCTACGCACGCCGGAATTCAGAACGTTGTCGGCCATCTTGAAGGCATCAATGAAGGTGGTGCGTTCAGAGGCGATGCGAAACAGGTTCTGATTGGGGATGATGATCAGGGTGTCGACGACGTGCTGCAATTCCTCAATGGCGGCTTCGGCCGTGCCCATGCGATGACCACCCTCGAAGTGGAAGGGCTTGGTGACCACGCCGATGGTCAGGATGCCCCGCTCCCGCGCAGCCTGGGCAATGACCGGAGCAGCGCCGGAACCGGTTCCGCCGCCCATGCCGGCGGTAATGAACACCATATTGGCGTCGTCGATGGCGGTCAGGATGTCGTCGATGCTCTCTTGGGCTGCCGAGCGGCCCAGTTCGGGACGTGACCCCGCACCCAGGCCTTTGGTGACATGGCCTCCAAGCGGAATGCGCCGGTCGGCCAAGCTTAACCCCAGGGCTTGGGCGTCCGTATTCGCGGCTATGAATTCCACGCCCTCGATCTTGGACAGGATCATGTTGTTGACGGCATTGCCGCCCGCGCCACCGACGCCGATCACGATGATTCTGGGACGTATCATTGTCATGTCTTCGCCAAAGCCAATGAATTCAACGCCAAAAATACCAGTTAGCCGATTCGCAGGGCGCGCAGCACATTGCCGCCCCGCCACTGGTAGAAACGGTACCACAGAAGAACTATGACGGCCGCCGCATAGACATAGGGTTCGCCATTCTCGTGGTTGGCAGCAAGGATGAAATGCAGCGCCACCAGGGCATTGATGACATAGGTGGCCTTATGCAGCATTTTCCAGCGTTTGCCGCCGATCTTCTTGATCTGGCTGTTGGCGGAGGTGAAGGCCAGGGGGATCAGCAGGAGGAACGCGGCCAGGCCGAGCAGAATGAATGGCCGCTTGTAGATGTCGCTCGCCATGTCACCCAGATTGAGCGCCCATTCCAGGGTGACATAGGCCAGAACGTGCAATACCGCGTAGAAAAAGGCGAACAGGCCGATCATGCGCCGGTACTTGGCCAGGGTCTTGATGCCAGTAATCTCCTGCACCGGGCGCATGGACAGCGAGATGATCAGGAAGGTGAAGGCCCAATCGCCCAGATAGCGGTTGACGAAACCGACCGGGGCCTCGCCCAGAGAGCCGTTGGAAATATAGCCTTCGATAACACTGCGCCCGATCAGCCAGACGAAGGGGAGTGCCGCGGTCAGGAACACCAGCGGCTTCCAATCCACCATGCGGGTGGATTTAAGGTGGTGATCGCAGGTCTCATCAATGCCGTTGGCCAGCAGCCAGGCGGCGTAGAGCGTCACCAGCATCTTGCCGGTTCCCATCAGGATGAATGGCGCGCGCGGGCCAAGCGCATCGAAATAATAGCCGCCACTTTGCACCAGCATGACGGTGCCAAGGCCGCCAACCAGATAGGCCGCCCCAACCATGGCGCCCAGGATCGGCTTGGGCGAGACGTCCACGGTCAGGACCTGAAGAGTCACGAAACACCCGGCATGGCCGATGCCTACCATCAGCAACGGCAAGGCTACCAGCCAGTTGAAGGGATTGGCGAACATTCCGAGCCAGATATAGCCGACCGACGCCAGGGAAAGGCTGGCCCCGATGGCGGAAATGCGGCTGTGGCGCTCGATAAAGGATCGCCACAGCGGGATTGCCGCCAGAACGGCCAGCCCCAACAGACCGATCATCACGGCGGCATGGGCGGTGGCGTAGGTGCGGGTCACCCCCACCAGATCGGACACGGAAATGCACCACAGCGAGAAGAACAGGCTGAGGATGATCACGTCGGCGCGGGTGTAGAAGGCGGCGGCGAAGGCCAATTGCAAGCGCGGGTCGCTGGTGATCACCGACCAGACTTGCCGAAGGGGATGCTCGTCTCCCGTCGCCGCTTGCTGGGGCTGTGCCACATCCCGCAAGGATTTGCGTGTCATCTGGAACCCGGCGATGCCGATCAGCAGCGGCAGGCACATGATGATGAACACACCGCCCTTGTAATCGGCCATCTGCATGATGATGGCCGACAGCATGGTGCCGCCGAAGACCATCATGAACACCAAATTTCCCATCAGGCGCGGCCGGTTGGCCCGCGAGGACACATCGCCCACCAGGGTGGAAAGCTGCAACTGGACGGTATCGGCCCCCACGGTCAGCAGCACCCGGGTCAGATAGAACAGCACCAGCCCGGCGGCACCGAAGGCGAGCCCCATTTGCACGCTGAGCAGGGACATGGCCGCGCCAGCCACCGCGATCAGGAAGCCCGTGGCGATGATCCGAACCCGGCCAATCCGATCGGATAGCAGGCCGAACCATCCCACGCAGACGATGGAGACGATCTCGGCCACCACCTGAATATCGGCGTTGACCGCGCCCTCTTTTTCGAAGGCAATGCCAAAAATCTTATCCAGCAGCAGGGGCTGGATAGAGACGGACAGCGCGGCCACCAGAGCGCCCACGGTCATCAGCAGATAGATGATATTCCATTGGGTGGGGGCGAAGTCAGCCGGTGTCGTGCCGGTGGAGGGGTTACCGCTCTTCGGCATCCACGCCTCCAACATTAGCCCACAGACCGTTGAGATGGTTGTCACGCAGGGCGCAGACTTCGCCATTGGCCATGACGCTCATGGCGTAATCCAGCCCGGCGCTCGCCTGGGTCGGGTCGCGGAAGGCGGTGCCCTTGACGAACATACCGGGACGGACCAAGCAGCCCTCCGCTTGCAGGAACCAGAGCGGGGCAAGGTCGATCCACATGGGAGGATTGATCCCATCGTTGATCTGAATATAGATATCGCCCCAGACCGAGCGGGTGCCAGCGCCCGCCACGCTGACGATCTTGCCCTGATAGCGGAAGGGCACCATCCGCTCATGTGCTTCGTTGCCCAGGGGCGCCGGTGCCGGGGCAACCGCCAGCGCCACGCTCATCGCCTCGGGTAAGAGCATGCCCTGCGGGAATGCCACCGGAGCGGGGCTTGCCTTGCCGCTCTTGGCAATGCTGCCCTTCTTCACGATGGTGTGGCAACTGGCGCAGGCCATCTTCTCGCGTCCATCCACATGCGGCGCCGGGGTTCCCTGAACGATGGGCAGCGTGCCCGCGCCCGGACCGGTAGCGGCGGAAGCGGGGGTGACGATATGGCAGCTGGAGCAGACCATCTTCTCGCGGCCATCGCGATGGGGGGCGGCCATCCCAGCGACAATGGGCGGCGCAAGATCGTAGGTGTGATCTTCCCACGGATTGGCATTGAACAGCGCAGTCAGAACTAGGGCCATGCTGAAGGCAATGCCCAGCGCCATGATCCAGACGGCGATGTCGGGATGTGCGACGGCTTTGGTGTTCACGGAAGTTCGACTGTGGCCAAAGTGGAGCTACCGATTCCCGATGTGCTAGTGGTGAAAGTGCCGAAGTTTCTCATATTCCCATACGCAATGGAATGGCCATCGGCCTTCGGTCTGGATCGAAGCTGGAAATGGTGGCCATGCAATTTCGGACGGCGGCTTTCGTCACGCATCGGAGATGGGGGTTCCATCGATGAGGAAGTGCTCGGCCAGGGCCTTTTCCAAGGCCCACAACTCGCCATCCTCGAAGACGATCCGAACCAGATCATTAGGGTCGCAGGCGGACACCAGCGAGCGGATCTCCCGGGCCTCGCGCAGGATTTTGGAAATCTGCTGGCGCACATTCTCGGCATCAATCGCGCATTGCTGCAATTGGTCGGAATGGTTGACGACCTCGTTGACCAAGCTGCGGAAAAAGACGTTCTTGTCACCCGCGAAATAGGCGTTGGTCAGGGTCGAAATAAACTTTCGTGTTCCCTCCCTGTCGCCATGGGCCGCGTTCAGGTGCTCGCTCAGGAGCTGGGTTGCGGTCATGCTGAGGTCGTTGAGGGCCAGCCCCAGCACCTCCGCCAACGCCCGCATGCGGTCGATCCGCTGTGACGGGTCGAGGCCGGGCTCGGCGACCGGAACCACATTCCGGCTTTGGGCGATATGGGACAGTTCTTGGGTGATTTTCTGGGACAGAACCAGTTGGGAGCGCAGTTCATCGACGATGTCGTCGCGGCTGTCGCGGCTTGTCTCCACCAGCTGGGTGGTGGCCGAGATTTGCGCCTCCAACTGTGCAGTCACCGTCTCGCGGTATTCGCGGAACATCTGGGCCAGCAAGGCCAGGGGGGGGGCGTCGCCTGAATCCGGCGAGGGCGCGGCGAGGGCGCGGTTGTCCTGATTGATCTGGACCAACTGGGCGGTGGCCTCGACCTGGGCTGCCACCTGGGCGGCAATGGCTTCGCGATGTTCGCGGAACAGATCGGCCAGCATGGTGACCGCCTCTTCGGAAACAGGATCCCGCTGGGGCAGGTTGGAAATTTCAGACTTCATGCTTTCGACGGTTCTCACAATCCGTGAGAGCATGAAGATCAAAATAATCAGAGCAATAGGAAGTAAAATGGTCAGAATTAAAATAAAAATTTCGTGTGGCAGCATTGAAAAAATATTATTCCAGCCACTGAAAATTGTGACATAAATAAGTGATGATATGGCCCAGGAGAATGATCCGATATATACGATGCGGGCTCCTCCGTTAACCGTCTTTGATACTTTGTTGACAAGGGCCATCAACATAAGGGCTGCTCCCGTGGTGGCTGTGGTGGTCGCCAAAATGTTCTGGTGTGTATAGGATTCTGCCACAGTAACAGCAAGGTGATCGGCAGGGTAGCTTGGACACAAGGGATAGATATGGCTTTGCGGCGAGTTCGTCAATGCCTGAATATGCGTATTACTCGCAACACCGCCTGCTTTGTTTGCGGACCTGCATTGCCGGATATGGCTGTGTACATGCATGGGGCGATTATGGTAATCGCCCAATATCAACATATTGTGGGTCGTGCACTTGTCATGCATGACTGAGCGACCAGGAGGCGAGCATGAGCTATTCCCAGGAAATCAGTAGGGAGTGCAAGGGGGTGTTCCTGTTTTTGGTTGATCAGTCGAGATCCATGAACAAGGAGTTTGGCCCCGACCAGTCTGGACGGATGGTCAGCCGCGCCGTGGTGGTCGCCAATGCCCTGAACGGCACCTTGGAGGAACTGGTCAACCGCTGTATGCGCGACGAAGGCGTGCGCGATTATTTCGACATCGGCATCATCGGTTATGGCCGCACCAACCGCCCAGAGTTCTGCTGGCGGGGTGCCTTGGCTGGTCGTCGGCTGGTTCCCATCTCGGAGGTGGCCGACAACGCGGAGATCGAAGAGGTGGACATCGAAACCGAGGTGCGCGGGCAGGTGCTGATCGAGCGGCTCACTCTTTCGCGTTGGATCGATCCGGTGGGAGTGGACAGCACCCCCATGAATGCCGCCTTCCGTCTCGCCCATTCCACCCTGGACGAGTGGGTTTGCCACAATCCGGACTCGTTCCCTCCGGTGGTCATCAATATTACCGACGGAATGGCCAACGACGTTAATACCGATGCCGAGCTTCTGGCGACATCGCGGGATTTGACCGGTTTGAAGACCTGCGACGGGAATGTGTTGCTGATCAACTGCCACATTGCGGGCGGGACTGATGCGCCGGTGGTGTTTCCCTCATCCGCAGCGGAATTGCCGCGCGATCCCTATGCCAAGCTGCTGTTCAACATGTCGAGCGAATTGTCCAACCGTCATCGCGCCGTCATCTGCGAGGTGTTCGAGCGCGATATGGCAAGTGCGCCGATCATCAAAGGCATGGCATACAATGCCGACGCCACGGCGCTGCTCAAACTGCTGGATATCGGCACCCGTCAGGCCATCGGCGTTTCTACTCCCTTCGAGCCCCATGTGGCGCTGGGGGCGGTTTCCGACCTGGTTGTCGTCGAGTCCTTCGAGATTGAAAATCCCGTGATGCAGGTTGAATTCGGGGATCAAGGTTAGTCAGCCATTGCTTCGGAAATGCCTTCCCATGCTCTCATGGACCGCCCAGGGCCGATCGGTCGTTAAGCCCCGTAATGACAGCTTCGCCAGCGGCGACCAACTGCTGTGGCGGCAGAACGAGGACCGGCTGCGGCTGACGAGGACGCCTGATGGTCTGTTGGCGGCGGTTTCGGATGGGGCTGGCGGCGCGGGGCTGTTCTGCGGTCCTTGGGCAGAGACTCTGGTGACGCGGCTGCCCAAGACTCCCATCACGAGCATGAAGGCGCTGAACCAGTGGATGGATGGATTTTGTCTGAATTTTCGTGCGGATCATGCCGCTCTGTCCAAGGCCACCCCGGCCCGGCACAGTAAATTCATCCGGGAAGGTTCATTCGCAACGCTGGTGGCGGGGTGGTTGGCTTATCGGCGGGGGCGCGTCATGCTGCAATGGCTGGGCTATGGCGACAGCCAGCTGATGGTGTTCGACCGGACAGGGCGGCAGCCGGCTCTGGCCGCTAGCTATCCGGCGACACTTTCGGCGCTGGACCGCGCCCCCTTTTTGCTTAATTGGAAAGACATGCCGCGTGAGGCCAGCCTTCATGGGGGCGAGATGGTGTTGCCGGATCGGGCGACGGTGGTTCTGGCCTCGGACGGAATTGGTCAGTATCTGCTGCTGCGGACCCTGGCCAGTCTTCCAAGGTCCCAGGCTTCTGGCGGAATGTTGAATGAGTTCCTGAGGTTAAGCGGTGGCGAGAGCAAGCTTGGGCAGGCCGCCCGTGCCCACCGCGCCACGCCGGGCCCAGGCATATCCGGCGAATTGGCGACGCTGCGCGATTGCCTGAAATCGGATATGTCTTTCGCCGGGCGTATCCGCGCACTCTGCGATAAAGGATTGCTGGCCAATGACGATGCCACACTGATCATGATCGATGTCGATCTTACCCGGAACCGGTGATCCTCAATGCCCCTTCCCCTGATCAACGACTACAAGACGGCCATCGCCAATGCCAAGGGGCGGTTTGCGACTTTGGAATTCGAGCCGCATCTGGATGCCCGTCGCAGCCCGGTTTTCCTGGCCGGCAATTTTGCCGGTGTGTTCAGGGTCGTGACCAGGGACGGGGAACATCTCGCCATCAAATGCTTCACCCGTGAAGTGCCAGATCTGCCGCGCCGATATTCCGCTGTCGCAAAATTTTGCCGGACCGCCCAGTGCCCCTATGTGGTGCCTCTGCAATTTCTGTCGGCCGAGGTGTTTGTCACATCCCGCGTCGCCCCCCATGCTGATTATGCGGTGGTGACCATGCCATGGATCGACGGCCGCAGTATTGGCGCTGTCGCCGAAATCCTGTGCCAAAGGGGTAATGCCGCGGCGCTGGCCGGGTTGACTCGGGCCTGGAGCCGTCTGTGCCTGGATCTGCTACAACGCGGCATCGCCCATGGCGATTTGAAGCATGACAATATCCTGGTCAGCCAGGACGGCCGCCTGAAGCTGATCGACTATGATTCCATGTACCTGCCCGAATTGAAGGGGCTGCCCTCGACCATGTTGGGCGGCATCAATTTCCAGCACCCCAAGCGCGACATTCGGCATTTCGATGCCGCCATCGATCACTTTTCCATGCTGGTCATTTTGCTGTCGTTGCGGGCTTTGACCTTTGGGCCGGAGTTGTTCCGCCGCCACCACAACGGCGAGAACCTGATCCTGACCAAGGATGATTTTACTCGGCCGGAGGGGTCGGATATGTTGAAGGTATTGGCGGTCAGCCCGGATTTTCATGTTCGCGACTGGACATCGCACCTGATCAAATCGGCCAAGGCTCCTTCCATTGGCATTCCTGGTATGGATGTCATCCTCAAGACGGCGGCCAAAATCGATGCGACTCTGGCTTTGCCGCCAAAGAAGGCGTTGTTTTCGTTCTTTTCCTGAGCCTTGCCCTTTTTCTCGCGGCATTACCGAAGCGGCTACGCCAATCAAAGCGTCAAGATGCGGAGTCGTCCAAAGCCACCGCCAATTCGTCCTTGGGAGGTGCAGGCTTTCGGTCCCGGTTGGCCCAAGGCTCCAGCTCCAGCTTTTGCTCCAAGCCCTTTCACCGCGCCCGCTTTGCCCCCGAAACAGGTGCTTCCATTCATGGGGCAAGTCTGGCCGGGCATGGAATGCCGGCGGAAAGGCATGAGGAAAGCGCTTATGGGCGGTTTTCAACTGCCAGCAGCTCCCAATTTGCCGTAACGGCCAAGGCCGGTGCCGTAAATCCAGGCGCCCAGATCGCAATCCTCGTGGCCCTTTAGCGGCTCATCTGTCCCTTTGCCTTTCACGGTTGCCTCCAATGCGGCTTCCCAAAGAAGATGGGAAAGTCTGGCGGCGTTGACGTCAAGTTCGGTCGTAATTATCGAATTTGGTCCTTGAGTGCCCAGGATGCATGCCAAGCGTTCAAGCTGCCCCTATATAAGCGGCGAGGGCGAGGCGCATCACTGACAATTGTCAGTCACCCGATGGACGCGGGAAATATTTAGAGGAAGCCCGTCCGGGCCAATGGAGAGTGCATTTGTGCGCCATGTCGCCACGGCATGGAAGGGATGCCTTTTCGTCGGTTGCCCGCCAATCCATGCCTGATAAGAGTTGTCTGGCGAGACGGGGCGGAATGAACAGGAATGCTTGCTATTACATTTAGCGTTTTGCTTTGAGAAAAAAACAGCTTAAACTGACACGCATTCTCATTCTTAGGGTGCGCTATGAAGCAGTATGGTCAGATAGACAAAGTTACCCTTGCCGACCTTCGCCCCGACCAGCAGGGTGAGATCGTCAAGATCGAAACCGAGGATGGCGTTTTCAAGCGCCGTATGCAGTCACTTGGGGTGGTGTCCGGTGCCGCTGTAACCCTGGATCGTTCTGCTCCGCTCGGAGATCCTCGCATCTACAGCCTGATGGGCTACAGCCTGGGCTTGCGCAATGCCGAGGCCCGGCAGATCCATATCCGCATTTGCATTAAGTAAGCCTGTCCATCCTAACCCGAATCCAAGGGCTTGTACTCATGAAATCCCCCGTCACCGTGGCACTGGTGGGTAACCCCAATGCCGGTTCCACCAGCTTGTTCAATGCCCTGACGGGCGCCCAATCCGCCGTCGCCAACTACCCGCGGGTGACCACCTCGCTGACCGCGCGCGAGGTTACCCATCGCGGTGTCACCCTGCGCATCGTCGATGTGCCGGGCTTCTTCTCCACCTCGTCGCAATCCCCGGAGGAGAAGGTCGGTTGCGACTATATCCATGGCGAGGAACCCGACATCATCGTCAATGTGCTGGATGCAGGCCATTTGGACCGCAGCCTGTTCCTGACCACCCAGCTGATCGAGACCGGGCTGCCCCGCATCACCGTGTTGAACATGATGGATGAGGTCCGGCGGGCCGGTATTCGCATCGACACCGCCCTATTGGCCTCGGCCCTCGGGTCGCCGGTGGTGGAGACCTGCGCCCTGAAGAAGGAGGGCATCGACGCCCTGCTGGACGCGGTGGCGGCCATGGCCTCGACAACTCCCGCCGCCGCCCCGTTGCGGCTGCACTATGACAGCCATCTTGAGGGGGCCATCGAGCGGGTCCAGCAGCATCTGTCCAAGCTGCACCCCCAGGAGCTGAGCCCGGTGCGCTCGCGCTGGCTGGCCATCAAGATGCTGGAAGGCGATGACGAGGTTCTGCGCCACGAAAGCAACCATGTCGAACTGGTCGAGGAGATCAAGGGCGAGCAGACAGCCCTGGCCCACGAGCATGATGAGGACACCGCCGGCCTGCTGGCCTCGGCGAGGTTCGCCTTTGCCAACGGCCTGCTGCGCGAAGCCCGCCAGCAGGAGGGCGACCCCACCGCCGGATTCAAGCTGACCCGCATCCTCGACGATTTCTTCCTCAACCGCACCCTGGGTCTTCCCTTGCTGCTGGGTATCCTGTGGGTCATGTTCGAGACCACCTTCAGTCTGGGTGCTATTCCCACCGACTGGATCAAAGCGGGGGTTGAGGTTTCCACCGAGCTCGTGGACAAGACCCTGCCCGAGGGCATGTTCCATGATCTCGTGGTCAACGGCGTCATGGCCGGCGTCGGCGGAACCATTGTTTTCCTACCCAATATCGTCATTCTGTTTTTCTTCATGGCCATCCTCAGCGGCACCGGCTATCTGGCCCGCGCCAGCTTCCTGATGGACCGGGTGATGCACCATTTCGGCCTGCACGGCACCACCCTGATCCCCATGGTGGCGGGGTTCGGCTGCAATGTGCCGGCCGTCATGGCCACCCGCGTCATCACCAATAAGCGGGCCCGTCTGATCGCCATGCTGATCGCGCCGTTCATGAACTGCTCGGCCCGCCTGCCGGTCTTCATCCTGTTCGCCGGCGCTTTCTTCACCGACATCGCCGGCACCGTGGTCTTCGCCATGTATATGCTGTCCCTGGTCGCCGCCATGCTGTCGGCGGTGTTGCTCAATCGCATCATCCCCGGCAGCGGCGGCGACGCCTTCGTGATGGAGCTACCGCCCTATCGTCTGCCGACCCTGCATTCGGTGCTGCACCATATGTGGGACAGCGCCCAGGGCTTCGTCGCCAAGGTCACCGGGGTCATCCTGGTGGGCTCCATCGTGATCTGGTTCCTCCAGGAATTCCCCCGCGACATCACCTATTCCCAGGATTTCGAGACGGTCATCGCCGAACAGACTGCGCTTCCCGACAGCCCGGAAAAGGAAACGGCGCTGAAGACGCTGAAAAGCGCTCAGGCACAAGAGAAACTGGAAAAGAGCTATCTGGGGCGTTCGGCCATCGCTGTGGCACCGCTGTTCGAGCCTCTGGGCTTTTCCTGGCGGGATTCGGCGGCCATCATGACCGGCTTCGTCGCCAAGGAAGTGGTGGTGGCGACCTATGCCGTCATCTATGCCCAGGAGAAGGGGTCGGAGGAACTGACCGAGACCTTGAAGAACGCCATGCCGCCCGCCACGGCCATCGCCTTCATGATCTTCACCTTGCTCTACGCGCCTTGCCTGTCCACCATCGCCATCATCGGCAAGGAGGCGCAGAGCTGGCGTTGGGCCGGGTTCTCGGTGGCCTATTCCCTGACCTTCGCCTGGCTGCTGGCCCTGGCCGCCAGCCGGATCGGCGGGACATTCTTGTAGGTCTTGTTCTGGTGGCGGAGTTGCTCCGCCGCCCCTTGATGAAAGAAGCTTTGCGCCATGGCTTGGGGATCACTCTGGGATATAGGCGCCATTGCCGTCGTGGGAGCGGGGGCCGCCTTCGTGGTCATCCGTCATCTGTGGCGGATGTGGCGGCCGTCCGACGGAGCGTCGTGTGGCGGTGGATGCAGTTGCGGCGCCAAGCGAAATGGCGGCCGCGCCGATTGTGGCTGACCCCCGCCATGGGGATACGGCAATGATCTCTCGCGATCAGCTGCCTCGGAACGGCAGGCTGAAGATCTGCATTCTGCTGGGGCTGGCCGCCTTGGCCATGGGCATTATCGAAATTGTCGATAACGGCCCCGCCTTGCTGCGTGGCACCCTCGATTGGTGGCGCCGTATGTGACCAGAAACGCTAACGCCGAGATGACCCAATGGAGTCATCTCGGCGCAGCATATCCGTTCAGCAGAGTCAGATACGGTCGGCGATATATCCGACCAGCGGCAGCCTCCAGGCGCGGCGGAACGCCACCGAGGCCAGCCCGGCCACCGACAGCACGAGAACCAGCATGGACGAGAAGCCGAAGAACCACTTTCCGATGCCGGGAATTTCCAGGACGAACATGGAAAGGACCGCGATCATCCACAGCACCAGCCCTTGCTTGGCATGGAACTGAACGTATTCATCATCCTTGTTGCGCATCAAAGGCACAAAACAAAGAATACCGAGATAGCTGAGGGCAGCCATCAACAGGGGCTTGTAACTGGTTCCGGTTTCTTGCGACAACCCGACAGTCTGTGCGGTCATTTCGTCCTCCTTCAGACGGCTTCGGCCGCAGCCGGCTCGGCATTGCGGTTCTTGTAATATCCATAAAGAGCGACGGCGCCCGCCACTCCGACCACGCCCAGCAGCACCGGCCCCCAAGCGCCCAGACCCAGACCGAGGCCCAAGCTGACACCCTTGGCGGACAGCATGGCGCTGCTGCTGGTGGCGGCGGCAATGGGGCTGGCAGTGACCGAAGCCCCGGTGGCAGCGCCTGCGGCAGCGCCGGCAGCGCCGGCAGCACCGGCTCCACCGGCGGCAACCATGGCCTTGCCCTTGACGCCGGTCGCGGCGACCTTGGTGGCGGCGCCAGCTCCCTTGGCGGCCATGGCCGCCTGATTGGCACCACCAGCAGCCGTCTTAGCACCGGCCGCCTTCATGCCCGCGGCCTTGGCGGTCACCGCCTCGCGCTCAACCTCTGCCGCGGCAGCCTTTGCCGCCCCGGTCTTGGCCGCGGCGCCATTGGCAGCGCCGGCCTTGGCCCCACCGGCCTTCATGCCGGCGGCCTGAGCGGCGCCCTCACGTTCGATTTCCGGAGCAGCCGCGGCCGCCATGGCCGCGCCGCCAGCCGCGGGAGCTGCGGCCTTCGCGGCGGTCCCACCAGCCATACCTGTTGCCATCTGTGCGGCCATAACCTAACTCCTCTAGTGCACTGGTTCATTCAGATGGTGCGCCGACCACCTGAATGAGCCAGTGCACAATTCGTTGATTTTGTGGGCCGATTCACCCGACAGAAGGTTCAGGACCCTGAACCTTCTGTCGGGATCGGACCACTAGGATAGAGCTAAAAACATACATATGGGATGGCGCTAAGGACGTACATGTCTTATTGCGTAGTTTCACCTACTCAGTAATAGTCTGCAAGCGGAAAATGATGCTTCAGCAGCAAGTGAAGTTAATAATAAGTCTCATATCCGCACTTGTTCTTTCAGCCCATCATGCTGTTTTGTCCAAGAATTTGATGGAGCCATAGTCTTCTCTAAAGTGATGGCGCGTGAGATTCAGGGCCTCCGGTTGTTTCATAATCAAGGCTCCGGATGGGAAATGATTTCGTCGGCAGATATCCCCTCCAGCGTTAACCCTACCGTTGTTCAACCACAGGAGACGTGATCCTTGGCCTATTCACAGGAAATCAGCCGAGACCAGCGCGGCGCCTTTATCTTTCTGGTCGATCAATCCAAATCCATGAACACCGCCTTTGGTGTTGATGATAACGGACAGAAGATCAGCCGGGCCCAGGTGGTGGCGGATGCGCTCAACCGAACCCTCGACGAGTTGATCAACCGCTGTATGCGCGATGAAGGCGTCCGTGACTATTTCGACATCGGTGTTATCGGCTATGGGCGCACCAACCGCGCAGAGTTCTGCTGGCTGGGAAACCTCGCCGGGCGCACATTAGTGCCGATCTCCGAGGTGGCGGAAAACGCCGAGACCATCGAGGAAGAGACCACCACCATGGTTCGCGGTCAGCCGAAACGATGATCCGGTCAATCGCCTGAGAAAGCTGAAGGCCGCCCTCGGCCAACTGGCTCGCTTCCTGAGTGGGCAGCGCCGGGATGGCTACCAGTTTGGCCAGGTGCCCCAATGCCATGGCCAGTGGTGCGTCGCCACGACGCGCCCATACAGTGCTGCGGCGGGCGGCATGTTGGCCCTCCAGCTTCTGGATATAAATCCTCGCGTCGGCCGGGCTGAGTTCGACCAGGGCCATCAAGGCGGATCGCAGCTGGTTCTCGCCCTCGGCGTTCAGCATGGGAAACGGGGCCGGGTCAGTCAGCAGGTCCTGCGGCTTTTCGGCCCACAGCAGGCGGATGGTTTCTGGATATGGCGAGCGCGTGCGGCACGCTCTCGTCCGCTTGCCATCGCACATCTGGGTCGAGAATTCGAATAGGACGAGCCAGGTACAGCCGAGCTTCGGCCCGTTCAATCTGGCGCCCTGCGATGACCGCGCCTATCGACATGCAGATTACCGCAACGGCTGCGCGATCATGGATGAGTGCGGAATGGGGTTGACCCCGCTTGGCTACTATCCCTGCGCTGTCGCGGGCGGAATCGACCGAGTCCAGGAGGGTGGGCGGAGCCACATTACCCTCCCACTGCCCGAGGACGACATGCTGTCTTCCGTGGCTGGGGCGTGCGCCTTGTGTGGCCGGTTCCGGGACGGCCATTACGTGCCCAGGAATCTTCGCCCCCAATTGCTGGAGGCCCAAGTCTCGCCGACGTGGCAAGCCTTGTATCTGCGCTGGAGGTCGCACTGAAGATTTCCGGACAAAAACTGTCCGAAAATTCTTTTGGAGTTTGGGAAAAGTGAGGAAAATCAAGGAGTAGATGGTGGGCGATGCAGGGATTGAACCTGCGACCCCACCCGTGTGAAGGGTGTGCTCTACCGCTGAGCTAATCGCCCATCTACTCGTGCGGCCGATGATGCCGCTGGGAACTTCCCGGCTGTCGCCAAGGTTCCCATCCGCTCGGGAGGCGGCTTTATAGGGCGAGAGCGGCCCCCTGTCAAGCACCACCCGTCGTTCAATCACGAGCGGTTGGGCGACAGGTGGAACTCGACCAATCCCTTCAGGCCGGCGAAGGCGTCGGCCAGCTTGGCGGGGTCGTGGTCGCCGGTGGACCTGAGGACCAGATGGTAGGCGAAGCGCTGCCCCTCGTTGATCAGGTCGAAGGTCCAGCCGGTGACGTCGTAGCCGAAGCTGGACATGATCGCGGTGATGTCCTCGGCCGACGGCTTGTGGTCGCGCAGGAAGGTCAGCGAGACGTGCATCACCGTCTCGTGCGGCAGCGAGCTTTCGATGCTGCGCACCCCGCTCATCAGCGCCACGGTCAGGATCGCCGCGAAGATCGCCGCGCCGTAGAAGCCCACGCCGATGACCACGCCGATCACCGCCGTCATCCAGATCGAGGCGGCGGTGGACAGGCCCCGGATCGAGAAGCCTTCCTTCATGATGACCCCGGCCCCCAGGAAGCCGATGCCGGTCAGGATGCCCTGGATGGTGCGGGTCGGGTCGGCGGCGGGCGGGGTGTGGCCGGTGCCGCCGAACCACATGTGCGGATAGCCGTTGATGACGGTCAGCACGCAACTGGCGACGCAGACCAGGGCATAGGTGCGAAGGCCGGCGGCGCGACCGTGATAGGACCGTTCGTAGCCGATCAGGATGCCGACCGCCAGCGCGCCCAACAGGTGCAGCAAGATCAGTCCGTTGACCTTCAAGGCGTCGGCGGACCAGTAGGCGAGCAAGGTTTCCATTAGGCGGTATCGCGGGCGATGACGCGGACCATGTCCGGCGCCTGATAGGCGGCGAAGCGGTCCAGCAAGGTGCTCGCATCGGATTCGACCGCCACCATGGCGCGGTGGCGCGCGCGCAGGAAGCCCTCGGCGACCATGTGGTCGAGGAAGGTGTGCAGATGGTCGAAATAGCCGTCGACGTCCAGGAAACCCAGCGGCTTGGGGTGCAGGCCCAACTGACCCCAGGTCCACACCTCGAACAATTCCTCCATGGTGCCGATGCCGCCGGGCAGGGCGATGAAGGCGTCGGCCATGTCGGCCATCAGCGCTTTTCGTTCGTGCATCGAGCCGACCACATGCAGCTGGGTCAGGTCGATATGGCCGACCTCCATCCTCATCAGCGCCTCGGGGATGATGCCGATCACCTCGCCGCCGGCGGCCAGGGCGGCATTGGCGGTGATGCCCATCAGGCCGACATTGCCGCCGCCGTAAACCAGGCCCAGCCCGCGTTCGGCCACCAGCCGGCCCAGGGCCGCCGCCGCCTCGGCATAGACCGGGCGGTTGCCCATGGACGAGCCGCAGAAGACGCAGACCCTTTGCATCAGGCCCCCTTGAAGATACGGTCGAAGGCGGCCACCGCCGCCGCCGGGCCTTGCGCGTGGTTCCACACGCCCCCCGACACCGCCAGGAAGTCGGCGCCGGCTTCCACCAGCGGGCGGCAATTATCGACAGTGATGCCGCCGATGGCCACCGCCGGCACGGTGAACAATTCCGACCACCAGCGCAAAAGCTCAAGGTCGGCGGTGAACTTGGCCTCTTTGGTCTCGGTCGGGAAGAAGGCGCCGAAGGCGACGTAGTCAGCCCCCTGGTCGCCGGCCTCCATCGCCAGGTGGCGGGAATCGTGGCAGGTCACCCCGACGATGCCGTCCTTGCCGACCGCCTTGCGGGCGGCGGCCAGGGTGGAATCCTCCTGGCCGATATGGACGCCATCGCAACCGGTCTCGAAGGCCAGGTCGGGGCGGTCGTTCAGCAGCACCGCCACCCCGGCGCGTTGGGCCGGCGGGCGCAGGACATCGACGATGCGGGCGATCTGGTCGTCGTCCAAGCCCTTCAGCCGGATCTGGGCGCAGGCGACGTCGCCGCCGTTCAGAGCCTCTTCCCAGGTGTTCACCCACTGGAAGGGATTTTCGATCACCGGCGGGGTGATCAGGTACAGGCGGCAGGAATGGGTGGAAATGGCGTCTCTCCCGACAGCAGGGTGGTTTCGGCGAAGTATGGCCGAAACATGGCCGCGTGCCACGAAAGAATCACCATTGCACCCTTATTGCGCCATCAGTGGCGGCGATGATCCCTCAATCCGAACGGGATGGCCCGTCGGACCGAAGATGAAGGAAGGATTTCACCATGCGCGTCTCTCGTACCCTGGTTGCCGCCCTGGTCGCCCTGTCGCTGGCGCCGGTTGCCACCCTGGCTCAGACCGCCACCCCCGCCACTCCGGCCACGCCGGCTCCCGCCGCCGAGAAGGCGGTCGAGAAGAAGGCCGAAAAGGCCAATGTGAAGGTCGAGAAGAAGGCGGAAAAGGTCGAAAAGAAGGCCGAGAAGAAGGCCGAGCCGGTCAAGCAGTAAGCATTCCGATCGCCGGGTACCAGGCGGGGCCGCGTCGACCCTCCCTCGACCCTCATAGGCGTTAACATAGCCTGGACAGGCGGGCGTGAGCGTGATTCAAGATGGAATGATACCGGCGAACGCTCGATCTGACTCGGCGGGGCTTGCCAACCAGCGGCAACCATGAATCACTGGGGTTCCACCAGATACAGGGGGAACCATGTTCGGTAGGCTCAAGATATCGGAAAAGATGACGGCGGCG
>NZ_LWQU01000165.1 GCF_001650635.1 Magnetospirillum moscoviense | reverse complement strand
CTGAAGAATCGCACGGCGCTGACCACGGCCTATGCCGCCGGGCTGCGGGTATCGGAGGTAGTGGCGCTCAAGTTGGCCGACATCGACAGCGGCCGGATGGTGATCCGGATCGAGCAGGGCATCGGGGGCCTCCTGTCTGTAGGGTGGTCGGGAAACCAACCCTGTCAGACGGGAGCCTTCGACGTCACATCAGGCTCCAATACCGCGCCAGCGGTTTCGTTCAATCCCCTCCGAGTCACTTCGGACGTCGAGCGGTATGAGGTTCTGGAAGGCAGTTTTCGCGAAGGTATTGAGTTTAATCGTGATGGTGTCGCGTCGATTTGGCGCCCGTCCAAGCGCAGCGAAAGCATTGTAGCGCACCTCTTTTTGCAGCGCCTCTTCGCGGGCGAAGTGCTCGGTGGTGTAATCCATCAGCGCCAGCAGCACCCGCGCCGCCCGCTTGTGGTCGATCTCGGCCGCCACGGCCGCTTTGAAGCTGTTGACCAACCCGATCAGATGACGATGGTCGGCATCGATCGCCGCGTCCCCCACACTCATCGCGTCACGCCAGGCAATGGACATGGTCGGCTCCCCCGCGCATTCTGTCCCCCACCCATCCACAGCCCGATCACAACCGCGAATCGCCCGTACCAAGAGACGATAGATGCAGCCTCTCACGACCATTGGGGGAACATTTCGATGATGGCCGGATCGCATATGGTGGTCGGCGCCGCCCTGTGGGCGGTGACCGCTCGCGCCGCCGGTCTCGACCCGGCCGAGCCGGTCGCGCTGTCGGCGGCCCTGGCCGGCGCTCTGCTGCCCGACATCGATCATCCGCAAAGCTGGGCCGGGCGAAAGTTCCGTGTGGTCTCGGTGCCGTTGGCGATGGTGGTCGGCCATCGCGGCATCACCCATTCCCTGCTGGCGGTGATCGCCGGGATCGCGGCGCTGGCCATGATGGGGCTGAATCAGCCGATGGCGCCGCTGGTGGTGGGCTATCTGTCGCATCTGGCCGCCGACGGGGTGACGCCGTCGGGGGTGCCGCTGCTGTGGCCCAGCCGGCGCCGCTTCACCCTGAACCTGTGTTCCACCGGATCGTGGATCGAATTCGCCCTGGTGGCGGTGATCGCCGCTCTGGGCGGTTGGGCCGCCGGTCTGGACCTGAGCGCTTTGCCCCGACCATCGGGCTGGCGGGGCTTGTGATCGATCGCGGTTCGATTATGCTGAATGGCGGGGGAAATAAGTGTGTGGGGGCGCTGATGCGCTTGTATCTGGATGTGGACGGCACCTTGCTGCGGCGTTCGGGTCACGCCCGATTGCGCGGCGAGTTCGCGCCGGCCACCAATTTGTTGCGTTTCCTGGAATGGGCGGCGGCCGGGTTCGAGTGCATCTGGGTGACCTCGCGCACCCGTCACGGCGACGTCGATAAGCTGCTGCCGGTGCTGCGCCAGGCCATCGGCCCGGGCGAGGAATGGGACCGCATCCACGCCATCGCCGCGTCGTTCGCCGCGCCGGTCTGGCAGGATTTCAAGGCCGAGGCCATGGAGCTGGGCGAGGATTTCGTCTGGATCGACGATTCTCCGGAAGAGGAATCGCTGGACGCCCTGCAGCGGGCCGGACGCCACAAAAGCTGGATCAAGGTCGATATCGAGCAGCGTCCCGACGATCTGCGCCGGGTGATGGATCTGGTGGAAAGCCTGGATTTCCGCGAGGCTGCCGCCTAAGCGGCGGTGCTGCCGGTCGACAACGCAAAAGGCCGTGGTTTCCCACGGCCTTTTATGCGGTCCAATTGGAGCGGGCGAAGGGATTCGAACCCTCGACCCCAACCTTGGCAAGGTTGTGCTCTACCCCTGAGCTACGCCCGCTTCCTTGGCGTTTCCGTCGGCGTTGCCGCGTTCGGAGGCCCGGATAATACGCAAAGCATCGTCCTGATCAAGTCCTTTTTTCGAGTTTTTTTCACCCGCGCGCGATCACCCCCTTTGCCCTTGCCACAGGTGCGGCTACGGTCCATCTATGTGCGTGTTCAGGGATGTAAATTCGGACGGACGCTGATGGAACTGATTTTCGGTGCCGGCAACAAGCCGGCGGGCAATGGCGGGCAGGCAGGCGACCTGATCAAGGACGGCTCGACCGCCAGTTTCGTCACCGACGTCATCGAGGCCTCACGCAAGGTTCCGGTGATCGTCGATTTCTGGGCGACCTGGTGCGGGCCGTGCAAGCAATTGGGCCCGGCGCTGGAAAAGGTCGTCAAGGAGTTCAAGGGCGCCGTCCGCATGGTCAAGATCGACGTCGACAAGAACCAGGACCTGGCCATGCAGCTGCGGGTCCAGTCGGTGCCGACCGTCTATGCCTTCAAGGACGGCCGCCCGGCCGACGCCTTCGTCGGCGCCCAGACCGAAAGCCAGCTGCGCGCCTTCATCGGGCGCCTGACCGGCGGCGGCCCGGAAACCTCGACCGCCGATCTGCTGGCCGAGGCGGCCCAGATCCTGGCCGAGGGCGACGCCCAGATGGCCGCCCAGCTTTATCAGCAGGTGCTGGGCGAGGACCCGACCAACGGTCCGGCCAATGCCGGCTTCCTGCGCTGCCTGCTGGCGGTCGGCCAGATCGACGCTGCCAAGCAGATGCTGGGCGAGCTGCCGCCCGAACTTCTCAAGCATGCCGATATCGCCGCCGTGATCAGCGCCATCGAGCTGGCCGAGCTGGCGGCCAAGGCGGCCGGCGCCACCGCCGACCTGCGCCGGCGTCTGGCCGCCGACGCCGACGACCACCAGGCCCGCTATGACCTGGCGCTGGCCTATTACGGCGGCGGCGAGCCCGAGGCGGCGGTCGATGAATTGCTGGAATTGTTCCGCCGCAACCGCGCCTGGAACGAGGACGGGGCCCGCAAGCAGCTGATCAAGCTGTTCGAGGCGTTCGGCCCCACCCACCCGCTGACGCTTTCGGGCCGCAAGCGTCTGTCGGCACTGCTGTTCAGTTGATCGAAATGGCCGCGCCGCGCCTGACCATCGCCGATCTCCCCGCCGTGGTGCCGGTTTTCGCGGTGCCCGGCGCGTTGCTGCTGCCAGGCGCCCGGCTGCCCTTGACGGTGTTCGAGCCGCGCTATCTGGCCATGGTCGATGATTGCCTGGGCGCCGGCCGTCTGTTCGCGCTGGTTCAGCCGGCTCCCAATCCCCATGCCGAAGGCGCCGTCGCCGGGCTTTATGGCACCGGGATCGTCGCCCGCATCGTCGCCTTTGGCGAAACCGGCGACGGCCGCTATTTGATCACCGCGCTGGGCCTGTGGCGGTTTCGTCTGGCCGGCGAGGAACTGGGCCGCTCGGGCTATCGCCGGGTGGCGGCCGATTACACGCCTTATCGGTTCGACCTCGAGGGCGAGGCGCCGCAGGCGATCGACCGGCGCCGGCTGATGTCGGGCGTCAGCACCTATCTGGCCCGCCAAGGCGCCGCCCCCGACCAGTCCAAGCTGGACGAGGCGTCGGACGGCGAGTTGGTCACCGCCCTGGCGATGAGCGCGCCGCTCTCGCCCGAGGAAAAGCAGGCGATCCTCGAGGCCATGTCGACATCCGAGCGGGCTCGGCTGATGATGACCTTGTTCGAGATGGCCCTGCTGGCCGATACCGGCCAGGATGTCCGACACTGATCTTTGTGCGCACTATATCTAAGGACTGAACCACCATGAGCGAACGTGTTCCGGGGATCGATCCCAAGCTGATGGAAATCCTGGTCTGCCCGGTGTCCAAGGGGCCGTTGCGCTATGATTCCGCGCGCCAGGAACTGGTCAGCGACAAGGCTGGCCTGGCCTATCCCATTCGCGACGGCATCCCGATCATGCTGCCCGACGAGGCGCGGCCGCTGGACGGACAGGGAGAGCAAGCATGAGCCAGAATTTCGGCAGCCAGCACTGCCCGGAAGAAATCAAGGTCAAGAAGGCCGAGCGCCGTCTGGACATTCGCTTCGAGGACGGCGCCGAATTCCAGATCCCGGCCGAGTTGCTTCGGGTCGAAAGCCCCTCGGCCGAGGTCCAGGGCCATGGCCCGGGCGAGAAGACCCTGGTGGCGGGCCGGTCGCATGTCGGCATCATCGCCGTCGAGCCGGTCGGCAATTATGCCGTCAAGATCGTGTTCGACGATCTGCACGATTCCGGCATCTATACCTGGGATTGCCTGTATTGGCTGGGGGCCAGCCAGGACCAGATCTGGCGCGAGTACGAAGCCGCGCTGGCGGCCGCCGGCCTGTCGCGCCATCCCAACGCCACCAGCACCCAGGCGGCGGCGCCCAAGCAATCGGGCTGCGGGTGCGGCTCGGGCGGCAAGGGCGGCTGCGGCTAACCGGGTGTGCGTGGAAAGGTACACCGAGCGGAGCGAGGGACTTTTCCACGATCGGCTAATCGGTCTCCAGTTCGCTGTCCCAGTACAGGAAGTCGCGCCACGATTGGTGCAGGCGATCGGGCGGGAAGGCCTGGCCGATGCTGTGCAGCAGGTGGCCCGACGGTTCGGCCGGTGGCACCAACAGGCGCATGCCGGCCTCGCGCGGCAATTTGTCGGCCTTGGCCAGGTTGCAGGCGCCGCAGGCCGCCACGACATTGCCCCAGCAGGTGGCCCCCCCGCGTGAGCGCGGGATGACGTGGTCGAAGGTCAGTTCGGCGGTGGGAAAGGCCCGGCCGCAATATTGGCAGGTGAAACGGTCGCGCAGGAACAGGTTGAAACGGGTGAAGGCCGGCCGGCGCGCCGTGGGGGCGTAATCCTTCAGCGAGACCACGCTGGGCAGGCGCAGGGACCGGCTGGGGGAATGGATGACCCGGTCATATTCCGACACCACGCTGACCCGACAGGACATGACCGCCTTGACCGTCTCCTGCCATGACCACAGGGACAGCGGAAAATAACTGAGCGGCCGGAAATCGGCATTCAGGACCAGGGCGGGATAGGTGTCGATGCGCTCGCGCTCCCTTCCACTCCATATAGTACGACACTAGCCGATTTTTCAGCGCCGATCCATGAAAGCGGCATGAAGAGATTTGGCCCGGTCGACTTTGGCTGGGTTGACTCTGGGGTGTCGCTCGGCTTATAAGCGCGGCTTCCGTTTTCTATTGCCGCCCCAAAGCGGACCTGTTGCCGGAGTATCCGTCGTGAAGCGTACTTTTCAGCCCTCCAAGATCGTCCGCGCCCGCCGTCATGGCTTCCGCTCGCGCATGGCCACCGTCGGCGGCCGCAAGGTCATCGCCAACCGCCGCTCCAAGGGCCGCAAGCGCCTGTCGGCTTAATCCGGCGTCATGGCCCTCGCGCTGGCGCGCCTGAAAAAGCGAGCGGATTTCCTTCGCATTGCCGCACAGCGCCGCAAGTGGGCCACGCCCGGACTGATCCTGCAGGCGGCGCCTGCGCCGCGATTCGACCCTCAAGCGGCTCCCGCGCCGCACATGGAAGCCGACGCCATCCGCGTCGGCTTTACCTGTTCCAAGAAGGTCGGCAATGCGGTGGCCCGCAACCGGGCCAGGCGGCGCCTGAAGGCCGCGGTTGCCGAGCTTTTTCCGGATTTGGCCGCGGGCGGACTGGATTATGTGGTGATCGGCCGGACCGAAACGGTGACGCGGCCATATTCTCTTCTCTTGCAGGATTTGCGGACCGCGTTAAAACGTGTGGTCGCGCCGCGCAACGGGGGGGCGTGACGGCCATGGGACCGGTCGCTTGGCTGCTGCGGGGGGGCGTTCGCGCCTATCAGCTGCTGCTGTCGCCGATCCTGCCGGCCAGTTGCCGTTTTTTCCCCTCGTGCTCGGCTTATGCCCTTGAGGCGCTGGCCAAGCACGGGGCCATCAAGGGAACCTGGCTGGCGGCACATCGCGTGTGCCGCTGCCATCCATGGAACGACGGCGGTTTCGACCCCGTCCCCGAACCGAAGTCGAAGGCCCCTTCCAGCGGCCATCCGGATAGGACGTCATGAACGAACAGCGCAACCTGTTTCTTGCCATCGCCCTCTCGGTCCTGATCCTGTTCGGGTTCCAGTGGCTGTTCCCGTCGAAGCCGGTGCCGCAGGCCACGCCGATTCCGGCCACCCAAGCCGCCGGCACGCCGCCGGTACCCCAAGCCGCCACCGAGGCGGTGGCCCCGGCCGCGCAGCAGGCGGCCAAGGCCGCCAGCCGCGCCGACACCGTGGGCGCCGGGCGCCGCATCACCATCCGCACCGATCGCCTGCATGGCTCGATCAATCTGCTGGGCGCGCGTCTCGACGATCTGACCCTGGCCGGCTACCGCGAGACCACCGACCCCAACAGCCCGGAAATCGTCGTGCTGTCGCCGGCCGGCGCGCCGCACCCCTATTACGCTGAATTCGGCTGGGTGCCGGCCGATCCCACCGTCAAGGTGCCGGGTGCCGACACCCAATGGTCTTCGGCTGCCACCGAGCTGGGCGTCGGCGGCCAGGCGGTGCTGAGCTGGGACAATGGCGACGGCCTGCGTTTCGTGCGCACCGTCAGCGTCGATGAAAATTACATGTTCCGCGTCCAGCAGCGGGTCGAGAATTACGGCACCAAGCCGCTGACGCTCCATGCCTATGCCCTGGTGGCCCGCACCGGCACGCCCAAGACCGAGGGCATGTACATCCTGCATGAAGGTCCGTTGGGCGTGTTCAACGGCACCTTGAAGGAACTGAAGTACGACGACCTCAAGAAGGACGGCACGGTGCGCGAAAAGAGCACCGGCGGCTGGATCGGCATCACCGACAAATATTGGCTGACCGCCCTGATTCCCGATCAGAAGGTCGAGGCCACCGGCCGCTTCGTCCATCAGCGTCTGGATGCCGGCGATCGCTATCAGGTCGATTTCACCGGGGCCGCGACGGTGGTGCCGGCTGGCGGCTCGATCGAGGCGGCGGTCAACCTGTTCGCCGGGGCCAAGCAGGTCGGCCTGCTGGATGCCTATGGCGAGAAGCTGGGCGTCGAGCGCTTCGACCTGGCCATCGATTTCGGCTGGTTCTACTTCCTGACCAAGCCGCTGTTCTATCTGATCAAGATGTTCCATGACGCCCTGGGCAATATGGGCCTGGCCATCATGGCGCTGACGGTGATCATCAAGCTGATCATGTTCCCGCTGGCCAACAAGTCCTATGTGTCGATGTCGAAGATGAAGGTGCTGCAGCCCGAGATCCAGGCGCTGCAGGCCAAGTTCGGCGACGACAAGGTCCGCGTCCAGCAAGAGATGATGGCCCTTTACAAGCGCGAGAAGGTCAACCCGGTGTCGGGCTGCCTGCCGATGCTGATCCAGATCCCGGTGTTCTTCGCCCTTTACAAGGTGCTGTTCGTCACCATCGAGATGCGGCACGCGCCGTTCTATGGCTGGATCCACGATCTGTCGGCCGCCGATCCGACCAATCTGTTCAACCTGTTCGGCCTGATCCCGTTCGACGCCAACGCCATCTTGCCGGCCTTCATGCATATCGGCGTGTGGCCGATCATCATGGGCATCACCATGTGGCTGCAGCAGAAGCTGAACCCACAGCCGGCCGATCCGGTCCAGGCCAAGATGTTCATGTTCCTGCCGTTCCTGTTCACCTTCATGCTGGGCCAGTTCGCGGCCGGCCTGGTGATCTATTGGGCCTGGTCCAACGCGCTGTCGATCCTGCAGCAATGGTTGATCATGCGGAAGGCGGGGGCCAAGCACTGACCGACATTCTTTCGCCCGAACAGGAAGCAGCCGCCCTGGTGGAATCCGGGCGGCTGTTGTTCGCCCGCGACATCACCTTCCTCAGGGGTGCGGTGGCGCTGGACGGCCTGCCCGACGCCGGCAAGCCGGAAATCGCCTTCGCCGGGCGCTCGAATGTCGGCAAAAGCTCGTTGATCAACGCGCTGTGCGGGCGCTCGACGGTGGCCCGGACCTCGAACACGCCGGGCCGCACCCAAGAACTGAACTTCTTCGACGTCAATGGCCGCCTGGTGATGGTCGACATGCCGGGCTATGGCTTCGCCAGCGCGCCCAAGGACAAGGTCGATGCCTGGACCCGGCTGGTGAAGGGCTACCTGAAGGGCCGCCCGACGCTTCGGCGCTGTTTCCTGCTGGTGGATTCCCGCCACGGCCTGAAGGACAGCGACCGCGATATGATGAAGCTTCTTGATCAGGCGGCGGTCATTTACCAAGTCGTTCTGACCAAGATCGACAAGTTGAAGGCCTCCGAGGTCGAAGCGGTCCGCGCCCGCACGGTGGACGAGATTTCCCGTCACGTCGCCGCGCATCCGGTGCTGATCCTGACCAGTTCGGAAAAGGGGCTGGGCCTGGCCGATCTGAGGTGCGAAATCGTGCAACTGGCCGAAGCGGAGAAAGCGTCATGAGCGACGAGACCCCCGACATCCTGCATGACCGTCAGGCGTGGCTGGACCGCGCCAAGACGCTGTCGGAATCGCTGCCCTTCATGCGCCAGTATTCCGACGAGACCATTGTCGTCAAGTATGGCGGCCACGCCATGGAATCGGCCGATCTGGCGCGGCTGTTCGCCCGCGACATCGTGCTCTTGAAGCAGGTCGGCATCAACCCGGTGGTGGTCCATGGCGGCGGCCCGCAGATCGACGCCATGCTGAAGCGCCTGGACATCCAGACCCCACGCGTCGATGGCCTGCGCTACACCGACGAGGCCACCGTCGAGGTGGTCGAGATGATCCTGTCGGGCAAGATCAACAAGCAGATCGTGTCGGCCATCAACGAAGCCGGCGGTTTCGCCGTCGGCCTGTCGGGCAAGGACGGCCACCTGATCCGCGCGCGCAAGCTGCGCCGGACCAAGAAGGACCCCGACAGCCAGATCGAGAAGGTCCTGGATCTGGGTTTCGTCGGCGAGCCGTCGGAAATCACCCCGCACATCCTGGATTTCTTCCGCGAATCCGACGTGATTCCGGTGATCGCCCCGGTGGGCATGGGTAATGCCGGCGAGACCTACAACATCAACGCCGACACCGCCGCCGGCGCCATCGCCGCCGCCACCGAGGCCCGCCGCCTGTTGATGCTGACCGACGTCGCCGGCGTGCTGGACAAGGCCGGCAACCTGATCCCGGAAATGACCGTCAGCCAGGCCAAGGAATACATCGCCGACGGCACCATCTCGGGCGGCATGATCCCCAAGGTGGAAACCTGCCTGCAGGCGGTCGAGGACGGCGTCGAGGCGGCGGTCATCCTGGACGGCCGGGTGCCGCACGCTTTGCTGCTGGAACTGTTCACCCCGCACGGCGTCGGCACGCTGATCAAGCGGGATTAATGAAGTTTGGGGGCGGCGTTGGCCGCCCCCTTCCCTACAGCACCGTCAGCATGCTCGCCACCAGCGGATGGCGGACGATGTCGGCTTCATCCAGATCGACCACCGAGATGCCGGCGACATTGCGCAGGCGGGCGGCGATGTCGGCAAGGCCCGACACCCCCGGCAGCAGGTCTGACTGGTCGGGATCGCCGGTCAGTACCATGGTCGAGTGCCAGCCCAGCCGGGTCAGCAGCATCTTGATCTGGCCATAGGTGCAGTTCTGTGCCTCGTCGATCACCACGAAGGCGTTGTTGAGCGTGCGCCCGCGCATATAGGCGATGGGCGCCACCTCGATGGTGCCGTCGGCCAGACAGGCGCGCAGGCGCTTGCCGCCCAGGCGGTCGGACAGGGCGTCGGTGAGAGGGCGTAGATAGGGCGCCAACTTGTCTTGCATGTCGCCGGGCAGGAAGCCCAGGGACTCGCCGGCTTCCACCGCCGGGCGCGACAGGATGATGCGTGACACCCGGCCTTCCTCGAAGGCCTCGACCGCGGTCGAGATGGCCAGATAGGTCTTGCCGGTCCCGGCCGGACCCAGGGCGACGGTCAGGTTATGCTCGCGCACCGCATCCATCAGCCGTTTCTGGCCGGCGCTTTGCGGCTTCACCTTGCGCAGATAGCTTTGGTCGCGGCTGTCGTCCTCGCCCAGCGGATGCCAATCGGGCTCGGACGGATACAGACGGACCACGGATTCCTGCTTGCTTTGGGCACGCTCACGCGTGGCTCGCTTGGCCATGCTCGACTCCTTCGCTGACGCTGATCGGGCAACAAAAAAGCCTTCCCGAAGGGAAGGCCTGGAACGCGGGGAAGCGCTGTACGGAACCACCGACGACCGCAACGGTCGCGGGTGGCAAAAAAAGGATCAGGGATGCTCGACACGCTGCCAAGTGGTCACAACCCCCATATGAAGTGACGCCATCCACGAAAGGACGCTAACAGAGGGGGAGTCCGCCTGTCAGCAACAATCGCCTTGGGGCGCGGCATGTCATGGGGATGTAAAAAAGGCCCCGCCGAGGCGGGGCCTTGATTTGAAACGCCTTAGTCGGCGGCCTGAACCGCGACGACTTCCGGCACATAATACTTCAGCATGTTCTCGATGCCGTGCTTCAGCGTCGCCGACGAGCTGGGGCAGCCCGAGCAGGCGCCTTGCAAGTGCAGATAGACGATGCCGTCCTCGAACGAGCGGAAGATGATGTCGCCGCCGTCCTGGGCCACAGCCGGGCGGACGCGGGTCTCGATCAGTTCGCGGATCTGGCGGACGACGTCGGATTCCTCTTCGTCGGACTGGGCGTCGTCGCCGGCCTCGATCACCGGCTGGCCGGACGAGAAATGCTCCATGATGGCGGCCAGGATCTGCGGCTTCAGCACCGACCAATCGGTGGCGCCGTCCTTGCCGACGGTGACGAAATCGAAGCCCAGGAACACGCTGGACACGCCGGGAACGGCGAACAGGCGGGTGGCCAGCGGCGAGCGCTTGGCGGCGGTGGGATCGACGAAATCGACGGTGCCCTTGGTCATCACTTCGCAACCGGGCAGGAACTTCAAGGTCGACGGGTTGGGCGTGGCTTCGGTTTGGATGAACATCGAATTTCCTTAAAGCGGATTGCAGGGCATGGGCGGTTCAACGTAAATGGCTCGTGCCAGCCACCGAGTCAAGGCCGAAACCCGACCGTTCCGCTCAGGTGATCGCGGTGATCTGGGCGTCGGTCAGGTTGCCCGGCACGATGGTCAGGGGCACGCGCAGCTTGCCGATGAATTTTCCGGTCAGGGCGCTGATCAGCGGTCCCGGCCCGTTCGAGCCGGTATCGGCGGCCAAAACCAGGATCGAGATCTGCGGATCCTCGTCGATCAGGGCGATCAATTGTTCGCGCGGATTGCCCTCGCGGACATAAAGCACCGGAAGCTGGCCCGACATGGCATTGACCTCGGCGGCCAGGCGTTCCAGCAGGGCCTCGGCATTCTGGCGCGCTTCGGCCCGCATCAGGTTGCCGATCGAGGCGAAGTGCTGGTACTCGGTCGGCTCGATCACCCGGAGCAGGGCGACGCGGCCGCCGGTGTGGCGGGCGCGCCGACAGGCGAACATCAGGGCGGAGCGCATTTCGTCGCTGTCATCGACGACCACCAGAAAGACGCGGGTCTGCTCGGGCATGGCCGGTTCTCTCCTACTTCTTGAAGGCGATTGCGGCCAGCCAGCCGGCCGAGGCCGCCAGCACGATGGCCAGGATACCGTAAGCCACCGCTTGCTGGTTGGCGAAATCGTACACGTCGGCGCCGATACCGATCTTCGAGATGATCAACGGCGTGGTCTGGGCGCTGACCACCTCGCCATCATGGATCAGATAGACTTCTACCAGATAAGTGCCAACCGGCACGTTGGCCGGAAAATGCAGATCGGTGCGGAACAGTCGGTGGCTCAACAGGCTGACCGGCAGGGTCTCGGTGCCGTAAAGGCCCTTCTTCTGCTTCAGGCGGATCACCGCGTCGCGGTACTGGCCGGGATCGGCGGCGGCATCGGTGCTATCGATTTCCAGGTCCAGATGGTCCAGGCCGATCTGATGGCGCTCCAGCACCGGGGTCGGCGCCAGCTTGTCGATCGGCTTGGTCGAGGCCACCGCATAGAAGCTGGGGGCATTGCGGATATGGGCCGCGCCGCTATTGATCCAGATGCCGGCCTGCTTGTCCTTGCGCCGCACCATCTCCTCGCGGTTGGGGCCGCGCACCACCACCACCACCTCGCCGTCGCCCTCGACGGCGCCGAACAGCAAGACGTCGGTGCCGGCAAAGCCGGTGGTGATCGCCACCAGATGCTTGGACAGGTCGGCGACCAGGGGCTCGGCGGCCATGGCCGGGGGGACCCGGCCGAACATCAGGGCCGGGGGGACCAGGCCAAGGGCCAGGGCCAGAGAGAGAATCAGGCGTTTCATCAGTGCTTGCCCCCCGCGCCCAAGGTGAACAGATCGCCCGGGACCGAGACCAGGTCGATGCCCAGCTTGATGCACACTCCCAAGACGATCACCGCCAGCAGCACGCGCAATTGCTCGCCCTTCAGCCGGACCGACATCTTGGCGCCGATCTGGGCGCCGATGACGCCGCCCAGCAGCAGCAGCAGCGCCAGCACCACATCGACGGTGTGGTTGCGGGTGGCGTGCAGGAAGGTCGAATTGGCGGTGACGAAGATGATCTGGAACAGCGAGGTGCCGACGACCACCGTGGTCGGCATGCCCAGGATATAGATCATCGCCGGCACCATGATGAAGCCGCCGCCGACACCCATGATCGCCGCCAGCACGCCGACCAGCAGCCCCAGCGCCAGCGGCAGGATCACGCTGCAATGCAGGTCCGAGCGGGCGAAATGGACCTGGAAGGGCAGCTTTTCCTTCCAGCCGGCCACCTTGGCCGCCTTCATCTCGGCCTCGCTCTTGGGCTTCTTGAACAGCGACTGGACGCTTTCGATGAACATCAACCCGCCGACGATGCCCAGGAACACCACATAGCACAGCGCGATGACCAGATCGATCTGGCCGGCCTGGCGCAGCCACTTGAACAGTTCGACGCCGCCGAACGAACCGATGAAGCCGCCGACCGTCAGGATCAGGCCCATCTTGATGTCGACATTGCCGCGGCGCCAGTGGGCAAGCACGCCCGACACCGACGAGGCGACGATCTGCGCGGCCTCGGTGCCGACCGACACGGCGGGGGGAATGCCCAAGAAGATCAACAGCGGCGTCATCAAAAAGCCGCCACCGACCCCGAACAGGCCGGACATGAAGCCGACGCCACTGCCCAACCCCAGGATCAGGAAGACGTTGACGCTCATTTCGGCAATGGGAAGGTAAATCTGCATGGCGAATGGACCTAGTGTCCTGCCCCCGAAATTCGCGCCACGAATTTCGGGGATAAGCAGGCCACTCATTTGTTGAATCGTGTGGTGATTCCGAAAGTGGCGAAAGGGCGCCAATTTCGGAATCACCACACCGGCGGCGCACGGGTCCCCCGTTTGTCGCGCCGACGGCCATCCTTGGCAACAAGAATTTTATGGTTTTCTAATGTTCGCCGGAAAAAGCCGCGATTCAGCCCAGTCGAGCGGCGATGGCGGCCATCTTGGCGCGGGCCTGCAGCAGGTGATAGCCCTGGGCGGTCAGGTGGCTGGGCAGCAGCGTGGCGTCGCCGGCGCCGCTTAAGACCACCGGCGGGTCCAGGCTGGCGGCACGGTTCAAGGACAGCAGAAGCGTCGACCACAGATCGTCCAGATTGCGCTTGGCCAGCAATTCGGCGAAATCGGCGCCCAGTTCGCGGGTGATCAGGGCGTGGGCGTAAAGGCGGCCCTTGGTGGTGTAGAACAAGGTGTCGGCGTCGAAATCCAGGAAGATCGAGCGATCCTCGACCAGATGGGAATCCAGGGCGTCGGCGGCGACGCCCAGATCGGCGATGGCGTGGATCAGCAGGGTGCGCAAGCTTTCGGCCGAGCGGTCGTAACGGGCCTCGCCGGCGCTCAGGCGCTCGTTGAAGATGTCGAGATTGCGGGCGGCGGCGCGGTATTGCTTTTCCGCCGAGGCGGTCGGCGCCCACGAGGTGCGCGGATCGAACTTCCACACCGTGCCGGGATATTTCAACAGGCCGGCGGCGCGGTCGAGTTCCGGGTCCTGGCCCTCGATGGCGCTCAAGGTGGCGGCGAAGCGCGACAGGCCGGCCAGCAGGCCTTGCTGGAAGGCCGGCATGTTGTCCAGCAGCGCCGACGGCTTGAACACCGGATCGTTGGCCACCCACTGATGGATATCGACCTCGCGGAAGATCAGGCGCGCGGCGATGGCCACCGCCCGGCTGTGCTCGGGCGCAGGATGACCGGCCGAGAAGGCCAGGTCGTCGTCGATCTTGTGGGCCGCCACCATGCCGACGGCATAGTAAAGGACGACCAGCCCGGCCAACCCCAAGGGCAGCCGGACGGCCCAGCGGCGCAGCCTGGAGGTGGGCGCCGGCTCCATCACGGCCTCAGGAAGCCGACGATGTCGTAGACGTCCTTCAAGATCGGCTCGGCGATGGCGTTGGCTCGCTCGGCACCCTTCTTCAGGATGGCGTCGATATGGCTGGGATCGTCCATCAGGCGGTTCATCTCGGTGTTGATCGGACCCAGGACCGCGACGGCCAGATCGACCAGCTCGGCCTTGAACTCGCTGAACTGCCGGCCGGCGAACTGGCTCGCCACCAGGGCCTTGTCCTTGTCCGACAGGGCGGCGTAGATACCGATCAGGTTGGACGCCTCGGGCCGGCCTTCAAGCCCGTCCAGGCTGTCGGGCATCGGAAACAGGTCGGTCTTGGCCTTCCTGACCTTCAGGGCGATGGTGTCGGCATCGTCGGTCATGTTGATGCGCGAATAATCGGATTCGTCCGACTTCGACATCTTCTTGGCGCCGTCGCGCAAGCTCATCACCCGGGTCGCGGCGCCGAAGATCAGTGGTTCCGGCTGCGGGAAGAAATCGATGCCATAATCGCTGTTGAACTTCTGGGCAGTGTCGCGGGCCAGTTCCAGATGCTGCTTCTGGTCCTCGCCCACCGGCACGTGGGTCGCCTTATAGGCCAGGATGTCGGCGCTCATCAGGTTGGGATAGGCGAACAGCCCGACCGAGGCGTTCTCCTTATGCTTGCCCGCCTTCTCCTTGAACTGGGTCATGCGGTTCAGCCAGCCGATGCGGGCGACGCAATTGAACACCCAAGCCAGCTGGGCGTGCGCCGGCACCATGCTTTGATTGAAGACGATGTGCTTGTCGGCGTCGATGCCGGCGGCGATCATGCCGGCGGCGACCTCGCGGGTGTTCTTGACCAGATCCTTGGGGTCCTGCCACACGGTGATGGCGTGCAGATCGACCATGCAGAAGATGCACTCGAACTCGTTTTGCAGGCGCACCCAGTTGCGGATCGCGCCCAGGTAATTGCCGAGGTGAAGGTTTCCGGTCGGCTGGACGCCGGAAAAGATGCGCTGCATGGACAAGTGCTCCAGGTTTGGACCCAAGGTGCGTCAGCTATAAGCCATGGGTTGGGCCTGTCAAGGACGGCGCCGCATCTGACCCTTCACTTCCGCCCAGCGCACCGCCCCCAGCAGCTGGGCCGAGGCGGCGAACAGGGTGATTCCGGCCACCACCATGACCGCCAGCAGGCCACCCGCCGCCAGGGCGCCGTCGGCCAGCGGCCACAGATAATGGTGCGCCGCCGCCAGGGGGGCGGCCATGATCAGCGCGGCCAGCACGATGCGCGGTGCCCGGCGCTTCAGGCGGGCATCGATGGTGAACAGGCCTTGCCGGGCCAGCAGCACCGCCAGCACCAAGGCGTTGAACCAAGCGGCCAGGGCGGTGGCCAGCGCCATGCCGACATGGGCCAGCGGCCCGACCAGGGCCAGGTTCAGGGCGATGTTGACCACCATGGTCGCACCCGCCACCTTGACCGGGGTGCGGGTGTCCTCGCGGGCGAAAAAGGCCGGCACCAGCGCCTTGACCAGCACGAAGGCCGGCAGGCCGATGGCGAAGGCCGACAGAGCCGCGGCGGTTGCCGTTGTTTCGGCCGGGCCGAAGGCGCCCCGCTGGAACAGCACCTGCACCACCGGCGCTCCCATGGCGATCAGCGCGGCCGCCGCCGGCACGGTCATCACCAGCCCCAGTTCCAGGGCGCGGTTCTGGCTGTCCAGGGCGTCCTGCAGGCGGCCTTCCTTGATCTGGCGCGACAGCAGGGGCAAAAGCGCGGTGCCGATGGCGACGCCGATCACGCCCAGCGGCAATTGGTTGATGCGGTCGGCATAATTCAGATAGCTGACGGCGCCGTTGGCGACGCCTGAGGCGATGATGGTGTTGACCAGCAGATTGACCTGATAGACCCCGGCCCCGACCGCGCCGGGCACGATGCGCCGGGCCAGGGTGCGGACCTCGGGGGTCAGGCGAGGCAGGACCGGGCCTAAGCCCATGCCGGCCTTTCGGACCGCGACGGCCAGCCACAGGAACTGGGCGATGCCGGCGGCGAAGGTGCCCCAGGCCAAGGCGTGGCCCGGCGTGGCGGTGACCGGGGTCAGCGCCCACAATCCGGTCATGCCGACCACGTTCAGCAGCACCGGGGTCCCGGCGGCCGCCGCGAAGCGGCCCAGCGAGTTCAGCACGCCTGCCTGCAGCGCGGTCAGCGAGATGAACAACAGATAGGGAAAACAGATGCGCGCCAGATCGGCGGCCAGCTCGATCTTGCCGGGCACCGCGTCGAAGCCGGGCGCCAAGCCGTAGATCGCCCACGGCATCGCCAGTTCCATGATTCCTACGAAGATCGCCAGCACCAGGGCCATCACCGCCAGCGCCTTCTGGGCGAAGGCCTGGGCGGCGGCCGGGCCTTCGGCGGCCAGTTTCCTGGTGAACAGCGGCACGAAGGCGGCGTTGAAGGCGCCCTCGGCGAACAGCGAGCGGAACAGGTTGGGGAAGCGGAAGGCGACGAAGAAGGCGTCGGCGATCCAGCTGGCCCCCATGTAATGGGCGATCATCATCTCGCGCGCCAGACCGGTGACGCGCGAAGCCATGGTGAAGCCACTGACGGTGGCGATGGAGCGAAACAAAGACATCGCCGAAGCTTTACAGGAAATCGGCCGGGACTGGAATCGATTCACCGAATCTTGACGTGGCGCTGATAGTATCCAAATTAAGAAGCAGGGCGGTGCCGCTTGGGCCGCTGTCACCGGGTGCCGGAAACGGACCCATTTCCGTCTCGCTTCTCGAAGGAGGCCGCTCGATGTCTCGCCTTTCCGCCTTCAATTCGCCCTTGGCTCTGGGCTTCGACCATTTCGAGCGGGTGCTCGACCGCGTCGCCAAAAGCCAGGGCGAGGGTTACCCCCCCTACAATATCGAGCAGATCGGCGAGAACGGCCTGCGCATCAGCCTGGCGGTGGCCGGTTTCTCCATGGACGACCTGTCGGTCGGCCTGGAAGACAACCAACTGATCATCCGCGGCCGTCAGGCCGACGACGAATCCGGCCGCATCTTCCTGCATCGCGGTATCGCCGCCCGACAGTTCCAGCGCGCCTTCGTGCTGGCGGAAGGCATCGAAGTCGTCAACGCCACCTTGGATAACGGCCTGTTGCACATCGACCTGATGCGCCCCCGGCCGGAACCCCGGGTCAAGACCATTCCCATTCAAGGAGCAGGCTCAACCGCTTCTTCCGGTGCTCCGCGCACCATCGACGTCGCTGCCGATCATGGCGGCCACGGGCGCTCGCGGCCCAGAAACGGCCAGTGAAGGAGGACGACCATGAACAAGGAATTCGCCCCGCACCCCATCAGCCGCACCATCAGCCAGACCGATTTCGCCAATTGGGGCCTGCCGGAAATCGCCTTCATCAAGCGCGTTCAGACCGACGGCGAGATCGGCTGGGCCATCCACGCCGCCGACGGCACGCCGATGGGCCTAGCGTCCAGCCGTGAAATCGCCTTCGCCGCCGTCACCCAGCACGAGCTGGAACCGGTCAGCGTGCATTAGGCGCGAAGCGCTGAGTTATGCCTGTGGCATGCCCGTGCCGGGCCGTCTCAGGCGCCGCCGGGCTTAATATGGCGCCGAGGCGCGCGCCCGATCCCGGGCCGGCTCATACCGGCGAACGCTCGATCTGACTCGGCGGGGCTTGCCAACCAGCGGCAACCATGAATCACTGGGGTTCCACCAGATACAGGGGGAACCATGTTCGGTAGGCTCAAGATATCGGAAAAGATGACGGCGGCG
>NZ_LWQU01000164.1 GCF_001650635.1 Magnetospirillum moscoviense | reverse complement strand
TCCGGACCCGACCGCGCGATATTGCCTCGCCGCCGCCATGGGGGCGTGACCGTCAATACGATTCACGAATAGAGCCTATTTTTTTCCTTCTCCGTGTCTCAGTGTCTCCGTGGCTAAACCCATTATTTCCGTAATTCACTCGCCCAATCTTAACCGCCGGGCGTCGGCGATGTCGGCGCGTTGCCAGGCGGCGACCAGGTCCAGGGTGGCGTTGAAGGCGTCGGTGACGTCGGGGCCTTCGGCGCGGGTCGGGTGGCCGTCGGGAGCCAGTTCCACGGTGAACGGGTGCTTGCCGGTGCGGCTCATCGCCACCAGGCGGCCATCGCTCCAGGTCAGGCGGACATGGGCGCCCTGGCTGTCACTCAGATGGGTCAGGCGGGTGCCGTCTTCCTCCCACACCGCTTCCAGTTTGTCGAACCCCTCCACCAGACGGATCATCCGGCCGGTGCGCGGATGGACCTTGGCTTCGATCGCTGGCGAGTTGGCGGGACTTAAGCGCAGCCGGGCCAGGTCGAGGTCGATGTCGGTGATGCGTCCCAACAGCGCCAACCGGGCGACGATCTGGTCCCGGACCCCCTGGCCGGCGGCGACGCTGGAATTGCCCGATTCCCCCAGTCGGCTCAAGTGATGCGAGTGGATCAGGGCCAGCACCGCCGATCCACCGGTACCGGCGTGGGCCTGCAAGGCCAGCAAGCGACGGTCGGGATCGTCGGGGTCGCGTTCGACCAACCGGGCGACTTGGGCGAACACATGGCCCCAGCCCAGCCGTTCGGCGATCTCGGGGCGCAGCAGGGTGGAAATCGCCTCGGGCTCGTCGGGCCTGATCCGCACCCACTCGGCAGTCAAGGTCGCCGCCCGCGGCCAGTCGCCACGATCGATCGTGGTGCGGGCCTGGTCGCGGATGGTGTCGCCCAGCAAGGCGGTGGTTGGGCGTGCCGGAGCCTTGGGGGTGCGCAAGCTCTCGGCGGCTTGGCGGCGCTCGGCCGCCCGGGTCGAGGATCCGACCGCCTCCAGCGAAATGGCCAGCCGGGTCAGCAAGGCCGGGGTGGCGACGCCGCCCTGCTCCAGATAGCGCTCGGCCAGCTTCACCGCCTGGCGGTGGTCGCCGAAGCTTTGCAGCGCGCCGATGTCGGCCTCCATCAATTCGGGGCCGATATCCATGCGGGCGGCGCGCATCGCCTCGACCGCCTGATGCACTCGGACCGGCATGCCGGCCACCAGCAGGGTGCGGACCAGGGCCAAACGGGCGCCGGGGTCCATGGGCGCCAGTTCGACCACCCGGGCCAGATAGGGCAGCGCCTTCAGCGGGCGCTTGCCCTGCAGCTCCAGCGCGCCGCGCCGGGCCATCAGATCGGGATCGTTGGGCCATTGGGCCAGGCCGGATTCCAGCAGGCGGGAGGCGCGGCCGCGTTCCCCGGCGGCGGTCAAGGCGGCGGCGCCCTTCATCACCGCCCGATAGGGATCGACGTCGTCGGTCAGCATCTGCGCCTCGCCGTCGCGGCCCAGGCGGATCAAGGCCGCGGCGTGGGTAATGGCGTCGCCGCCCTGGCGGGTGAAGGCGGCGACCGCCTCGGCGAAGCGCTCCTGGGCGTAAAGCTGATAGGCGTCCTCGGCCCGGGCGGCACCGCCGGACGGCGCCGCTGCCAGCAGCAAACCAAGAAGGGCGGCTCTAGCCTTGATCATGACTGGGGTCGAACACCTCGTCGAAACTGGCCATCAACGCCGAATCGACCTCGGGCATGGTGGGCGTCAGCCCCAGGTCCCACAGCGACGTCACCCCATATTGACTGATCCCGCACGGCACGATGCCGGAAAAATGCGAAAGCTCGGGATCGACGTTCAACGCCACGCCGTGAAAGCTGACCCAATGACGGACCCGGACGCCGATGGCGGCGATCTTGTCCTCGCGGCCCTGGCCGCGATCGACCCAGATGCCGACCCGGCCGTCGCGCCGCTCGCCCTTGACGACGAAGCGGTCGAGCGTGCGGATCAGCCATTCCTCGAGATCGTGGACGAAGGCGCGGATGTCGGCGCCGCGCTTCTTCAGGTCCAGCATGACATAGGCCACGCGCTGGCCGGGGCCGTGATAGGTGTACTGGCCGCCGCGTCCGGTCTGGTAGACCGGGAAACGGTTGGGATCGAGAAGGTCCCTGGCCTCGGCGCTGGTGCCGGCAGTGTAAAGGGCGGGGTGTTCCAGCAGCCAGACGCATTCCGGCTGCGTGCCGGCGCGGATGGCCGCCACCCGGGTCTCCATGAAGTCCAGGGCCTCGGGGTATGCGACGGGCTCGTCGCTGATCCGCCATTCGATCGGGTCGGGCATGGGAAAGTCCGCTTGAATATCTGAGACCGATTTGGTATTCCGGCGTCTCCCCGTTGGCAAGAGCATTTGCGGCGGGTGTTTGCCAGCTATGCGACCGTGGCGGAACTGGTAGACGCGCACGCTTGAGGTGCGTGTGGCTTATGTCGTGGGAGTTCGAGTCTCCCCGGTCGCACCAAATCGAAAACCCCGCAGCCCTGGTTGCGGGGTTTTTCGCGTCAAGCCGGATCTATTGCGCCGATAACGCCAACCTCGGGTTATAGCCCGATTGACATAGGCCCCCATCGGGCTCTCTCATTCACGATCTTCGGAGAAGGTTGCTGGCGCCCCGAAAGCCCGGGAGACCGGATATTGCGCACAAATGGGCGCCCGTGCCGCTGATTGATGGAGGAAACATGAAGAAGTTCGGGTTGGTTTTCACCGCTGTCCTGGCGATGTCTCCGCTGGCCGCTTGGGCGGGCGACCAGGACTTCACCCTCGTCAACAAGACCGGCTATCAGATCGACGAAGTTTACGTCGCCACCCCCTCGTCCAAGAGCTGGGGCAAGGACATCATGGGCGATGGCGTTCTGGCCAATGGCGCCAAGAAGAACGTCAAGTTCAAGAATTCGACCACCGCCTGCAACTGGCAGCTGGCGGTCAAGTTCTCGGACGGCTCCGACGTCGAATGGGACGAACCTTTCGACCTGTGCGAGGTCGAGGTGATTACCCTCAAGTACAATAAGAGCACCGGCATCACCAGCGCCGAAACCAAGTAGGCGCGCCGCTCGCCACTTCGGCAAAGGCCCCGCGGGTCGTCTCGCGGGGCTTTTTACGTTCGGATATCCGCAAGCATGCCGATGCTGGGCTTGAGCTTTCGGGCGGATCGGCGTATGCGATGAATCCCACCCGCATGGGCGGACTCGAAAAGTAATAAAATTACCGAGGCAGCGACCCCTATGAGCATGTCGGATGAACTGCGCGACAGCGCCCTGGAATACCATCGCCTTCCGGTTCCCGGAAAGATAAGTGTCAATCCGACCAAGCCCTTGGCGACCCAGCGCGACCTGGCGCTGGCCTATTCGCCGGGCGTCGCCGCCGCCTGCGAGGAGATCGTCAAGGACCCCGAAGCCGCCGTCGAGTTCACCGCCCGGGGTAATCTTGTTGCGGTGGTGACCAACGGCACCGCCGTCCTGGGGCTGGGCGCCATCGGGCCGCTGGCCGCCAAGCCGGTGATGGAAGGCAAGGGCGTGCTGTTCAAGAAGTTCGCCGGCATCGACGTCTTCGACATGGAACTGGCCGAGCTCGATCCCGACCGGCTGGTCGATATCATCGCCGCCATGGAGCCGACCTTCGGCGCCATCAATCTGGAAGACATCAAGGCCCCGGAATGTTTCGAGGTCGAGCGCAAGCTGAAGGAACGCCTCAAGATTCCGGTGATGCACGACGACCAGCACGGCACCGCCATCGTGGTCGCCGCCGCCATGGTCAACGCGCTGCGCATCGCCGGCAAGGATATCGGCAAGGTCAAGCTGGTGGCCTCGGGCGCCGGCGCCGCCGCGCTGGCCTGCCTGAACCTGCTGGTCAGCGTCGGCATCAAGCGCGAAAACATCTGGGTCACCGACATCAAGGGCGTGGTCTATAAGGGCCGCAACGAGCTGATGGACCCCTATAAGGAAATCTTCGCGCAAGAGACCGAGGCCCGCGTGCTGGACGATGTGATCGGCGGTGCCGACATCTTCCTGGGCCTGTCGGCGCCGCGCGTGCTGACCCCCGAAATGGTGGCCAAGATGGCTCCCAAGCCGATCGTCTTCGCCCTGGCCAACCCGACGCCCGAGATCCTGCCCGACGAGGTCAAAAGCGTGCGGCCCGACGCCATCATCGCCACCGGTCGCTCGGATTACCCCAACCAGGTCAACAATGTCCTGGTGTTCCCCTACATCTTCCGCGGCGCCCTGGATGTCGGCGCCACCCAGATCAACGAGGAAATGAAGCTGGCGGCGACCTATGCCCTGGCCGAACTGGCGATGGCCGAATCGGACGAGCGGGTGCGGGCGGCCTATGGCGAACAGCCTTTGTCGTTCGGGCCGGAATATCTGATCCCCAAGCCGTTCGATTCGCGCCTGATCCTGAAAATGGCTCCGGCGGTGGCGCGGGCGGCGATGAATTCCGGGGTGGCGCGCCGCCCGATCATCGATTTCGAGGCCTACCAGGAGACCTTGTCGCAGTTCGTCTTCCGCTCGGGTCTGGTGATGAAGCCGGTGTTCGACCGCGCTCGCCAGGACCTGCGCCGCATCGTCTATTGCGAGGGCGAAAGCCGCCGGGTGCTGATGGCGGTCCAGACCGTGGTCGATGACGGACTGGCCTATCCGATCCTGATCGGCCGGCGCGACGTGGTGACCAAGCGCATCGTCGAATTGGACCTGCGCCTGAAGCTCGGCGAGCATTTCGACCTGTGCGATCCTAACGACGATCCGCGCTATAACGATTATTGGCGGCTTTACCATTCGATCCAGGAACGCAACGGCGTCAGCCCGGAATATGCCCGCACCATGGTCCGCACCCGCAGCACGGTGATCGGCACCTTGATGGTGCGCCGTCGCGAGGCCGACGCCCTGATCTGCGGCACCATCGGCCGCTATGACAAGCACCTGGCCCATATCCGCGACGTCATCGGGCTGAAGGCCGGGGTCAACCGCCCGGCGGCGATGAACCTTTTGATCATGCCGCAGGGCACCTTCTTCATCTGCGACACCTATGTCACCCCCGATCCCAGCCCCGAGCAGATCGTCGATTCCGTCCTTCTGGCCGCCGAGGAAGTGCGGCGCTTCGGTATCGAGCCCAAGGTCGGCCTGTTGTCCCATTCGAACTTCGGCTCGCGCCAGACCGATTCGGCCCTGAAGATGCGCGCAGCCTTGGCGATGCTGCATGAACGGGCGCCGTACCTGGAAGCCGAGGGCGAGATGCACGGCGACGCCGCGCTGTCGGAAGAGATCCGTACGCGAATTTTCCCAAACTCGCGCTTGAAGGGACAGGCCAATCTGTTGATCATGCCGAACCTGGACGCGGCGAACATTTCCTTCAACCTGTTGAAGGTTCTCGGCGAAGGCCTTTCGGTCGGACCGATTCTGATGGGCGCCGCGTTGCCGGCCCATATTCTGACGCCTTCGGCGACGGTGCGGAACATCATCAATATGACCGCACTGGCTGCCGTTGACGCCCAGATGGTTGCCCATCAGCGGGGATAGAGTGCAGGACAAGGCGAACGGCGCGAATTCGGGAAGTCTGGAAGTCGAAGACGATCTTTACGGTCTCGACCCCGAATTCGTGCGTTCTGTCGAGGAAGCCTTGGCCGAGGGCCGCACCGATGCCGCCCGCGAACTGACCGAGCCGCTGCATTATTCCGACGCCGCCGACTTGCTGGAACGCCTGGACGCCGAGGATCGCGCCAAGCTGGTCGAGGTGTTGCGCGCCGATTTCGAGCCGGAAATCCTGACCGAGCTGGACGAGGGCGTGCGCGACGAGGTGATCGAGGCCCTGGGCTTCGCCGACCTCGCCACCGCCATCGCCGAACTGGATTCGGACGACGCCGTCTGGCTGGTCTCGCAGTTGGACGAGGACGAGCGGGCCCGGGTGATGGAGGCGCTGCCGTCGGAAACCCGCGCCATCGTCGCCCAAGGCCTTTCGTATCCGGAATATTCCGCCGGCCGAATGATGCAGCGGGAACTGGTGGCGGTGCCGGCCTACTGGACGGTGGGCGAGACCATCGATTATCTGCGTGCCGCCCATTCGGTGCCCGACGAGTTCTATGATTTGTACGTGGTCGATCCGCGTCACCGCCCCATCGGCAAGATCGGCCTGGCCCGGCTGGTGCGTGGGCGTCGGCCGCAGCGCCTGCGCGAGATCATGGACGATGAAAGCCTGACCGTGCCGGTGGCCGCCGACCGCGAGGAAGTGGCCTTCCTGTTCCGCCAGCAGGATCTGGTCTCGGCCCCGGTGGTCGATGGGGCGGGCCGTCTGGTCGGCGTCATCACCATCGACGACGTCGTCGACGTCATCGACGAGGAAGCCGCCGACGACATGCTGCGCCTGGCCGGTGTGCCCGACACCGACCTTTACCGCGCCGTCAAGGACACCGTGCGCTCGCGCATTCCGTGGCTGCTGGTCAATATGTGCACGGCTCTTGTCGCCTCCAGCGTCATCGGCCTGTTCGAGCACACGCTGGAACAGATCGTCGCCCTGGCGGTGCTGATGCCGATCGTCGCCGGCCTGGGCGGCAATGCCGGCACCCAGACCCTGGCGGTGGCGGTGCGCGGCCTGGCCACCAAGGAACTGGATTTCGACAACGCGCTGCAGGTCATCAGAAAGGAAGTGCTGGTTGGCATGATCAACGGCGTGGTCATCGCCTGTCTGATCGGCCCGGTGGCGTGGGCGTGGTTCGGCCAGCCGACCATCGGCATCGTCATCGGTGCCGCCCTGGTGTTCAACCTGTTCATCGCCGGCCTGATGGGGTCGGTGATCCCGTTGACGCTGGAAAAGTTCGGAATCGATCCGGCGGTGGCCAGCTCGATCTTCCTGACCATGTGCACCGACAGCCTGGGCTTCTTCGCCTTCCTGGGCCTGGCGACGATGTTCTTGTTATGAAACGCCCTCAGGCGCCGGGCGCTCGCCTCCGCTCGGCTAGGCTTCGCTCGCACCATTGTTTCCATGACGCCTGAGGAAATCCAGGCCCGCATCCTCTACAAGGATCAGGACGTCATCGTCCTGGACAAGCCGGCCGGGCTGGCGGTTCATGCCGGTCCCAATTCCCCCGACCATCTGGAACTTTATCTGCCGCAGCTTTGCTTCGGCTGGGCCAAGCCGCCCCGGCTGGCCCATCGGCTGGACCGCGACACCTCGGGCTGCCTGATCCTCGGCCGTCACGACAAGGCGATCTCGCGGCTGGGCAAGCTGTTCATGGCGCACCGCATCGGCAAGGCCTATTGGGCGGTCACCACCGGCGCCCCCGACACCGATTGCGGCACCATCGATGCGCCGCTGCTGAAGCTGACCGGCAAGGGCGGCTGGCGCATGGTGATCGACCCGGCTGGGCAGCAGGCCGTCACCGAGTGGCGCGTCTTGGGCCGGGGCGACGGCATGGCCTGGATCGAATGCGTGCCGCGCACCGGGCGGACCCATCAGATCCGACTGCATCTGAAGGCGTTGGGTTGCCCCCTGCGCGGCGACGCTTATTACGGACCCGATCCGAATCCGCCGATGCGACTGCATTTGCATTCGCGCATGGTGTCGATCCCGCCGCTATCGGCGGGAAAGGCCGCAATCCACGTCGAAGCTCCGCCGCCCGACCATATGCGGGCGGCGCTGGCCGCGTGCGGCTGGGCAGACGCTAGAGCGTGACGCACAAAATGTGCATCACGCTCTCGCTTAATGATTTCGCCCTCGCCGGGCGCGGCCATCCGGCCGCTTGGCCGCGGCCTCAATGGCCGCAGGAGCATCGCGCCTCAGATTAAAGGCGCGATGCGCTAGACCGTGATGTTGACGTTGTGTCCGCCGCCGCCGACATTGATGGCGGCGGTCGAGGCGGCGACCGGTTGGCCCTGGGCCGCGGCGGTGACCAGGTGAAGCGCCGTGGCCTCCTGCATGGCCGCCTGCTTCAGCATGCGTGCCGCCATATCGTGACCGAACTGCTCACGCCGCATGACCAAAGCCATGTCGGCCACCGATCCGATGTCCATGACCGAAACCCTCGGGTTAAGGAACACTGAAAAACTATAGCACGAAACCCGCCCGGATGTCACGGAACGCACAGGGGCTGGGCTTCAGGTCTATTGCGGATTGCCGAACAATTCACGGGTGACCTGGCCGATCAGCCGGCGGAAGCGGGAATCAGTCGGGCCGTCGATTCGGGCGACCCATCCCTTGACCGAGGCCAGCATCTGGCCGTCGTCGCAGAAGCTGGCGATCAGCGTGATCTTTTCCGCAGGCGCGCCCAGCACCACCTTGCCGGCGCACAGGCTTTTAGGATCGGTGGTGTCGGCGGCATTGAAGGCCAGGATCACCCGGAATTGCGGGCGCGGCGCCTGGGCCTGGTCGGCGGTGAAGGTGATGGGGCGGCCGATCAATTGGCCGGTCATGGAATCGGCGACGTGACCCGACAGGCTTTCGGGCGACAGGTTGGCGAAGGGCTGGCCCAGCACCTCGACCAGCATCGGGCCGGCGCTGCTGGCATAGACCATGGTGCTCCAGGTCGCCGGGCTGCGCCAGGTGCCCGACACCGTCGCCGGGCCTTCCTCGCACGCGGCGACCACCGAGGCGATCGCGGCGGCGCCCAAGGACAATAGTCGTTTCAACATCGCCGGCTCTCCATGAACTTTGCCCTCTAAAGGTGCCACGGAGCGCCCAAGTGGACAATCAGTGGAATCTGTTCCCGTTGTGCGTAAGGTCCAGACCCGATATAAGTAAATATAACAAAATATAATCAACCCCCCGCAGCTGCGGTAGGGAGCATGGGATGGCTGTCGTCGAGGAGAGGTCCCGTCGGGTGCTGGTGATCGATTCCAGCCAACATATCCGGCGTCTGTTCGTAACGCTTCTGGCCGCCGTCGAGGTCAAGGACGTCGCCGAGGCGCGCACCCCCAATCAGGCGGTGGCCCGTCTGACGGGCAACGACATCGACCTGATCATCCTGGATCTGCCGCGCGATTCGACCGAGGCGCTGCTGTTCGTTCACCGCCTGCGGAAGGGCGAGTTTGGCAATGCCCGCCTGCCGGTTCTGGCGCTTTCGGCCACCACCCACCACGCCGTGCTGGAAACCGCCTGGGAAGCCGGCATCGACGACGTCATCGCCAAGCCGCTGTCGGCCATCGACATCATCCACCGCGCCGGCTGGCTGTTGGAAAAGCGCGAAGACAACACCGCCATCGCCAAAGCGGCGGAGTAGGCCGGGTGTCTGACGATCTGCCGATCGATTCCGAGGCGCTGGCACGCGCCGAAGCCGCCTTGGCCGCCCTGTCGAAGGACTATCTGAGCTGGGCCGAAGCCGATCTGGTGGCGTTGCGTCGCGCCCTGGCCGACCGCGACTGGGACGGTCTGCACCGGATTGCCCACAACACCAAGGGGCAGGCGGCGACGTTCGGCTATCCGCTGGTCTCGATATTGGCCGGGCGGCTGTGTTTCCTGATCCTGACCCATGGGCAGCCGGAACCTGAACAATGGCGCCAGGCCCAGGCGCTGGTGGACGGTATCGGCCGGGTGCTGGTCGGCAGCCTGACCGGCGACGGCGGCGAGGCCGGGCAGCAATTGCTGGCCGAGCTTTCCTGAGCCACGGCTTGCGCGCCGCCATTTTGGCCCCCATAACTTTCCGACCAGAATCCTTGATGGTGCCGATGATGCGCGTGTCCCGTCTTCTGATCGCGGCCTGCCTGCTGGTTCCGGCGGTAGCCCTGGCCCAAACCGTGCCGACCTCGCGCGAGCAGGTGCGTTATTCCTATGCCCCGGTGGTCAAGCAGACCGCGCCGGCGGTGGTCAACATCTACACCAAGCGGGTGGTCCGCCAGGCCGCCTCGCCGCTGCTGTCCGACCCGTTCTTCCGCCGCTTCTTCGGCGACGTGGTGCCGCACGGCATGCCGCAAGAGCGGGTGCAGAACAGCCTGGGCTCGGGCGTCGTCGTCGGGGCCGACGGCACGGTGGTCACCAACCACCATGTCATCAAGGGCGCCGACGAAGTGACGGTGGTCCTGTCCGACCGCCGCGAGTACGAGGCCCGCATCCTGGGCTCGGACGAACGCACCGACCTGGCGATCCTGAAGGTCGACCTGCCCAAGGGCATCACCCTGCCGGCCTTGCCGATGGGGGATTCCGACGCGCTCGAGGTCGGCGATCTGGTCATCGCCGTCGGCAACCCGTTCGGGGTCGGCCAGACGGTGACCTCGGGCATCGTCTCGGCCCTGGCCCGCACCAATATCGGCATCACCGACTATCGTTCCTTCATCCAGACCGACGCCGCCATCAATCCCGGCAATTCCGGCGGCGCCCTGGTCGATATGAACGGCCGGCTGATCGGCATCAATTCGGCCATCTATTCCAAGGATGGCGGCTCCAACGGCATCGGCTTCGCCATTCCCACCGCCATGGTCCGCTCGGTGCTGGCCAGCATCAAGGAAACCGGCAAGGTGGTGCGGCCCTGGCTGGGCGCCACCGGCAAGCCGGTGACCAACGATCTGGCCCAGGCCCTGCGGCTGCCGCGTCCGGCCGGCGTACTGCTGGACACCATCCAACGCGACGGCCCGGCGGCCCGCGGCGGTCTGAAGGCCGGCGACGTCGTCACCGCCATCAACGGCCGCGAGGTCGATGACGCCGAATCGCTGCGCTTCCGCCTGGCTACCCTGACGCCCGGCGCTGACGCCACCTTTGCCGTGCTGCGCGACGGCCAGCCGCAAAGCTTCACCGTCCGCCTGGTCGCACCGCCTGAGAACCCGCCGCGCGAGGTGACGGAAATCGGCGGCACCAACCCCTATACCGGGGCGACCATCGCCAATCTCAACCCGGCCCTGGCCGAGGAGCTGGGGCTGGAAGGCTCGCCGACCGGGGTGGTGGTGCTGAAGATCAAGCGCGGCTCGATCGCGCATCGGCTGCGCATCCAGCCGGGCGACCTGATGCTCGAGGTCAATGGCCGCCCGATCGCCTCGGTGGCCGAGGCCAAGCGGGCGCTGGCGGCCGAGGCAAGGCGCTGGACCATCACCGTCAACCGTGATGGCGAGACTTTGTCCCTGCAGGTCGGCGGGTGATGCCGGCTGTCGCTTTCGTCATTGCCGTCTGCGCGACCGGCCGGCATCCGGCGCCCATTGCGGGCGCGGCCAAGGGCGCGGATGCGCCCGCCCGGCGAGGGCAGGCATGAGCACCCTGTTCGAACGACCCGAGGATCGGCCGCTGGCCGACCGGCTGCGGCCGGCCAGCCTGGACCAGGTGGTCGGCCAGGATCATCTGCTGGGGGGCGACGGCCCGCTGGGGCGGATGCTGGGGGCCGGCCGGCTGACCTCGATCATCCTGTGGGGGCCGCCGGGGTGCGGCAAGACCACCATCGCCCGTCTGCTGGCCGAACGCACCCGCCTGCATTTCGAACCCTTGAGCGCGGTGTTTTCCGGCGTGGCCGACCTGCGCAAGGTGTTCGAGGCGGCCAAGGGCAGGAAGGCGGTGGGGCAGGGCACGCTGTTGTTCGTCGACGAAATCCATCGCTTCAACCGCGCCCAGCAGGATGGCTTTTTGCCCTTCGTCGAGGACGGCACCGTGGTCCTGGTCGGCGCCACCACCGAAAATCCCAGCTTCGAGCTGAACGGCGCCTTGCTGTCTCGAACCCAGGTGCTGGTGCTGAAGCGGCTGGACGAGGCGGCGTTGGACGCCCTGATCGACCGGGCCGAGGCCCTGCTGGGTCACGCCCTGCCGCTGGATAGGGACGGCCGCGCCGCCTTGCAGGCGATGGCCGATGGCGACGGCCGCTATTTCCTGAATTTGATCGAGGCGCTTTCGACCCTGCCGCCCCAGCCGGTGCTGGACGCCGCCGGTCTGGCGCAGGTGGTGCAGAAGCGGGCGCCCGCTTACGACAAGGACCGCGAGGGCCATTACAACCTGATCAGCGCCCTGCACAAATCCTTGCGCGGTTCCGATACCGACGCGGCGCTTTACTGGATGGCCCGCATGCTGGATGGCGGCGAGGACCCGTTGTTCATCGCCCGGCGCCTGACCCGCTTCGCCGTCGAGGATATCGGCCTGGCCGATCCGGGCGCGGTGCAGCAGGCCCTGGCCGCCTGGGACGTCTATGAACGCCTGGGCAGCCCGGAAGGCGAGCTGGCCTTGGCGCAACTGGTCATCTATCTCGGCACCGCGCCCAAGTCGAACGCCGCCTACATGGCCTTCAAGGCGGCGATGCGATCGGCCAAGCAGACCGGCAGCCTGACGCCGCCGATGCATATCCTGAACGCGCCGACCAAGATGATGAAGGAACTGGGCTACGGCCAGGGCTACCAGTACGACCATGACCAGGCCGACGGCTTTTCGGGCCAGAACTATTTTCCCGACGGCATGGAGCGCCAGCAATTCTATCGCCCGGTCGAACGCGGCTTCGAGCGGGAAGTGGGCAAAAGGCTGGACTATTGGGCTAGGCTGCGGTCGAAGAAGGGGTAGGGGGCGATCCAGGCCCATCCGTCGCCGTGTATTCCACCGCTGGTTTGTGCTAGGGTTCGTCCATGAACAAGATTCTGGAACGAGCCATTGCCGAGTTGGCGCGGCTTTCGGAAGAAGAGCAGGAAGCGTATGGCCTTCAACTCCTGGAGGAGTTAGAGAATGAGCGCGGCTGGGACGAACGTTTCGCCAAATCCCAGGATGTGCTTGGCGCGATGGCCGCCCAGGCGCGCGAAGAAAGGGCGCAAGGCGAGGTTTCTCCCTTCGACCCGTCCGACCGCCCGGACCATTGATCTCCCGGACGACCCGAACCTTCTGGAAGCACTTCGACGCGCTGCCCCTGGTGGCGCAGCGCCAGGGCATCCGGGCCTATGCCCTGTGGCGTGCCGATCCCTTCCATACCAGCCTTCATTTCAAGTGCGTGTCCGACACACATGGGGTGTGGTCGGCCCGAATCGGCCTCCACTGGCGGGCGCTGGGCACCAGGGACGGCGACGAGGTCGTCTGGTTCTGGATCGGCTCGCATGCCGACTATGATCGGTTGCTGTGAGAAAATGGACTCTCACCTCGCTTTCCCAGAACGCGGCTTCGAGCGGGAAGTGGGTGAGCGGCTGGGCTATTGGGCCAGGCTTAGGGCGAAGAAGGGGGGCTAAAGGATCATCCTGACCCGCCGGGCCGCTTCGTCGATCTGCTCGGTGGACATCGCCCCTTCGTACTGAATGCTTCGGGTTTGGAAATCGAGGGTGCGGAACTGGGACAGCACCGCGACGCCATTGACCCGTCCCACCCTGACCTCGAACTCGAAGGCGCTCAGCTTGCCGACCTTCGACGTGATCGGTGACACCACCACCAGCCCGGTGCCGATGTTGTAGGCATTCTGCGACAGGACCAGACCGTAATGCGGCCCCTTCATTTCGTGTCCCAGGGCCGGGTTCCAGTCCAGATGCACCACATCGCCCCGCGAGGGCACATAGCCCTTGGTGAAATCCTCGCCCCTCGCCGACATGTCAGATCAGCTCCGTGCCGGTCGGCGGTTCGGCCTCGAAATCAGCGGTCAAATTCCTGATCTTGGCGGTGTCGTAATCTTGCAGCAGGTCGTCCAGTGACTGGGGGCGATCGTCCCGCGCCTCCTCGATCAGCCGACTCAGGTAGTCCTGGCGCAGCAGGACGAACCGCTGTCCGCGTCGGGTGATCTCTACCCCGCCCTTGACCCAGGCATCGTCATAAACCCGCGAGCCGCTCTTGTTGACCTCGGTGGTGCTGTAGCTGGTCTCGAACACCGGAGCGCCGGGCATGTCTGTTCTCCAGATAATCTTGATTATCTGGATAATATAGGCTTGTTCCGGCCTGGGTCAACACGGTCGGATGGCAAGGGCGGCCAAGACGATCGGGACAACGACGATCAGGCCGATGGAGCCTCGGGCCTGGCTGCGCGAGCGAAAAAGCAAGGGATGACAAAGGCTTGGCGAGGGCTCTTCATCCAATAAAATGCATTGTATTTTCAATGAGTTAGTCGAAAACAAAATCTGTTGCGCACGGGTTGCGCACAGGCCATGGTGTGGGCCGTCACGGTGTTTGGGGACACAGGCTCATGCCCTTCCGATCCAATCTGCTCGTCGCTTTGTTCCTGGTCTTGGCAGCCACTGCCGGCACCGCCTGGGCCTTCGAGCCGCAGCCGGTCGAGGCATCGTGGTACGGGCCGCGTTATCAGGGAAAGCCCACCGCCAGCGGCGAGCGGTTCGATCGGCACGCACTGACGGCGGCCCATCCGACCCTGCCGTTCGGGACCATCGTCGACGTACGGCGGTGGAACGATTCACGCCGGGTGGTGGTGCGAATCAACGATCGCGGCCCCCATGACGGCAGGGCCATCGATCTCTCGGAAGCGGCAGCTCGCCAACTCGGCATGATCGGGCATGGGCCTGCCTTGGTCACCCTGCATCCGCAGGGGCAGGTGGCCTGGCGGTAAGGTTTAGGCTCCTTCCCCGACCTGACGGGCCAGCCGCATCACCGTGGTCGGATGCACTCCCAGCTCTCGCGCCAGCGAGGCGAACGAGCGGCCGGCATTGATCTCCATCCTCAGCCACGGCACATCCGAGGCGCCGATCTTGCGCGGTCGTCCGGCGGCGACACCGCGCGCGGCGGCTTCGCGCAGGCCGTTCTGGCGGTGGCGCGTCACCACGCCGCGTTCGTAATCCCCCAAAACCGTCAGCACCAGCCGGGCGACCGGCGTGGTGGTGTCGATGCGCTCGGTCGCCAGCCGCAGGTTGGCGCGGCGATCATGCAGGGCGGCGGCGATGCGGCAGATCTCGCCGGCAGTACGCGCCAGACGCTGGCAGGACGGCGCCACCAGCACATCGCCATGCTCGAGTTCCTTGATCAGGGCGGCCAGTCGGGTGCGCTCCCCTGGTGCATCGACCTCGATGCGGACGCAACGCTCGGCCCGAAGCAGCGTGGTCGGAGAGGTTTCCTCGGCCGCCTCCTCGTGGGGCGAATACCGCCGATAGTAGCCATAAATCATCGACCACACTCCATGTAGGTGGCGGGGGGCTTGGACTTATCCCCGTCTTTCATATTCTGTCCACAATTAGCGCAGTGACTTTACGCATTGTTGCGCTGCATCATCAAGCACAGAAAAAGTTTGGGTTCCCGCCTAATGCATTGACGTTTCGCAAGGGGGCTCGGCGAGGGGATGGGCGATACTTGTCCACAGGGCGGTGCGGACAGCCTTGGTTGGCCGTTGCGCGCGACCGGCGTCACGGCTAAGGTCGGGCACCATCACGCATTCGGGACGGTTTGGGGTGAGCGTCACGTCATTATTTTGGGTCGCCGCCGGCGGTGCCCTGGGCTCGACCGCCCGCTATCTGGCGATGATTGCCGCCGGCCAATGGGTCGGCACCGGCTTTCCGTGGGGGACGCTGTTCGTCAATATCGTCGGTTCGTTCGTCATGGGGCTGCTGGCCGAGCTGGGTGCGCTGGTATGGCAGCCCGGCCAGGACTTGAAAGTGTTCCTGACCGTGGGTATCCTGGGCGGCTTCACCACCTTCTCGACCTTCTCGCTGGACGTCGCCCTGCTGGTCGAGCGTCACGACTGGCTGGTGGCGTCCTTGTATATCGGGCTGGCGGTGACGCTGTCGGTCGGCGCGCTGTTCGCGGCGATGGCGCTGGTGCGCGCCGTATGGGTCGGGTAGTGTCCGCGTCATGACACACGTTCAAACCCTGACCGTCCTCCCCGAGGAATCGGAAACCCGTCTGGATCGCTGGTTCAAGCGCCATTTCCCCATCGTCGGCCATGGCCTGTTGGAGAAATGGCTGCGCACCGGCCAGGTCCGCGTCGATGGCAAGCGGGCCAAGGCCAATCAGCGCCTGGAACCCGGCCAACTGATCCGCATCCCGCCCTTGCCCGAGGACGAGGCGCCCAAGCAGGCCGCCAAACGCCCGCCGGTCGACGAGAAGACCGCCCGCATGCTGCGCGACGCCGTCATATATATGGATGACGACGTCATCGTCCTGAACAAGCCGCCGGGCCTGGCGGTGCAGGGCGGCACCGGCATGGCCGACAAGCATCTCGATGCCCAGCTCGACGCCTTGATGTTCGACCGCAACGACCGGCCGAAGCTGGTGCACCGGCTGGACAAGGACACTTCGGGCGTGCTGCTGCTGGGCCGCACCGTCCAGGCCACCGCCAAGCTGGCCGCCGCCTTCAAAAGCCGGCAGGCCCGCAAGTGCTATTGGGCGCTGGTGGTCGGCGTGCCGAAGATCCGCCAGGGCCGCATCGATGCCGCCTTGGCCAAGCTGCCCGGCCGGGCCGGCGAGAAGATGGCGGTGGACCAGGACGAGGGCAAGCACGCGGTGACCTATTACCGCATCGTCGATGCCACCTTGAAGCGGGTCGCCTGGCTGGAGATGGAGCCGCGCACCGGCCGGACCCACCAATTGCGCGCCCATTGCCAATTGCTGGGCACGCCGATCCTGGGCGACGGCAAGTATGGCGCGGCCGAGGCCTTCATCGCCGGCACCGGCATCTCGCGCAAGCTGCACCTGCATGCCCGCGCCCTGCGGCTGCCCCATCCCCGGGGCGGCTGGCTGGAAGTGGTGGCGCCGCTGCCCGAACACATCCAGGGCAGCTTCACCTTCTTCGGCTTCGACGAAAAGGCCGCCGGCAAGCCGTTCGAGGCCTTCGACGACGATCAGAAATGACGCTTTTGGGGCGGCCCGCTTTCTCTTCTTGACGCGGGGGGGCGCGGTAAATAGGATGCGGCGCTCTCGGGAAACCGGTCAAGGGACCTTCGTGCCTTTGGCCCGGGACTGCCGGGACATTCTGAAACACTTTTGAAGACGCCAGACGGATGGGCGACCGGCATCCGAACGAGACCCCGGCGGCTTTGTCGCCGGTTGGTTTTTTGCTTGGTTCGCACATGCCCCGTAGGGCCTTAAGGGAATGACTTGAATGCCCACGATCAACCAATTGATCCGTAAGCCGCGCCAGCCTTTGACGGCGCGCAACAAGGTGCCGGCTCTGGAAGCCTGCCCCCAGAAGCGTGGTGTTTGCACCCGCGTTTACACCACCACCCCGAAGAAGCCCAACTCGGCCCTGCGTAAGGTCGCCCGCGTGCGCCTGACCAACGGCTTCGAGGTGACCAGCTACATCCCGGGCGAAGGTCATAACCTTCAGGAACACTCGGTGGTCATGATCCGCGGCGGTCGTGTCAAGGACTTGCCCGGTGTCCGCTACCACATCATCCGCGGCACTCTGGACACCCAGGGCGTCAAGGATCGTAAGCAGCGCCGTTCGAAGTACGGCGCGAAGCGTCCGAAGTAAGGATCAAAGACATGTCCCGTCGTCACGCCGCCGAGAAGCGCGAGATCAACCCCGATGCCAAGTTTGGCGATCTGGTGGTTGCCAAGTTCATGAACTGCCTGATGCTGGACGGCAAGAAGTCCGCTGCCGAGGCCATCGTTTACGGTGCTCTGGACAAGATCCAGAACAAGACCGGTCAAGACCCGCTGAAGGTCTTCCACGATGCGCTCGACAACGTGAAGCCTGCCGTCGAGGTGCGTTCCCGCCGTGTCGGCGGCGCCACCTACCAGGTGCCCGTCGAAGTCCGCACGGACCGCCGTCAGGCGCTGGCCATCCGCTGGCTGATCGATTATTCGCGCAAGCGCTCCGAGACCACCATGGTCGACCGCCTGTCGGGCGAGTTGCTGGATGCCGCCAACAATCGCGGCGCCGCCGTGAAGAAGCGCGAAGACACCCACCGTATGGCTGACGCCAATAAGGCGTTCTCGCACTACCGCTGGTAACCCCTGGTCCGAGAGATTCCTATGGCTCGCACGACGCCTCTCGATCGTTATCGCAATATCGGCATCATGGCCCACATCGATGCCGGCAAGACGACTACGACCGAGCGTATCCTTTATTATACCGGTAAGTCCTACAAGATCGGCGAAGTGCATGAAGGCACCGCGACGATGGACTGGATGGAGCAGGAGCAGGAGCGCGGCATCACCATCACGTCCGCCGCGACGACAGCTTTCTGGCGCGATCACCGCGTTAACATCATCGACACCCCCGGCCACGTCGATTTCACCATCGAGGTGGAGCGTTCGCTTCGCGTGCTGGACGGTGCGGTGACGGTGTTCGACTCGGTGGCCGGCGTCGAGCCGCAGTCCGAGACGGTGTGGCGCCAGGCCGACAAGTACGGCGTGCCGCGCATCTGCTTCGTCAACAAGATGGACCGCATCGGTGCCAACTTCTATCGCTGCGTCGACATGATCGTTGACCGTCTGGGCGCTCGCCCGCTGGTCATGCATCTGCCGATCGGCGAGGAAAGCAACTATGTCGGTCTGGTCGATCTGCTGCGCAATTGCGCGGTGATCTGGAAGGACGAGAGCCTGGGCGCCCATTTCGAGGACGCCCCGATCCCGGACGACCTGGTCGAGAAGGCCGCCGAATACCGTGCCCAGCTGATCGAAACCGCCGTCGAAATGGACGACGAGGCGATGGAGCAGTATCTCGGCGGTGAAGAGCCCAGCATGGACGTGCTGAAGGCTTGCATCCGCAAGGGTACCATCTCGCGGACCTTCGTGCCGATCCTGTGCGGCTCGGCGTTCAAGAACAAGGGCGTGCAGCCCCTGCTCGACGCCGTCATCGATTACCTGCCGGCGCCGGTCGATATTCCCGCCATCAAGGGCGTGAAGTACGGCACCGACGAGGAAATCGCCAAGCACGCCACCGATGACGAGCCGTTCGCCGGTCTGGCCTTCAAGATCATGAACGACCCCTTCGTCGGTTCGCTGACCTTCGTCCGCGTCTATTCGGGCGTGGTCGAGGCCGGTTCCTACGTTCAGAACACCGTCAAGGAAAAGCGCGAGCGCGTCGGCCGTATGCTGCTGATGCACGCCAATTCCCGTGAAGAGGTCAAGGAAGCCCGCGCCGGCGACATCGTCGCCTTCGCCGGCCTCAAGGACACCACCACCGGTGACACCCTGTGCGACACCGCGAACGCCTCGTTGGTGGTGCTCGAGCGCATGGAATTCCCCGAGCCGGTGATCGAAGTGGCCGTCGAGCCGAAGTCGAAGGCCGACCAGGAGAAGATGGGCATGGCCCTGGCTCGCCTGGCCGCCGAAGACCCGTCGTTCCGCGTCTCGACCGATGCCGAATCGGGCCAGACCGTGATCAAGGGCATGGGCGAGCTCCATCTCGAGATCCTGGTCGATCGCATGAAGCGTGAGTTCAAGGTGGAAGCCAACGTGGGCGCCCCCCAGGTGGCCTACCGCGAGACCATCACCAAGAAGTACGAAGTCGACTACACCCACAAGAAGCAGACCGGTGGTTCGGGCCAGTTCGCCCGCGTCAAGATCCGCTTCGAGCCGGGCGAGAAGGGTTCGGGCTTCACCTTCGAAAACACCGTCATCGGCGGTTCGGTTCCGAAGGAATACGTGCCGGGTGTCGAAAAGGGCATCCGCTCCGCCATGGACAACGGCGTCATCGCCGGCTTCCCGCTGATCGACTTCAAGGCGGTGCTGACCGACGGCGCCTACCACGACGTCGACTCGTCGGTCCTGGCCTTCGAAATCGCCTCGCGCGCCGCCTTCCGTGAAGGTATCGCCAAGGCCGGTCCGAAGCTCCTGGAACCGATGATGAGCGTCGAAGTGGTGACCCCGGAAGATTACATGGGCGACGTGATCGGCGACTTGAACAGCCGCCGCGGTCAGGTCAATGGCATGGATCAGCGCGGCAATGCCCGCGTGGTCACCGCCATGGTGCCTCTGGCCAACATGTTCGGCTATGTGAACACCCTGCGCTCGATGTCGCAGGGCCGTGCGCAGTACACCATGACCTTCGATCACTATTCGGAAGTCCCCAGCGCCGTTGCTGAGGAAGTCCGCGCCAAGCTGGCCGGTTGAACCGGCACCAAACCCTATTCGAGGACGGAGTAGAGACCTATGGCCAAGGCTAAATTCGAGCGTAACAAGCCGCACTGCAACATCGGCACCATCGGTCACGTCGACCATGGCAAGAC
>NZ_LWQU01000163.1 GCF_001650635.1 Magnetospirillum moscoviense | reverse complement strand
TGCCGACGCCTCGCCAAGGACTTCGAGAACCTCGCCAGAATGGCGCTGGCGTTCCTGCGCCTGGCCATGATCCGCCTCATGCTGCGCAGAATCGCAAGGCACAGGAAATAATAGGGAACTTCGCGGACGGACTCTAAAACTTCAGGGAACCGCGCATCCAGAAGGTCCGCCCCGGTTCGTTGACGCGAACATTGTCGTTGTACATCGACAGGTCGCCGCCGGACCAGGAACCGGTCTTGCTGATATGTTCGGCATAGGTCTTGTCGAAGATGTTGTCGACCCCGCCGGTGACGGTCATGGCGTCGATCGGACGCCAGCCGATATTGGCCGACAGAACGGCGAAACCGGCGGTCTCGTCGATGTCGGTGCTCATGATGTTGCCCCAGCCGCGATCGACGCGGGTCTGCGCCGACACCGCCCGCAGGTGCAGGCCGCCCAGCAAGGTGCCGTCGTCGTACTTGATGGCCGCCGAGCTATCCAGCGGCGGCGTCTGCGCCAGGGGCATGTCGTGGGTGGAATTATGCCCCCAGGTATAGGCCGTGGTGGCCTCGACCGACCATGACGGCGTGACGCGGTAGGCGATTTCACCCTCGCCGCCCATCCGGCGGGCGTGGACGTTCTTGGCGTTGGCCGCCGAGACCAGGATGTAGTCGCGGGTGGTGGCGTAGAAGGCGGTGGCCGAGCCGCTCCACGGACCGGACTTGAACAGGCCGCCCAGGTCCAACTGCTCGGTCTTCTCGGTGTCCAGCCGGAAGGTGGTGTCGTTGGCGGTGACCTTCTGGCGCTCCCAATAATCGGGGGCGCGCTCGACATGCCCCAGATTGCCGAAAAGCGTCACCGGCAGGCCCAGATCGACATCGTGCTCGTAGCGGCCGAAGGCCGAGGTAAGCGTGCGGTCGTTGGTCAGATTGGGCTGAAAGTTGTTCCGGGTCGCCTCGACCCGGGTGACGCGCAAGCCGCCGGCCAGGCGGCTGGACCCGGTCAGTTCGTGCTGGACCTCGCCGAAGGCGGAATAGGTGTCGAGTTCCAGATCCTTGACCCGCGCCTTGGTGTCGATGTCCAGCCCGGACCGATATTCGCTGTTATTAAGCGAGCGCGAACTGTGCTGGTCATGGGTGTAGTCGGCCCCGACCGTCACCTTGGTCGCGGCGGTTGGGGTCAGTTCGACCGAGCCCTTGACGCCCTCCATCAGGTGATCGACCTGCGAGGCGGCGCTCATGGTGTTGCCGGCATTGTTGAAGCGCAGCGAGAAGGTATCCATCACGTGATCGACGTAATTGTGGAACAGCTGCGCCTTGATCTTGGCCACCAACGGGGAAATGTTCGAGCGGCTGGCCTGGATATTCAGGCCTTCGCGGTCCAGCTTGGTGGCGTCCATCATCTTGCCGGGCATGGCGGCCTGGCCCTGGCTCTTGTCGGCGGTGATCTGGAGCAAGGTGTCCTTGTCCGGTGTCCAGCCCACCGAGGCGGTACCGGAATGACGCCAGTAATGGCTATGCAGAACCGATCCGTTGCCGTCCTTGTAATTGTCCGACGACGAATGGGTGGCGATCGCCCGCACGAAGCCCTGCGACGCCCCGGCCTGGGCATCGACCATCTCGTCGTTGCGGTCGAAGCTGCCGTACAAGGCGCTGGCATTGCCGCGGATGCCCCAATCGGTGAAGCGCGGCGCTTCGCGCTCGACCAACACCGTGCCCAGCGCGCTGCCGCCATGCACCACGCTTTGCGGCCCCTTCAACACCGTCAGTTTGTCGAACGAATTCGGGAAGACGTACGAGGTCGGCGGGTCCATGCGGTTGGGGCAACCGCCCAGCAACGGCGCGCCATCCAGCAACAGCTCAAGGCGCGAGCCGCCCTGCCCGCGCAGGACCGGGTCGCCATCGACCGCGCCCTGGCGGACGACGTTGAAGCCGGGGATGCTTTTCAAATAGCCGGCGCCGTCGGCCGGCGGGATCGGCGTGCGCGGATTGCGCGGGTCGGTCACGATCACCATCGGCTCCTCCATGCGAGGCGCGGTGACGATCACCTGGTCCAAGGTCGAGGAAGCGGCGGCTTGTTCCTCGGCCTGGGCGGGGCCGGCGGCGGCCAGCAAGGCGGCCAGGGCGGCGCCCGACCACAGCCGGGCCCGCCTGATACGAACGGATATATTCACGTCTGATCTCCTGAAAACAACGCAGTCGGGCACGGACCGCAGGCGGTCCGCGCGAAATCATTCGGTCGAAGGGAAGATCAGACGTGCGGAGGGGCGCGGGGGACCGCGACGGAACGCGGCCGGGCCGGGCGAAGCGGCGCCACGTCGATCGGCATCGACGAAGCGAGGGCAGCGTGACGGAACCCGTCGGTGCCGAAGGCTTGCGCCACCGGTCCATTGCTGTGGAACAGCGGCAGGCAGTAAAGACAGAAACCGTCGCCGCTGGCGGTGGCCGTGCCGGTCTCGCCGTCTTCGTGCAAGACGACGATGCCGCCGGCGGTACAGATCACCTGATCGCCCAGGCCGACCGGCGGCGGAGCCGCCTGCAGCCCGAAACCGGCGACAAGGTTGACGGCCATCAGCGCCAGGGCAAGCCAAGCGCAGACGCGCCGCCGCAACCGGTGCGACAGGTCAGGGAGGGGCAGCGATGGCGTGGCGGCAATCGTCGGCATGGGCCGGATCATTGCCCCAGGGATCAGGCCTTGTCAATTCGGCCCCCTGCCCTAGGCTTTGTCTATACGGCCCGTGCCGGGTTTGGCGCACGTTCCAATCTGCGCGGTCAGATCGGAACGTGCTTTAGCGCTTGGCCTTCTGGCCCTGCAGGAAGAAACGGTCGATCGAGCGGGCGACGGCGCGGGTCAGCTTCGAGCGATATTCGGGTTGGCGCAGGTTGCGCTCTTCGGCTTCGTTGGACAGATAACCCAGTTCCACCAGCACCGACGGCACGTCCGGCGCCTTCAGCACGGCGAAGCCGGCGAAGCGGTGGGTGTTGCCCAGCAACACGGTCTCGCGCCCGACCTCGTCGACGACGCCGCCGGCGAACACCGCCGAACGATTCATGGTCTCGCGCTGGGCCAGGTCGATCAGGATGTTGGCGACGTCGGCCGATTCGTGGCTGAGATCGATACCGGCGATCAAATCGGCCTTGTTTTCCTTGTCGGCCAGGGCCTGGGCCTCGGTGTCCGACGCCGTCTGCGACAGGGTGTAGACCGACAAACCCTTGAGCGCCGGGTTGGCCACCGAATCGGCATGCAGCGAGATGAACAGGTCGGCCCCCAATTGGCGGGCGATGGCGATGCGGTCGCGCAGGCGGATGAAGACGTCGCGGTCGCGGGTCAGGTGGACCTTGTAGCGGCCGCCCTTTTCCAGCGTCGCTTTCAATTCGCGGGCCACCGCCATGGTGATGTACTTCTCGTAGATGCCCGAAACGCCGGTGGCGCCGGGATCGACGCCGCCATGGCCGGGATCGATCACCACCACCGGAGTGGCATTGGTCGGCCGGCTACGCGGCTCGGGCTCGGACATCGACGGCGGCGGCGGCGGCGGCGGCGGCGCCTGTATGGCCGCCTGCTTGACCGGCGAAGGCTCGCCGGCCGGGCGCTCCAAGGGCGGCGGCACCGGCGCCGACAGCATCGGGCTACCGGCCTTGGCGGCCTTGGAAGGCGGCGGGGCGATCGGTTGCGCGGCTACCGGCTGCGGCTTGGGTTCGGGCTTGGGCTCGGGCGGCGGCAGCGGCGCCGCCTGGACCTTGGCCACCGGCACCGGCTCGGCCGTCACCGCCGGCTGAACGGGAACGGGGGCCGGGGCAGGTGCGGCCGGCGGCCGCACCTCGGGCGAATAGACGACGATGGCACGCGCCTGCGGCACCCCTTCGGGTGCGGGCGCGGGCTCGCTGACCCTGGCCCCCTCGATCTTGGGCAGCGGCCTGAAGGCGTTGGCCGACGAGGCGAAGCTGGCCTGGTTGGTCTGCTGCAGGTCCATCACGAAGCGCCAGCCCAGCCCGTCGCGCGGGGCCATGACGAAGGCCGACTTCACCAGCGCCGGATCCTTGAGATCGACGAGGATGCGCCCCTGCCCGCCGACATCCTCGTAACGCACGGAGCGCACGGCGCCGGTCGGACGGTGCGGCGGCACGCCCCAGGCCAGGCCGGGCGTGCTGACCACCACCCGGTTGGGCGCGGTGGCGGTCATCACCGAGAAATCCATATTGTCGCCCAGATCCATCACGAAGCGGGTGATGCCGTCGGGATGGGCGCCCAGACGCAGGCCGGACACCGAATTGCGCGCGAACGCCGGCTGGGCGGCCAGAACGGCCACCACCAGCACCAGTGCCCTTGCGGCAAATCGACGAATGGTCCTGATCACCATGCCTCACATTGTCGCGAACATGTCTTGAGCGAGCGTTAACAGCTTTAGCGCACCCAATGACTCAGCCTCAACGAAAAACGCATTGATTCCCATGACTCTTCTGCCACATGCGACTTTTTTGCAACAATCGACTAAAAAATGACGCCCACAACAAGGCCGTTGTGAAATCGCCGTGTAACAGCTATTTTGCTGTCATTAACCCCGCGGGCAGAGCGTCCCCCCATTCGGGACGAGCGGCGGGTGAGGCCTGAAGGCGCCAGATCGACGTTATTCGTCGTCCGCCGATCCAGGCCCCGAGCGTCGCTGCCTGTTGTCCGCGGTTTTTTGTCCACGACCAATTTCGAGGCCGGGCGCGACGCCCGTGACATCAGGTTCCTGCACATGAGCGCATCTTGCGAAATGATCATGCAATGGCCCGCAGGCGCCGCCGGCTTCGTTCAGCAACAATCTCCGCACATGATCGGTTTGTCCGCCGGGCAGGCAATCGCCTCGCCAGACCGGCCGCGTGCGGCGCCACGGAGACACAGGATTAATGGTCAAGCGTATGCTCATCGACGCCACGCACCCGGAAGAGACCCGGGTTGTCGTGGTGAATGGTACCCGTCTGGAAGAACTGGACGTCGAGACCAGCACTAAGCGCCAAATCAAAGGCAACATCTATCTCGCCAAGATCGTCCGGGTCGAGCCGTCGCTGCAAGCGGCGTTCGTCGATTACGGCGGCAACCGCCATGGTTTCCTGGCCTTCTCGGAAATCCACCCGGATTATTTCCAGATTCCGGTGGCCGACCGCCAGGCCCTGTTGGCCGCCCAGAAGGCCGAGGTCCTGAAGGACAATAACAGCGACCACGACCACGCCCCCGAGGCTCAGGCCGAAGGCGGCGAGGACGGCCAAGGTCAAGGCGAGGACGGCGCCCAGGGCGACGACAACGCCAAGCCGACCCCGGTCGAGGTGGTGGGCGGCGACGATGCCGCCGAACAAGAGCTCGAGCGCCGCCGCGCCCGCCTGCTGCGCAATTACAAGATCCAGGAAGTCATCAAGCGCCGCCAGATCATGCTGGTACAGGTGGTCAAGGAAGAGCGCGGCAACAAGGGCGCCGCTCTGACCACCTATCTGTCGCTGGCCGGTCGCTATTGCGTGCTGATGCCCAACACCGCGCGCGGTGGCGGGGTGTCGCGCAAGATCATCAACGCCAACGACCGCCGCCGACTGAAGGCCATCGCCAGCGAGCTGGATTGTCCCGAGGGTATGGCGGTGATCGTGCGCACCGCCGGTTCGGAACGCTCGAAGGCCGAGATCAAGCGCGATTACGAATATCTGCTGCGCGCCTGGGATCAGGTGCGCGAGCTGACCTTGAAGTCCAGCGCGCCGGCCAGCGTCTATGAGGAAGCCAGCCTGATCAAGCGCTCGATCCGCGACCTTTACGCCCGCGATATCGACGAGGTGTTGGTCGAGGGCGACGAGGGCTATCGCCTGGCCAAGGACTATATGCGCATGCTGACCCCCAGCCATGCCAAGAAGGTCCAGCCCTACAAGGACCCGACCATGCCGTTGTTCCACCGCTATCAGGTGGACAGCCAGCTGGATGCCATGCATTCGCCGGTGGTGCAGTTGAAGTCGGGCGGCTACATCGTCATCAGCCAGACCGAGGCGCTGGTCGCCATCGACGTCAATTCGGGCCGCGCCACGCGCGAACGCCACATCGAAGAGACTGCGGTCAAGACCAACCTGGAAGCCGCCGACGAAATCTCTCGCCAGCTTCGCCTGCGCGACTTGGCCGGTCTCATCGTGATCGATTTCATCGACATGGAGGAGAACCGCAACAACCACTCGGTCGAGCGCCGTCTGAAGGAAGCCCTGAAGAACGACCGCGCCCGCATCCAGGTCGGCAAGATCAGCGCCTTCGGCCTGCTGGAACTGTCGCGCCAGCGCCTGCGCCCCAGCTTGCAGGAAACCGCCTTCACGCCGTGCCCGCATTGCGCCGGCACCGGCCTGATCCGCTCGGTCGAATCGGCCGCCGTGCATGTGCTGCGCGCCATCGAGGAAGAGGGCATCCGCCGCCGCTCGTCCGAGGTCACCGTCTACGTGCCCTCGCAGATCGCGCTTTACATCCTGAACCAGAAGCGCGACGCCCTGGCCGCCATCGAGGAACGTTATCTGCTGCGCGTCTACCTGCTGGGTGACGACGAACTGATCGCGCCGAACCTGCGCATGGAGCGGGTCAAGGCCGAGGGCCGTCCCGAGGAATTGCTGCGCCCGGCCGCGGCCGTGACCATGGAATCGGCCTCGGAGGCGGAAATCGCCGACGAGCAGGCCGAGGACGAGGATGACGAATCCGAGGAATCCCCCGAGACCGAGGCCGAGACCGAGGCCGAGACCGAGAACGAAACCGAAGCCCGGGGCGCCGAGGATGGCGAGGCCGGGGCCGACGGCAACCGCAAGCGTCGCCGCCGTCGTCGCCGCAAGCGCCGCCCGGGTGGACCGGACCAGAATGGCGACCAGCAGGCCCAGGCCGACGGTGACGAAGGCGAGTCCGAAGGCGACGAGGAAGAGTCCGAAGGCGAGGAATCCGCCGAGGGCGCCAACGCCGAAGCCGGCGATGTCGAAGGCGAAAGCGAAAGCGAACGCCGCAAGCGTCGCCGTGGTCGCCGTGGCGGCCGCCGCCGCCGCCGTGGCCGCGACGAGGCCGGTAACGAAGAAGCCCCGCGCAGCACCGCCGAAGGTGAAGGCGATAGCGATGGTGAAGGCGACGGCGAAGCCGCCGCCAACGACCAGGCTCCGGCCCGGGCGCCCGCCCCTGCCCGTCAGTCGGCTCCGCCGCGGGCTCCTGCCCCCATCAAGGCCCCCGGCGTGCCCGGCATGGCCCTGATGTCCAACCCCGACGCCGTCGCCGACGTGTTCGAGCGGGCCGAGGCGATGGCCCTGGCCGAAGTCGAGGCGCGCACCGCCAGGGCGGCCGAGCCCCAGCCCGAGGCCGAAGCGATCGCCGCCTCCGAACCGGTGGCGGAAGCCGCCGCCGAGGCCCAGGCCAAGGCCAAGCGCGTCCGCGCCCCGGCCAAGGCCAAGGGTGGCGACGAATCCGAGCCGACGGTCGAGAAGCCCAAGCGCAGCCGCGCCAAGGCCGAGGCCAAGCCGGAAAAGGCCGCCAAGCCCAGCCGTGCCAAGAAGGCGGCCGATGACGGCGCCGAGCCTGCCGCCGCGCCGAAGCGCGCCCGCAAGCCCAAGGCGTCGGAGGCCGAGCCGGTCACCGCCGAACCCGAACCGGCGCCCACCCCCGAGGTGGTCGCCGAGCCGGTGGTCGAGCAGGCGGCACCTGCCGTGGTCCAACCCGAGCCGGTCGCAGAGCCGGAGCCCGCTCCGGCGGCTCCTGCCGCCGCCGAGGAGGTGGCCCCCGCCCCGGCCATGCCGGCCCGGCGCGGCTGGTGGAACAAGCTGCTGTCCTAGGATCGTGGCCAAGCCGTAAACAAGAACCCCCGCCGGGGCAACCTGGCGGGGGTTTCTTTTGGGGGGGCGGTCAGGCCCAGAGCATAGAGCCCGGAAGGGACACGACGCCATCGCCCCACACTCCGTCATGCCCGTGCTTGACACGGGCATCCATGTGGCGCCGAACAAAATCGAATGGAAACAGCGCGTTATGCGGATGCGCATGGATGGCCGGGTCGAGCCCGGCCATGACGACGAGGGGTGTGGATGGTCCCGCGAAAATTACGCCGGGCAGTACTGGGTCAAGCCCATGGGTGGGCGAAAGGGAAATCCGATCCCACCAAACTCAGACAGACTGGAATCGCGGGCGTAAGCGGCCCCCGCCAGCCGCTCAGTATTCGATCTTGCCGGCCAGGATGGCGGCCTGGGTGCGGTTCTCCACCCCCAAGGCCCGCAGGATGGCGGTGACGTGCAGCTTGACGGTGATCTCCGCCAGATTGAGGTCGCGCGCGATTTCCTTGTTGCTCTTGCCCTGGCTGACCATCGCCAGCACGTCGCGCTGACGCGGCGTCAGCCCGGCCTTGGTCCGGCCCGGTTGAGCGCTAGGCGCGGCAGCGGCCAGACTGGCCGCGTCAATGCCGGGGCTGAGATAGGTTTCACCCGACAGAACCGAACGGATGCCCTCGACCATCGACTTGCTGGACGATGCCTTGGCGATATAGCCCTGAGCACCGGCATCGAAGGCCCGGCGGACATCGCGCGGGTCCGACGACCCCGACACCACCACCAGATGCAGATTCGGCGCGGCGCGGCGCAGCCCGTCGATCCCGTTGGCCCCCTCGCTTCCCGGCATGTTCAGATCGACCAGCCCGACATCAATGGACGGGTCTAACTTGACGGCGGCGATGGCTTGAGTGAAATCGGCCGCTTCGATGATCTCGAGCGGATCATCGACCAGGTTTTCCAGCACCAGCCGGACTCCGTCGCGAAACAGCGCGTGATCGTCTGCGAGAAGTACCTTCATGCCCTGACAGCCCCCGAATTCGAGACGGATAACCGCGTCCCGCAACTTTCTTCATGAATTTAAAGCACAGCCAGCTAAATCTGGCAACGCAACTTTCGCCAAGCATTGAAGAGATGAAGACGAGGCCATGTCGCCATCTATACCATGGTATCTAAGGCGCCCCCATACGAAGGGGTAGAATCAAATGATTTCCTGCCCCGCAGATTACGGCATCTGAACGAGCGCCAGACCTGACCGAGCCGCTATTGCTGTTCGGAAATGGTTGAAAGCGAAATTTGATATCATTTACTCAATAACGCCGCGGTCCATCTTGATGCTGCAGAAATCAAGGACCCACTGACATATGGCGTCTACTGCGTCGCGTGGAAAGACCGGGCCGGAAAAATGGTCAAGGGACTGGTCGCAGGCGACGGCAAGGATCGATGCATCGCCAGCCGCCAGCAACGGCTTGCCGAGACCGGGGTCCCACACCTCGAGCTTGGGGTGGTTCGAGAACTTGAAGCCCTCGACCAGCAGCAGATCGGTGCCGGCGAAGCGCTCGACCAGTTCGGCCAGCGGCGGCTCGGGGTGGCCGTGATGTTCGGTGACCAGGGCGAAGCGTTCCGGCCCTGCCGCCAGGGACTGGACAGCGCCGGCTGCCAGCAGCGCCGCCTGTTCGGAATCGCCCAGGCGGATGTCGTGATGCGAATGTTTGAGCGTGCCGACCCGCACACCGCGAGCCGTCAGCAGCGGGATCAACCGGGTGACCAGGGTGGTCTTGCCGCAGCCGCTCCAGCCGGCGATGCCGAAGATCTTCATGGCCGAAAGCCTAAGCCCGCCTCACGCCGCGCGCAACCCCGCCCCGTACGCGCGGCTGTTGACCCAAGCCGCCCAGGTGGCGCATGAACAGGCATGACCATTGCGCCCTATGTCCCCGTCCTGCTGGCGATGACCGCCGCCCAATCGCTGGTGTCGCTGGCCATGCTGTCGCCGGCGGCGATGGCGCCGGAAATCGCCCGCGACCTTGGCCTGGCGGCATCACGCATCGGCTGGTGGGTCAGCCTGGCCTATGGCTGTGCCATGCTCACCTCGCTGATGGGCGGCGATGCGGTGCGGCGCCTGGGCGCGACGCGGGCCACCCAGATCGCCCTGACCCTGGTGGCGGTCGGCGCGGTGTGCACCGCCCTGGGCCATATCGCCCTGGTGCTGGCCGGGGCCGGTCTGATCGGGCTGGGTTACGGCATGACCAACCCGGCCGCCTCGCACCTGTTGGCCCGCACCACCGATCCGGCCCATCGCAATCTGGTGTTTTCCATCAAACAGACCGGGGTGCCGCTGGGCGGCACCCTGGCCGGGTTGATCGCGCCGCCGGTGGCCCTGGCCTTCGGCTGGCCGGCAGCGATGATCCTGATCGGCCTGCTGTGCGCGGGCCTGGTCGCCCTGTTGGGCTTAAGCCGCGCCGCCTGGGACGGCGACCGCGACCCCAAGGCGGGCCTGACGTCGCGCCCGCTCGACGGGCTGGGGTTGATCTGGCGCACGCCCCGCCTGCGCTCGCTGTCCTTGACCGGCTTCGCCTATGCCGCCGTGCAATTGTCGGTCTCGACCTTCATGGTCACCATGCTGGTGACCGACCTGCATTGGAGCCTGGTCCAGGCCGGCATGCTGCTGTCGGCGCTGCAGGTGGCGGGCGTCGTCGGCCGCATCAGCCTGGGCACCCTGGCCGACCGGGTGTTCGGCGGTATCCCCACCCTGATCGGGCTGGGCGCCGCCACCGCGTTACTAGCCATCGTCACCGGGTTCGCCTCGCCCGATTGGCCGACCGCCCTGGTCTATGGCCTGCTGGTGCCGTTCGGCGCCGCCGCGCTGGGCTGGAACGGCATCTATCTGGCCGAGCTGGCCCATTCGGCCCCGCCATCGCAAATCCCGCGCGTCACCGGCGCATCCTTGTTCTTCACCTATGGCGGCGTGCTGTTCGGCCCGCCGGTCTTCGCCGCGCTGCATGGCTGGCTGGGCAGCTATCTTCTGACCTATGCGGTGTCGGCGGTGCCGGCCCTGATCGGCACCGGCCTGTTGCTGGCGATGCGGCGATGACCGACATCACCATCCGCCCCGCCACCATCAAGGATGCCGGCACCATCGTCGCCCTGATCCACCGGCTGGCGGCGTTCGAACAGGCCGCCACGGCGCCGGCCCTGACCGAGGAAACGGTCCGCCGCGACGGCTTCGGCGAGCGGCCCCTTTTCACCGTGCTGCTGGCCGAAGCAAGCGGCCGTGCTTGCGGCGGCGTGGTGCTGCTGGAGTCCTATTCCAGCTGGGCCGGGCAGCCGACCCTGATGGTCCATGACCTGTTCGTCGAGGCCGACATGCGCGGCCGCGCGGTCGGACGCAAGCTGCTGGCCGAAGCTGCGCGCCTGGCCATGGCGCGCGGCTGCTGCCGGATGGATGTCAACGTCCTGACGTGGAACCGGACGGCGCAGGATTTCTATGGCGCGCTGGGGTTCGGCCCGCTCGAGGATTGGCGCCCGTGGCGCCTGGACGGCCCGGCGCTGGCGCGATTGGCCGAGACAAGAAAATAGGGCCGCGCCATGGAAGGCGCGGCCCAAGGTTCCCGGGCTAAAGCCCCCTGTGACTACTTCGCCCGGGCAAGAACGGGTTGAGGCGGGATCAGATGCTGGTGCAGGGCCGCATCCTTCTCGGCGTCCAGACCGAACGCCACCGCCATCAACTGGGAATAAAACATCACCGGGAAATTGAAATCGGTGCCGAACTTCTCGTTGATCATCGGCTGATACATTTCCAGGTTGGTCTGGCACAGCGGGCACGGGGTGACCACCACCTCGGCGCCGGTTTCCTTCACCTCGTCCAGAATGTCCTTCATCAGGTGCAGGGTCTTGTCGGGGCTCATGACGCTGACCGAGCCGCCGCAGCACTTGGTCTTGCCCTTGAACGGCACAGCGTCGGCGCCGCAGGCGCTGATGAAGTCGTCCAGGAACTTGGGATCGTCATAGGCGTCGTAATTGCCGCCGCGCTCGGTCTTGGCGAACGGGCGCACGGTCTGGCAACCGACCCAGCCGGCCACCTTCAGGCCCGACAGCGGCTTGGTGACCTGGGCCTTGACGGCGTCCATGCCGATATCGTTGACCAGCACCTCGCACGAGTGACGGACATGCAAGGACCCGTCATAGGACTTGCCGCCGGCGGCCAGCACCTCGTTGACCTCAGCCTTCAGGGCCTCGTCACCGCGGATCTTCTCGTTGTGGTAATGGCTGTTGAGATAGCAGGCGGCGCACGGCGTGACGAAATCTTCCGGCCCCTGCGCCTGGGCGGCGGCCAGATTGCGGCCGTTCAGGGCATACATGCCGAGATGGCCGCCATCGACATGGCCGACCGAGGCCCCGCAGCAATTCCAGTCCTCGACGTCACGCAAGGTGATGCCCAGCTTGCCCATGACGGCGCGCAGGGAGGTGTCGAGATGAACGGCCGACGCCTGCGACGAGCAGCCGGGATAGTACGACATGGTCTTGGTGGTCATCGCATCATCCTCACTTCGCGCCATGCTTCTTGGCTTCCATCTCGGCCGCCTTGGCCAGGATGGCGTGCAGTTCGCCGGTATTCTTGACCTTGTGCGGCATGCCCAGATGCATGCGCTTGGTCTTGACCATGCCCATGGCGATCTTCTGGTTGGCCATGCCGCGCTTGATGCCCTCGCCCACGCCGAAGCTGAAGTAATACTTGGCGGTGACCAGGCGTTCGTCGGTGCGGCCATACTTGGCGGCCGACCACCAGAAGGCCTTGGCGAAGCGCGCATTGTCGCTTTCCTTCGCCTGGGCATAGCCTTCACGCACCGCCACATGGGCCAGGTCGTGCAGGATATAGGTCACCGGCACCTGGCGCGGGCAGCGCACCACGCAATTGTAGCAAGACACGCAGTTCCACAAGGTGTTGGAACTGAGCACCGCGTCCTTCATGCCGGCGCGGATCATCATGAACAGCTTGCGCGGACCATGGTCCATCTGGGTGCCGATCGGGCACGAGCCCGAGCAGGTGCCGCACTGCATGCACAAGGCCATGCGGTCGCCACCATCGACGTTTTCATAGACCCAGCGGGCGAAGTTCAGGTCATAGGCCTTGGAAGGCGTGGGAGACATGGCGTTCATGGCCTTAGAACCCCTTGAACGGATTGAAGCCGACTTTCATGATGGTCTCGACGAAGCCGTCGATCACCTTGGGCAACCGGTCGGAATCGGCGATCGAGGCCTCCGCCTGCACCACCCGCTCGGGTTCCAGCATCATCGACTTCAGGGTCTCGCCGACCTTCGACAGACGCTCGGCGGCCATGGCCGAGCCCTTGACGAAGTGGCACTGGTAATCATCGCCCGGCTTGCAGCCCATCAGCATGACGCCGTCATAACCGGCCGACAGGGCGTCCGAGATGTTGAGCAGGCTGACCGAACCCAGGCAGCGCACCGGCACGACGCGAACATGCGACGACCAGCTATTACGCTTGATGCCGGCCTGGTCCAGCGCCGGGACGGCGTCGTTCTCGCAGGCCATGATCAGGATGCGCGGCTTGCCCGAGAACTCGTCGGGGACCTTCACCGCCTTAATCATCGACGACAGCATCTCGACCGAATAGTTGTCGAAGCTGATGGTGCGCACCGGACAGGCACCCATGCAGGTGCCACAGCGGCGGCAGCGCGTGGGGTTGACGTTGGGATATTCCTTCTCGTCCTCGTCGATGGCGCCGAACGGGCATTCCACCGTGCAACGGCGGCACTTGGTGCAGGCGTTCAGGTTGATCTTGGGGAACGACAGGTCGCCGACGCGCGGATGAAGGGCGGCACCGGCCGCGGCCGAACGCACCGCCTGCACCGCCTTCAGAACCGCACCGGCAGCGTCCTCGGCGGCTTCGGCCCAATCCATCGGGCGACGCACCGGACCGGCGGTGTAGATGCCGGTCCGCCGGGTCTCGTAGGGGAAGCAGATATAGTGCGAATCGGCGAACCCGTCATGCAGCACCGGCAGATGCGGGCCCTGGCGGTATTGCAGGTTCAGCAGCGGACCGCCTTCCGGCACCGATTGCACCCGCTTTTCATGGGCGGCCGGGGCCTCGCCGCAATAGCCGGCCACCGCGATCGGTGCCTCGGGATCGACGTCGCCATTCAACTGCTCGGCGCCGTATTCGACCATCGCCTGATCGGGATTGGTCGAGTTGGGCACCATGCCGGTGGCCAGCACCACCATGTCCAGGCCGGCCAGCGGCACGTCCTGCTGAACCAGTTCGTCGGCCACGGTGACGGTCAGGTCGGCACCGACGGCCTTGACCTTGCCCTTGATGAAGATGACGCCCTTGCTTTGCGCCTGGCGGTACAATTCTTCCGCCACGCCCGGGGTGCGCATCTCTTCGTAGATGACGAAGATGTTGGCGGTCGGGTCGGTCTCCAGCACTTCCAGCGCCTGCTTCAGCGAGGTCTGGCAGCAGATCGACGAGCAATAGGGCAGATGGTCGGCATCGCGCGAGCCGGCGCACTGGACGAAGGCGATCGACTTGGGCGCCTTGCCGTCCGACTTGCGGGCCAGCTGACCCGCGGCCAGCATCTTTTCCATGTCGGTGTTGGTCACCACGTCGGGGCTGGCGCCGTAACCCAGATGGCCCAGCTTGGTGGCGTCATAGGGACGCCAGCCGGTGGCGACGATGATGGCGCCGACATCCTCGATGGTGCCGTCGGCGAAGGTCACCGCGAACTTGCCGGGCATACCGGCGGTGCGGGTGACCAGGGCGTTCAGGCGCACCGTGATCTTGGGATTGGCCGCCACCGCGTCCAACAGCACGCCGATGTCGTTGGCTTCCGGCTTGTCGTAAGGCGGCGTGTGCGGCAGGCGCTTGGAAGCCGTGCGGGCATGGCCGCCCAACTGGTCAGCGCGTTCCACCAGCAGCACGTCGTGGCCCAGGCCGGCGGCCTGAAGCGCGGCCGACAGGCCGGTGACGCCGCCACCCAGCACCATGATGGTTTGCGAGAACTCGCCCTCGGTCCACGGCTCGGGGGCCTTGATCTTGCTGGCCTGGGTCAGGGCCATGCGGACATGGTCCTCGGCCAGGGCCTGGGTGTCCTCGTCGCCGGCCGGATGCGACCAGATGACCTTTTCGCGCAGATCGGCGCGGACCACCTGGATCGGCTCGAAGCCGAAGCGGTCGGTCATCACGCGGGCCGAGCAGGCGGCGACCACCACCTGGTTGGTGCCGGCCTCGATGTCGGCCTTGATCATGCCGACGCCCTCGTCGCCGCACAGGCAGGCGTGGGTCTTGGCTTCCAGCTTGTACTCGGACTTGGCGACACCCTCCAGGGCGCCGACCTGCACGGACTCACCGATGCCGCAGCCGCTGCACAGGTAAACGCCGGTTTTCCTCTCGCTCATTTTTCTTCTCCCTGGCGTCAGGCGGTCACGGCGCGGATGGCGCGGCAGGCGGCGGCGGTCGCCGACTGCACCGACATCGACACGTCCAGCGGCCCCGAGGCCACACCGGCGGCGATCGAGTCACCCTCGGCGAACACGAAGCCGTAATCGTCGAAATCGGCGGCGAAGCTGGGCTGGCCCTCGGCCGCCAGCGACGCCTGCATGCCGGTGGCCAGCACCACCAGGTCGTAGGGCTCGGCATAGACCTCGCGGGTCAGGGTGTTCTCGCCGCACACCACCGGGCCCCCGGCTTCGGACTTCTCGATGCGGGCGGGCTTCGACTTGACGAAATTGACCTGGGGGTCGCGCTTCAGGCGGTTGAGGAAGCTTTCCAGCTTATCGTGGGCGCGCAGGTCGATGTAATAGACATCGACGGTGGCGTCGGCCAGCTGCTCGCGGACATAGGCCGCGTGCTTCATCGAGGCCAGGCAGCAGATGCGCGAGCAATAGGCCAGATGGTTCAGATCGCGCGAGCCGGCGCACTGGATCAGGGCCACCCGCTTGGGCGCCTCGCCGTTGCTGGGCCGGACGATCTTGCCCTTGGTCGGACCATCGACCGAGGCCAGACGCTCCATTTCCACGTTGGTGATGACGTCGGGAATGTCGGTCCAGCGATAGGCGGTCAGGTTGGCGGCCGGATAGGGGCGCCAGCCGGTCGCCCACACCACCGCGCCGACTTCCAGGTCGAAACTTTCGTCCTTCTGCTCCAGATCGACGGCACCGACCGGACAGGCGGCCTTGATGGCCTCGCCCTCGGGCGTGCCGACCACGGAAGGGTCGACCACATAGCGCATCGGGAAGGCCATCACGTGCGGCAGATAGGCCGACTTGACGCTATCCATGCCGTAATTGAAGGCGTTGGAGACCTCGGAGGTCGCCACCTTGGCGCAATCGCCGCAGGCGGTGCAGTTGGCCTTGACGTGGCGCGGGCTGGTCTTGACGGTGACGGTGTAACCGCCCGGCCCGCCCTTGACCGCCGACACTTCCGAGAAGGTGAAGACGCTGATGCGCTTGGACTTCTTGATGCGCTGGAAGTTGATTTCCAGACCGCAGGTGGGATGGCACAGCTTGGGGAAATAGCGGTTCATCTGGGCGACCCGGCCGCCCAGGCTGGGGCTTTTCTCGATCAGAACCACGTCATGTCCGGCTTCGGCCGCCTCGACGGCGGCGGTGATGCCGGCGATTCCGCCACCGACCACCATGATGGTGCGGCTGCGGCTCGTCGTCTCGCTCATACTTCCCTCTCCACTTCGCGGTTTTTTGCGCGCAACGCTTTGTTCGTTGGGCCGGCCCGGCGAAACCGGACCGGCCACCCCTTAGAGTTTACTTACCCAACGAGGCGTAATAATCGCGCAGGATCGCCACCACTTCCGGGCGGCTGAATTCCGGCGGGATATGCTCACCCTTCGACAGCATCTCGCGCTGCTTGGTGCCCGAGATGTTGACCTGGTCTTCCTTGCCGTGCGGGCAGGTCTTGGCGGTCGCCATGCCGTAGCACTTCTTGCAGAAGAAGGTGATGTCGATCTTCAGGGCCTGGGTCTCCAGCGCGCCGGGCCACAGGGTGTCGAAGATGTGCTGGGCGTCGAACGGGCCGTAATAATCGCCGACGCCGGCATGGTCGCGACCGACGATCAGGTGCGAGCAACCGAAATTCTGACGGATCAGCGCATGGATCAGCGCCTCGCGCGGGCCGCCATAGCGCATCTCGATCGGATAACCGGCCTGGATCACCGTGCCGGGCACGAAGTAATTGTCGATCATCGCACCGATGGCCTTGGTGCGGGTCTCGGCCGGAATGTCGCCGTCCTTCAGCTTGCCCAGAACCTGATGGATGAACACGCCGTCGGTGACCTCGACGGCGATCTTGGCCAGATGCTCATGGCTGCGGTGCATCGGGTTGCGGGTCTGGAAGGCGGCCACCTTCGACCAGCCCTTCTCGGCGAACAATGCGCGGCTTTCGGCCGGGCGCAGATACAGGCCCTTGTACTTCTCGGGATACTCGCCTTCCGACAGGCAGCTCACCCGGCCGGCCAGGTTGACCTGACCTTGCCCCATCACCTTCTGCACGCCGGGATGGGCGGGATCGGTGGTGCGATAGACGTGCTGGCACTCGAAAGCCTTGTCGATCTCGTACTTTTCCGAGACCTGCATCACCGCCATGATCTCGCCGGTTTCGGCATCGACCAGCGCGACCTCTTCGTCGGCCTGGATGGAATCGGCCAGCTCCTTGGTCGCCGACAGGGTGATCGGGATCGGCCAGAACAGGCCGTCGGTCATCTTCATGCCCGAGCAGACGCCTTCCCAGTCGGCCTTGCCCATGAAGCCGTCGAGCGGGGTATAGGCGCCCATGGCCAGCATGATGACGTCACTGGTCTCGCGGCTGGTCATCGGCACCTTCTTCAAGGCTCCGGCCCGCTTCAACTCGTCGCGACGTTCGATTTCGGGTACCAGCAACGGCTTCAACGAGCCGCCGCCATGCGGCTGCACCAGCTTGGACATGTTCCCTCTCTCCCTGTTCGTGCCATGCGGAGCTTTTTTCGCTCTCGTTCGGCCGCTTGAAGTTCGCCTAAATTAGAACATCATTCCACAAGAATTTTCTTAACTTCGGGCAATTCGGTGTATTTCGCAGCGCTTCCCCTGGCCAGATGGGCGGGGTACTTGGCGGCGTTGGCATCGATCTTGAGGGCGGCGGCACTCGGCAAATCGATGCCGGCGCGCTCGCACAACAGCAGCAGATACAGGAAGACATCGGCACATTCCTCGGCCAGCCTGGCCTTAAGCGCAGGCTCGCTCAGCGCCTCGTCCAGCTGGCTGTCGGTCTTCCATTGCGCCAGTTCCAGCAGCTCGGCGGCCTCGAGGGCCAGCGACACCATCAGGTTCTTGGCGGTGTGGAACTGGGCCCAGTCGCGCTCGTCACGGAAGGCGATCAGGCGCTCGGTCAGCGCCCGGCAATCCGGCGAATCCACCGCCCCACCCGTCGGGGCAGTACCGCCGCATTGCAGCATTGTTTTCGATTCTTCCATGGAATCCGCCTGTTAACACTCGAAAATTATAATTGTTCCAAGTGCAACGCAAACATCTTGCGTGGATAGGTACGTCAGACATTGCAAATATGTCAAATACAGAATATGACTGGAAAACCGTATGGCCCGACCCGCGCCCCATCCCCATCGCCCCGGGGGTACACTCGCGGAGAACAAGAGGCCAAGGCCAGAGATCGGCGGCCGTCACCGGACGCGCCGCTTGGAGGGAGACCCGCCGAAAGGCAACACGGGAGGTTTTGATGCCCACTTTTGTGCATACCGATAAGTGCGACGGCTGTAAGGGCGGTTCGGTCACCGCCTGCATGTACATCTGCCCGAACGACCTGATGAAGCTGGATACCAGCCGCATGAAGGCGTTCAACCAGGAACCCGACCAGTGCTGGGAATGCCAGTGCTGCGTGAAGGCTTGCCCGCAGCAGGCCATCGAAGTCCGCGCCTACCAGGATTTCGTGCCGATGGGCGGCGCCGTCATCCCGATGCGCACCGACTCGGCGATCATGTGGACCATCAAGTTCCGCGACGGCGAAGTGAAGCGCTTCAAGTTCCCGGTGCGCACCACCCCGGTGGGTTCGATCGACCCCTACGGCGGCAAGCCGGCGGCTGCCGACCTGGACAGCCCGCTGCTGTTCACCGAGGTCGGCAAGACCTTGACGACCATTTGACGCCAAGCGCACGTAGGGAAGGAAGTTTCCAATGACCGAATACACTTTCGGCAATCCTGAGATCATCGAGATCACTACCGACATCCTGATCATCGGTGGCGGCATGGCCGCGTGCGGCGCGGCCTACGAGGCTCGTCGCTGGGCCCCCGACGCCAAGATCACCCTGGTCGACAAGGCCGCCCTGGACCGCTCCGGCGCCGTGGCGATGGGCCTGTCGGCCATCAACACCTACCTGGGCCCGGATCGCGACCCCAAGGATTACTGCCGCATGGTTTCGGCGGATCTGATGGGCATCACCCGCGACGACCTGGTCTATGACGTCGGCCGTCACGTCGACGATTCGGTGCACCTGTTCGAAGAGTGGGGCCTGCCGATTTGGAAGGACAAGGGCTCGGAAGGCGTCGCCCTGAAGGACGGCGGCAAGCCGGTCCGTTCGGGCAAGTGGCAGATCATGATCAACGGCGAAGGCTACAAGACCATCGTCGCCGAAGCCGCCAAGAAGGCCCTGGGCATCGAGAACATCATCGAGCGCTGCTTCATCGTGAAGATGCTGCTGGACGAGAACGAGCCGAACCGCATCGCCGGTGCCGTCGGCTTCTCGGTGCGCGAGCACAAGCTGTACGTCTTCAAGGCCAACGCGATCATGGACGTTTGCGGCGGCGCCGTGAACCTGTTCCGTCCGCGTTCGACCGGCGAAGGCAACGGCCGCACCTGGTACCCGGTGTGGAACGCCGGTTCGACCTACGCGATGGCCGCGGAAGTCGGCGCCGAACTGACCATGATGGAAAACCGCTTCGTGCCGGCCCGCTTCAAGGACGGTTACGGCCCGGTCGGCGCCTGGTTCCTGCTGTTCAAGTCGCAGGCCCTGAACGCCTTCGGCGAGAACTACGTGACCAAGAACGCCGCCATGCTGGCCGAGTTCGCGCCCTACGACAAGGCGACGGTGGTCCCCACCTGCCTGCGCAACCACGCCATGCTGAAGGAAATGAAGGACGGCAACGGCCCGATCTTCATGGACACTCCCACCGCCATGAAGAAGCTGGCCGAGACCATGACCCCGGCCGAGATCAAGCATCTCGAAGCCGAGGCCTGGGAAGACTTCCTCGACATGTGCATCGGCCAGGCCGGCGTGTGGGCCGGCATGAACATCCGTCCCGAACAGAACATGTCGGAACTGATGCCGACCGAGCCCTATCTGCTGGGTTCGCATTCCGGCTGCTGCGGCATCTGGGTGTCGGGTCCGGAAGACCTCAACTCGCCGGCCGAGTGGAAGTGGGGCTACAACCGCATGACCACCGTCAAGGGTCTGTTCACCGCCGGCGACGGCGTGGGCGCCTCGGGCCACAAGTTCTCGTCGGGTTCGCATGCCGAAGGCCGCATCTGCGGCAAGTCGATGGTCAAGTGGGTCCGCGACAATGCCGGCTTCAAGCCGTCGTTGAAGGGTGACATCAAGGCCATCACCGAAGAGATCTACAAGCCGGTCCGCACCTATATCGAGCACAAGGACAAGACCACGGCCGAGGACGTCAACCCGCACTACATCCTGCCGCGTTACCTGCAGATGCGCCTGCAGAAGCTGATGGATGAGTACGTGGCCGGCACCTCGACCTACTACACCACCAACAAGGTGATGCTGGAAACCGGTCTGCACCTTCTGACCATGCTGAAGGAAGACAGCCAGAAGATGCGTGCCAAGGACCTGCACGAACTGATGCGCGCCTGGGAAAACTACCACCGCATCGTCGCGGCGGAAGCCCACCTGCGTCACATCATGTTCCGTGAAGAGACCCGTTATCCGGGCTTCTTCTACCGGGCCGACTTCCCGAAGCTGGACGAAGCCAACTGGAAGTGCTTCGTCAATTCGAAGATCGATCCGGCTACCGGCGAGTGGAGCCTGCGCAAGGTCGCCCACACGGATATGGTGGAAAAGCACTACGCGGGCCAGGGCCACTGAGGCCTGAAGCTCACCGTTGATAAGACGGGGGGGCGCCGGGCTTCCGGCGCCCCCTTTGTCTTGACTAACCCAGGATCCCCGGATCAAATCCGGGCATGACGAGAAACAAACAATTCCGTCATTGCCGGGCGTGACCCGGCAATCCAGAACCGCCCAAATCAAAATCAAAAACCGAACAGGGAAACGCCCCCCCCCATGACCAACAATCCCCGCACTTCCGAAGACGACGAACTCGACGAGATGGACATCGAGGCCAGCCGTCTGGCCGCCAGCTCGCGCGACGAACAGGTCGAGATGTACGCTTCGTTCCCGGTCCAGCCGGTCAAACTGACCGCCGATGATTCCTTCAGCTTCAGCTGCCACAAGGGCGTGTCGTGCTGGAACCGCTGCTGCCAGGGCGCCGACATCACCCTGACCCCCAATTGTATCCTGCGCCTGTCCAAGCATCTGGGCATCCGCCCGACCGAGTTTCTGCTGACCTACACCCTGCCCGACCTCCACCCCAAGGCCGACCTGCCGGTCGCCAAGCTGAAGATGGGCGACGATGGACGCGGCGCCTGCGCCTTCTCGACGCCGGACGGCTGCTCGGTCTATGAAAGCCGCCCCGCCACCTGCCGCTATTACCCGCTGGGCATGGTGTCGATGAAGATGAAGGACATGGAGGGCAAGGAAGACTTTTTCTTCCTGGTCAAGGAAGACCATTGCCAGGGCCATTGCGAGAGCAAGACCCAGAATGTCGGCCAGTTCCGCACCGAACAAGGCGTCGAGGAGTTCGACCGCGTCAATCGCGGCTGGATCGATATCTTGATGAAGATGGCGTCGTGGAAAGTGATGGGCGGCCCCGGCGGCAAGGCTCCGACGGCCCAGCTGAAGAAGATGTTCTTCATGGCCACCACCGACGTCGATAGCTTCCGCCGCTTCGTGCTGGGAACCAAGTTCCTGGAATCCTACGACGTCGCGCCGGAAGCGGTGGAACTGATCAAGACCAGCGACGACGCGCTTTTACAGTTGGCCTTCGACTGGATGAAGAACGTTCTGTTCAACGAGCCGACCATCCTGCTGAAAGAACAGGTGCTGCAACAAGCCATCGCCAAGGCCAGGACCGATTTGGGGGCGTCTTAGGCTGATTGGACCAAATGGGGGTGGTTCCCGACGGAACCATCCCCATTTTCTTGTCATGAACCCACCCCCGCCCCTTCTTCTCGGCGCCGCCCTGGTCGCGGTCCTGGTGGTCCTGGCCATCGGCATCCTGGGCTTCGCCAAGGGTGGCCCTTGGTACCTGCGTCACGCCAACCGGCTGATGAATTTGCGGGTGGCGGCCCAGGCGCTGGCGGTGATCTTGCTGGGACTGGCGATCTGGTTCAGCCGGCCCTGACCGTTTGCAGGAACGAATCGACCTCGTGGCGCAGGCCGGCCGCCGGCCGGGCCAGATCGTCGGCCGCCCAGATCACCCGCACCGCCGAGCCGCAATAACGCACCGCCGACCGGGTCACCGTCACCACGCCGTCGGACACGATGCGCGATTCGCTCGCCACCTCCTCGACGCAGCGCTCGATCTTGCCGGTGACCATGGCCTGATGTTCGGCCGCCTGGGCGACCTCGCGGGCGATCTGGTCCATCCGCCGCACCGTGTCACCGACATCGCCGATGGCCGCCACGGTGTCGCCGGTGGCTGCCTGGATGGCGCTGAGCCGGTCGGCGATCTCGCGGGTGGCATCCGAGGTCTGCACCGCCAATTGCTTGACCTCGCCGGCCACCACCGCGAAGTTGCGCCCGGATTCGCCGGCCCGCTGGGCCTCGATGGCGGCGTTCAGGGCCAGCATGTTGGTGCGCTGGGCGATGTCGCCGATCAGCCCGACCACCCGGTCGATATCGCTGGCCAGGCCGGCCAGGCCCTCCACCTGGCGGGTGGCGCGCCCCAAATCCTCGACCGCCTCGCGGGCGACGCCCGACGACGACGCTGCGCGCTGGCGGATGGTCGCCACGCTGGCCGCCAATTCCTCGGTGGCTCGCGCCACCGATGCGACGCTGTGACGCGAACGCTCGGCCGCCTCGGCCACCGCCAGCGAGCCGCTCCCCTGCCCGTCGCCGCCGCCCTGGGCCATGCGCTGGGCGATATCCTTGATGGCCACCGCCTGGGTGCCGACGCCGTCGGCCACCGACTTGACCGCGTGCTCGAACCGGTCGGCCAACACATGCTGGCGGTCGCGGGCGGCGGCCTCGGCCTGGCGGCGCACCTCGTCTTGCTGCTCGCGCAGCGAGACCATGGCGACGGCATTGTCCTTGAACACCGCCACCGCCTTGGCCATGTCGCCGATCTCGTCCTTGCGCTCGATGCCGGGCACCGCCACCCGGTGATCGCCGCCGGCCAGGCGCTTCATCGCCCGCTCGATCTGCTTCAACGGCCGGGTGACGCTTTGCGCCAGCACCAGCACCGCCAGCACGAACAAACCCACCGCCGCCACGCCGATGATCGCCACCAGCCGGGTGGTGCCGGCGCGCTGGCCTTCCTGCTCGGTGATGGCCGCCGACATGCCGTCGCGGGCGTTCAGGAACACCGATTGCAGGATCGGCTGCAACGCCTGGAAGCGGCGCCGCAGCGCCTCGATCTCGGCGGCCTGGGCCAGGGCGATTTCGGCGAAGGCCTGCATGTCGGCGCTGTACTGGTTCATCAGCGTGCGCAATTCGCCCCGCGTCGAGGCCGGCAAGGCCGAGGCATCCAGCTCGAAATCGAATTGGGCGGCATATTTGCGATGCTGGCCCAGATAGGCCTGGCCGCCGTACAGCATGAAGTTCTTCTCGGCCAGGCGCAGATGCAGCATGGTCGGCATCAGGGGGCCGGCATTGGGCCACATCCGCAATTCATCCTCGACCGCCTTGACCGAATCGGCCAACTGCCCCTTCAGACCGCTGGAATCGGTCAGGCCCAGGGTGCGGGTCAGCGTCTCGACCTTGGCGAAGCCGGCCGACAGCGCCGCGAAGCCCTCTTTCAGCTCGCCCACCGCCAGCGTCAGGCCGTCGGTCGCGGTGCGCTGGCTCATCAGCGCCAAAGCCTGGTCGATCAGCTGGGAATCCTTGGCGAAGGCGGCGGCATGATCGGGCTTGAGCTCGCGCAGGAAGGCTTCCTGGTGGTTGTGCAAGGCGGCGGCGCGGGCGCGGACATCGCCGGCCAGGTCGTTCAACTGGCGATAGCCGTCCTGGCGCACCAGAGCGGCATCGACATGGCGCTCGCCGGCCCAATAGGTGCCGCCGACAGCAACAGCCACAACTGCCGCCAACACCGCCAGCAAGCCCAGCCGCGCCCCGATCGGCAGCCGGTCCAGGCCGCCCAGGCGGCCGGGCAGAGCGATCGGCAGACGGGGCCAGGACAGGCGGGGAATTTGGGACAGGGCGGCGACGGCTTCACGCATGGATGACCTCGGGCTTGGTCGGGGGGGATGCGCCGACCATAGCGACCGCCGATGTCCGAACCGTGACCGGGGGGTGACGGTTGGATGAAACCTGTGCGTGGCGGTTTCACCAAATCTTCAAGATGGCGGGCCTATGATGTGCCTTGAAAGCGCCATGAAGGCGTCCGCGAAAGGCCATGAAGGAGGGCCACTCTGACGCCAGTTTCACCGGCTGTTGAGGAGAGTGCGATGTCCTACCCCTTGTTCGATTCCGGCTTCACCCTGTGGGCGGCCGATTTGGACGCCCGCCTGATGGAGCGCTTCGGCGCCACCGCGCGGCTGCTGGGGGTGAAAAGCCGCCTGCTGCTGGACGCCTATTACGGCGGCGATTCGATTTCGGCGACCCTGGCCCGTATCGGCGAGACCATCGAGGGTTTGCGGCGGGGTTAACGGACAATCCCGCCCTGGCGCCAGGTCCTGGCCAAGGTGCCGTCACGTTCCAGCCTGGCCAGCAATCCATCCAGAATCTTCACATCGATGGGCCCAAGGCGGCGCACCAGCGCCCGGTGGCGATAGACCTGATCAAAGCGGTCAGACACCAGCAGCTTTTCCCGCGCCTCGGGGACCTTGGACAGATAGGCCCACAGATAGGAATCGGTGACCACCGCCAGATCGGCGCGGTCGGCCAGCACCATGTCGATGCTGGATTTGTGGTTGGCCACCAGCTTCATGCCCCAGTCGCGGGCCAGACGCTCGGGATCGGCGTTGAAATCGGCGAACCCGTAATGATAGCCCAGGATGCCGACCAGCCGCTTACCGGTCAGACTGGCGAAGAAATCCTGCCCGCGCCCGGGTCGGGCCTGGGCGACGAACACCTCGCCGCCTTGCAGGAATTCGGCGGTGAAATCGACCGCGGCCTGGCGCTGGGTCCATTCCCAATCCGGGCTTTCGAAGAACATGACGTCGAAGCGGGCATCCGCCAGATCGGCGTAACGGCGCCGGGCCGCCACCGGCACGAAGCGGAATTCATAGGCCGTTTGCGCCGCGTTCAGGGCGGCGATCACATCGTGGACCAGACCCTTGCCGTCCGCCTCGACGAATGGGGGAAATTCATAGCCCCCAACCTTTACCAGTTGCGCCGCAGGCGCGCCGTCCGCCGCCATCATTCCCAGCAGCATCGCGACAAGCGCCCAAACAGCCCTCATTTCCTGGCTTCCCTCGGTTGTACCTGTGCATATCAACACATGTTCGTCCGGCTTTCCACTCTCGGCTGTTGCCTGACCCCATACCAGTGCCGTACCTTTGGGGGAAGTATCAAACTCCGGTCAAGGAGACGAGTCAGTGCCGCATCGAGGGCGGGGTCCGTTGCCCTGGCTCGCCATCGCCCTGGTCGCCAATGTCTCGGCCATCGGCGGTGCCGCGATCTATCTCAACAGCCGCGTCGTCGGGCACGAGGACCTGACCGCCCTGGCCCTGGTTTCGGTGACCGGCGCGGTCTTGATGTTCGCGCTGGCCTGGAAGATCGTCGATTTCCAGGTGTTCCGCCTGATCCGCCGCATGGCCGCCGACGTGCGCGCCATCGCCCATGGCAGCACCCGCCAGGGCGTCGATCTCGACCGCTACGCCCTGATGCTGCCGCTGCCCGAGGCGATCAACCAGATGGCCGCAAAGCTGGTGCAGACCCGCCAGGAGCTGGATACCGGCCTGGGCACCGCCACCGCCAAGGCCGAGGAAAATTCCGCCCGCCTGGCCGCCATCTTGAACGACCTGCATGAAGGGGTGCTGGTGTGCAACCAGCGCCATCAGGTGGTTCTTTACAACTCGGTGGCGATGGAGATGCTGTCGCAGGCCGGCCAGTTGGGCCTGGGCCGCTCGCTGTTCGAGGCGATCGCCCGCGAGCCGGTGGTCCATATGCACGAAGTGCTGCTGCACCGGCCGGAGCTGGGCGGCAAGGGCACGCCGTTCCTGGCCGGCTCGGTCGATGGCCACATGCTGCTGCAGGCCCGCATGACCCTGATCCGCTCGGCCGACGGCGATGCCGGCGGCTATGTCGTCACCCTGGTCGATGCCGGCCCCCAGGTCGCCGCCCTGGCCAGCCGCGACGTGCTGCTGCGCGAGATCACCGAGGGCCTGGAATCGCCCTTGATCCGCCTGCGCGTCGCTGCCAGCAACCAGACCATCGTCGAGCGCGAGGCGGCCAACATCGAGCGCGCCATCAAGAAGGTCACCGACGGCTATCAGCGCGCCCTGTCGGGCTGGTGGCCGATGACCGACGTCCATTCCGCCGACTTCTTCGCCTTCGTCGCCAAGGGCGTCGAGAGCGAAGGCCTGAAGGTCACGGTGACCGGACTGCCGGTATGGCTGCATGCCGATTCCCACTCTCTGGCGCTGGCCGTCGACAGCCTGATCCGCCAGATGGCCGAACGCATGGGCCTGGCCGAGATCGACCTGGCCGCCGGCGCCGACGACGATTCCGCCTGGATCGAGATCGGCTGGCCGGGTGCCACCGCCGCCAAGCCGGCGCTGGACGGCTGGCTGGCCAAGGGCCTGACCCAATTGGCCGGCATGACCGTCAAGGACGTCCTGGCCCACCATGCCGGCCACAGTATCGGCCAGGAACACCGCCAGGGCCGGTCGTGGCTGCGCCTGCCGATGCGCAAGGGCGTCGAGGTCCATTTCCAGCCCAAGGCGCAATTGCCGACCCGGCCGGAATTCTATGATTTGTCGCTGTTGGATGGGGTGCGCGACATCGGCGAGATGGGCCGGTTGCCATTGAAGAGCCTGACCTTCATCGTCTTCGACACCGAGACCACCGGCCTGCAGCCCAGCCAGGGCGACCAGATCGTCCAGATCGGCGCCGTCCGCGTCGTCAACGGCCGCATCCTGTCGGGCGAAAGCTTCAACCGCATCGTCAATCCCGGCCGCCAGATCCCGCCGGAAAGCATCAAGTTCCACGGCATCACCGACGACATGGTGATCGACAAGCCACCGCTTTCGGTGGTGCTGCCGCAATTCAAGGCCTTCGCCGCCGATTCGGTGCTGGTCGCCCACAACGCCGCCTTCGACCTGAAGTTCCTGCGCATGAACGAACGCCAGTTCGGGGTGCGTTTCGACAATCCGGTGCTGGACACCATGATGCTGTCCAACTATCTGGACGGCCCCGAGAACGGCCATTCGCTGGACGCCATCTGCGACCGCTTCGGCATCGAGATCACCGACCGCCACACCGCGCTGGGCGACGCCATCGTCACCGCCGCCGTGTTGCTGAAGCAGATCGACATGCTGGAGATGCGCGGCATCACCACCCTGGATCAGGTGGTGCGCGAACTGGATCTGAAGATGGTCCTGCATCAACGCCAGCAGGCGTTATAGGCGCGCGGTTCTGCGCAAAGCTGCCCGTCCCGGGCTACTTATGGACCGCGGGGCCACGGGAGCATGCCCCCACCCCCGCGCAATCAGCTTTTGGGTGCCGGCGCCGTCCGCCAGGTGCCCTTGCCCGCCAGCTTGGCGTCGTACATGGCGTGATCAGCGCGCTGGAGCACCGCCTCGACGTCCTCGACCTGATCGGCACCGCCAAACAGGGCGATGCCCACCGAGACGCCGATCAACGCCTGCCCTTGCGCCAGCTCGAACGGCTCGTGCACCAGGCCCACCACCTTCTCGGCCACATGCTCGGCGGCGTCGGCGCTTCGGATGTCCGACAGCAACAGCGCGAACTCGTCACCGCCAAGCCGGGCCAGCACGTCGCTTTCGCGCAACACCGCCGACAGCCGCATCGCCACCTGGCGAAGCAACTGGTCTCCGGCCTCGTGGCCAAGGCCGTCATTGACCGCCTTGAACCCGTCCAAATCCAGATACATCAGGGCGCCGGCCCGGTCGTTGCGCCGCGCCGCAGCCAAATCCCGCCGCACATTGTCGAAAAAAGCGCGGCGGTTGGGCAGACCGGTCAAGGGATCGGTGGTCGCCAACTGGTTCAGCCGCTCCAACGCCTCCTGGCGACGCTGTGTCTCGATGGCGAACTTCTCAAGCACCGCGTTGTAGAACCGTGCCATCGGGGCAGCCTCGGATTCGGGCTCGACCGCCACCTTGCGCGAAAAATCGCCCGAGCGCGCCTGCCAATCCATCTGGGTGATCAGGTCCAGGACCGACGAGGTGGCGTCATGTTCGGCGACGTTCAACCCCATGCGCTCCTGCTCGGCCGTCACCCGGAATGGAATAAAGCGGTCGAGCAGTTTGAACGTCAGCCAGCAAAAGGGCATCACGAACGCACCGACGGCGACGATACCCAACACCTGGATGCCCAACTGGCTCCAGCGGTCGCCGGCCGGCAGCAGGGCCGGATCGACGAACAGAGCCAGGGCCACGGTGCCCCAGATGCCGGCGAACAGGTGCGCGGGCACCACGCCCATGACGTCGTCGATTTCCAGGATGGCCATGGCCCAAATACCCATGACGGCGATCACCCCGGCCACCAGACCGATGACCAGGGCATCGACCTCGCCGATCAGGTTGCAACTGGCGCAGATGCCCACCAGCCCGGCGACGACGCCATTGATGATTCCGTCCACAGACGGATGGCCATAGACCCGCCAGCTCAAGGCCAGTCCGGCCAGACCGCCGGCGGCACCGGCCAACGCCGTGTTGGCGACGATCAGCGGCACCTCGCGATTCAGCGCCAGGGTCGAGCCGCCGTTGAAACCAAAAAAACCGATCCACAGCAGAAACACACCCAGAACCGACATGGGCAGATTGTGGCCTTCAATGCGGCGGCCATCGGACCCAAAGCGGCCCAGGCGGGGCCCGATCACCAGCACCGCCGCCAGCGACACCCAACCGCCGACGCTGTGCACCACCGTCGAGCCGGCGAAATCCAGGAAACCCATTTTGCCCAACCAGCCGCCCGGGGCACCGGCGGCGACGCCGTTCCAGATCCAGTGGCCGACCACCGGATAGATCAGGCCGGCAGTGATGACGGTCACCATAACGTAGCCAGAGAAGCGCATGCGCTCGGACACCGCCCCGGAAATAATGGTCGCCGCCGTGCCGCAAAACATCAGCTGGAAGATGAAGAAGGTGATGTCGGCGGGCGAAAGAGCCTCGTAGCGAATGGGAACCACCGGCCCGGTCCACCCCCCCAGGCTGGGGCCGAACATCAGCTGATAACCGAACACGGTGAACAGCACCGCCGATAGGCAGAAATCCACCAGATTCTTCACCGCGACATTGATGGAATTCTTGGCGCGGACAAATCCGCTTTCCAGGCAGGTGAACCCCGCCTGCATCAGCGCGACCAGGAAACTGGCCATCAGGACCCAGGCCACATGGGGCGAAAGGGCGTCGATCGGGTCCATGCGAACTCCGCTCTGCTTAATACTAAGTCAGTATGGCTATATGATTAATTTTTAATCAACCCGCTATTTCCACCCCGGATCGATGACGGCGCGGCTTTTGCGGTCTTCGGCCAGCTTGCGGACATGGGCCAGGTTGCGGGCGGCCACCTGGGCCGGGCCCTTGGCGCCATAGGCCTGGAACACCTCCAGCGCACCCGCCAGCACCACTTCCGCCTCGGCCAGATGGGTGCCGCCGCCGCCATGGCGGTCCAGCAGGAACAAGGCCGATCCCAGGGTATTGGCGGTCGAGGCCCAGGCCAGCGGCGTGCGCTCGCGGGTGCGGACCTCCAGGACGGTGTGGCAGGTATCGACCGCCCGCTTCAACACGTCGGGATTCTTCATCTGGTCGCCATAGACCTCAAGCACCTGCGCGATGGTGTTCATGACATCGGACCAGCGCTGCGGCGCCTCGTGGCGGGTATGCACCTGCAAGGCGGCCTGCAGGACGTTCAAGGCTTCGCGCAGCAGGTCGCTGTCGCCGGTCAACAGGTCCAGGCGGTAAAGCGCCACCCCCATCCGGGTCTGCACCGCCGCCCATTCCTGCGGCATGGTGGCCCGGTTCAGGCTTTCCGAGGCGACGCGCCAATGCTTGACCGCCTCTTCCAGATGGGCGCGGGCGTCTTCCTTCGACTTCTCGGCCCAGGTGGTCAGCACGGCGGCCAGATGCTTGTTGATCAGGCCGGCTTCCCAACCGGGATCGGTGCGGGCCAGCCGCTTTTCGGCGGCACGATAGGCATCGACCGATTTCTTGAACCATTCGCCCGATTGCGAGGGCACCACCACCTGGGCGCAGGCGGCACACAGATGGCCGAATACCAACTGCACGGTGCGCTGCTGGTTCATGGCCAGGGCGACCGGCGGCTTGGCCGCCAGCGGTTCCAGCACGGTGACGGCCGGCGGCAGCAAACGGCGGATGGCGGCGCGCTGGACCTCGGTCGCCGGGTCGGCGGCAGCCAGGCAGGCGGCGTACAACAGATTCGATTGCGGCTCACCCAGGTTCATCGGCAGGTCGATGCGGGTGGTCGGACCGAATGCCCCGGCCTTTTCCTCGTCGGGCAGGTTGGCGCCCACCAGCCGCAGGCGATAGCCTTCCTTCAACACCTCGCCCCACACCAGCAGGTCGGCGGCCTCGTCGGCGACGGCATGGCGGGCGTTGGTGACCAGGCCGGCGACCTGGACCGGATCGTCCAGGCTGTCCAACTGGAACGGCCGGGGCAGCGGCTTGACCTTCAGGGCCGGGCGGGAATCCAGCATCTTGAACAAGGCCAGCGAGGCGGCGCCATCGGCGCTGTCGCCCACCATCGCCGCCACCAGCACGGTATAGACCGGCGGCTCGGCCGCCGGCTCGATGGGGTGAAGCGCCTGCGGCCCGTCGGCCGGCTTGGGTTGCAGCATCTTGGCCACCGCGCCCAGCAGGCGGGCCAAACCGCCCGGTTGGCCGTGGTCGTCCTTGGCCGGATCGGGCACCGGCACGGGAACCCTGGCAGGCAGGTTCCGGGCCGTTCTGTCCAATGGGCGCTTGAAGCGGTCGCGGGGATCGTCGGATGTGCTCATCAACTCGTCAGGGCGCGCGGGCGTGACCGTCAGTGGTCATGCGGTTTACAAGGCCCGCGCCCCCAGATCAACCCCCGCCCTGCATCAGGCGTTAAGGGCGGCGACCGGGGACCGGCGCAGGCCATGCTTGGGGAAGGCTACCAGCATGCGCGTACCTTGGTCCATCTCGGACTCGATCCAGATGCGCCCGTCATGATGGTCGACGATCTTGCGGCAGATGGCCAGGCCGATGCCGGTACCCTCGACCTGACGGCTTGCCGCCAAGCGCTGGAAGATGCGAAAGGCCCGCTCGTGGTCGCAAGCCGCGATACCGACACCATTGTCTTCTACCCACACCACCCATTCCTGGCCATCGTCGCGCCAACCGACCGCCACCTCGGGTACACGCTCGGGGTGGCGGTATTTCAAGGCGTTGCCGATCAGGTTCTGGAACAGGCGCATCAGTTCCATTCGGTTGCCGTCAACGTCCGGAAGGTCGTCCGCCACATTCAACCGGCCGCCGCAATCGGCCAGGGTGACCGACAGATTGTGGCGGACGTCCTCGATCACCTCGGCCAACGCCACGGTGTCGCGCGACTGGTCGTGGCCGACCCGCGAATAGTCCAGCAGGTCCAGGATCAGCGCGTCCATGCGCTTGGCGCCATCGACGGCATAGCCGATGAATTCCCGTTCGTCGTCGCCCAACCGGTCGTCCAGGCGCTTCCTGATCAGTGCCAGATAGGACGACACCATGCGCAAGGGCTGGCGCAGATCGTGGCTGGTGACATAGGCGAACTGTTCCAGTTCGGCATGGGACCGGCGCAGATCCTCTTCCAGGCGTTTGCGGTCGCTGATGTCGTGGAAGGCGACGACGGCGCCGATGGTGATGCCCTCGACCACCAGGGGCGAGCTGACATACTCCACCGCGATCTGCCGGCCCGAGGCCTTGCGGAAGGTTTCGTTGGAAACGCGCCTGGTCTCGCTGTCGACCAGGGTGCGACGGATGGCGCACAAATCGCCGTCGCAGGACGAACCGTCGCTCAACCGGTGCCCCAGAACGTCGCCGGCAGGCTGCCCCATCAACTCGCCCGATTGCGACCAGCCCAGGATCTGCACGGCGGCGCGGTTGGCGAACATCACCCGGACCTCGTCGTCGATGCCGATCACCCCCTCGGCGGTGGTTTCCAGCATCATCCGCAAGCGGGCGGCGTTGGCGCGCAACTCGGCTTCGACGTGAAGACGTTCGGCATCTTGTTGACGGCGGCCGCCCCGACCCTTCCTACCCCGGTGAAGGCCGACCCAGAAAGCCGACACGACAGTCCCGGCCGCGACCCACAGATCGACGGCAACGGTTTCCAAACCCATCCATGAACTCCTGCGGCCGCCCCAACAGCCTATCGCCTAACCTGGACAGGATAAGTCATTTGGAAAACTAAACTCCAGATGTTGGACGTATGGGCTTCCATATGGACAGGTATTAGGGTCGCGGCCACAGGCTGGCGGGCAAACCCAGCTTCCACAAGGCAAAGGCCGCCGCCGCCGCCCCCAGGGTCAGCAACAGGTAAAGCCCCCACGGACGGCGCCGTTCGGCGAAGGGGTCGGCCAGCGAGCGCTCGGCCCCGGCCGGCAGGTGGGCGACCTGGGTCAGCGACCCGCCGAACGGGATGTTGATGGTGGCGCGCGCGTTGACCGCCCAGCCGGTGGCATCCAGAATCGGGGCCAGGCTGCGCTGGCGCAGCTTCATATAGGCGATCACCATGCTGGGGCCGGAAACGAGCAGCACCAGACCGAACAGGGCCAGCGGCATCTGCCACCATGGCAGGCGCAGAAAGCCGGTGATCACCGAGGCGATGGCGGTGCCGATGGCACCGACCGCCAGACCGATGGCGGCGAAGATGCCGGCGAAACGGCCGACATCGAACGGCGCCTCGGCCGGCTTGGGCGGCGGCGCCTTGCCCGACGCCGCCGCGCCGATGGCCTGGGCCTGCATCTGCGCCTCCGAGGCTCGGGCGCGGGCGGCGGCCATCTTCTCGACCTGCGCGCCGACGAAGCGGCCCAATTGCTTATAGGGCGACCAGAAGGCCTGGCGCATGCTGATCGGGTGTTCGACGATGCGCACGATGGTCGCGTCCCAGTCATGGCCCTTGCGGTCGTAGAACACGCCGTTGCGCCCGACCATCAACTGGTCCGACTCGCCCGAGGTGAAGCCGGCCATCACCGTCATCTTCTCGTTGGTGCCGCGACGCTGGCACTCGCAATAGACCAGATAGATCCGGCTCAGCGTCGCCAGCGCGGCATGGCGGGTGACGTCATCGACGCGGACGCACAGTTCGGCCGAACGGCTGTCCAGGAACAAGGTGCCGGCCTGGAAGATCGCCTTGCGCTTGCGGGTATAGAAGTCGCGGAAGCTGACGAAATTGTTGACCAGCCGGTAAAGGTGCAGCCTTAAGACCACCAGCTTCTCGACGGCGTCGATGGCGGCGGCCTCGGCCTCCAGGGCCTTGTCCTGGGCGATCAGCGATTCCAGCAAGGCCTTGCCGGTGCAGCCCTTCAGGGCCAGCACCCGGGTATTGCCCAATTGCTCGACCCGGGTCGCCGGCTTGGCCGCCCGCCAGGCGGCATGGTCGGCGAAGCGTTCCTTGATGTCGGTCCATTCGGCCTCGGTCAGGTGGGTGCGCGCCCCCAGAAGCGGCGTCACCACCCGATCGGCGAAGCTGCGCACCGCGCCCACCCAGGCCGGGTTCAGACCGTCGCCCAACGGCAGCGCCGCCCCGGCCGACAAGGCGGCCAGCGGCAAGGGTGCGAGCAGGGCGACGGCATCGGCGGTGTTCAGGCCGGTCAGCGGCGCGAAGGTCTCGGCCGCCGGGTTGACCGATTGGGCCGCGCCATCGCTATAGGCGGCCAAATTGCAGCGCAGGAAGAAGCCGTCGATCTTGTCGCGCACCGCTTCCAACGCCTCGCCGGCGGCGGCGCTGTCGTCGCCCAGCCCGGCCAGGGCGGCGGCGCCGCCTTGGTCCAGCCAGGTCGCCAAGGCCTCGATCTCGCCATAGAAGGAATCGACCATCGGCTGGTCGATGCCGGTGGCCCCCGAACGGTCGGGCACGCCGCCCAGGCAGGTGACGATGTCGGCGATCAAGGCCTTGGTCTCGGCATCCTCGGCCGCCTCGGGCGGGATCACGCCGTCGCCGTTGAACTGGGTCTGGGCGAAGATGCGGCCGGTATCCTGGGTGTCGGCCAGGGCGATGGTGTCGGCACCGGCCTTGCCCAGGTTCGACAGGATGCGCCGGGCCGAGGCCAGTACCCGCGCCCCCTCGGGTGAGGTTTCGTCGATGGCGGCCAGCGCCAGCTCGTCGCCGGGACGGACCAGTTCTTCCGGGTCCTTCAGCACCGATTTCAGCCAGGCCACCGCGTCCAGGATCTCGGCGGCGCGGATGCGGCCGTCCTTGTCGCTGTCCAGGATCGCCAGCGCCTTGGCATCGAACTCGATCCCGGCGGCCGGACAGGCCAGGGCCACCCACAATTTCTGATCCAGCCGGTCCAGGGCCAAGAGGTCGGCGCCGCTATCGATGCGGACCTGATCGAAACCGCCGGCCCGGAAAAATCGCCAGGTATGGGACGATGTCGCGCTGGTCATGATTCCCCCTCCCGCAAGCGTGATGCAACCGAGGCTACACCCGGCAACGACGTCCGTCCATCCGCCGCAATTGGATAGTTACTTTCCATCGATGGAAACAATGTTTTTACCCTTCCACCGCCCCAGCCATGCACCACACGCAATGCAGCAACGTTCGGCGCGCAGGATAGAGCCAATCACCGCCCCGATTTGCTGCGCCGCACCCACCCGAACGAGTTGGCACGGCTTTTGCGGATGGTGAAGCAGGCAACCGAGAACCGGAATCATGGCCTGCTCTCCCCGGAATTCCCATTCACGGATTTCGGGGGCAGGACACGAGACGAGCCCTGGAGAGGTGGGGAAGACCGATGTACGACGACAGCGACCTGAAAACCGAAACCGATATCGAGACCCGCTTCGGCGTGTCGCGCCGCGACTTCATGAAGTTCTGCGCCGCGATGGCCGCCACCATGGGTCTGCCCAAGGGGGCCGATGCCCAGATCGCCGCCGCCATCACCAAGAAGGAACGTCCTTCGGTGATCTGGCTGCACCATCAGGAATGCACCGGCTGCACCGAATCGTTGCTGCGCTCGGAACATCCGACGCTGGACAAGCTGATCCTCGACATCATCTCGCTGGACTACCACGAGACGGTGTTCGCCGCCGCCGGCCACCAGGCCGAGGCCGCCCGCAAGGCCGCCATGGCCAAGAACAAGGGCAAGTACCTGCTGGTGGTGGAAGGCGCCATCCCGATGAAGGATGGCGGCATCTATTGCAAGATCGGCGGCCAGACCTCGTTCGAGCTGACCAAGGAATGCGCCGCCGACGCCGCCGCCGTGGTGGCCATCGGCTCGTGCGCCTCGTGGGGCGGCATGCCCTCGACGCCGCCCAATCCGACCGGCTCGACCGGCGTGGCGGAAGCGCTGGGTCGCAAGGACATCGTCACCATCCCGGGCTGCCCGCCCAATCCCTATAACTTCCTGGCCACCGTCGTCCACTTCCTGACCTTCGGCAAGCTGCCGGCGCTCGACGACAAGGGCCGCCCGACCTTCGCCTATGGCCGCCTGATCCACGACAATTGCGAACGCCGCGCCCATTTCGACGCCGGCCGCTTCGCGCTGGAATTCGGCGATCCCGGCCACAAGAAGGGCTATTGCCTGTACAAGCTGGGCTGCAAGGGCCCGGAAACCTATGCCAACTGCCCGTCGATCCTGTTCAACGACGTCGGCACCGGCTCGTGGCCGGTCGGCACCGGCCATCCCTGCATCGGCTGCACCGAGAAGCATATCGGCTTCGAAAAGCCGATCCACGCTTTGGCCGACCTCAAGACCAACCCGCCGACCGGCTATCCCCGCATCGTCGAGGAGCAGGGCACCGGCGCCACGCTGGCCTCGGCCGCCGCGGTGGCCGCAGTGGCCGGCCTGGCGGTCGGCGCCGGCATGAAGATCGCCGGCAATCTCGGCAAGTCGGAAACCAAGGACGGCGAGTAAGCCCATGTCGCTCAAGCGTCGAAGCTTTCTGAAAGGGGCTGCCGGAGGCGGCGCCGCGCTGGCGACAGCGGCGGTGGTGTCGGCTCCGGCCCAGGCCCGCCCGAACAAGGTGATGCCGCCGCAGGCGGTGGGCCTTCTCTACGACTCGACCCTGTGCGTCGGCTGCAAGGCCTGCGTCGCCGGCTGCAAGGAGGCCAACGACCTTCCCGTCGATGTCAGCACCCCCGACGCCCTGTGGGATACCCCCCTGGACATCGGGCCCAAGACCTTCAACGTCATCAAGGTCTATGCCGAAGGCACCGCCGACACCAAGGACCAGGAAAAGAACGGCTTCGCCTTCATCAAGAAGTCGTGCATGCACTGCGTCGATCCCAGCTGCGTGTCGGTCTGCCCGGTGACGGCGATGACCAAGCATCCGCAGACCGGCATCGTCGAATACAACGCCGACGCCTGCATCGGTTGCCGCTATTGCGTCGCCTCGTGCCCGTTCGGCGTGCCGCAGTCGGAATTCGACACGCCGACGCCGAAGATCATGAAGTGCGAGATGTGCAAGCATCGCCAGGCCGAGGGCAAGATCCCGATGTGCGCCGAGGTGTGCCCGACGGGCGCCACCATCTTCGGCCCCATCCCGGCGCTTACCGAGGAAATCAACCGCCGCAAGGCCATGAAGGCCGGCGAGGCCAACGTGTTCGAGCGCCGGGTGATCGGCTCGGGCGACACCCATGAGCGTCCGGCCGCCAAGTATCTCGACCATGTCTACGGCGAGAAGGAAGTGGCCGGCACCCAGTTCCGCCACATGTCGGCGGTGTCGTTCACCAAGCTGGGCTACCCCGAGCTGCGCGAACAATCCTACTCGTCCCAGTCCGAAGGCATTCAGCACAGCCTGTACCAGGGCATGATCGCTCCGGTGGTGGTGCTGGGCGGGCTGGTGTGGGCGGCCAAGCGGGCCTCCCACATCGAAGACGAACACCCGGAGGAGTAGGCCACCATGGCGAAATTCCATAATGAGCACGAGCCCCTGGGTGGCAGCCTGTTCAGCAAGACCACGGTGATCTGTGCCATCCTGGCCTTGATCGCCGCCGTCATCCTGGCCAAGCGAATGGTCCTGGGCCTGGGCTCGGTCACCAACCTCAATAACGGTTATCCCTGGGGCATCTGGATCGTCTACGACGTGGTCATCGGCACGGCGTTCGCCTGCGGCGGCTATGCCATGGCGATCCTTTGCTATGTCCTCAACAAGGGCGAGTACCACCCGATGGTCCGCCCGGCCCTGCTGGCCTCGGCCTTCGGCTACACCCTGGGCGGTATCTCGATCGTCTTCGATCTGGGCCGCTGGTGGAACGCCTGGCATATCCTGGTGCCCAGCTACTGGAATACCGGCTCGGTGATGTTCGAGGTCGCGCTGTGCGTGATGGCCTACATCGTCGTGCTGTGGATCGAGTTCTCGCCGGCCATCCTGACCAAGTTCGGCCTCAAGGACTCGAAGAAGAAGCTGGAAAAGATCCTGTTCGTCTTCGTGGCCCTGGGCGTGCTGCTGCCCAGCATGCACCAAAGCTCGCTGGGCACTTTGCTGGTGGTGATGGGCTATCAGATCCATCCCCTGTGGCAGACCCCGATCCTGCCGCTGCTGTTCCTGGCGTCGGCCATCACCATGGGCTTTTCCATCGTGGTGTTCGAGGCCCTGCTGGGGGCGAGCGCCTTCAACCGCTCGGTGCGTCACGAGATGCCGCAGCTGGCCAAGCTGGCCCGCATCATCCAGGGCATGATGGTCGCCTATCTGGTGATCCGCTTCGGCGACATCGTGGTGCGCGGCGCCATCGCCGAGCTGTTCACCTCGGGCATCCGCAGCCTGATGTTCTGGATCGAGATCGCGCTGTTCGCCACCCCGGTCGTGCTGTTCGCCAAGGCCGAAAACCGCATGTCCAAGAAGGCCTTGTGGATCGGCGCCTGCAGCTTGCTGCTGGCCGGTGCGCTCTATCGCCTGGATGCCTTCCTGGTCGCCTATCAGACCGGGGCCGGCTGGAGCTACTTCCCCAGCGTCCAGGAGCTGCTGGTGACCATCGGCATCATCGCCACCGAAATTCTTCTCTATGTCGTGTTCGTCCGGAAGTTCCCGGTCTTCTACACCCACAAGCTGACGCCGGCCGAACTGGCCGCGGCCCACGAAAAGTAAGGAGCCACTGCCTTGTCCAAGCGTATCACCATCGACCCCATCACCCGGATCGAAGGCCACCTGCGCATCGACGTCGAAGTCGATGGCGGCAAGGTCACCAAGGCGTGGTCGTCCGGCCAGATGTGGCGCGGCGTCGAGCTGATCCTGCTCGGCCGCGACCCCCGCGATGCCTGGGCCATCACCCAGCGCATCTGCGGCGTCTGCACCACGGTCCACGCCATCACGTCGGTTCGCGCCGTCGAGAACGCGCTGAACCTGGAAGTGCCGGTCAACGCCCAGTTCATCCGTAACATGATCGCCTCGGCCCACGCCCTGCACGATCACATCGTCCACTTCTACCATCTGTCGGCGCTGGATTTCGTCGACGTGGTGTCGGCGCTGAAGGCCGATCCGGTCAAGACCAGCCAGCTGGCTGAATCCTTGTCCGACTGGCCGATGAATTCCAAGCACGTCATGACCCAGACCCTGGAAAAGCTGAAGAGCTTCGTGGGGTCCGGTCAGCTGGGTCCGTTCGCCAACGGCTATTGGGGCCATCCGGCGATGAAGCTGTCGCCCGAGGTCAACCTGCTGGCGGTCGCCCACTATCTGCAGGCGCTGGAAGCCCAGCGTCACGCCAACAAGATCGTCACCATCCTGGGGTCGAAGTCGCCGCACATCCAGAACCTGGCGGTCGGCGGCGTCGCCAACCCGATCGACACCAACAGCCAGTCTAACCTGACCATCGAGCGCCTGCTGGCGGTCAAGGAGCATATCGACGCGCTGGCCGAGTTCACCCGCAAGGTCTATCTGCCCGACGTCGCCGCCATCGGCGCCTTCTACGCCGACTGGACCAAGTACGGTGCCGGCGTCACCAACTACATCTCCAGCCCCGACTTCCCGACCGATTCCAAGGGCACCCAGTTCATGGTGCCGGGTGGCCACGTCCCGAACGGCGACCTGAAGTCCTACAAGCCGTTCACCAAGTTCGGCGACGACTACCTGATGGGCGGCGTCGAGGAATCGGTCAAGCATGCCTGGTACGAATACTCGAAGCCCGGCCCGCTGCACCCCTATGTCGGCGAGACCAAGCCCAAGTACACCGACTTCCAGGACGAAGGGAAGTACAGCTGGCTGAAGGCTCCGACCTTCTATGGCAAGCGCGCCCAGGTCGGCCCGCTGGCCAACGTGCTGTGCGGCCTGGCCGCCGGCCACCAGCCGACCGTCACCTACGCGACCCAGATGCTGGACCGCGTGGGCGGCCTGCTGGGCGCCAAGGTCGGCCCGGAAATCCTGCACTCGACGGTGGGCCGCCATGCGGCGCGCGCCATCCGCTCGGGCGTCATGTGCGAGGTGCTGGCCCAGAACTGGTCGATGCTGCTGGAAAACATCGGCAAGGGCGACACCACCACCTTCAACAAGCCGACCTTCCCCAAGGGCGAGGTTCGGGGCTTCGGCATGCACGAAGCGCCGCGCGGCCTGTTGTCGCACTGGACCGTCATCAAGGACGGCAAGATCGCCAACTACCAGTGCGTGGTGCCGTCGACCTGGAACGCCGGTCCGCGCGACGAGAACGACGCCATCGGTCCGTACGAGGCCTCGCTGATGGACAACCCCATCGCCGATGCCGAACTGCCGCTGGAAGTGCTGCGCACCGTCCACTCGTTCGACCCCTGCCTGGCCTGCGCGGTTCACGTCCACGACGACGAGAAGCGCGAGATCGTTCAGGTCAAGGCTTTGTAATGTGCTAGTCTGGCCCGGTCGCCATGGGGCGGCCGGGCCTTTTATTTGGAGAATCGTCCATGCGTGTCGTGGTTCTGGGGGTTGGCAATATCCTGATGTCCGACGAAGGGGTCGGGGTCTATGCCGTCACCGAACTGGACAAGCTTTATGCCTTGCCAGACTGGGTCGAAGTGATCGACGGCGGCACCTCGGGCATGGATTGCCTGGACCGCATCGCCGATGCCGACCTGCTGCTGATCGCCGACAGCATGCGTAGCCCGGGCAAGCAGCCCGGCGACATCACCCGCATCGCCGACGAAGAAATCAATGCCTGGTTCAAGACCCGCATTTCGCCCCATCAGGTCGGCCTGTCCGACGTGCTGGCGGCCTGCGTGTTCCAGGGCATCGCGCCCAAGAAGGTGGTGCTGGTCGGCGTGCAGCCCGCCAGCTTCGACACCGCGATGGAGCTGACCCCCCAAGTGGCCGCCGTGCTGCCCCAGGTGATCGAGCGTCTGGTCGCCGAGCTGGTGGATTTCGGCGTGACCGTCCACGCCAAGGCGGCGGCGTAACCCGCCATGTGCATGGCCGTGCCCTCCCGCATCGTCGCCATCGACGGCCAGACCGCGACGGTCGAGGCGTTCGGGCGCGAGCGCCAGACCAGCCTGATGCTGCTGGACGAGGAGGCCCTGGTGGGCGACTACGTCATCCTAGGCGCCGGGGGCAATTTCGCCGCTGAAAAGGTGCCCCAGGAAACCGCGTTGGCGACCCTGGAATACCTGTCCGGCGTATTGGCCGACGGCCTGGCCTGATGGGCTTTCCCGAGGCCGGCATCACCGTGGCGCTGAAAGTCGGGCATGGGACGGTGCGCGCCGTCGAGATCGGCTCGACCCGGCTGGTCAAGGCCGCAGCCATGTTCGCCGGCAAAAGCCCGGCCGAGGTGCTGACCATCCTGCCGACCCTGTTCGCCCTGTGCGGCACCGCCCAGGCCCTGACCGGCCTGGAAGCGATGGAACAGGCCGGCGGCCTGTTCGCCTCGCCGGCCACCCGCGCGGCCCGGCGCATCCTGGTTTCCGCCGAGGCCGTCGCCGAGCACGGCATGGCGCTGGCCCGCGACTGGCCGATGCTGATGGGCGAACGCCCCGACATGGAGACCGCCCGCAAGTTCAAGCGGACCTTGGCGACGGTCAGGCAGCATCTTTATCCCGATGGCGACTGGCTGACCCTTGGCGGCGGCCGTCTGGCCCCCGACATCTCGCACCTGTTGGCCGACATCGCCGAGGCCCAGGCCGCCTTCGCCCATTGCCTGGGCGGCCAGGTCACCGGGCTGCTGAAGGACCGCAACACCTTCCGGGCCTGGATGACCCAGGCCCCCACCGCCATCGGCCGCATGCTGGCCCAGGTGGTCAGCGAGGCGCAGGCGTCGTTTGGCGCCGCCGATTTGCTGGCCATGCCCGAGAACGGCCCGCCCGATCTGGCCGAGCGGCTGGATGGCGACCCGGACGGACTTTATCTGGCGCGCCCCGATTATCGGGGCCAGGTCCTGGAAACCGGCGCGCTGGCCCGCAACCATACCCATCCGCTGGTGGCGGCGATCCTGCGGCACGAAGGTGCCGGCCTGCTGGCCCGGCTGACCGCCCGGCTGGTCGATGTCGCGGCGGCCTTGCATGAAATGGCATCGCTGGTGCAGGATTTGAAAGCCGAAGCCGCCGGGGCTGCCCGGTTGGGCTCGGGCCAGGGCCTGGCCGCCACCCAGGCGGCGCGGGGATTGCTGGCGCATCGCGTTCATCTGGCGGAGGGCCGCGTGAGCCTTTATCGCATCCTGGCTCCGACCGAATGGAACTTCCACCCCGCAGGCCCGCTGGCCCGCGGCCTGACCGGCATCCGGGCCGATGGCGACCTGGCCGCCCGGGCGGGGCTTTTGGTCGCCGCCCTGGACCCGTGCGTGACCTGCCAGGTCAGCGTGGAGGCCCCCTGATGCACGAGATGAGCCTGACCGAAGGCGTTGTCCGCATCCTCGAGGACCAGGCGGCGGCCCACAACTTCACCAAAGTCAAGACGGTGTGGCTAGAAATCGGCGAACTTTCCCAGGTCGATCCCGATTCGATGCTGTTCTGCTTCGACGCCGTCACCCGGGGGTCTTCGGTCGCGGCCGGGGCCAGGTTGGAAATCGTCCGGGTCCCCGGCGAAGGCTTTTGTCTGGATTGCGCCAAGAGTGTCAAACTGGCGTCCCGGGTCGATGGCTGCCCCGAATGCGGCGGCTTCGCGCTCAGCGTCACCCAGGGCGCCGACATGCGGATCAAGGAATTGGAGGTCGAGTGATGTGCACGGTGTGCGGCTGCGGCGAGTCGAAGCTGGAACATTCCCACGACCATCATCATGGTCACGACCACCATCACTCCCATCCCCATGATCACCATCACGATCATGACCACGATCATGACCACCATCACCACGACCATGATCACGACCACGATCATGACCACCATCACCACCATCATGGCGACGACCTGCATTTCGGCACCGGCATCGCCGGCGTGCATGTGCCGGGCTTAAGCCAAAGCCGCATCATCCAGATCGAGCAGGATATCCTGGGCCGCAACAACGACCTGGCCGGGGCCAACCGCACCTGGCTGACCAATCGCGGCATCTTCGCCTTGAACCTGGTCTCCAGCCCCGGCTCGGGCAAGACCACGCTGCTTTGCAAGACCATCGAGGCCCTGGCCGGCCGCTTCCCGGTCGCGGTGATCGAGGGCGATCAGCAGACCAGCAACGACGCCGACCGCATCCGCGCCACCGGGGCGCCGGCGGTGCAGGTCAACACCGGCAAGGGCTGTCACCTGGATGCCGACATGGTGGCCAAGGCGCTGATCCGGCTGGACCCGGCCAGCCGCTCGGTGCTGTTCATCGAAAATGTCGGCAATCTGGTCTGCCCGGCCGCCTTTGATCTGGGCGAGGCCCACAAGGTCGCCATCTTGTCGGTGACCGAGGGCGAGGATAAGCCCATCAAGTATCCCGACATGTTCGCCGCCGCCAACCTGATGATCCTGACCAAGACCGACCTGCTGCCGCATCTTGATTTCGATGTTGATGCCGCCATCGCCTATGCCCGCAGGGTCAACCCCAACATCGCCGTTTTGCAGGTGTCGGCCAAGAATGGCCAGGGCATGGATCAGTGGCTGGACTGGATTAGCCAGGGCCAGCAAGCCGCCGCCAAGGCCGGGACCAGGCCTTGACCACCGTCGCCGCCACCATCGCCCTGCCCCGCTCCGGGCCGTCGGTGCTGGCGGTGGGCGCCTTCCTGAAAAACACCGTTTGCGTCACCAAGGGGGACCGCGCCTATCTGTCGCCGGTCCATGGCGATCTGGGGACGCCCGACTCGATCGCCCTCTTCGAGCATTCGGCCGAGGCGATGGTGCGCGAACTGGGCGTCAAGCCGGTCCGCGTCGCCCACGATCTGCATCCCGACTTCCATTCCACCCGCTTCGCCCAGGCGCTGGACCTGCCGGCCCTGGCGGTGCAACACCACCACGCCCACGCCGCCGCCATCGCCGCCGAGCACGGCCACGCAGCCCCCATCCTGGGCCTGTCGCTGGACGGCTTCGGGCTGGGGCCGGAAAACCAGGCCTGGGGCGGCGAGCTGCTTTATTGCGAAGGGGCCGATTTCCGCCGCCTGGGCCATCTGGTCCACATCGCCCAACCCGGCGGCGACAAGGCCGCCCGCGAACCCTGGCGCATGGCCGCCGCCTGGCTGCACAAGCTGGGTCGCGCCGACGAAATCGCCTCGCGCTGGAAGGGCATTCCCGCCGCCAGCCGGCTGGGGATGGTGCTGGACAAGGGGCTGAACGCGCCCATCACCTCGTCGGCCGGGCGGCTGTTCGATGCCGCCTGCGGCCTGCTGGGCGTCCACCCGGTCGCCGAATTCGAGGGCCAGGCGCCGATGGCGCTGGAAGCCCTGGTCGATCACCCGGCCATCCTGGCCTCGGGGTGGATTCTGGAACGCGGCGTGCTGGATTTCGCGCCCTTGATGAGCCTGCTGGCCTCTTGCCCCGAGCCCAGGGACGGTGCCAACCTGTTCCATGGCACCTTGATCGCCGGCCTGGCCGATTGGTGCGTGTGGGGGGCCGAATCAACCGGCTGTCGCACCATTGCCCTGGGCGGCGGCTGTTTCTTCAACCGCGTCCTGACCGCCGGGCTGGTGCCCGAGTTGGAACGGCGCGGCCTTGTCCCGTTGACCGCCACCCAGGCGTCGCCGGGCGATGCCGGTTTGTCTTTGGGCCAGGCGTGGATCGCCGCCCTTCGGGAGATGTAAGCGCATGTGTCTGGCCCTTCCCTCGCTGGTGACCGAATTGCTGGACGGCGACCAGGCCAAGGTCGATCTGGGCGGCGTCACCAAGGCGGTTTCGCTGGCCCTGGTCGATGGCGTGGCGGTTGGCGACTATGTCATCGTCCATGTCGGCTATGCCCTGACCAAGGTCGATCCCGCGGAGGCCGAAAAGACCCTGGCGCTATGGGCCGAGATGCAGGAAACGGGCGCCCTTACATGAAATATATCGACGAGTTCAGGGACGGCGACGCAGCAGGACGCCTGGCGGCCGCCATCCGCGCCGAGGCCGATCCGGCTCGCACCTACCACATCATGGAATTCTGCGGCGGCCACACCCACGCCATCAGCCGCTATGGCCTGGAAGACCTGCTGCCGGCCAATGTCCGCATGATCCACGGCCCCGGCTGCCCGGTCTGCGTGCTCCCCGTCGGCCGCATCGATGCCGCCATCTGGCTGGCCCGCCAACCGGGCGTGATCTTGTGCACCTATGGCGACATGCTCCGCGTGCCGGGCTCGAAGCGCCTGTCGCTGTTGAAGGTCAAGGCCGAGGGGGCGGACATCCGCATGGTCTATTCGACCCTGGACGCCGTCAAGCTGGCCGCCGACAATCCCGATCGAAGCGTGGTGTTCTTCGCCATCGGCTTCGAGACCACCACGCCGCCGACGGCGGTCGCCGTCAAGCAGGCCGCCGCCCTGGGGCTTTCCAATTTCTTCGTGTTCTGCAACCACGTTCTGACTCCCTCGGCCATCACCCAGATCCTGGACAGCCCCGAGGTGCGCGAGCTGGGCACGGTGCAGTTGGACGCCTTCATCGGCCCGGCCCATGTTTCGACCATCATCGGATCGGCCCCTTACGAATATTTCGCCGAGGAATATCAGCGTCCGGTGGTGATCGCCGGCTTCGAGCCGTTGGACGTGCTGCAGGCGGTGCGCATGCTGGTGGCCCAGATCAACCAGGGCCGCTTCGAGGTGGAAAACGAGTTCGCCCGCGCCGTCACCCGCGACGGCAACCCCAAGGCCAAGGCCCTGGTGGCCGAGATGTTCGAGTTGCGCAAAAGTTTCGAATGGCGCGGCCTGGGGCTGGTGCCCTATTCCGGCCTTCGCATCAAGGACGCCTTCGCCGCCTTCGATGCCGAGCGCCACTGGGACGTGCCGGCCGACAGCGTCGCCGACAACAAGGCCTGCGAATGCGGCGCCATCTTGCGCGGCGTCAAGAAGCCCACCGACTGCAAGCTGTTCGGCACCGTGTGCACGCCCGAGAACCCCATGGGCAGCTGCATGGTCTCGGCCGAGGGCGCCTGCGCCGCCCATTGGACCTATGGACGTTTCCGCGATGCCTGAGATCAGCAGGTTCCTGGGCATGATCATCGCGATGTATTACGACGATCACGCGCCGCCGCATTTCCACGTCCGCTACGGCGACCACGAAGCGGTGATCGCGATAGATTCGCTGGCCTGCCTGAGCGGCCGTTTGCCGCCTCGCGCCCTGGGTCTTGTGATAGAATGGGCGGCGGCCCATCGCGCGCAACTGGCCGAGGATTGGAACCTGGCGCGCAACGACCTGCCCTTGAAGAAGATCGAACCGCTGGAGTAAGGCATGGACCGAGACGTTGTCGCCGTGACCCGGACGGGAGAGTTCACCTTGCGCCTGACCTTTGGCGACGGAACCGTGGGCGAGGTGGATTTCGCCTCTGTCCTGTCGTTCAAGGGGGTGTTCGCCCCCCTCAAGGATCCAAGCGAGTTCGCCAAGGTCGCCGTCAACCCCGAGATCGGCACCATCTGCTGGCCCGGCGGTGCCGACATCGATCCCTACGTGCTGTATTCCCGCGTCACCGGCGCCCCGCTTCCCGGACAGAACTAGCATGACCCTGCCCCGCCGCACCCATCCCCGCCCGCTGGACATTACCCACGGCCGCATCGATCTGACCCATGGCGGCGGCGGCCGCGCCATGGCCCAACTGGTCGATGAATTGTTCGTCGCCGCCTTCGACAACGAGGCCTTGAACCAGGGCAACGACCAGGCAGAATTCGTGGTGCCCCAGGGCCGCATGGTGATGAGCACCGACGGCTATGTCATCAGCCCGCTCTTCTTTCCCGGCGGCGACATCGGCAGCCTGGCGGTGCACGGCACCGTCAACGACGTCGCCATGGCCGGCGCCGTGCCGCATTCGCTGTCGGCCGGCTTCATCATCGAGGAAGGCTTCCCGCTGGCCGACTTGAAGCGCATCGTCGACAGCATGGCCGCCGCCTCGAAGGCCGCCGGCGTGCCGGTGGTCACCGGCGACACCAAGGTGGTGGAAAAGGGCAAGGGCGACGGCATCTTCATCACCACCGCCGGCATCGGCTTCGTGCCGCCGGGCGTTCGGATTTCCGGCGACCGCGCCCGCCCGGGCGACGCCATCCTGATCTCGGGCACCATGGGCGATCACGGCGTCGCGGTGATGAGCCAGCGAGAATCCCTTGGCTTCGAAAGCGCCATCTTGTCGGATTCGGCCGCACTGCACACCCTGGTCGCCGCCATGGTCGCCGACTGCCCCGGCATCCGGGTATTGCGCGACCCGACCCGCGGCGGCCTGGCCGCCACCTTGAACGAGATCGCCGCCCAATCGGCCACCGGCATGGTCATCGACGAGCGCGCCGTACCGGTCAAGGACGCGGTGCGCGGCGCCTGCGAGCTTCTGGGCCTGGACCCGCTTTACGTCGCCAACGAGGGCAAGCTGATCTGCATCTGCGATGCCGCCGACGCCGACCGGCTGCTGGCGGTGATGCGCGCCCACCCGCTGGGAACGGATGCCGCCCGCATCGGCACCTGCGAGGCCGATCCCCACCATTTCGTCCGAATGAAGACCGCGATGGGCGGAACCCGGGTGGTCGATTGGCTGGCCGGCGAACAATTGCCCCGGATCTGCTGACATGCGCATCCTGCTTCTGGCCCATTCCTTCAATTCGCTGACCCAGCGCCTGTGGGTCGAACTGACCCAACGCGGCCACGCCGTCAGCCTGGAATTCGACGTCAACGATGCCGTCACCACCCAGGCGGTCGAGCTGGCCCGGCCCGATCTGATCATCGCGCCCTTCCTGAAGCGGGCCATCCCCGAGCAGGTATGGCGAAACCATACCTGCCTGGTGGTCCATCCCGGCCCGATCGGCGATCGCGGCCCCTCGGCCCTGGACTGGGCCATCCTGGAAGGCGAGCAGAGCTGGGGCGTGACCGTGCTGCAGGCGGTGTCGGAAATGGATGCCGGCCCGGTCTGGGCGCACCGCACCTTCACCATGCGCGAAGCCACCAAATCCTCGATCTACCGAAACGAGATCACCGAGGCGGCGGTGTCGGCGGTGCTGGAAGCGGTGGACCACAGCCCCGTCCCCGAATTGCCGCGCCGGTCGTGGTGGAAGCCCCAGATGCGCCAGAAGGACCGCGCCATCGCTTGGGCCAAGGACGACAGCGCCACCATCTTGCGCAAGATCCGCGCATCCGACGGCACGCCCGGCGTTCTGGACGACGGACTTTACCTGCACGACGCCCACCCATCGGAAGGATTGGAAGGTGCGCCTGGCACCTGGATCGCCCGGCGCGGCCACCAATTGGCCCGGGCCACCACCGACGGCGCGGTGTGGATCGGCCATCTTGGTGCCAACGGCTTGAAGCTGCCGGCGGCCCAGGTGCTGCCCGAGATCGCCGCCTCGCTGCCCACCATGCCCGGCCATCACGACATCTGGTATGACGAGAAGGGCGCGGTCGGCTTCCTGCACTTTCCCTTCCACAACGGCGCCATGAGCACCGATCAATGCCGCCGGCTGGAAGCGGCCTTCCATGATGCGGCCAAGCGGCCGACCAAGGTGATCGCCCTGATGGGCGGGCCGGATTTCTGGTCGAACGGCATCCACCTGTCGACCATCGAGGCGGCGGCCAGCCCGGCCGATGAATCCTGGGCCAACATCAACGCCATGAACGATCTGTGCCGTGCCGTGATCACCTGCACCAGCCACCTGACGGTGGCGGCGATGCAAGGCAATGGCGGCGCCGGCGGCGTGTTCATGGCGCTGGCCGCCGATCTGGTGTGGGCGCGCTCCGGCGTGGTGTTGAACCCCCATTACAAGGGCATGGGCAATCTGTACGGCTCGGAATACTGGACCTATCTGCTACCCAAACGCTGCGGCGAGGAAGCCGCCCGCCAGGTGACCCAGGCGCGCCTGCCGGTGGGAACGGCCGAGGCCCAGCGCCTGGGCCTGATCGACGATAGTTTCGGCACCTGCCCATCCAGCTTCCGCGCCGAGGCCGAGGCCCGCGCCCACGCTTTGGCCGCCGACCCGGCCATCGACGCCCGCATCGCCGCCAAGGGCCTGGCCCGCCTGGCCGACGAGGCGGAAAAGCCGCTGGAAACCTATCGCGCCGAGGAGCTGGAACGCATGAAGCTGAACTTCTACGGCTTCGACCCCAGCTACCACGTGGCGCGTTACAATTTCATCCGGAAAGTGCCGAAGTCGCGAACACCGCTTTATTTAGCAAGGCATCGGGGCAAGGGTTGAAGCACTGGAGAACCAACAGCCCCCTTCACCTGACGAGCCTGGCAATCTGTTGGAATTGGCCGGTTTGAGCAATCAAGGACACAGCACCGCCATGATGCGCCGCACATTTATCATCGCATATGGGGCAATCATGATCGCCAGTGGATGCTACGCTGATGAATGCCATTGGACCGAAACGCCAAACGCACACATGCCTGAATATTCAACATGTGATGACGCCGCGCTCGAAGACATTGTCAACAATTACACCAACAACATGAAGCAACTAATTTTGAAAAATTACAAAAAACACACTGAGATCGGAACAAGTTTAATTGGAACTGGAATTTTTCATACATTCGATAACGGTGACGGTCATTTTGCAGAGTTTTACACAAAAGACAATGGACCAATAGTCGTAACAGCAATATTTCTACACGATGCCATTCATCACGACGAACGCACCGCAGAAGGTTTCTTAAGAAAAATTGGCTCGGTACACCAAACCATAAAAATGAATACCACTGTAATTGATTTAAGCTCTAGATGCACACTACTTAACGCCTTCGTACAAGACGGCATAATACAGCGCATACTAATTAACAACATAATTGTGACAAACAGCCAGAATTCATTTTTCCCTGATGACAGTGAGGGCAAGGAACCCTGCGACATAACGCGGGAATTGTCCCCGTAAGGCTGTCCATCGCCTGAGAACGTGCGGAAACTTGCAAAGGCGCCCCCCTACGCCACCGTCGCCGCCCGCCGCACCGCGACAATAAAAACAATCGCCGAGACGTTCATCACCAACGCATAGACGATGCTTGGCACCATCATCGCCTGACTGCCCAGCAGCGTCGCCGCGACGAAGATGCCCAGCGCGCCGTTCTGCAAGCCCGTCTCCAGCACCAGGGCGATGGTCTCGCGGCCGTCAAGCCCGGCGCCGCGCCCCGACAGGAAGGCCGCCGCCATCACCACCAGATTGACGGCGATGGCCGGCGGCAAAATCTCGCCGGCGTGGACCATCATCACATTCCATTGACTGGCGAAAGCGCCCACCACGATCAGCGCGAACAAGGCGGTGGCGATTTGGCGGGCCGGATTGCGCACACTTCCCGCCAGCCTGGGCGCCCAGCGATTGATGGCCATGCCCACCAGCAAGGGCAAGGTGGCGACGGCGAACAGGCCGCCGGTCATGCGGGCGATGGGCAAATCCACCGGGGCGGCCCGGCCCATGAAATGGGTCAGCGCCCAATCGACCACCAACGGCACCGTCACATTGTCGGTGATCGAGGTGATGGCGGTCAGGGTGACGGCCAGGGCGGTGGCGCCGCCGGCCAGATGGGTCAGCAGGTTGGCGGTGATGCCGCCCGGGCAGGCCGCCAGGATCATCAGGCCGACGGCGAATTCCGGGCGCGGCCGGAAAATCGCGATGGCCCCCAGCGCCACCAGCGGCAGCAGCACCATCTTGCAGGCCAGACCCAGGGCCACGGCGCGGGGCCGGCTGGCCACCAGCCGGAAATCATCCAAAGTCAGGGCCAGGCCCATGCTGAACATGATGAAGGCCAGCCCCACCGGCAGGAAGATTTCGGCGATCAAAGCAGCGCCCCCAGGGCGGCCAGCACCGCCAGCATCACCTGGAAGCGGGCGGTGGCGGCCAGGATGGCGTTGAAGGCCGGCCCGCGCGGCCGGGTGGCGAAGTCGATGATCAGCCGGATCGCCAGCGGCGCCGCGCCCAGGCACACCCAACCGCCATCGGGCGCGGTGGGCGCCATCATCAGCGGGAACGGCGTCAGCATCATCAACGCATAGGCAACCCGCGAGCCGTCAATCCCCAGCCGGATCGCCAGGGTACGCCGTCCGACCAGACGGTCGGCTTCCAGGTCGCGGTAATTGTTGGCCATCAGCACGGCGGCCGCCGGCAGGCCAAGGGCCAGCCCGACCACCAGAACCTCGGCCGTCAGCTGACCCGCCTGCAGCCAGTGGGTGCCGGCCACCGCGCCAAGGCCGAAGAAGGCGACGACGAAGATTTCGCCCTGGGCGGTATAGGCGATTGGTCGCGGCCCGCCGGAATAGGCCCAGCCGGCCGCCAGCGAGGCCGCGCCCAGGGCCAGGATCGGCCAGCCGCCGACAGCGGCCAGATACAGGCCGACCAGCCCGGCCAGGGCGAAGCACAGCATAGCGGCGCGGCGCACCCGGTCGGGCGCCGCCCAGCCCAGGGCGGTAACCCTGGGCGGGCCTTGGCGCAGCGGCTGGTCGCCGCCCCGAAGCGCATCGCCCAGATCGTTCCACAGATTGGTGCCGGCCTGGATGGCCACGGCGCCGGCCAGCGTCGCTGCCAGCACCGATGGCGACAGTCGGCCAAAGCCGCTCCAGGCCAAAGCGGTGCCGGCCAGGACCGGGGCGACGGCGATGGTGAGCGTGCGCGGGCGAATCGCCGCCAGCCACAAACGCCAGCCGGTCGGCGGCTGGTCGCCCTGACTGGCCGGAGGCGGCGCGGTCGGCGGCTGATGGCTATGGCCGCCCTCGATCCTCATGATTTGGTCCCTTGGTGCAGGCAGGCGATGCCGAAAGTGTAATCGCGCCAGCCCACCTCGACCAGCCCGGCCGTGCGCATGGAATCGGCCAATTCATCGCGCTCGGGGAAGCGGCGGATCGATTCGACCAGATATTCATAGGCCGCCGGCTCGCGCGCCACCCACGCCCCCAGGCGGGGAATGACGTGGAACGACCAGGCATCGTAGAACGGACGGATCAACGGCCAGGCCTGCGAGAATTCCAGGCACAGCAAGCGGCCGCCGGGTTTCAGGACACGCACGATCTCGGCCAGGGCCTGGTCGGGCCGGGTGGTGTTCCTGAGCCCAAAGGCGATGGTCACCAGATCGACCGAGGAATCGGGAAAGGGCATCGCCTCGGCGGTGCCTTCGGCGAACCGCACCGAATCGGGGCAACGGGCGCGGCCGACCTCCATCATCGCCTTGCTTGGGTCGCACACCACCACCAGCCGGTCGGGGGCGGCCATCAGCCGGGCGATGTCGCCGGTGCCGCCGGCCAGATCGACGATGAACTGGCCGGGCTTGGCCGAGGCGCGGCGTGCCATGTCCCGCTTCCACAGGCGGTGCACGCCCATGCTCATGACGTCGTTCATCAGGTCGTAACGGCCGGCCACCGCCTGGAACACCGCGCGGATCTTTCCTTCGCGCTGTTCGGGCGTGACCTGGCTATTGCCGAACGTCCCCGACAGCGGCTCGGTCACGGCAGGTCGCCCTTGCGAAACACCCGATAGCCGGTCCAGGCCGCCAGCGTGCCCAAGCAAACCGGCCAGGCCAGGGCGAAGGCCAGATAGCCCTTGGCCCCCAGGGAATCGAGGATCACATAGGCCGCCGGCCCCAGCACCACCATCTGCGGGTCGAACAGCAAGATGGCGGCGGTGCGGAAGGATTGCAGCGGATTGACCAGCGCCAGCGACACCACCAGTTCCAGCGGCATGCGGTCGCGCACCATCACGCCCAGCAAGATCAGGTCCAGGAACAGCAGCAGCACCAGCCACAACAGGAAGGCCCCGGTCTGCGCCACGTCAGACGAGCGCGCCAGGGCCGAAATCAGCATGCCGAAGCCCAGGAACGACCAGGCCAGCGCCACCAGCAGCGCGGTATAGACGGCGAACAGGTCCCACGGCACGCCGATTTCCTGGAAGCTGGACCAGGCGGCGGCGCCGGCCATGGCCAGGAACACCGGCAGGAAGACCACAGAGAAGCGGCCGACCATCTTGCCCCAGTACCAGGCCGACAACGGCACCGGCAGCGACAGCATGTATTCGAAGATGCCAGCCTCGCGGTCGCCGGCCACCGAGCGGACGGTGGTGATCAGGATGAAGATCGGCAAGATGGCGACGCACAGCTGGATATAGGTCACCAGCAGCCGCGACAGGCCGGTGAAGCCCAGGATGCGCGATTCGGTCAGGCCGAACACGAACAGCACCACCACGATGCCGCCGAAGACCAGCGCATAGAACCCGAACCAGCGCGCCCGCAAGGATTCGGTGATGTCCAGCCAGGCGGCCCGCAACAAGGCGCTCATGTCAGGTGCTCCCCTGCTCGGGCGTTTCGCAGCGGCTGGTCGAGCCGCGTTCCAGGATGGTCTTCCTCAATTCGGCGAAGCTGATCGCCCCTGGCCGTTGCTCGGGCAGCGCGCCGAAATTGTGGGCCATCGGCGATTTCTTGCCCGACAGATACCAGGCCAGGCGGCCATCCAGCCACACCGACTTCTCGACGTCGCCGACCCAGAACTCGGTGGCGGGATCGTCGGCGAAGGGCTGCTTGGCCAACCACAGCACCGCGTCGCCCAGATCGTCGAACTTCGACACCTTCTTGTCAGGGCCGCCGCGCACTTGGGCGGCGAAGCGCGGATCGTCGATGATCATGCCGCAATAGGCGCAATATTCCTTGCCCCAGCGCACCTCGACCGGGCCGGTGCCCTTGTCCATGCAGGCCGACAGCGGCACCGCAAGGGCTGCGCCCAGCAGAGCCAGAACCCGACGCCGGGTTACACCACTACAGGAGCACATGGCGCACCCTCCTTGCCTTCGACCAGTTCCAGCCCGCCGATCAGGCCGGTATAACGCGACAGCATGCACATGAAGCGCAGGCGGTCGGGACCGTTGACCAGCCCCGACCATTCCCGGTCAGCGCCGGTGAAATGCCACTCGCCCAATGTGCGGGCGAAGGCGTCGTCGGGCCGGACCAGGGTGATCTTGCAGCGCATGCGGCTGGCCATGTCGACACTGTCGGCGACGCGGTCGTCCAACACCAACTGGCCCATATCCATCTCGATGACGCGGTTGACCAGGGCGGCGACCTCGTCCAGGCGGTGGCTGGTGATCAGCATGACGCCGCTTTCCTTACGGGCCGCCAGCAGGCGGAAAAAGATGTGACGGGCCTCGGGGTCCAGGTTGGCCGCCGGCTCGTCCATGATCAAGATGTCGGAATCGCGGCCCAGGGCCACGCCGATCAGGGTCTTCTGCTTCATGCCGCCCGATAGCTTGACGAAGGGCAGCTTGCGGATGCGGTCGTATTCCAGCCCCAGTTCCTCGATCACCGCCACCATGCGGGCCGGGTCGCTTTTGCACACGCTGGCGGCGAAGCCGATCAGTTCGCCCACCGGCATCTTCAGGGGCGGCGGGATCTGCGGCACGAAACCGACCCGGGCCAGCACCTCGCCGCGATGGTCGCGCGGCGCCAGGCCATCGACCGCGACCACGCCGTCATGGGTGTATTCGCCCAACAGGCAGCGGATCAAAGTGGTCTTGCCGGCGCCGTTCGAGCCGACCAGGGCGATGCGGTCGCCCTGGGCGATGTCCAGCGTGACCGCGTCGAGCACACGGGCCCGTTTGAAGGTCTTTGAGACGTTGCCGAAGCGGATCATGGCGAGCGTCGTCCTTTCCTACAGCAACTTGTCGAGGCCCTTGACCTCGAACTTCAGCGACCCGGTCGGGCAGATATCGACGCACAGGCCGCAGCGGGTGCAGTCGGCGCCGAGGCCGTTATTGACCTGGGGGGCATAGCCCTTCTTGGTCATGTCCAGCACATGGGGCACCAGGCACACCTTGCGGCACGCGCCTTCGTGGTGGCAGTCGAGCGGGCGATAGACGACGCGGACCGGGCTGACGGCGCCGACCACGGCATAGGTGATGCCGATCGGGCACATGTAGCGGCACCACATCCGCCGCGAATAGGCCACTTCCAGCGCCAGCAGCAAGGCGACGATCGCCAGGGCCAGGCTGGGGCCATAGATCAGGGCGCGGCTAAGGATGCCGGTGGGCGAGATGGTCTCGAACACGGTGTAGCCGGTGGCCAGCGCCAGGCCCGCGAAGATCACATACATCACCACCCGGGTGCGGCGGTGCAGCACATGGTCCTTGACCAGCTTCCTCGCCGCCAGCTTCAGGTGCAGCGCCTCGGCCCATTCGGCCAGCAGGTGATAGGGGCAGACCCACGAACAGAAGGTCCGCCCACCCAGCAGCCACCACATGAACAAGACGGTGGTGGTGCCGATGATCAGGTTGATCAGGATGGTCTTGAAGGCCAGCGTCACCTGCAGCGCCGAGTTGAGATCGGCGAAGTGGAAGCCGATGACCCGGGACGCGGTCAGCGCGCCTTCGATCAGCTGGACGTCGAAGCGGTAGGACAACACGAACAGAACGTTGACCAGCAACAACGTGATCCAGCGGCGATTGCGCCAGGTGTGGACGTTGTGGGACGCGTGCTGCTCGGCGATGATGGCGGCGCGCTCGGCCGAATCCAGCTTGTGGGCCCGCTTGGCCTCGTGGATAGCGGCGGCCTCGGCGGAGTATTCCTGAGGGGAAGGCTTGGTCGGATCGCGGCCCAGCATGATGGCCAGGGATTGGATCAGGCTCATGATTGCCCCCATTGCTTGCGGGCATCGATGACGATCGCCGCCGGCTCGGTCGGGCAGATCATCTCGCACATGCCGCAGCCGACACATTTCTCGGTGATCTCGGGGGTGCGGCGCTTGTCGGCGGAATCGTCGCTCATCGGCACCAGGCGGATGGCACCCTCGATCGGGCATTCACGGACGCACAGGTCGCACACTTCCAGGTCATAGGGATGGTCGGCGATCTTGATGGGGTTCCATCGATCGACCTTCTCGTAGCGATGGATGCCGGGAAAGCCAGCGCCGCGCGCCTGACCCTTGAAGCCGGCACCCTGGCGGGCCAGGCAGATGTCGGGCTTGTCCAGCCGGGCCAGGCCCATGCGGACCTCTTCCTTCTTGGACAGGGTATGGGTCAGCGCGCCGGTCGGGCAGGCCAGGATGCATTGCACCGCGTCGCACGAGAAGTCGCAGGCCTGGACGCGGGCATCGATATGGGGCACGCCCAGGCCGAAGCCTTCGGTGATGTCGCCTAAGACGATGGCCTCGACCGGGCAGACCTGGACGCACTGGCCGCACTTGATACACGAGGCCAGGAACTGCTTCTCGTCCAGCGCGCCGGGCGGGCGCAGGCGCGCCTCGTGCGCGCGGGCCAGCGGCAGCCAGCCGGCCAATGAGCCGCCGACCGCCAGGCCGCCCAGCAGGACCGAGCGCAGGAAGCGGCGGCGATATTCCAGTTGCACATGGGGCGGCGGCTTGGGCTTCGCGCTCATGATTTCCTCTCCTGGGCTCGGGCCACCACCGGATGGCCGTCCTCCAGCAACAATTCGGGTTCCGAGAAGGGGGCCAGGCGGTCCAGGAAGTCGATCACTTCCAGCACCGCCGTCCCCTTGAAGAAGCGGGTATTAGGCAGTTCCATCCAGATGCGGCTGGCGTAGTTCATCACCTTGTGCGGCCGGTCGCCGATGCCGTCGCCGTCTCGGTCGAAGCCTTCATAGGAATCCCACGAATTGCCGTCCCATTCGTTGCGCTTGGCCGATCCGCCGCCGAACACCGCCACCTCGGTCATGTTGCTTTCGATGCGGTTGCCGGTGAACACGTTGCCCTTCCAATCGTTCAGAAAGGAAATGGCGATGTCGTTGAAGGCGATGCGGTTGTTGGTGATGCGGTTGGTACTGTCGGGCTGGAACGGCGACACGTCGAGAAAGATGCCGTTGGCGCAATAGACCAGCTCGTTGCCCTCGATGACGATGTCGCTGGCTTCCTTCAGCGAGATGCAGGTGCCGGTGGCGCCGACCGAATGGGCGATGACGTTGCCGCGCACCACGTCGCCCTGGTCGTACATCATCGAGATGCCGGCCGAATTGTGCAGAAAGTGGTTGTTCTCGATGATGTTGTCGGCCGAGAACATGAAATGCAGGCCGTAGCGGTTGCCCTCCGACAGCGTGCCCGACACCTTGTTGCGCTTCGAGTACCACAGCACGAAGTCGCGGCTGTCCTTCAGCGTGTTGTCTTCCAGGGTGTTGTCGTCGGAATACCACAGGCGGATGCCGTCGCCCCGAAGCCCCAGGTCGCGCGGTTTCGAGGTGATGTGATTGCGGCGCAGGACGTTGAAATAGGATTGCTGCAGGTCGATACCGAACAGCGCATCCTCGATGAAATTGTCCTTGATGACGTTGTTGTTGCCGCGCACCTGGATGCCGGCATCCTCGGTGTCGTGATTCTCGCCGGTGCCGACCAGCTTCAGGCCGCGCACGGTGGCGCCCGAGGTCTTGACCACCAGCACCGTGCCGAACCCGCCGGCATCGATGGTGGCCTGGCCCTTGCCGTCCAGCACGATCGGCTTATCCACCACCAGGCGGCCGTTCCAGCGACCGGCGGGCACCACCAGTTCGGCGCCCGCATCGGCCTGGTCGATCATGTCCTGGATCAGGCGGGCGTCCTTGGCGGGCGGCGCCTGGATGGTCGCCCCCGACACAGCGGCCCACAGGGCGCCAAGGCCGGCAGCGACGGACAACAGGACCCGGGGCGAGGGTCGCATGGTCATCACCTCGACAAGTTCAACCGTCCGATTTAAGGCTCTTGCGCCGCAGCAACGCGGCCAGGACAAGCAACAAGGCGCCGGCGACCAACAGGCCGAAGCCGTAATGGGGATACGAGAAGGTGCCGAACTGGGCGACCTTGCCCTCGCCGAACACCGTCGGCATGAAGGGCTTGACGGTGAAGGCGCCCCACGGATGCAGATTGTGGCCGAACCACCACAGCCAGGCGGCGTAGTCGGCGACGAAGGCGATGGGGATGACGATGCCCGACATCGGCAGCACCCACCAGAACGGCCCGGAATAGAACAGGAAGGCCGCCAGCATCACGCCGACCAGGGCAAACAGATAGGGCGCTGCCATGATTTCCAGACGGGCACCCTTCTCGATCGGTTCCATGCCGATGAAATGGTTGATGACGTTCATCTCGTGGACGCAGTCCAGGGCCTCTTCCTCGTAGACGTCGTCGGTCTTCGGGCGCTCCTTGCAGCCGTTGAACACGCCGTTGACGTGGAAGTGGATACGCACGCCGTCCGGGAAGGTCTGGGCCGGGTAGTTCGGCGCCTTCAAGGCCACCCACCAGACGGGAGAGAAATACGCCCCGCCGATCAGCAGCGCGGCCGCGACGGTGAGGGCACGGAAGGCGAGCGTCAGCTTGCCCTTGTCCTGGGTCTGCATGGCAACCTCTTGGCATTGGATGGAGGAGGAGGGCTGGCCCCTCCCCCACCGGTCAGGACGTAATTACTCGAAGTCGGGGTTCTTCCAGCCCTTGGGGCCGATCAGATTGGCCGGCGGCTTGATGCGCGAGACGTAGTCCAGCACCGCCTTGGTGTCGCGGTCGCTCATCCACTGGATCTGCTTGACCATTTCCGGGTTGGCGTTGCGGCGCTTGCCTTCCTTGATCCACTGGTACTGGCGCAGCAGGTAATTGTAGTGCTGGCTTTCCAGGCGCGGATAGTACTTGTCGTTGTCACCCTGGCCGTGGTCGCCGTGGCAGCGGGCGCACTGTTCCTTATAGAGCTTCTTGCCGTGCTCGAGATCCTTGCCGTCGCCATAGCCCGGCTCGGGGTTCATCTTCAGCTTGCCGATATAGGCGGCGACGTCGGCGATGGCCTGCGGGCCACCGATCTGGTCGGGCAGCGCGAACGGGTACATGGTCGGATTGTCGCGGTTCAGCGCGCGGATGTCGGCCAGCTGCTTGATGATGACCTTGTTGTGCTGGCCGGCCAACTGCGGGAAGGTGCCGTCGGTCTGGCCCCAGCCTTCCGGCAGGTGGCAGGCGGCGCAGACTTCATAGACGTCGCGGCCGTTGGCCAGGTCGGGCTTCAGGTGCAGGGCCTCGTCCTTCTCGCCGCCATTGGCGTTCCACTGATAATCCTTGTCGCCCAGGCTCTTGCCCTGGGCGGGCTTGTCCTTGGCACCCGCGGCGTAGGCGGCGGTCCCGAAGGCAGCGGTGGCGACCAGGGCCACGGCAACGGCGCGAATCAGCGTCTTCATTCCTCTCTCTCCACACAAGGGTTCTTTAGACAAAACTTATACCCCCCACCCCCGGGGTCACTTGACGTTGGCTAAGAACTCGGCGATCGCCTCGATCTCGCTGTCCTGGACCAGATGCATGACCGGCTGCATGGCGTTGGTCAGTCCGTTGACGCGCTTGCTGGTCTTGATGTCCATCATCTGGGTCAGGATGTATTTCTGGTCCTGGCCGCCGACGAAGGGATAGGTCTTCAAGACCGGCTTCAGGCCGTCCTTGCCGTGGCAGGCCACACAGGTCTTGGTCATGTAAAGCTTCCGGCCCTCGCCGGAGGTCGGCGTGGTGGCGGCCATCAGGCGTGGCAGGCTGGCCAGATAGTCGGCCAGGGCCTTCATCTCTTCCTCGGTGACCTCTTCCAGGATGGGCTTCATGGTGTCGGGCGACAGGCCGTTATTGCGCTTGCCCGACTTCATGTCCTTCAACTGGGTGAAGGCGTATTCGGCGTTCTGGCCGGACAGGCGCGGATAGCCGGGTTCCAAGGGCGTGTTGGCGTCTTCGCCGTGGCAGGCGGTGCAGCCCTTGTCTGCGAACAATTGCTTGCCGTCGGCGGCCAGGGCCGGGCCGGCGGCTACCAGCCCCAGGACCAGGACCAGGGCCGTAAGGGTCGGGGTGGATTTGACAATCATCAATCTCTCCTTGGCCTTTCAGGCAACGGGGGGCGGATTTCTCCGCCCCCCGAGCACTTCAGTTACTGTTTCGGCCTCAAGCCTTACTGGACCTTCTTGGCCCCGTTCTGCTCGAGGTGGGTCTTGGCGCGAATGCCGATGTCGGCGGCCTTGACCTGGTACTGGAACCACTGCTCGGCCCACAGCATGGCGTTCTGCCAATCGGCCTTCTTCGCGAAGTCCTCGGACTTGTCCTTGGCGCCCTTGGCGAAGTTCAGCTGATCGGTGGCGTCTTCCACCAGGGCGACCACGGACGGGAAGTCCTTGTAGTTCACGCTGGTGATGTAGCCGACGACGCTGTCGATGACCTTCTGGGTGGCGACGTTGGACGCGACGCGAGCGTCATAGTCCTTCTGGGTATAGGCCACGCCTTCCTTGCCCTTGGCGGTGTCGGCCGCCTTGTAGTTGGCGGGCTGAACCAGCAGGTAGCCTTCCATCTCCAGATGCAGCGCCGAGCAGAACTCGGTGCAGTAATAGGGATAGGTGCCGGCCTTGTTGGCCTTGAAGGTGACCGAGGCGGTCTTGCCCGGCTCGAGCGACAGGTTGACGTTGTGCTTCGAGATGGCGAAGCCGTGCGTCTCGTCCTGGGCGCGTTCCAGGTTGGTCAGGTGGATGATCACCTCGTCGCCTTCGCTCGCCTCGATGATTTCGGGCGTGATGTGCGAACGGATGACGGTGCCGAACACCTCGACCTTGCCCGGGCTACGCTCGGTCCGCTCCTGACCGGCGCGCACCGAAGCGGGATGCTTCTTCTCGGTGCGGGAATCGGTGCCGTGCGGGTAGCGGATATGCGGCTTCAGCTTGTCGGCCGAGATCGCCACGGCGTAGTGGGGCTCGCCCAGCGGCAGCGGCATATCGTACAGCAGCTGCAGCTTGTCGTTCGAGGCGTCGATCAGCTGGTGGTTTTGCGGATGCAGCGGGCCGACCGGGTTGAAGCGGTCGATGGCCAGCTTGTTCAGCGCCACCACGTACTTGCCGGCCGGCTTGGCCGAATCGCCTTCCATGGCCATCAAGTGGCCGATGTTGTAGTGGATCGAGATCTTGTCCAGCACCTTGCCTTCGCAATAATCCCACTTGGCCAGCTGCGAATCGACATACACCGAGGTGTAGGCGACGCAGGGCTTGGAATCGTACTGGGTGTGCAGCGGGCCAAGGCCGATTTCCACCTGCTTATGCAGCGACTTCTGCATGTCCAGGATCGGAATGCCGTACTCGTCCTTGCCGGCGAAGGCACCGGCCTTGATCTGCGCCTGGATCTTTTCGAACGAGAAGATCGAGGTGTGGGTGTCGAGCTTGCCCGAGACGGTGATGAACTTGCCGTCCGGGGTGACGTCGACGCCGTGCGGGCTCTTCGGCTCGGGGATCAGGAACAGCACGCCTTCCTTGGCGGCGGTGGCGATGTCGATGACCGAGTGGCCCTTGATCTTCTTGACCTTGCCGGCCTTGAACAGCTCTTCGGCCTTCTTCCAGTTCACCACATGCAGGAAGTCGGTGTCCTTGGCCGAGCAGCCCGCTTCGAACGGCGGACGGCCGCGCTCGATGCCGCCGACATAACGCTCGGCGCAGAACGAGTTGGTGAACGACCAGCCATCCGACGGGCCCTTACCGAAGTCGGACAGGTCCTGGCTGTAGGGCGGCAATTCGAGCGAGAACGAGTTCTCGGGCTCGATGCGGCCTTCGGCGCGGTTGAACTTCCAGTAGGTGACGGCGCCACGATACTTTTCGTTGAACTGCTCGAGGGGCACGAAATCGCCACCCAGCGGGGCCGGATACTGCGCCGCCTCGATGATGTAGTCGGTGTTCGGCGACACGAAGGTACCGCCATGCTCGGACTGCAGGATCGGGTTCAAGACGATCTGCTTGGTCTCGAAATCCTTGAGGTCGATGACCGCGATGCGGGGCGTGTTCTTGTCGTTGATGAACAGGAACTGGCCGTCATATTCGCCGTTGGTTTCGGAAATCGCCGGATGGTGGGTGTCGCCGAAGGTGATCTCGCGACCATCGACCACCGATCCTTCGCGCAGGACGCGCTTGGATTCGTCGTCGAAACCATAGGCCTGCCAGGGCTCGGGCGTGAAGACGCCGATATACTTCAAGATACGCATCGACGGGATGCCGTAAACGATCACCTGACCGCTTTGGCCACCCGAGGAGAACACGACGAATTCGTCGCGCTTGCCGGTGGGCGTGTAGGTCTTGGCGGCGGCCAGGACGTCCTTTTCATTCAGGCCCCGGCGCTTCATCACGTCGGCCAGGCTTTCCGCCGACAGAGCTTCGCTGGCAGCCAGAACGCCAAAGCTCACCGTGGCGAGCAGGCTCGCCAGCTTCATGGTACGTTTCATTTTCCCCACCTATGATCTGTTAAATGGGATATCAGATGACCCAACACTTCGCCGGTGAGGATGAGGGCGCGAGGTTCAGCCAGCCGTGACCTTGGTCAATTCCCGATCATCAATTCTCTGGTGAGATGGGCCCCATCACAGGTTCATCGGACGAACGCCATCATGCAGCGCCTTTTCGCCATCCTTATTGCGACCGCCCTGTTCGCCGGCACGGCCGGCGCGCAGGAGCTGACCGGCCGTTTCCTGCTGGACTCCCACGACGGGGGGCGGGTCACCGACCAAAGCTTCGCCGGCAAGGTGCGGATGATGACCTTCGGCTACACCTTCTGCCCCGATATCTGCCCGACCACGCTTTCGACCATGGCCGCCGCCATCGACGCCCTGGGCGCCAAGGCCAGCCAGGTGGTTCCGATCTTCGTTACCGTCGATCCCAAGCGCGACACCGCCTCGCACCTCAAGGAGTACGTCCAGGCCTTTGGCCCCAGCTTCGTCGGCCTGACCGGCACGACCGAGATGGTCGAGGCGGCGGCCAAGGCGTTCAAGGTCCGCTACAAGCTGCATCCGCCGATGACCGCCGATCCCGACAATTATCTGGTCGATCATTCGGCCGGCATCTACATCATGGACCGGGACGGCCGCTTCGTGGCCAAGCTGGGCCATCTGTCGGCGCCCGAGGATGTGGCCGAGCGCCTGGCCCAGGTGATCGACGGCAAGGAAAAGGCCCGATGAGGCGGCGCGATCTTCTGGTCGGCCTGGCGGCGGCCGGCCTGATCCGGCCTACGGCGGCGGCCAAGGTGGAACAGGGATTGTTCGTCCACGACCGCCCGCGCCCGGTCGCCGCCCTGGACATCCGCGACAATCAGGGCCAGATGGCCGGCTTCGACAGCCTGGCCGGGCAGCCGGCGCTGGTCAATCTGTGGGCCAGCTGGTGCCTGCCGTGCGTCGCCGAACTGCCGGCGCTGGACCGACTGAAGCCGCTGATCGAGCCGGAGGGGGCCAGGATCATGGCCCTGTGCCTGGACCGATCGGGCGCCATCGGCGCGGTCAACACCTATGCCCGGCTGGGTATCCGCAACCTGGCGGTCCATGTCGACCACCACCGCCGCGCCGGCGAGGTTCTGGGCGCGCCGGTACTGCCGACCACCTTGCTGATGGACCGGTCGGGCCACGAGGTGGCGCGCTTCGTCGGCCCGGCCCAATGGGACGGCCCCGAGGCGATGGCCCTGATGCGGGCCTTGATCAAAGGGCAGACGCTGAACCCGGCCATGGCGCCGCCGCCGCCCGCGAAGACGACGACGGCGCCTTAAGGCCCTCGGCCTTTACTCCACACCAGCCCGGCGGCGTTTGAGCCGGCCCGGCACGGGCGGCCTTCGGCCCTTAGTTCGCCTGAGCCGGCCCGGCACGGGCAGCCCTCGGCCCTTAATGCCCGGCCGGGGCGGCCATGGTGCCGATGGCCATCACCGGCATGTCCACCTGCTTCTTGCCGGCCTTCTCGAACACCAGAGTCACCGGCACCTTCTGACCCTCGGCCAGCGGCTTCGTCAGATTGATGAACATGACGTGGTCGGCGCCGGGCTTCAGCTCGGCGACACCGCCGGCCGGCACGGCGATGGATTCGACCGGACGCATGCGCAGGATTTCGCCGTCCTTGATGTGGGTGTGCAGCTCGACTGTCTTCGAGATGTCGGCCTGGGCGCCGATCAGGCGGTCGTCCTGACCGGTGGCGTTCTTGATGGTCAGGAAACCGGCGCCGGCATTGGCGACCTTGGGCGAAGCGCGCAAGAACGCGCCCGAGATTTCCATGTCGCCGGCAAAGGCGGGGGACACCGCCAGCAGCAGGGCGGCGGTCAGAGCGGTCAATTTCATGATGATGATCCTTGTGAACATGCTCGCGGTTTTCGCACGGTCGATCGACCGGCGGGGCGCGGAAAAATGGCGAATTGTACGAAAAGGATCAGGCGGCCGGAGGTGCGCGAGGCTGAAGCGGGCCTGAGGCCTGCCCGTGGGCGATGGTCTGGGCGACAACAGCCAACCGGATCTTAGCCGCGCTCTCGGTGGGGAGAGTGAAGTGTTGGGGCGGCACCGTTCCGCCGGCCAGTTGCGCCGCCTGACAGATCAGACAGCAGCCGTCGCTTGCCAGGGGAAGCGTCTCATCCGCGTCGGGGGCAGCCACGGCCCCGCTTTGCGCATGACAGACATAAAGACCGAACGCCCCGGAAAACGAGACGTTGGCGCCGGCCATGGCCACCAGGGACAGGCCGGGCGTGGTCGAGGTGAACAAGAAGCCCAGCAAGGCAAGCAGTGCGGCGACCCGGCGGCTTGCGCCCCGGTCCAACCAACACCTGACCTGCCCGAACTGGATCATGTTCCACCTCCGATCAAATCCCACCCTGGCAACCTTGCCAAGGGTGGTCTTTGACCCAGGTCAAGTGTGAGCCAAGCCGTCCGCAAGGTCAATTCCCCGCCCGCCTTGATTCCGTCGCCGTCAGCGGGCACCCTGGCCTGATGTTCGCGATCCTGATGGGACTTGCCGCCGCCCTGGCCTGGGGCACCGCCGACTTCGCCGCCCGCTTCTCGGGCCGGGTGCTGGGGCCGCCCCTGGCCCTGCTGGTGGTGACCGCCACCGGCGCGGTGATGGTATCGGCCTGGCTGGCCGTCACCGGCACCGCCCCGCCCAGCAATCCGACCACCGCCGCCCTGCTGTACGGCGCCCTGTCGGTGATCGGCACCCTGGCCCTGTACGAGGCCCTGAACCGCGCCCCCATCGCCACGGTGGCGCCGCTGGCCGGGGCGTTTCCGGCCTGGTCGATCCTGTACATGGTGATCTTCGACGGCCTTAGGCCCGAACCCATGGTGTGGGCGGCGATGGCCCTGGTGATGGCGGGAATGTGGCTGGTGGCCCGCTTTGCCTCGGACGCGCCCGACGCCACCCGGAAAGCCAAGGGCGGCACAATCCTGGCGCTGCTGGCGGGTGGCCTGTTCGGCGTGACGCTGGTGGCCGGCCTGCACGCCACCTTGGATCACGGCCAGGGGCCGGCCCTGTGGCTGGCCCGCGTGGTCGGCGTGGTGCTGGTCATCCCCTTCGTGTGGCTGCGCCACCGCCCGACCCGGCTGCCGCCGCCGGGCTGGCTGGGCCTGGCCGCCATTCAGGGCGTTCTCGACACCCTGGCCTTCGTCGCCATCCTGGCGGTCAAGACCGAGGAAAACGCCGCCATCGCCGGCACGGTGTCGTCTAGTTTCGGTATCGTTACCATCGCCCTGGCCCGGCTGGCCCTGAAGGAAGCCATCCACCGCCTGCAATGGCTGGGGATCATGGCCACCTTCGTCGGCATCGCCACGCTGTCGGCGTTGGGCTAGGAAGCGCTATTTGCCCTTGCGGGCCTGCTCGATCTTGCGCCACTGGGCGACGTTGCGATTATGCTCGTCCAGAGTACGGGCGAAGGCGTGCCCGCCGGTGCCGTCGGCGACGAAATAAAGCGCGTCGGTCTCCGCCGGATGCAGCACGGCGTCCAGGCTGGCCTTGCCAGGATTGGCGATCGGCGTCGCCGGCAGGCCGTCCATCGCATAGGTGTTCCACCGATGCGGCTTTTCCAGATCGGCCCGGCTCAAGGGCCGCTCGAGGACGCCCAGCCCGTCCGACAGCCCATAGATCACCGTCGGGTCCGATTGCAGGCGCATGCCCAAACGCAGGCGGTTCAGGAACACCGCCGCCACCTTGGGCCGCTCGGCCTTCAAGGCGGTTTCCCGCTCGACCACCGAGGCCAGGATCAGCGCCTCGTTCGGGGTCTTGATCGGCAGGTTTTGCGCCCGCGCCGCCCAGGCCTGCTCCAACGCCTGGCGCATCGACTTTTCCATCCGTCCCATCAGCTCGGCGCGGTCGTCGTCGCGCGACAGGTGCCAGGTCTCGGGCAGCAGCCAGCCCTCGGCCGGCATCTTGCCCACCTCGCCGGCCAGGAAGTCGGCGCTGTATACCAGGGCCGCCACCTGCTTGACCGTCAGACCCTCGGGGATGGTCAGCTTGTGCACCACGGTCCGGCCTTCGGCCATCTGGCGCATCGCCGCTTCCGGGCTGATCCGGGCGGGAAAGGCATATTCGCCGGCCCGCATGGTCGCGGCGCGGATCCGGGTGCCGACCTGGAAGCTGTAGATGTCGGGGATCACCCCGGCCCCGTGCAGGCGCCGCGCGATGGTTTCCAGCCCGGCCCCCTTGGGGATCACGACCGTCGCCGGCTCGGCCAGCGGCCCGGGAGCGGTGAAACGGCGGTGCCCTTCCAGCGCGCCCCAGGTGATCGCGGCGACCACCAGGACCGACACCAGCAGGAACAGGCGAAGCAGGGCTGTCCTCATGACAAAGACGCCCCGTCCCGCCGGATCAAACCGCCTTGAAGATCAGCGAGGCGTTGGTACCGCCGAAGCCGAACGAGTTCGACATGGCGATCTTGACCGAACGCTGCTTGGCCACCTTCGGAACCAGATCGATGTCGCACCCGTCGGACGGGTTGGACAGGTTCAGGGTCGGCGGCAGGGTCTGGTCGCGCATGGCCAGCAGCGAATAGATCGCCTCGACCGCGCCGGCCGCACCCAGCAGGTGACCGATGGCCGACTTGGTCGAGCTCATCGACAGCTTGTAGGCATGGTCGCCGAACAGGCGCTTGACGGCGCCCAGCTCGATCTCGTCGCCCAGCGGGGTCGAGGTGCCGTGGGCGTTGATGTAATCGACCTGATCCAGGTTGATCTGCGCCCGCTTCAAGGCGGCCTTCATGGCGCGGAAGCCGCCATTGCCGTCCTCGGCCGGAGCGGTGATGTGATAGGCGTCGCCGGACATGCCGTAGCCGATCACTTCGCCGTAGATCTTGGCGCCGCGCTTCTTGGCGTGCTCGTATTCCTCGAGCACGACGATGCCGGCGCCCTCGCCCATAACGAAGCCGTCACGGCCCTTGTCCCACGGCCGCGAGGCCTCGGTCGGGCTGTCATTATAGCTGGTCGACAGCGCCTTGGCGGCGGCGAAGCCGGCCAGGCCCAGGCGGCAGACCGCCGATTCGGTGCCGCCGGCGACCATGACGTCGGCGTCGTCGAACTGAATGATGCGGGCGGCGTCACCGATGGCGTGCGCGCCGGTGGCGCAAGCGGTCACCACCGCGTGGTTCGGGCCCTTGAAGCCGTACTTGATCGACACATGGCCCGAGACCAGGTTGATCAGCGCGGCGGGAATGAAGAACGGGCTGATGCGGCGCGGCCCCGAATCCTTCAGGATCTGGGCGCCCTCGGCGATGCCGGGCAGGCCGCCGATGCCAGAACCGATCATCACGCCGGTCCGTTCACGCGATTCCTCGTCCTCGGGCATCCAGCCGGAATCTTCGACCGCTTCCATCGCCGCACCCAGGCCATAGATGATGAAATCATCCATGCGGCGGCGATCCTTCGACGACGCCACCTTGTCGAGGTCCAACTCGCCCTCGCCGGTGCCGCGCGGAATGACGCCGGCGACCTTGGCCGCCAGATCCGAAACGTCGAAATGGTCGATGGTGCGGATACCGGATTCCGAGTTCAGCAGACGCTTCCAGTTATGGGGGGCGCCATTGCCAAGGGGGGTAACCATACCGATGCCGGTGACGACGACTCGTCTCATGGGGATATCCCGTTCAAACGCAAATTGGAATAATCAGAGAAAGGGCGCCGGCCCCATGTCGGGGAACGGCGCCCTTCGGTCCCGAATTACGCGTTGGCCTTCGAGATGAAGTCAATCGCGTCCTTGACGGTCAGAATCTTTTCGGCGGCGTCATCGGGGATTTCGCAGCCGAATTCTTCTTCGAAGGCCATGACCAGCTCGACGGTGTCAAGGCTGTCCGCGCCCAGGTCATCGATGAAGCTGGCGTTTTCGGTCACCTTGGCCTCTTCCACGCCCAGATGCTCGACGACAATCTTCTTAACCCGCTCGGCGACGTCGCTCATGTGAATTCCCTCAAAATTTCGTTTGCCAGAAAGACGGTTTCCCCGCCCCAGGAGACGGGATCGCCCCCCTTTCCGGCGGAAAGTGACCGCTACCTACCACACTTTTTCGCCCTTGACCAGCACTCCCGCCACATCTTGTGGCGTAAAGGGCGATCCCTCTAAATCATCGCCATGCCGCCATTGACGTGCAGCGTCTGGCCGGTGACATAGGCCGCCTGATCGGACGCCAGGTACAGCACGGCGGCGGCGATGTCCTCGACTGACCCCATGCGGCCCAGCGGGATGTTGGACAGCAGCTTGGTCTTCTGGTCGTCGTTCAGTTCGTCGGTCATGGCGGTGGCGATGAAGCCGGGCGCCACGGCGTTGACGGTGATGCCGCGGCTGGCCACTTCCTGGGCCAGCGACTTGGTCATGCCGATCATGCCGGCCTTCGAGGCGCAGTAATTGACCTGGCCGGGATTGCCGGTGACGCCGACGATCGAGGTGATGTTGATGATGCGCCCTGCCCGGCGCTTCATCATGCCCTTGATGGCGCCCCGGCACAGGCGGAAGGCGGCGGTCAGGTTGACGGCGATGACGGCTTCCCAGTCCTCGTCCTTCATGCGCATCACCAGGCCGTCCTTGGTGATGCCGGCATTGTTGACCAGGATATCCAGGCTGCCCATGGCGGCCTCGGCATCCTTGACCAATTGCTCGACCTCGTCGGTCTTGGACAGGTTGGCGGTCAGGACATGGACGCGGTCGCCCAGTTCGGCGGCCAGGGCATCCAGCGCCTCGCGCCGGGTGCCGTGGATGGCCACCGTGGCGCCGGCCTGGTGCAGCAGGGTGGCGATGGCGCGGCCGATACCGCCCGAGGCGCCGGTCACCAGCGCGTTCTTGCCGGTCAGATTGAACATTCCTCTTCTCCTCGTTTTTGCTCCGTCCCCAATCCGTCATGGCCGGGCTTGACCCGACCATCCCCCTGGATGCCCGGATCAAGTCCGGGCATGACAATGGGATACGGCTTATCCCTTCAGAAAAGCTTCGATGTCGGCCGGCGTGCCGACATTGGTGCCCGACAATTCCTTGTCGATGCGCTTGGCCAGGCCCGACAGCACCTTGCCGGCGCCCAGCTCGACCAGTTGGGTGACGCCGTTGTCCTTCATATAAAGGACGCCTTCGCGCCAGCGCACCGTGCCGGTGACCTGACGGACCAGCAGGTCGCGGATCTCGGCCGGGTCGGTGACCTTGGCGGCGATGACGTTGGCCACCAGGGGCGCCTTGGGGGCGTTCATGGCGACCTTGGAAAGCGCTTCGGCCATGGCATCGGCGGCAGGCTGCATAAGGGCGCAATGGAAGGGCGCGGACACCGGCAGCATCACCGCGCGCTTGATGCCCTTCTCGGCGGCCAGCTTGACGGCGCGCTCGACCGCGCCCTTGTGGCCCGACACCACCACCTGGCCGGCGCCGTTGTCGTTGGCGGCCTCGCACACCTCGCCCTCGGCGGCCAGGGCGGCGATTTCCTTCGCCTGCTCGAACTCGGCGCCCAGCAGGGCGGCCATGGCGCCGACACCCACCGGCACCGCCTTTTGCATGCTTTGGCCGCGCAGCTTCAACAGACGTGCGGTATCGCCCAGCGAGAAGGTGCCGGCGGCGGCCAGCGCCGAATATTCGCCCAGCGAATGGCCGGCGACGAACAGGGCATCCTTGGCCAGGTCCAGGCCGCCCTGGGCTTCCAGCACGCGGACCACCGCCAGGCTGACCGCCATCAGGGCCGGCTGGGCGTTCTCGGTCAGGGTCAGCTGATCCTCGGGGCCTTCGAACATCAGGGCCGACAGCTTCTGCGACAGGGCGTCGTCGACTTCCTGAAAGACATGGCGGGCCTCGGCGAAGGCCTCGGCCAGTTCGCGGCCCATGCCGACCGCCTGCGAGCCCTGACCGGGAAACACGAACGCGCGAGACATCGCTGACCTCCTTGGGGGATGAGATTGGGCGAGAGGAAACGGGCAAGCCCGCCCGCTGTCAAGTCCGCTGAAGAAGGGCAGCGGCGGCACGGTCGACCAGCACCACCGCGTCGGCATGACGCTGCAGCACCGAAGCCGGCACTTGGGACGTCACCGCCCCCTCGACGAAGCGGGCCACCATCGCCGCCTTCGCTGGTCCGGTGGCCAGCAGCAACACGCGCCGGGCCGCCATGATGGTGGCGACGCCCATGGTCACCGCTGCCGTCGGCACCGGCTGGTCGGAAGGGAAATTCGGGCGATTGACGGTGCGGGTGGCCTCGGTCAGGACCACCGGGCCAGTCCGGCCGGCAAAGTCGCAGCCCGGCTCGTTGAAGCCGATATGGCCGTTGACCCCCAGGCCCAGCAATTGCAAGTCTAACCCGCCGGCGGCGGTGATGGCCGCCTCGTGGGCCGCCGAGGCGGAGGCGATATCGGCGGTCAGCCCATCCAGCAGGTGAACCTGGGTGGGGGCAACGGCGATCCGGTCGATCAGATAACTGTGCAGGGCAGAGGCGCAACTGGACGGATGGTCGCGTCCGATCCCCAGATACTCGTCCAGCCCGAACAAGGCGACGGCGGAAAAGTCGGTCTTGCGCCGGACCAGCTCGGCATACATCAGGGCCGGCGTCGCCCCGGCGGCCAGCCCCAGGGTCGGTCGCGGGCGCGACGCCAGCGCCTGCTCCACCAGATCGGCGGCACGAAGGGCGACGGCCTGGGCATCGGACAGGATTTCCACTTTCATCGCTTCACCCGCACAAGACTGAAACTAATGTCATGATAAGGACGCGCGCCGCCTTCGGCCAGGGGCGATCGGCATTCTTGATTCGCTCTAGAACGCACAGGCACCGTCTTGCGCACACGTACCATTGGTATTAGCGTCAAGGGTGTAATCCGTTCCGTTAGGATAGGAACGCAAAGGTTGGAACCAAGGGAGGAACCACCAATGCCGCTGATCGATTGGACCGACGGAATGGCCATTGGCATCGACCCGCTGGATGCCGACCATCGCGCGCTGCTGGGTCATTTCAACGAGTTGCATCAGGCGGTCGCCGACGTCTGGCCGACCTCGGCGGCGCTGGCCGCCGGAGACACCTTGATCGACGCGCTGCACGTCCACTTCCGCCAGGAACAACAGTTGCTGCAGCGCCTGACCCTGCCCGGCGGCATCTGCCACCGCGAGGAACATCTGATCCGCCACGAGGAATTCCTTGATCGGGCCACCGCCTTGCGGGCCGAGCTGGTCGCCGGGCGCCCCAACCGCAAGGCCATCGAATCCCTGGCGGTGACCCTGACCGATTTCGAGCTGGTCCGCTTCGATTTCCAGATGGTCGGGCATCTGCTGCGCGAAGGCCTGCTGCCGGTCAAGACCGCGTCCCTGCTTCCGGCCTGATCGGCCAGGTTCGCCGCCGCCGGGAGGCTTGCATCCCCCATCGATTCGTGTATAGTCCCGCGCTTCCAAACCCTTGCCGGTCCGCGCTCAAGGCACGGACGGCTATGCCTTTGGGGCCTCGTGGTGAGGTTCCGGGGGAAGAGAAAAGCCGAAAGGGGTCTTTTCAATGTCGTTGTATGAATGCGTGATTCTCGCGCGTCAGGAAGTCTCCGCCCCGCAGGTGGAAACCCTGATCGACGAGATGGCCAACGTGATCTCCGCCGGTGGCGGCACCGTGGCCAAGAAGGAATTCTGGGGTCTGCGCAACATCGCCTATCGGGTGAAGAAGAACCGCAAGGCCCATTACGTTCTGCTCAACCTTGATGCGCCGTCGGCCGCGGTGAAGGAAATGGAACGCCAGATGTCCCTGAACGAGGACGTCCTGCGCTTCCTGACCGTCCGCGTCGAAGAGCTGGAGGAAGGCCCGTCGGCCATGATGCAGGCCCGCAACAACCGCGAGGACCGTCCGCGCCGCGAAGATCGTGGTTTCGAGCGTGGCCCGCGCGAAGATCGCGGCCCGCGTGAAGATCGTGGTTTCCGTCCCGACCGTCGTCCCGAGGGAGGTGAATAATGACCGAGACCGCTGAACGTCCGCGTCCCGCTTCCGGTGGCGCCCGCCGTCCGTTCTTCCGTCGCCGCAAGACCTGCCCGTTCTCGGGCAACGGTGCGCCGAAGATCGATTACAAGGACACCAAGTTGCTGAGCCGCTTCATCTCGGAGCGGGGCAAGATCGTGCCGAGCCGCATCACCGCGGTGTCGGCCAAGAAGCAGCGTGAACTGGCCCAGGCCATCAAGCGCGCCCGCTTCCTGGGTCTGCTCCCCTACGTGGTGAAGTAAGCGATCCGGTCGGAGATGCCGGCCAGCCGGCGCTTCGGAATTGCCATCGCGGCGGGATTAACGGCTTCATTGCTGTTTTTGTCGCTGGCGAAGGGTTTTGGATCAGGGATCGTCCTGTCCTACTTGGCCCCCCTGCCGATGATGATGATCGGCCTTTGGGCGGGGGCCGCCGCCACCTTGGTGGCGGCTGTGGTAGGCGCGGCGGCGGTGGCCGGAACGGTCGGCGGGGTGTCCGCCTTGTTGTTCCTGGTCGCAACCGCCCTTCCCGCCCTGGTGGTGGCCAACCGGTCGCTGCTGTGGCGGGAGAACCAGGACGGTTCCATCGAATGGTACCCGCCGGGAGAAGTCCTGGCCTGGCTGACCGCCATCGGACTTGCCCTGCTGCTTTGCGGCGCGGCCCTGATGGCGGACCACCCGGATGGGGTCAGGGGTTTCGTCGCCGAGATGATCGGCAAGGCCCTGGACCTGATCGCCGCCGAACTTCCGCCCGACCGGCGGGCCGACGCGGTCACCTGGTGGACGCCGCTGTTTCCGGCCATGACCGTGGTGTCGTGGCTGTTGATGGCGGTGGCCAATGCCTGCGGCGCGCAAGCGTTGCTGGTCCGGATGGGCAAGAACCACCGGCCCAAGCCGGCCTACCGGGAGCTGATGCTTCCCAACTGGCCGGCAGCCGCCTTGGCGGTGACGGGGCTGTTGGGGGTGGCGGCCGGCGGGGATGTGGGTTTCGTGGCCGCCAATCTGGCGGTGGTGTTGCTGGTTCCCTTCGTGTTCCTGGGGCTGGCCGGCATCCACCGCTTCGCGGCGACCAAGCCCCAGTCGAGGTTGATCCTGGGCCTGGTGTACGGATTGCTGATCCTGGCCTTCGGATGGGCGGCCATCATAGTCGCCCTGATAGGTCTGGTGAGGTTCTGGAGATTGAGATTCCGCCGCCCGTCAAGCGGCGGCGGTATGGAGGGATAAAATGGAAGTCATCCTGCTCGAACGGATCGAGAAGCTCGGTCAGATGGGCGACGTGGTCAAGGTCAAGCCCGGTTTCGCCCGCAACTTCCTGCTGCCGCAGAAGAAGGCCTTGCGCGCCAACAAGGGCAACCTTGAATTTTTCAACAAGCAGCGCGCCCAGCTCGAGGCCATCAACCTCAAGCGCCGCGAGGAAGCCTCGGCCGTCGCCGTCAAGATGGACGGCCTGAAGGTGCTGATGGTTCGCCAGGCCGGTGAAGGTGGGCAGCTCTATGGTTCGGTGTCGGGCCGCGATCTGGCCGACGCGGTCAAGGCCGCCGGCTACACCGTCGAGCGCAGCCAGGTCGCCCTGGATCAGCCGATCAAGACCCTGGGCTCGTACCCGATCCGCATCGCCCTGCACCCGGAAGTGTCGGTGACCGTCACCGTCACCGTCGCCCGCTCGCAGGAAGAAGCCGAGCGCGCCTCGGCCGCTGCCGCCGCCGAAGCCGCCGCCGAGGTGGAAGTCGAAGCGGAAGAGGAAGCGGAAGCCCCGGCCGCCGACGAGGCCAGCGAGGCGTAAGCCTTACGGCGTCGCGAACGCAAACCAAAGCCCCTGGCCCCTTCGGGTCAGGGGCTTTTGGCGTTGGCTATCCCGTTGTCCGTGCAAAAGTCCCTCGCTTCGCTCAGTGTACTTTTGCACGTTGATCTAAAAGGGGAAAAGTACACCGAGGCGAAGCCGAGGGACTTTTCCACGGAAGACGGATCAGCGCAGCGGGCTGGAAGCCGGCAATTGGTCGGGCGGCACCAGGCCGCGCAGCACCATGTCGGAATAGATTTCGGCCACCTGTTCGCGGGTCAGCCGGCCGTTGGGGCGAAACCAGGTGCACACCCCGGTCAGCATCGCCAGGATGCCATAGGCGGCCACCGCATTGTCGCCAACCTGGAACAGGCCTTGCTGCCGGCCCTCTTCCAGGATCGCGGTCAGGCGGCGTTCGTACTGGCGGCGCAGACCGACGATTTCTTCGTAATGGTTGGGGTCCAGGCTGCGCAGTTCGGAATAGCCGATGAACACCTCGCGCTTCCTGAGGATGTGATAGGCGACGTGGAAGGCGCAGAAGGCCTTCAGCCGCTCGACCGGCCCGTCGATGCCGGCTAGGCGGACCTCGAGCTCGGCCAACAGATCGTCCATGTGCGCCTTGATCAGGTCGAACAAAAGGTCCTGCTTGGTGCTGATGTGGTTATAAAGCGAGCCGACCTGCACACCGACCTCGGCGGCCAATTGGCGCAGGGTCATCGCCTCGTAGCCGTGCTCGTGGATCAGCTTCAGGCCGGCCTTGCGGATCGCTTCCATCGTCTTCGGGCCATGCGAGCCCACTGTGCGCACCATCTTGGCAACCCCAATCTGACCACCGGACTTCTTTATCGGAAACCATCGGGCGGTGCGCAAGTGGTTCTGGCCCCGCCCGCGCCGATGGCCTAGATTTCCATCATGAAACCGACCCTTTACCTGTGCATGAATCGCCGTCTGGGGGCGCAAGGGTCCTGCGCCGCCGGCGGCAACGACCGCCTGTTCGCCGCCCTGGAGCGCGAGATCGCTTCGCGCGGGCTGGACTGGCGGGTGATGGCCAATCCGTGCATGGGCCATTGCGCCAAGGGCCCCAATCTCAAGGCGGCGCCGGCCGGGCCGTTCCTGGAACATTGCGTCGACGGCGACGCCGTCCAGGTGATTGAGCGACTGGAAAAGGCCGGATGGCCGAATTCCGGTTGACCTCGGGAAAAGCTTGGCTATGATCGCCGCTTCCAATACCCCCGGTGCCCCAGTGGCGGAATTGGTAGACGCAGTCGACTCAAAATCGACCGCCGCAAGGCTTGCTGGTTCGAGTCCGGCCTGGGGCACCAAATTGGCTTCTCACTGATGACAATCAGTGCCGTGAGCCTCAACACTCTCAATGCCCGGTGACGCTTACCATAGCCGTGCTATATGCTCGGGCCTTGTCTACAGGCGCGCGGGAGAGGCAATTGGGAGATCGGCTGAAACAAGTGGCCGAGGCATTAGCGGCGATCGTCCTCGTTCTCGGGCACCCGGTAGCATCCCTCGGCGCTCTGGCGCTGTGCATGCTAAGCGGCCTTTACACGCAAACCTCATTCAACGAAGCCCAAGTCAATCCCATAGCATTTTTCGCCCTCGTCTGGGGAATTGGATGGGCACGATGGATGTTGTTCCGGCGTCAGACGCGAGCGGCGCAACCGCGCGATTGCCTTAGGGAGTTTGTTCGAGCGAACAGACCCGCCATTCCTGGGCTTGCCCTTACACTCGCCTTCACGCGAGCCATCGAAGGAAATGTGTTTGGGATCCTTTATATGCCCTTCATCATCCTAACCATTCTCCTCATCGTCCCAAGTATCAAGCGGAGATCGCGCGAAGGGATCAAGCGGCTAAGCAGCCATTAAGGCAACTGGCTCGCAATAAGCACAGTTTGCAGCACACATTCTCTGCATCGCCTGAAACACCCATAATTTCAAGACGTTGCCTAAGCGCGCTCTACTCAAAATCGACCGCCGCAAGGCTTGCTGGTTCGAGTCCGGCCTGGGGCACCAACTCTTCCCCTATCAATGCTTGGTCTTACGGCCCCAATCGCTGAGGTCGTAGCGTTCCAGGATGGTCGCCAGGCGGCCGCTGGCGCGGAGAGCACGGATGTTCCGGTTCAGGATCTGGGCCAGGCGCTCGCCCCGCTTGGGGTTCAGCGCGATATGCAGCGATCCGCCGGGCAGCCGGCCGGCGATGCGAACCGATCGCGGGCTGTTCAGGCGGGCGACGGCGTCGCCGACCACCGCCTCGTCGTCCAGCATCACATCGATGCGCCCGGCCATCAGTTTCTTCAGGTTGCGAAGAGCGGCGTCGCTGCCGCTGATCATCTGGACCTCGGCCGGATGATCCTTCAGCCAGGCGTCGATCTCGGCCGAATAGGAATAGGAACTGACCGCGCCGACCCGGCGCCCGGCCAGGGTTTCCCAGCCGTCAAATCGCCAGGAATCGTCACCCAGGGTGACCAGAACGTTGACCTGCATGCCCAAGGGCTCGGCGTGGGTGACCAGATCGGGGGCCTCGTCGAACAATGCCCCCACCGCCCCGTCGGCGCGCCCCAGGCGCACATCCTTCATCGCCCGCGACCAGCCCTCGGTCTTGTAGATGACCTGAATGCCGGACAGGCCGAACGCCTCGCGGGCGATCTCGATCATGTAGCCCTCGGAGCCCTCGGCCGGGTCGCAAGTGTGGGGACACCACGGGTCGGCCACCAGCACCACCGGCGCTTCGGCAGACAGAGTCGCCAGCGGCACCCACAGCGCGGCAAGCGTCAGGGCCAGCGCCGCCCAACGGCCGATCATTTCGCCGCCCAGCGAGCCAGCGTCGCCTGCAATTGAAGAAAATCGACCGGCTTGGCCAGGAAGCCGTTCATGCCGGCGGCGGCGCAGGATTCGGCATCCGAGCGGAAGGCATTGGCTGTCAAGGCGACGATCGGCACCTGGCCGGCCGGGGCCGGCAGCGACCGGATGGCCCGCGTCGCCTCCAGCCCATCCATCACCGGCATCTGCATGTCCATCAGCACCACATCGTAGGGGCGGGTCCGCAACGCCTCCAGCGCCTGGGCGCCATCCGGCACGGCATGAACGCGGTGACCACGGCGTTCCAGGAACACCTGCACCACCTTCTGGTTCACCGGATTGTCCTCGGCCATCAAGATATCCAGCGGCGGCACCGAGACGTCGCCGTCGGCGGTGACGGCATTGTCATCGGCGGCCTTCATCGGCACTTCGAACCAGAAGCGGCTGCCCTCGCCCGGGCGGCTTTCGGCACCGATGGTCCCGCCTTGGGCCTCGACCAGACGGCGCGCGATCGCCAGCCCCAGGCCGGTGCCGCCGAAGCGGCGCGCGATCTGGCTGTCGCCCTGGCTGAACGGCGAGAAGAGTTGCGCCATGGTGTCGGGGCCGATCCCCATGCCGGTATCGACCACATCGACCCGCAGGATCAATGGGTCACGCGACGTCAACGAGGCGGTCAGCGCAATGGTTCCCTGTTCGGTGAACTTGACGGCATTGCCGACCAGATTCAGCACCACTTGGCGCAGACGCAGATCGTCACCTTCCAGCCGGCTGGGCACTTCCGGCGCCACCGCCATACCGAGGTGCAGGCCCTTCTCGCGTGCCTTGAAGCCCAGAAGGTCGGACACTTCGGCGAACAGGCGGCGCGGGTCGAACACCTGCGCGTTCAGCTCCAGCCGGCCGGCTTCCAGCTTCGACAGATCCAGAATGTCGCCCAGCAAGGCCTGCAAGGCCCGGCCCGAGGCGCACAGCGTCTCGACCTGACTGCGCTGGGCCTCGTCCAGCGGGCCGTCGCGCAACAACTCGGCCATCCCCAGGATGCCGTTCATCGGCGTCCTGATTTCGTGGCTCATGGTGGCCAGGAACTCGCTCTTGGCCCGGGTCGCCGCCTCGGCCTGGTCCTTGGCCTCGGTCAGGTCCTGTTCCATGCGGTGGCGATCGCTGATGTCGGTGATCCCGCCCAGCAACACCTGTTGGCCCAGATACTCGGTCTTGACCAGCGACAGCAGCGCCCAGAATTCCGGCCCGCCGGGACGGCGCAGCCTGGTCTCGAAATTGCGCACGGCGCCCTGGGCGGCGATGTGTTCCAGCATCCGCTCGCGCTCGGCAAGATCGACCCAGACTTCCTTGACCGGCAATCCGACCGGATCGCCGCCGCCGATGAAATCGTCGCGCAACGAGCGGTTGGCGAACAGAATGCGCGAGTCGTCGCCCAGGCTGGTCATCACCAGCGGGATCGGCAAGGCCTCGACCATCAGACGCAGCCGCTGCTCGCTGTCGCGGATCACCGCCGCCTGGGCCTTCTCGGCCTCGAGCCGCTCGATCTCGCCGACATGGCGCCGAAACACCTCGGCGGCGCGGGCCATGTCGCCGATCTCGTCGTCGCGGTCGGTGCCCGGCACCACCAGATCCTTGCGGCCGCCGGCCAGCGCCCGCAGGGTGCGGCTCATCTCCGCCAAGGGCATGCTGATGCGGCGAAACGATCCGGTGATGGCCAAGGACAAGGCCAGGAACATCGCCAGCAGGCCGACGACGCTGACCATCGCATTATTACGCAGTTCGGCATCGGCGGCGGCGCTGGAAAAGCCGATGGCCAATTGTCCGACGGCGATGTCGTCGCCGCGATTGCGATAGGTGATGGGGCGCTCGGACACCAGCGAGGCGTCGCCCCGCTCACGCAAGGAAGCGACGATCTCGCCCTCGGAATTCTGAACCTCGGCCCACAGCACCTCGGGATCGCCGGCCAGGGCATGGACCAGGACGCCCACCACCTCGTCGTCGAAATCGAACAACGGGCGCGCCATCGACAGCGCCTGAACCTCGGCTGTGGACAGGGCCTTCTGCTGCAGGCGATCAAACCGCTCGCCCCGCACGCTGTGCAGCCGATAGGCCTCGGCGGCGGCGACCACCAGGAAGGTCGAGATCAACGCCGCCGCAAGCACCTTGCCAGACAGCGACCGCCCCGGGCGAGCCGGAACCGGCGCGGGCTGACAACGGGGCGACGAAGGCGACGTTTGATCTGACACAGCGAAACTCTACCGCGCGACCACCGCCCCCCGCAATGGGGTAGGGACCCGATCAGCGCGGGCCGCAGCGGTTCTTTCGACGGGTTTCGGCCTCGATCTCGTCGGCACATTCGCGGCAATGGCGCGCATGCGGATTGGCCTGCAGCCGTTCATCCTCGATCGAGCAACCGCAGGCACGACAAGTTCCCGAAGACGCCGGACCGGCCATGCGGTCGAGGACCGCCTTCAGCGCCACCGCGTTGAACGCTTCAACACGCTCCGCAGCGCAATCGATATCGTCCATCTCCCCCTCCGACCACTAGATATGGTGGGGATGGATTATCCATCGCTGGATGCGGAATGCAAAATGAAAACTTTGTCACATACCAAGATCATGCTTCGATGGAATCGCGGCATGATCTCGTCATTTATTTCAGCCCTCGCCGGGCGCCGCTTCCAGCGGCTTGGCCGCGGCCGCAATGGCCGCCGAGCGGGGCTTGATTGAACCGAATAACACCCCGCTCTAAGGGTGGGCAAAGACGCGCCATGATGGATAATGGCGCCGACACCAGCGGAGTTTCCTGCATGCGCCTGCATTTGATGACCTGGCCTCAGGTCGAGGCCTATCTGGCCCATTCCACCGCCATCATACTGCCCATCGGCTCGACCGAGCAGCATGGCCCCACCGGCCTGATCGGTACCGACGCCATGTGCGCCGAAGCGGTAGCCGACCAAGTGGCCAAGGCGTTGGGCGTTGTCGTGGCGCCCACCCTGGCCATCGGCATGGCCCAGCACCACATGGCTTTTCCCGGCACCATGACGCTGAAGCCTTCGACCTTGCTGGCTTTGGTCGAGGATTGCCTGCTGTCGCTGGTTCGCCACGGCTTCGACCGGGTGTTGATGATCAACGGCCATGGCGGCAATGTCGCCACGATCAACGCCGCATTCGCCCAGACCCAGATGGAACTGGACCGCCTGTCCCCTCGCCCGGCCTTGCGGACCCGGCTGGTCAATTGGTGGGAAACGCCCGAGGTGATGGCGGCCTCGGTCCGAATGTTCGGCGATGCGGTCGGCTCGCACGCCACGCCGCCGGAGGTGGCGCTGACCTGGGCGCTGCATCCCGACCTGGCCGACCCGCACCCGCTGGTGCCGGCGGTGGCGCCGACCGGCGCGTTCTTCGGGGCTGGGGATTTCCGGAACAGCTTCCCCGACGGCCGCATCGGCTCGAACCCGTCGCTGGCCAGCCCGGCCGCGGGCGAGGAATTGCTGAAGATCGCCGCCGACGAGATGACCCGTCTGGCCTCGGACTTCTTCGCCTAGCCCTGACGGCGCAGCTTGGGCGCCAGGCCGGGCCGGGGGAAGCGGCCGGCGACGCCGCCGCCGCGCCGCTTCAAGGCGCGCTCCATTAAGGCCTGGGCCTTGCGCAGGAACGGGCGCTTGTGGCGCAGCAGCCAGGTTTCCAGCCGCCACTGGCGGGGATCGGGGCGGATGGTCGGCGGACACATGAAGACATGGGCCATCACCACCTGGCCCGAATGGGTGCGCACCCGGATCGGGTGCAAGGCGTATTCCCAGCCCTCATAGACCTGCAGGCGGTGCACCGCCTCGGGCTCGACCCGGGTGACCAGCAATCCGTCGACCCAGCCCGAGGCATGGGACAGCAACATCGGATAATGGCGGCCGGCGACGTGGACGCGGCGAAATCCCTGGGCCACCGCCGGCTCGACGGTATCAAGCGGCCGGCCGCAGACGATCTCGCGGACTTGCGCGTCCATCAGGGTGCCGTAGAAGAACAGGTTCACCGGCCAAGCTCCAAGCCCACCCGCCGATTATGGCCCGGCGCCGTCAGCCCGGCAAGGTGACGGCGCTTTTGGCCAACTGCGCTTCCAGGGCGGCGCGCAGACGCTTCAAGCCCTCGACCGATTTGGCCTCGCAGCGGGCCACCAGCACCGCCTGGGTATTGGACGCCCGCAACAGCCACCAGCCGTCGGCGGTATCGACGCGGACCCCGTCGATGGAATTGACCTTGGCGCCCTCGCTGTCCAGGCGATCCTTGACCTCATCGATCACCGCGAACTTGCGCTCGTCGGCGCAATCGAAGCGCATCTCGGGGGTGTTGACCATGTGCGGCAGCTTGTCGCGCCGGGCGCCCAGGGTCTGGCGCTCCATGCGCGACACGATGCCCAGCAGGCGGATGGCGGCATAAAGCGCGTCGTCGAAGCCGTAATAGCGGTCGGCGAAGAAGATGTGACCGCTCATCTCGCCGGCCAGCGGGGCGCCCAGTTCGACCATCTGGGTCTTGATCAGCGAGTGGCCGGTGCGGCCCATCACCGGCTTGCCACCCATGCGGGCCACTTCCTCGAAGAACACCTGGCTGGCCTTGACGTCGGCGATGATGGTGGCACCCGGCCGGGTCTTCAGCAAATCCTCGGCCAGGATCACCAGGATCTGGTCGCCCCACAGGATGCGGCCCTCGTTGTCGATCACCCCGATGCGGTCGCCGTCGCCGTCGAAGGCGATGCCGATATCGGCCCGCTCGAACAAAACCGCATCTTGCAGCGCCCGCAAATTATGCGGCTCGGTCGGGTCGGGGTGGTGGTTGGGGAAACGGCCGTCGATCTCGCCGAACAGCACGGTATGGCGGCCGGGCAGCTTCTTGGCCAGCATCTCGGTGATCTCGCCGGCGGCGCCGTTGCCGCAATCCCACACCACCCGCAGCTCGCGCTTGCCGTCCCAATCCTGGACCAGGCGGTCGCAATATTCGAGGCGGATATCGTCCTCGACCACGCCGCCCTGGCCCTGGGCGAAATTGCCGGCCGCCGCGATCTCGCCCAGGCCGCGAATGTCGGCGCCGAAGAACGGCTTGCCCTGGAACACCATCTTGAAGCCGTTATGGGTCGGCGGGTTATGGCTGCCGGTGACCATGATGCCGCCATCGGCATCGCGCACCTTGGCGGCGTAATACAGCATCGGCGTCGGCCCGCGCCCGACCCGGCGCACCGTGCAGCCGGTGGACATCAGCCCCTCGGTCAGGGCGCCGGCCAGTTCCAGGCTGGACAGCCTGCCGTCCCAGCCGACGCACACCACCGAACCGCCGGCCTGGCGGACCCGGCTGCCGAAGGCCTGGCCGATGGCGCGGGCGTCGGCGGCGAACAAGGTCTCGCCGACGATGCCGCGGATGTCGTATTCGCGCAGGATGGTGGGGTGGAAGCTGTGGGTCATCGTGGTTCCTTGCTGGATGAACCACAGAGGCACAGAGGCACAGAGGGACCGTCCATGAGGCGACGATGTCGCCACACGCCGGGGATCTCTGTGCCTCTGTGCCTCTGTGGTTCAAATATCACGTAATCACCGTGGGTTCGGCCCGCCCGGTGCGGGCCTCGATTTGCGCCACATCGCGGGCGATCTTGATCAAATCCGCCAGGGCCTCTTGCGGGTCCAGATGGTGCTTGGTCACGTCGGGCTCGAACTGCTCGATATAGACGCGCAGGGTGGCGCCTTCGGTGCCGGTGCCGGACAGGCGGAACACCACGCGGCTGCCGTCCTCGAAGACGATGCGGATGCCCTGCTGGGTGCTGATGCTGCCATCGACCGGGTCGGTATAGGCGAAATCATCGTTGAAGGCGACTTTATAGGCGCCCAGCGCCTTGCCCTTCAAATCCAGGCCGCGCAGATGGTCCATCAACCCGTTGGCGGCGGCCGAATCGATGCCTTCGTAATCGTGGCGGGAATAGACATTGCGGCCATATTTGGCCCAATGGGCGCGCACGATGTCGGCCACCGGCTCCTTCCTGACGGCCAGCACGTTCAGCCACATCAGCACCGCCCACAGCCCGTCTTTTTCTCGCACATGGTCCGAGCCGGTGCCGAAGCTTTCCTCGCCGCACAGGGTGGCCTTACCAGCATCGAGCAAGGTGCCGAAGAACTTCCAGCCCGTCGGCGTCTCGAAGGCCGGGATGCCCAGGGCGGCGGCGACGCGGTCGGGCGCGGCCGAGGTCGGCATCGACCGCGCGATGCCCTTCAAGCCGCCGGCATAACCGGGGCACAGCGTGGCGTTGGCCGCCAGCACCGCCAGGCTGTCCGACGGCGTCACATAGAAATTCTTACCCAGGATCATGTTGCGGTCGCCGTCACCGTCCGATGCCGCGCCGAAATCGGGGGCGTCGGGGCCGAACAAGGCTTCCACCAATTCGTGGGCGTGGACCAGATTGGGGTCGGGATGGCCGTGGCCGAAATCTTCCAACGGCGTGCCGTTCATCACCGTGCCGGCCGGGGCGTCGAGCATGTCCTCCAGGATGGCCTTGGCATAGGGGCCGGTCACCGCGTGCATGGCGTCGAACTTCATGCCAAATCCCGCCTTGAAGGCGGCGCGGATGGCATCGAAGTCGAACAGGGTCTGCATCAAGGCGGCATAGTCGGCCACCGGGTCGAACACCTCGACCGCCATCGGCCCCAATTGCTGGGTCCCCAGGCGGTCCAGGTCGATGTCGGCGGCATCCTGGATGCGGTACTCGGTGATGGCCTTGGAACGGGCGAAGATCGCCTCGGTCACCGCCTCGGGGGCCGGGCCGCCGGCCGGGATGTTGTACTTGATGCCGAAATCTTCGTCCGGGCCGCCGGGATTGTGGCTGGCCGACAAGATGATGCCGCCGAAGGTCCGGTACTTGCGGATCACGCAAGACGCCGCCGGCGTCGATAAGATGCCGCCACGCCCGACCATCACCCGGGCGAAACCGTTGGCGGCGGCCATCTTCAGGATGGTCTGGCAGGCGGTGCGGTTGTGAAAGCGGCCGTCGCCGCCCAGCACCAGAACCTTGCCGCCGACCTCGCCGATCGAGTCGAAGATCGCCTGAACGAAATTTTCCAGATAATGCGGCTGGGCGAAGGTCTTGACCTTCTTGCGCAGGCCGGACGTTCCCGGCTTCTGCCCGTCGAACGGGGTGGTCTGAATGATCCGGACGGCACTCATGCGCTCATTCTCCCTCGGGCTTCCTGCGTCCTTGTGTGATGGCCCAAGGGCGAGTGGCTGTCAATCTCCGAGGGCATGCGCATATCCTACCACCGCACTTGGGTATGTGCGCATTTTTCTTTTTTTTACAAAGCGTTCAATCCTTAGCTGGAATTACGAAAAACAAAAATTTTGTGGTTGATTTCCCGGGCGATCCGACCACGCACTAGACCTACGCATGCTTCTCATTCTTAAGACGGCGAGGTTTCCATGCGTGACAACGGACCGATCACCAACCGCGAAGTCATGATGAACGACGGCGAAATGCTGGTATCGCGCACCGATGCCGGCGGCCGCATCATCTTCGTCAACAAGGCCTTCATCGACATCAGCGGCTTCACCGAGGAGGAATTGCTGGGCAGCCCGCACAATCTGGTGCGCCACCCCCACATGCCGAAGGAAGCCTTCGCCGATCTGTGGCAGACCATCAAGACGGGCAAGCCGTGGGAAGGGTTCGTCAAGAACCGCACCAAGAATGGCGACCATTACTGGGTGCGGGCCAACGTCACGCCGGTCACCGAGAACGGCCAGATCACCGGCTTCGTGTCGATCCGCTCGAAGCCCAGCCGCGAGCAGGTGGCGGCGGCCGAGAAGCTTTATGCCGACCTTCGAGAGGGCCGGGCCAGCGGCATGGTGATCAAGGAGGGCCGCGCGATCCGCACCGGCCTGGCCGGCGGCATCGCCCGCGCCAGGAACAGTGTCACCGGACTCATGGTGCTGGCGATGAGCGTGCCGGTCATTCTGACCATCGTCGCCGCCGAACTGGTCAATCTGAACATGGACGCAGCCGGCATCGGCGTCATCATCGCCGCCCTGGTGGTGGCTGTCGGCCTGGGCCGGGCCCTGATCGGCCGCATCAACGCGCCCCTGAACCGCATGGAGGGCCATTTCGACGCCCTGGCACGCGGCGATTTCGCCCACGACATCACCGACGAGCCGGTCAGCGAGTACCAGCGCCTGACCGCGCTGTTGCGGGCGACCAAGGCCAAGCTGGGCTATTCGCAACTCGAGAAGATCGAGATGGACCGTCAATCCGAGCTGCACCGCCGCGAGGCGCTGGAGCGGGTCGCCGTATCGCTGGAAGGCCGCGTCAACGGCATCGTCCAGCAGATCCAGGATTCGTCGGAAAGCCTGCTGGGCAATTCGCAGACCCTGTCGGGCAACGCCGACCAGACCATGGTCCAGGCCGGCAGTGTCACCTCGATGACCGGCCAGGTCACCGCCAACGTCCAGGCGGTGTCGGCCGCCACCCAGGAATTGTCATCCTCGGTCGATGAGATTGCGCGCCAGGTATCGCATGCGGCCACCATCTCGCGGGAAGCGGTCGAGCAGGCCAACCATACCAACCGCATGGTCTTAAGCCTGTCCGACGCCGCCAGCCGCATCGGCGAAGTGATCGGCCTGATCAACACCATCGCCAGCCAGACCAACCTGCTGGCCCTGAACGCCACCATCGAGGCGGCGCGAGCGGGCGAAGCGGGCAAGGGCTTCGCGGTGGTGGCCGGCGAAGTGAAAAGCCTGGCCAACCAGACCGCCAAGGCGACCCAGGAAATCGGCCAGCAGATCGCCGCCATCCAGGGCGAAACCCGCCAGGCGGTGGATGCCATCCAGGGGATCACCGGCACCATCCAGACCATCAACGAACTGTCGAGCGCCATCGCCGCGGCGGTCGAGGAACAAGGGGCCGCCACCAGCGAGATCGCCCGCTCGGTCGCCCAGGCGGCGGCCGGCACCTCGGCGGCGGCCGACAATGTCGCGGTGGTGGCCAACGCCGCCCAGGAAACCAAGGTGATGGCCGATCAAGTTTATGGCTCGGCCGACGGGCTGAAGAATGTGTCGCGCCAGTTGGCCGGCGAGGTCACCGCCTTCCTGTCGGAAATCCGCGCCGCCTGACCATAGGAAACGGCCCGCGCCCAACCTGGCGCGGGCCATCGATCAGATGTCGTACATCAGGATCGGTTCCGGCTTCATGGCAAAGGCCATGTCGGCCAGGCTGGTCTTGTCCAGGATGGCGGCGATGGCGTCCCTGACCTCGCCCATCACCGCGCGGATGGCGCAATTGGTCTCGTCGATGCAATCCTCGCAGCGGCGATAGGCGGTGCGGGACACGCAGGGAACCGGCGCCAGCGGCCCATCCAGCAGGCGAACGATGTCGCCGACCAGGATCTTTTCCGCCGGCCGCGCCAGCACATAACCGCCGCCCTTGCCCTTCTTCGAGGACAACAGGCCGGCCTTCTTCATCTCCAGCAAAATGGCGTCCAGGAACTTCTTGGGGATGCGCTCGGCCTCGGCGATGTCGGCGATCAGCACCGAGCCGTCACCGGCCTTACGGGCCAGATGAACCATCGCCTTCAACCCGTATTTGGCCTTGCTGGACAGCATAATCTACTCACCTACTGGAATATTGCGCTTACAGCCATAGGCGTTGCGCACGACATAAAGGGGGCGATGCTTGACCTCGGAAAACACCCGGCCCAGATATTCTCCGATCACCCCCAGGCTGATCAGCTGCACGCCGGACAGGAACATCACCGCGACGATCAGGGACGGATAACCCGGCACGTCGATGCCCAGGATCAGGGTCTTGACGATGAACAACAGGCCGTACAGCATCGCGAAGGCGGCCACCAGCATGCCGATGAAGGTCCACACCTTCAAAGGCACCGAGGTGAAGGCGGTGATGCCGTCGATGGCCAGACGGTAAAGCCGGAACAGGTTGAACTTGGTCTGGCCGGCCACCCGGTCGGCGACGTCATAGGGGATCGATATCTGACGAAACCCCACCCAGGCATACAGCCCCTTCATGAACCGGGTGTGTTCCGGCATGGAGTTCAACACATCGACCACCTTGCGATCCAGCAGGCGGAAATCGCCGGCGCCTTGCGGCAGCCTCACCTCTGACACCTTGGCGAACAGATCGTAGAACAGGTTGGCCGACAAGCGCTTGACCGCGCTTTCCTTCTCGCGGCCCGAGCGGACGGCGATGACCATCTCATAGCCCTCGCGCCACAATTCCAGCATCCGCCCCACCAGTTCCGGCGGGTGCTGCAGGTCGGCGTCGATCATCGCCACCGCCTGGCCCGAGGTGTGATGCAGCCCGGCCGACAGCGCCTTTTCCTTACCGAAATTGCGCGACAATTCCACCAGCTTGATGCGCGGTTCCTTGTGGTGATGGGCCACCACCTTGGCAACGGTGTCGTCGCGGCTGCCGTCATCGACGCACACCACTTCCCACGTCACGCCGAACCCGTCCAGGACCGGAATCAGCCGGGCGAACAGATGGTCGACATTGTCCGATTCGTTGAACATCGGCACCACCAGCGACAGAACCGGCCGGCCGGAATCAGCATTGTTTTCGGACATGGGAAGATCCCTTGTGGCGACGCTTGGAAAGTCGAGCGGAAGTGTGAACAATAGCGGCCCGCCGGTCAACGTCCGGCACCTGGAAAGAAATCCTGATGACCGCATCCAACGCCATCACCCTGTGCGCCGACGATTACGGCCTGGCCCCCGGCGTGTCGCTGGCGATCCGCCAATTGATCGAGCAAGGGCGCCTGCAGGCCACCGGCTGCATGACGCAAAGCCGCTTCTGGCCCGACGAGGCCCGCGCGCTGAAGGAACTGGACGGTCGGGCCGATATCGGCATCCACCTGACGCTGACCGATCAGTCCCCCCTGGGGCCGATGCCCAAGCTGGCCCCCGAGGGCAAATTGCCGCCCCTGGGCACGCTGTTGAAGCTGGCGCTGACCGGCCGCCTGGACCAGGCCGAGATCAAGGCCGAGTTCCATCGCCAGTACGATGCCTTCGAGGCTGGCTTCGGCCGCCCCCCCGATTTCCTGGACGGCCATCACCATGTCCAGCAATTGCCGGGAATCGGCACGGCCACGCTGGATCTGTGGCGCCATCGCATGGGCCGCAAGGGGTGGATCCGATCCTGCGTCGAGCCGCGCGCCGCCATCCTGGCCCGCGCCGTCAACCCGGTGCGCGCCCTGATCATTTCCGAACTTGGCCGCCATTTCCGCCGCTGCCTGCAGGTGGAAGGGGTGCCGCATAACGGCTCGTTCCGGGGGGTCTACGACTTCTCAGGGAGGGTGCCGTTCGCCCAATTGTTCCGCCGCTTCACCGACCGCCCCCGCCCGCGCACCTTGATGATGGTCCATCCCGGCTTCGTCGATGATGCCCTGAAGGCCGCCGACAGCCTGACCACCCAGCGGGAGGAGGAATACCGTTTCCTGGCGTCCGACGAGTGCGTGCTGTCGATGGCACACCGCGGACTGACGCTGTCGCGCCTGTTCCCATGACCCGAACCCAGGCCGGCCTGCGCCTGTCGTTCTATTACACCGCCTTGTTCATCGGGGTCGGCACCCAATTGCCGTTCTGGCCGTTATGGCTGAAGGACCAAGGCCTGAGCCCGGTCGAGATCGGCCTGATCATCGCCGTCATCTACGTCACCAAGGTGGTGGTCAACCCGCTGATCGGCCATGTGGTCGACAAGCGCGGCGACCGCCGCCGGCCGATGGTGGTGCTGGCCGCCGCCGCCGCCATCAGTTGGCTGGCCTTCGCCCTGACCGACGGGTTCTGGGCCATCCTGGCCCTGTCGGTGGTCGCCACCGGCTGTTGGTCGGCGATCATGCCGGTGGGCGAAAGCCTGGTGCTGGCGGTCGCCACCCACCACAAGCTGGATTACGGGCGGGTGCGGCTGTGGGGATCGGCCTCGTTCATCCTGGCCGCCGTGGCCACCGGCCAGATCCTGACCGGCCAACCGACCAGCTTGCTGGTGTGGCTGGTCTCGGCCGCCCTGGCGCTAACCGCCGTCAGTTGCGCCACCCTGCCCGACCAGCGGGTTCCCGTGGGTGGCGGAAAGGCGCCGGCCAGACTGGCGCCGCTGTTGGGCTCGGCGCCGTTTCTGTTGTTCCTGGCCGCCGCCAGCCTGAACCAGGCGGCACACACCGTCTATTACGGCTTCGCCACCATCCATTGGAAATCGGCCGGCATCGAGGGCGACGTCATCGGCTATCTGTGGTCGGAAGGGGTGGTGGCCGAAATCGCCCTGTTCGCCTTCTCGGGCCGGGTGGTGGCGCGGCTGGGGCCGGCCCGGCTGCTGCTGATCGCCGCCTTGGCCGGCATCGTGCGCTGGCTGGTGTTAGGGACCACCACCGCCCTGCCCGCCCTGGCCCTTGCCCAATTGCTGCACGCTGCCACCTTCGGCTGCGGCCATCTGGGCGCGATGCATTTCCTGAACCGAGCCGTGGCGCCTGGCCTGTCGGCCCGCGCCCAGGGCATTTTCGCCGGCATCGCCGCCGGAGCGGCGCCGGGATTGATGAGCCTGGCCTCGGGCCGGCTGTACGAAGCCTTTGCCGGCGGCGCCTTCCTGACCATGGCGGCCATCAGTCTGGTATCGGGCGTGGCGGCCTGGCTGCTGGCCAGGCGCTGGGACGGCGGACTAATAAAGCAGGGCGCCGATCACGGCTGAGCCGGCCAGCACCGGCACCATTCCCCACTTGAAGCGCAGCAGCCCCACCATCGCCGCCGCCCCCAGCGCAATGGCGACGGGCTGGGCGGTGGCCGGATCGGGCAGCGGCAGATTGATCGGCCCCACCCCCCAGGCGCCGACCTTGGTGAAGGCGACATGCAGGGCGAACCACAGCGACAGGTTCAAAATCACGCCGAAGACGGCGGCGGTGATCGCCGACAAGGCCGCCGCCAGCCGGGCATTGCCGCGCATCCGCTCGACATGGGGGGCGCCGGCGAAGATCCACAGGAAGGACGGCACGAAGGTCACCCACACCGTCAGGCTGGCCGCCAGCACTCCGCCGGCCCAGGGGTTCAGCGGGCCGGGATCGCGAAAGCCGGCCAGGAAGCCGACGAACTGGTTGACCAGGATCAGCGGGCCGGGGGTGGTTTCCGCCAACCCCAAGCCGTCCAGCATCTCAGGGGGCGTCAGCCAGCCATGGACCTCGACCGCCTGCTGGGCGACATAGGCCAGGACCGAATAGGCGCCGCCGAAGGTCACCACCGCCATCTTGGCGAAGAACAGGCCGACCGCCCCGAAGGCGCCTTGACCCCAGGCCAGGGCCAGCCCGACCGGGGCCAGCCACAGGGCCGACCACAAAAGGATCGTCGGCAGCGACCGCCCGACCCCAGGGCGGTCCACCAAAGCCTGTTGGCCTTCCGCCGTGGTGCTGGCAAAGCCGTAAAGCCCGGCCGCCGCGACGATCAGCGGAAAAGGCAGGCCGAACAGGAAGATGGCGACGAAGGACAGCAACGCCACCGCCCGGTGGCCGGGCCGCTTCAGGCCGCGTTTGCCGATGCGCAGGCAGGCTTCGACCACCACCGCCAGCACCGCCGGCTTCAGGCCGGCGAACAATCCCTGGACCACGGTCAGGTCGCGAAAGCCGACATAGAAGGCGGCCAGGGCCATCATCACCACGAAACCGGGGGCGACGAACAAAATGCCGGCGGCCAGCCCGCCCTTGACCCGGTGCAGCAGCCAGCCGGCATAGGTGGCCAGTTGCTGGGCCTCGGGGCCGGGCAGCAACATGCAGAAATTCAAGGCGTGCAGGAAGCGTTCCTCGTCCAGCCACTTCTTCTCGTCCACCAGGATGCGATGCATGGTGGCGATCTGTCCGGCCGGCCCGCCGAACGACAGCAGCCCGATCTTGGCGAAGGTGCGAACCGTCTCGGCGAAACCGGGCTGCATGGCGTTACACCGTCGGCATGGCGTGGCCGGGACCGGCGGCCAACAGGCCGGCCAGGATGCGAAGGCCCCGTTCCAGGGTGGCATGATCGGGCGGCGCCGTCACCGATACCCGCACGCCGTCGCGGTGCGGCCGGCCGATGGCGAAGGATTCGGTGGGCGCCAGGTTGACGCCGTGACGGGCCGCCTCGGCGACGAAGGAATTGCTGGTCCATGGTAGGACCAGCGGCAGCCACAGATTGAAGGCGGCCCCGGTGGGGCGCAACTCGTCACCCAGGATCTGGGCAGCCAGATCCAGCCGAACCATCGCCTCGGCCCGCTGGCGGTCGGCGGCGACGATCGCCTGGCCCTCGTCGATCAGGATGCAGGCGGCTTCGATCAAGGGAACCGGCAGCGCCAGACTAAGGGCGCCGATGGCGGCGTCGAAGCGGCCCTTCCAGGCGGCGGGAACGGCGGCGAAAGCGGCGCGCAGGCCCGGCGACACGCTTTTCGACAAAGTGGTCAGATAGATCACCCGCTCGGGCGCGAACACCTGCAGGGCGTCGGGGCCGTCGGGATCAAGGAAGCGGTGCACCCCGTCTTCCAGCACGAACGCATCGTGGGCGCGGGCCAATTGCGCGATGGCCCGGCGGCGTTCGGCGCTTAAGGTGGCGGTGGTCGGGTTCTGCACCGTCGCGGTGGTATAGAGCAGACGCGCCCCCTTGGCGAAGGCCTTGTCGACCTCGTCGGGGATCAGGCCCAGTTCATCCATGGCCACCGGCACCACCGGCCGGCCCAGCAGGGCGGCGGCCGACTTGAAGCCGGGATAGGTCAGTTCCTCGGCGGCGACCATGTCGCCGGCCCGGGTCAGCGTGGCCAGGGCGGCGACGATGGCCTGCTGGCTGCCGGCGGTGACCGACACCAGTTCCGGCACCACCTCGACCTTTTCGCGTTTCAGCCACTGGGCGCCGGCCTGGCGGTGGCGCATGCCGACCGGGTCCAGGTTGTAGGACAGTAATTGCGGCAGATCGGGACGGCGGCCAATCCGTTCCAGCACCGGGCCGACCGCCCAGGCCCCCTGGTCGCCGCCCGGCCGGTTGACGGCCAGGTTGACGGTGTCGGGCTGGGGCCGCCACGCCACCGCCAGATATTCCGGCAGCGCGGCTTCGGCCTGGCGGGCCGGGTCGGTGACGAAGGTGCCGCGCCCGACCTCGCCCGACAGCAGGCCGCGCCGTTCGGCCTCGACATAGGCCCGCGCCACCGTGCCGACGGTGACTTTCAGGCGCCAGGCCAGATCGCGATGGGTCGGCATGCGAAAGCCCGGGGCCAACCCGCCCGAGGCGATGTCGGCCTCGATGGCGTCGGCGATGGCGCGGTATTTGGGGCCGCCATGGGCGGCTAGGTCGGGAAGCCAATTTGACATGGTGTCAATACTGCCATTGACTCGGAAGCACCGTCAATGCGCAAATCATTTACGGTGTCAATGGAGGGCAATGCCATGACCGCCCAGAATTGGATGGGTTCATTTTTCCACCTCACCCGGTCGAGCGAAGGCTTCCGCCTGCGCCTCGACATGCTGCTGACCTGGATCGAGCGTTCGGCCCAGCGCCGTGCGTTGGCGCGTCTGGACTATCGCATGATGACCGATCTGGGCCTGAACCGCGCCCAGGTGGAAGCGGAAGCAGCCAAGCCGTTCTGGAAAGAATAGGCCGCCACCGGTGACGGTGACGGCCGAAGGTGGGAGGAGACAGTCCCGATTACAGGGACTTGATGAACTCGATCAATTCCCAACGCTGCTGGTCGGTCAGGTCGGTGCCATAGGCATGACCGGCGTTGGAATTGGCCGGTTTGGCGGTCTCGAAGGTGGTCGGGCCGGAATCGGTTGCGAAGCCGACATTCTTGGCGTCAAAGGCGGTGCTGCCGACCTTGAAGGCCTTGATCCGCTCGGCCGGCGGCTTCAGCAGTTCATACAGGCTGGGCACCGAACCGTTGTGCAGATAGGGGGCGGTCGCCCAGATGCCGTTGAGCGGGCGGGCCTTATAGACGGTGGCGACGGCAAAGGACGGGCCGGCCGGCGGCTTGGTCTGGGCCTTCGGAGCGCTCCACCCGGTGGGCAAGGGCGACAACGGATCGGTCTCGGGCCGGGCGATCTTGCCCAGGATCGAGCCGGTAACCGCATTGGCCAGCAAATTGATGCCCAGGTCGGTCGGCTGCAGCTTGTCGCCGGCCAGCATCTTGGTGCCGGCCAGCTGACGGGTCTGGACCATGCGGGTGGCGTTGTGGTTCATGGTCGGATCGGTGCCGACCTGATCCATCGGGATGGTCACCACCTCGATCGGCGCCTTGAGATTGTTGATCAGGGCGTGGCAGGACAGGCACTTCTCGGCATAGATCGTGCCGCCGGCGCTGGCCATCTTGTTGTCGATCGGGCCGATGGCATCGCGCCAGCGCGGCGCCGTCAGCTTTTCGACCAGCACCTCCATGGCGCCCAGATTGCGCACCCGCACCGTGCTGTCATAGAATTCGTGCAGCGGCCGCGGCTTCTTCAGCGCGGCGTCGCCGAACACGCCCAGCACCTCGCCGGCATTGCGGCCCAGCTTCTCGAAGCTGGTGCGGTTGGGCACGGCGGCGTTCCACTGCACCCAGTTGAACCGGCCGGTATCCCACAGATGCGGATACGACACCGGGGCGTCGGCCGCCTTCTCGTTTTCGGTATAGCCCAGATCGATTCCGGTGACGCGGTTGAAGATCATGCCGAAGGCGTCGGTGCGGGCATGCCCCCAGCTGTCGCTGGTCGAATTGTTCAAGATGGCGGCGACACGGCCGGCATTGTCGTTCAGCCGGGCCTTCAAGGCCTGCTTGGATCGATTGGACGCATTGGCGCCCAGCATGCGAAACGCCATGCGGTCGAACTTGCCGGAATCGGTGGCGGTTTCCGCCAGCGCGGCCTGCAGATCGCGCAGGAAGCCGCCCAGATCGGCCAGGGCCGGGGCGCCGTCGATCTGAATCTCGCGCCCCTGATACTGGATGCGGTTGGTGTGGCAAGCCGCGCAGGTCATGCCGAACCAGGCCTGCTTGAACTGGTTGGGTTGGTCCTTGGCGAAGCCGATCGGCAAGGAATCCGGGTTCCATTTGGCCGATATCGCCGGCAGATAGCCATAGCGAGCCAGGCCGTCGGCCAGGAACAGGTCGAAGGATTTCGGCTGTTCCAGATTGACCACCAGATCGTAATGGGCGATGCGCGAGCCTTGGCTGAGATTGTAGTACCAATCGGCCTCGTCGTCGTTCCAGCCCTGGTTAACCTTCATGACGTTGTATTCGGTCGGCGTGGTCTTGAGCACCCACGGCGGCGCCGGAAGCTGTTTCGGCACGGGCTTGGATTCTTGAACCGCCGGCTCGGGGGCACACCCCATCATCAGGCCGCCGATCGCGATCATTGAAAGATACCTCAGCATGAACACCCCCTCATGACGATTGCACAGAAGGACGATACCATTCTTACGTCGCAATACAACTGACGTTTAACCACTTTTGGTAACGGCCCAAACGTTCATTCCCGGTTCATGGACGACCGTCCCCCCTGGTGTATGATCGCGCCGCACGCCCCATCCGACCCAGAGGACCCGTTGGCATGAATCCCTTTCAAAAGCGCACCGCGATCCGCATTGCGGCCGTCAGCATCCTGCTGGCCTCGGTGGCCAGCCCGATCGCCTGGTATGTCGAGCGGGAAGGCGCCGAGGAAAGCATCGTCAAGCTGGCGATCGAGGAATCGGACCAGTTGATGCACTTCCACGACGCCATCGGCCTTTCCGGCGAGGAAGGGATCGAGAGGGCGACGCAGGCCGCCAAGACCATCTCGGGCGGTCTGTTCGACATCGCCGAGATCTATGACAAGAACGGCACGAAGCTGGCCGAGGCCATCACCGCCGAGGGCGAAACGGTGGAATCCGCCCTACCCAGCCACGGCAAGCCGAAATACACCGCCGCATCCTACCAAAGCATTCGCGTTGCCGACCGCTGGGTGCTTCGGGTGTTCGTGCCGCTGCGCACCGACAGCACCGACACCACCGGGCCGATCCTGGGCTATTTCGAGGGCGTGCGCGTCGTGCCGGAATGGCAGCGCCAACAGATCCTGGACAGCTCGCTGGCGGTGGCGTTGATGGTCAGCCTGGCCTCGCTTCTGTGCGGGGCGGCGCTTTATCCGGTGGTGGTGCACCTGTCGTCCGACAACGAGCGCAAGGCCCGCGAGGTGCTGGATTCCCACATCTCGATGATGGAGGCCCTGGGCCGCGCCATCGCCAAGCGCGATTCCGACACCGGCGCCCACAATTACCGGGTCGCCTGGATCGCCGCGCGCATCGCCGAGCGCCTGGGCATGACCGGGTCGGCGATGCAGGCCCTGATCGCCGGCAGTTTCCTGCACGATGTCGGCAAGATCGGTATTCCCGACGCCATTCTGCTCAAGCCCGGCCGGCTGGATGACGGCGAAATGACCATCATGCGCACCCACGTCGCCCTGGGCGAGGAGATCGTCACCGGCATGGGCTGGCTGGACGGCGCCCACGCGGTGGTGGCGGCGCACCACGAAAAGTGGGACGGCAGCGGTTACCCCCGTCGCATCAAGGGCGAGGAGATTCCGCTGGCGGCGCGCATCTTCGCCGTCGCCGACGTGTTCGACGCGCTGTGCTCGAAGCGGCCCTACAAGGAACCGATGAAGTTCGACGAGGTGATGGCGATCCTGGAGCGTGACACCGGCAGCCATTTCGACCACACGGTCATGGCGGAATTTCGCGTGATCGCCGCCGCCATCTTCGACCAACTGGCCGATTGCGACGAAGCCGAGGCCCAACGCCTGCTGGAAGAACGCGTGCGCCGCCACTTCGAGATGTGATCCCCAATCGGGGCGGCTTGGCCCGCCCGCCGCCCCCGCCCCGCCGGGGCGGTGTGTCGGACCAATGGCTGGGTTAGGATCAAGGACACCTTCGACCTGCCAGGGATGCCCCGATGACCATCGCCGACCTGACCCGACGCTTCGCCATCGACGGCGGCCTGTCCTTCCGCTCCGGTCCCGGCGACCTGACCATGATCGACGTTACCGCCGATGGCGGCCGCGCCACCATCAGCCTGTATGCCGGCCAGGTGCTGTCGTTCGTGCCCGACGGCAAGACCGACCTTTTGTTCCTGAGTGAGCAGGCCTATTACGCCACCGGCAAGGCCATCAAGGGCGGCATTCCGGTGTGCTGGCCGTGGTTCGGCCCCGATCCCGACGGCCTGGGCCGCCCCGGCCACGGCTTCGCCCGCACCCGGCCGTGGGATGTGATGGAAACCCGCAAGCTGGCCGATGGGCGGGTGATGGTGATTCTGGGCCTGGCCTGCGACGCCGAAACCCGGGCGATCTGGCCGCATTCCTTCGTGCTGGCCCAGGAAATCGTTGTCGGCGACGGTCTTGAGGTGGCGCTGATCACCCGCAATTCAGGCCAGACCAACTTCACCCTGTCGCAGGCCCTGCACACCTATTTCCGGGTCGGCGACATCGAGCGCACCCGAATCCGGGGCCTGGATGGCTGTGCCTATATCGACAAGATGGCGGGCGGCACCGTCAAGACCCAGTCCGGCCCGGTGGACATTTCCAGCGAAGCCGACCGCATCTATACCGGAACCCCGGCCGTCCTGTCGATCGAGGATGACGGCCAGGATCGCCGCATTCTGGTGGAAAGCAAGGGGTCGGGCAGCGCGGTGGTGTGGAACCCGTGGCAGGACACCGCCAAGGCCATGGCCGATCTGGCCTGCGACGATTACCGCCGCATGATCTGCGTCGAGACCACCAATGCCGGTCCCGACCTGATCACCTTGCCGCCCGGCGCGGTCCACCGCCTGGAATGCCGTATCCGCCTGGGCTGAGTTCCGCGTGGAAAAGTCCCTCGGCTTCGCCTCGGTGTACTTTTCCCCGATTCTGTTTGGAAACCCCGTGCTCAAGCAAGCTTTCCGCGCGGGATTGCTCCGTTTTCCCGCCATGAGGCGAGCACGGCTCGCCTCATGGCGGCGGTCAAACGCCAAAAAAATAGGCTTGGGCCGCCCCAAGCCTATTTTTCTCCTTTTGCACGGACGACTTATTCCACCGCTTCCTTGCGGGCCTTGGAATAGCCGATGCCCTGCAGGCTCTCGTCGATCTCCTCCAGGATGGCCGGATCGTCGATGGTCGCCGGCATCTTGTAATCCTTGTTGTCGGCGATCTTTTGCATGGTGCCGCGCAGGATCTTGCCCGAACGGGTCTTGGGCAGACGCTTGACCACGGTGCAGCTCTTGAAGGCGGCGACCGGGCCGATGGTCTCGCGCACCAGGGCCACCACTTCCTTGAGGATCTGATCGTCCGGCTTGGTGACGCCGGCCTTCAGGCAGATGAAGCCCAGCGGCAGCTGGCCCTTCAGCTGGTCGGCCACGCCGATGACGGCGCATTCGGCGACGTCGGGGTGGCTGGCCAGAACTTCTTCCATCTGGCCGGTCGACAGGCGGTGGCCGGCGACGTTGATGATGTCGTCGGTGCGGCTCATCACATAGGCATAGCCGTCTTCGTCGATCATGCCGGCGTCGGCGGTCTTGTAATAGCCGGGGAACTCGGCCAGGTAGCTGTCGAAGAAGCGCTGTTCGGCGTTCCACAGGGTGTAGAAGGTGCCGGGCGGCAGCGGCAGCTTGACCACCAGCGAGCCGGTCTGGCCGGGCTTGCACTGGTGATGGCCCTCGTCCAGCACCTGCAGGTCCCAACCAGGCGCCGCCTTGGTCGGCGAACCGGGCTTGACCGGGAATTCATGCAGGCCCAGGCAGTTGGCGGCGATGGCCCAGCCGGTTTCGGTCTGCCACCAATGGTCGACCACCGGAACCTTCAGGTTCGACTGCGCCCACTTGATGGTATCGGGGTCCGAGCGCTCGCCGGCCAGGAACAGGGCCTTCAGGCAACCCAGATCGTACTTCTTCAGCAATTCGCCGTTGGGGTCCTCGCGCTTGATGGCGCGGAAGGCGGTCGGCGCGGTGAACAGGGCGGTCACCTTGTGCTGGCTGATGACGCGCCAGAAGGCGCCGGCGTCGGGGGTGCCGACCGGCTTGCCCTCATAGACGATCGAGGTGGCGCCGTGCAGCAAGGGCGCGTAGCAGATGTAGGAATGGCCGACCACCCAACCCACGTCCGAGGCGGCCCAGAACACCTGGCCCGGCTCGATGTTGTAGACCGCCTTCATGGTCCACTTCAGCGCCACCATGTGGCCGCCATTGTCGCGGACTACGCCCTTGGGCTGGCCGGTGGTGCCCGAGGTGTAAAGGATGTACAGCGGATCGGTGGAGGCCACCGCCACGCACTCGGCGGGCTGGGCCTTGGCGGCGGCTTCGGTCCAATCGACGTCGCGGCCGGCGATCATGTCGGCGACCACCTGCGGACGCTGCAAGATGACGCAATGGGCCGGCTTGTGGTCGGCCAGCTCGATGGCATGGTCCAGCAGCGGCTTATAGGGAATGACGCGGTTGGTTTCGATGCCGCACGAGGCCGACACCATCACCTTGGGCAGAGCGTCGTTGATGCGGGTCGCCAGTTCGTTCGAGGCGAAGCCGCCGAACACCACCGAATGCACCGCGCCCAGACGGGCGCAAGCCAGCATGGCGACCACCGCTTCCGGCACCATCGGCATGTAGACGATGACGCGGTCGCCCTTGCCGACGCCCAGGTCGCGCAGCACGCCGGCGAAGCGCGACACCTGGTCCTTCAACTCGGCATAGGTGGTGGTCCGGACCGTATTGGTGACCGGGCTGTCATAGATCAGAGCGGCCTGGGCGCCACGGCCGGCCTCGACATGGCGATCGACGGCGTTGTAGCAGGTGTTGACCTCGCCGCCGGAGAACCAACGATAAAAGGGCTTGCGCGAATCATCGAGGACCTTGGTCCACGGCTTGATCCAATGGACATCCTTGGCCGCATCGGCCCAGAAACCCTCGGGGTCCTTGAGCGAACGTTCGTAAGCCTGCTGATATGCGTTGGTCATTCTCTGACGATTCCTCTGCTTTGCGACTTCCCTTGGGGGGTAAACCCCCCTCCTTTCGAGGGGGCTAACATCGCACAGAGGACGCAATTAATGCAAAGCCGGAATTGTGGATTTCCACAGTTTCGCCGCCCGCTCTCGTGCCGCGGCGCAACATTGCGCAACTTTGTTACACCCCTAACGGCAACGGCCGCCGGGACACCCCCGACGGCCGCACATCCTTGCCCCCTGAATTCAGACTAATGCGTCGTCGAACTGCAACGCGTCAGCTCCTCCTTGATCCGGAGTTTCTGGCGTTTCATGTCGGCAATCGCCACATTATTGGGAAGAGGACGCTGGGCTTCCTGGATGATGGCGGAGTCAAGCGCAGCGTGCTTGGCTTTCAAAGACTCGATCCGGTCCTGAAGGCTCATTACTATCCTCCCTGGGATATGGGTGAGGTGGATAGCATATGACGGCGCAACGCGTCTGTCAGCGAAAAAATTGGGCTTTATGCCTGAGTATTGGTTTCGAATCAACCCACATTCCGCATGGGAATGGCGCAAACGGAGAGAATGTCATGGATCAGACACCCAACCGGCTGGTGGTCGGCATCAGCGGCGCTTCGGGGGTGATCTATGGCATTCGCATGCTCGAGACGCTGCGGGCGCTGAAAATCGAGACCCATCTGGTCCTCAGCAAGGCCGCCGAGGTCACCTTGGCCCACGAAAGCGATTTGAAGCTGGCCCAGGTGCGCGCCCTGGCCGATCATTGCCACCGCCCCGAGGATATCGGCGCCGCGCCGGCGTCGGGGTCGTTTCGCACGCTGGGCATGGTGATCGCGCCCTGTTCGGTCCGCACCATGAGCGAGATCGCCACCGGGGTGACCTCGTCGCTGCTGACCCGGGCGGCCGACGTCGCCTTGAAGGAGCGCCGTCGCCTGGTGCTGATGGTGCGCGAGACGCCGCTGCATTCCGGCCACCTGCGCACCATGCTGGCGCTGTCGGAAATGGGGGCGATCATCGCGCCGCCGGTGCCGGCCTTCTATGCGGCACCCGCCAACCTGGACGACATGGTCGATCACACAATCGGCCGGGTCCTGGACCTGTTCGGCCTGGATTCCGGGCGGCTGCGGCGCTGGGGCGAATAGAGCGTCGCGCCTTTCATCTAAGGCGCGAGGGTCTAAATCAGGACGCCGCCGGAACGTTGATGGTCAGCCAGTAAAGGCCCAGCTTGTCGACGACGCGATTGAAATCGGCGGAATCCATCGGCTTGTGGATGTAGGAATTGGCCCCGAGGTCATAGCCTTCCATCACATCGGTCTCGTCGTCCGAAGTGGTCAGGATCACCACCGGCATCCGCCTGGTGGCATCGATCTCGCGCATCTTCTTCAAGACGTCCAGGCCGCCGATACCCGGCAGTTTGAGGTCCAGCAGCATCAGGGCCGGCAGCGCCATCGAACCGCTGGCGACCCCAGTGGGTCCGTGCATCAGCCTGACCGCTTCTTCGCCGCTGCGGGCGACAACCAGGTCGCTGTAGAGATTGGCCTTGGACAAAGCATGCTGGGTCAATTCGATATCGTCGTCATTGTCCTCGACCAGAACGATGGTCCGCGACCGCAACGGCTTATTCATTTCGCATTCCTTCCCAACACGTAAAATAGAAGGTGGCGCCCTGTCCCGGGCTCCCCTCGGCCCACACCTTGCCGCCGTGGCGCACGATCACGCGATGAACGGTCGCCAACCCGATGCCTACTCCCTCCATCCCCTCGGCATTGGGCAGACGGTTGAAGGGGGCGAACAGCCGATCGACGAAAGCCATGTCGAAACCGGACCCGTTGTCGGTGACGAAGAAGACCTCACGGCCGTCTTTTTCGCAAGTCCCGAACGTGACTTTCGGATCGGGCCGCCCCCGGGTGAATTTCCAGGAATTTTCCAGAAGGTTGGCGATGGCGGCCGACATCAGGCGGCGGTCGCCCTTGACCTCCAGGCCGCGCTGGATCTCGACCGACACCGGATGATCGGGATGGTGCTCGGCCAACTCGGCAACGATTTCGCCGGCGACCGACGACAGGTCGATGGGCTCGACCTGCAATTCGCCGGTGGTGGCGCGCGACAATTTCAGGAAAGAGTCGATCATCCCGGCCATGTCGCGGGTGCCGCTGCGGATGCGCTCGAGGCAATGCTTGCCGCGCGCGTCGAGAACCACCCCGTATTCCTCGAACAGGATGCTGACGAACCCCTCGATGCGACGCAACGGCGCGCGCAGATCGTGCGACACCGAATAGCTGAAGGTCGAAAGCTCCTTGTTGGCGCCTTCCAGCTCGGCGGTCCGCTGACGCACCCGGGTTTCCAGCTCGCGGTTCAGGCGAACCACCTGGGCCTCGGCCGCCTTGCGATCCTCGATATCGCGCTCGAGGGCGAGATTGGTTCGAGTCAGGTCCTGATAGGCCGCCTCGAGGCCGACGCACAGGCTGTTGAACGCGGCCACCATGTCGTCAAGTTCGTCGGGCTCACGCGGGGCGCGGCGGATCAGGCGCAAGGTGGGCGCCGGCGCGTGAACGTCGTAATGGCGCAGATAGGTGGCGATGGTGACCAGATGCCGGGTGACCAGGCGCCACACCACATACAAGATGAACAGCGACATCAGGAGGATCGAGCCGACCTGGCTGACCAAGGTGACCAGCGCGGTTTCCTTGAGCCGGCCATAGACGCCGTCCAGCGTCGCCTCGACATAGAGGTGGCCGACCACACGCGGCTGCCCGCGATCGCCGTAGATGATGGGGTAGACCCTGGCCAGTTCGTCCCTGCCTGCCCGGGTGCCGACGGCGATGACCACCGGCTTGGAACTGGCGTTGAACACCTCGCGCACTTCCAGGGCCTGCATATCCGGCAGTTTCAGGATGCCTTCCAATTCCAACCGGATCTGCGCGGTGTCCATGTGCCACAGGCTGCCGGCCAGGGAATTGAGACGGCTGGACTCGATCTCCTGCAAGCGATCTTCGATGTCGCCCAATTCGTGCTGGTAATCGCGGTAGACCAGGGCGCTGGTCGATACCAGCGACAGCGAAAGGCTGAACAGCAGGACCAGGCCCAGCAAGCGCATCGCCAGACCGCGACGGCGGATCGGACGCGGCTCGGGACCGGCCAAGGGAAGATGGTCCGTGTGGTGGGCGGCGGATTCGGGGGCGGTGGTCTCGCGGGGGGGCCCGTCCATGGACGCCATCACCGATAGCCGTTGCGGGCAAGGATCTTGCGCAACGTCCCATCGTCCTTCATCGCCCGGATGACGGCCCCCAATTCGGCCATGTGGGGCAATCGCGCCGAGGTCTTCGAACATTGCAGGGCCAGCGGAATGCGCGACAATTCCAGGATGTCGCCGATCTGGTCATCCAATCCGGCCTTTTGGACCTGATGCAAGATGGTCGGAACGGCCCCCGACACCGCATCGACCCGACCATGGGCCAGCTTCTGCAGGGACTGGCCATAATCCTTGTCGATGTCGCGCTTGATGCGGTCATCCGCCTCGAACCGCTTGTCGAAGGCGACGCCCCGGACCATCGACACCGTCAGCGGCAGCAGATCGTCATACTTGGTCAAGGCCACGCCCTTGCGGGCGATGATCCCGAACGGCATCGGATAGACGGTCTCGCCCAGTTCGACCAGGCGAGCCCGGCTTTCCATCCACAAGATGATGGTGCAATCCTGCACCCCCAGTTCCAGATCGCGCTCGATGCGGGCGAAGGTCTGCAGGGTGAATGGCAGCTTGTGCCCGCTGCGCTTTTCCAGTTCGGCGATGATCTCGGGGAAGGCGCCGGCCGGGCGGTCCGGGGCTTCGTAGAACGCCCACGGCGCCGCGTCGATCGAGACGAAGCGGATTTCCGCCGCCGACGCCGGCACGGCCGCCATCGCCAACACGCCGAAAATCCAGCTCTTCCACGCCATACGCGCTATCCCAAACCCGGACGAAGAACAAGGATATGTCGGATCATATCGCGACTCAATGGCCGGAATGGCCGCCCTTGCCCGCCGCCGGCGCGCTCTGGTCGATCCCGTTGGCGGCCTGCATGGCGCGGACATAGGCCAGGGCCGGCTTGTCCTCGCCCGGCTTCAGGCCTTCGGGCTTGGGCATATCGCCCAACTTCCACATATGGCCCTTGGTGCCCTCGCGCAGGACCTTCAGGACCTGCGAATCATCGTGGCCGCCACCGGGGGCGTACCAGGCATGGATCAAGGGCGGCCCCTGGTCGGTCCCGCGCAGTGCGGTCCCGTGGCAGGTGGCGCACACCCGCTCGAACACCGCCTTGCCGGCCAGGGCGGCGCCGGTCAGGCTGGGCTGGACCAACTCGGCCTGGGCGAAGCGGGCCGATAGCGGCCGCCCTTGCGCGGTCAAGCTTAAGATCGCCGTCACCTTGTCGGCGGCCTTGACCGGCAGTTCCGCCTTCAGGCCGGCGCCGTCTTCCGCGAAGGACACTTCGTGCTTGGTCGCCCCCACCAGCACGGTCGCCTTGCCGGCGGCGGCGACCGGCTTGTCGGCATGGTCGCGCACCCACGCCCGGATCATGCCGTCGCGGACCACGAATTCCACATGCAAATCGCCCGACAGGCCGATCTGGCCGCCATAGAACGGCAGCATCGCACCATGCGACTGCGCCCAGGCCGGACCTGCGGCCAAACCAGCAAGCAGCACCAGAACCTTCTTCATGATTGCAACTCCTTCACGGCGCGGTGGCCGACCAGCAGATAGATGACGGGGGTAACCAGGGTGTCGAGCAGGGTTGACGACATCAGCCCGCCGAAGATCACCACCGCCACCGGGTGCAAGATCTCCTTTCCGGGCTGGCCGCCGGCGATGGCCAGCGGCAACAGGGCGAAGGCCGCCACCAAGGCGGTCATCAGGACCGGTGTCAGCCGTTCGGCCGAACCGCGCGCGATCATCGCCGGCCCAAAGCTTTCGCCTTCGTGGGCCATCAGGTGGCGGTAGTGCGACACCTTCATGATGCCGTTGCGGGCCGCGATACCGATCAGGGTGACGAAGCCGACCAGCGACGCCACCGACAGCGGCAAGCCGGTCAGCCACAGGGCGGCGACGGCGCCGACCAGGGCCATGGGCACGTTGGCCATGATCACCAGGGCCAGCACGCCCGAGCGGAAATGGCTGGCCAGCACGGCGAAGATGCCGGCCAGCGACACCAGGGCCAGCAGGGCGATGCGGCGGCTGGCGTCCTGCTGGCTTTTGAACTGGCCTTCCAGGCGAATCTCGAAGCCGGCCGGCAGGGTCATGAGGTCCAAGGTCGCACTCAGATCGGCCACCACCGAGCCGATGTCGCGGCCCTGGGAATTGCCCAGCACCACGATGCGCCTTCGCAGATCGTCGCGATTGATCAGGTTGGGGCCTTGCGTCTCGACCACGTCGGCCAGCAGGCCCAAGGGCACCTTGCCGGCCGGGGTGTCCACCAGGATCTGGCCGAACTCGGCGCTTTCGGCGCGCCAGTCCTCGGCCAGGCGCAGAACCACATCAACGGTCTTCTGGCCGTCCCTGATCTGCGACACCACCCGCCCGCCCAGGGCGGCTTCCAGGGTTTCGGTCAGATGATCGGCGGTCAGCCCGTACTTGCGGGCCTCGGCCCGGTCCAGCCGGATCTGGATCTGGCCGATCAGCACCTGCTTTTCCACCTGCAGATCGACCACGCCCGGCACCTGGGCCATGCGCTCGCGCGCCTGGGCCGCCACCTGGCGCAGCGTGTCGAGATCGTCGCCGAAAATCTTGACGGCGATTTCCGCCCGCACGCCCGACAGCAGATGGTCCAGACGATGCGAGATCGGCTGGCCGATATTGACCGAAATCCCCGGAATCTGCGCCAGCTTGGCCCGCATGTCGCCCAGGATCGCCTCACGCGCGCGGCCGGTTTCTTTCAAGTCCACGTCGATCTCGGAATAATGGACGCCCTCGGCATGTTCGTCCAACTCGGCCCGCCCGGTGCGCCGGCCGGTGGACAGGGTCTCGGGCACCGTGGCCAGCAGGGTCTCGGCGATGGTGCCGATGCGGTTGGATTCCGACAGCGAGGTCCCCGGCGGCAACACCACATTGACCGTCACCGTGCCTTCGTTGAAGGGCGGCAGGAAGGTGGTGCCGAGAAACGGCACCGAGACAGCCGCGACCACCACCGCCAGACCGGCCGGAGCCAGCACCCGGGCCGGATGGGCGAAGGCCCAGGACAGAAGCCGGCCGTTGGCGGCCTTGAGGCCACGCACCAGCGCCGTCTCGCGGTGCGCCACCACCCCGGCCTTGGGCAACAGCAGCAACGACAAGACCGGCGTCACCGTCAACGACACCGCCAGCGAGGCCAGGATCGACACCACATAGGCCACGCCCAAGGGCGCGAACAGCCGCCCCTCGATACCCGACAGGGCGAACAGCGGCAGGAAGGCCAGAACCACGATGATGGTGGCGTAGACGATGGAATTGCGCACCTCGGCCGAGGCGGCCCGCACCACGTCGAAGGCCGGGAGGGGATGGGCCGCCGCCCGGTTCTCGCGCAGGCGGCGCAAGATATTCTCGACATCGACCACCGAATCGTCGACCAGTTCGCCGATGGCCACCGCCAGCCCGCCCAGGGTCATGGTGTTGATGGACAGCCCCATGGCCTGGAACACCATCGCCGTCACCACGATGGACAGCGGAATGGCGGTCAGGCTGATGGCGGTGGTGCGGAAATTGGCCAGGAACACGAACAGCACGACAGCCACCAACACGGCGCCGTCGCGCAGGGCCTCCTCGACATTGGCGATGGCCCGCTCGATGAAGGCCGCCTGGCGAAACAGCACCCGTTGGGCATCGACGTCGGGCGGCAAGGTGCGGGCCATGTCGGCCAAGGCCGCCTCGACCGCGGCGGTGACGGCGACGGTGTCGGCGCCCGGCTGCTTTTGCACCGCCAGGATCACCGCCGGGCGGGCATCCACCGAGGCGTCGCCCCGCTTGATGCCGGCGCCGATGCGGACATCTGCGACCTGTCCGACGGTCACCGCCGCGCCGCCCTTCCACGCCACCACGGTATCTTCCAGGTCGCGGATGTCGGTGGTCTGGCCGAGATTGCGGATCAGATATTCCGATTGGCGCTGTTCCAGGAAGCCGCCGGTGGTATTGCGGGCGAAGCCGGCCAGGGCAGCTTCCAACTCGGCGAAGGTCAGCCCCAGACCGGACAGCCGCGACGGCGAGACCAGCACCTGAACCTGACGCACCTCGCCGCCGATGGGGATGACCTGGGCGATGCCCGGCACCGACAACAGCCGTTGACGGACCACCCAGTCGGCCAGCGTGCGGATGTCCATCGGACTGGTGTGTCCGTCCTTCGAGCGCATGCCGATCAGCATGATCTCGCCCATCAGCGAGGTGATCGGCCCCATCACCGGACTGATGCCGGCCGGCAGCCGTTCGCGCGCCGTATCCAGGCGTTCCGACACCAGTTGGCGGTTGCGCAAGGTGTCGGTGCCCCAGTCGAATTCGGCGAACACGATGGACAGTCCGACGCCCGAGGTCGAGCGCACCCGCACCAGACCGGGTGTGCCGTTGACGGCGGTTTCGACCGGGCGGGTGACCAGGGCCTCGACCTCTTCCGGAGCCAGGCCGGCCGCTTCGGTCATGATGGTGACGGTCGGGCGGTTGAGGTCGGGGAACACGTCCACCGGCAACCGGGCCAGGGTCAGCGCGCCATAGACCAGCAGCAGGAAAGCCACGGCCAGGACCAGCAGGCGGCGGCGCAGGCTGAAGGCGATGATATGGTCGAACATCGCCTACCTCGCCGACTTCAGCTGGGCCGCGCCCTGCACCACCACCCGTTCGCCCGGCTTGACGCCGTCGATCTCGGCCAGCGGACCGATCAGGCGCTCGACCTTGACCGGCCGGGCCTCGAAGGTCTCGGGCGCGGTCAGCACGAACACCACACTGCGCCCGGCCATCTCGGCCAGGGCGTCGCGTGGCACCGCCATGCGCAAGCGGGTGGCGCCGACCGATAGGTGGACATCCACCGGCATGCCGACCTTCAGCCCGTCACCATGGCCGGGGCGGACGGCGAACAAGGCGTGGATGCCCTGATCGACGGCATCCACCTTGGGGCTGACGCCCAACAGGTCCAGAGGAAAGGCGTGGTTGGGGACCAGGCGGGTGGTGGCCTCGGCCGCGCCGATGCGGGCCGCCACCGCCGGATCGTGGGTCACCGCCTCGACTCGCAAGCGGGCCGGATCGACGATTTCCACCATCACCTTATCGACCGCCACCACCTCGCCCGGGACCACATGGACGTCGGCGATCACCCCATCGACCGGGGCGGTCACCAATTCGCGCCCCAACTGGGTGACGGCAATCTGGGCGCGCTCGCGCCGCAATTGCTCGAGCCGGATGCGGCTGGTCTCCACCGCCTTGGCGGTGACAATGGTGCCCAGTGCCTCTTGCCGGGCCAGTTCGCGTTCGGCCAGGGTGATCTCGCCCTCGACGCGATAGAGCGAGGCCCGCTTCTCTCCCCGTTCCAGGGTCGACAGCGTCGGCTCCAGCACCGCCACCACTTGGCCGCGCTTGACGTGTTGACCGGGAACCGGCAGCGGAAAGGCCGGATCGGCCACCACCCGGGCCGGCTGCGACGGCTGCACCCGGGCGAAGCCGGACGGATCGGGCATGACCCGGCCCGGCACCCGCACGGTCTGGGCCGCCTCGCGCGCGGCGACGCGCTCGGTGCGGATGCCCAGCAGGAACTGGGTCGATTTCGCCATGGCGACCGACGCCCCCACCACCGGCGCCGGAGCCGGCGCCGCCTGTTCGCCATGGTCCTCGCCGGAATGGGCAAAGGCCGGGCCGGACGCCACCAGCAAGGCCAGCACCGCCAGGCGTTTTCGCCGCAGCACCAGCACCAGGATCAGACTGGCCAGGCCGCCCAACAGCGCGCCGCCCCACCAATGGCGCCAATGGGGTTCCGCCACGGCCGGGGCCTCGATTACGGCCGGGCGGGCCAGACCGGCCAGCAGCAGCAGATCGTCACGGCCGTCTGCCGACACCATCAGGGTCATATCGACCGGGGCGGTCGGCAGGGACCACGACAGGCGATAGATGCCGGTGCCGGCGGTGGGCTGGGCCTGACCGCTCCACCCCGGCGCCTCGGCGTCGATGCGCGCCCCGCCGATCGGAGCGTTGCTGTCGGCATCGGCCAGATAGACCAGGACGTGACCGTCATCCTCGGGCACCAGCACCAGCTGGAAGGCGGTACCGTCGGCGGCAAAGCCGGGCTGGACGGTCTGGATCGCCACCACCGGCGGGGCGGAATGATCCTCGCCGCCATGGGCCAGCGCAGAAAGGGGCGAAAGGACAAAGCCGGCCAGCACCAGGCCGGCCATCGGGCGAAACCACATAGGGAAACCCCACTATAAGACGAAGCGACACGACGACGAATCACCCGCGCGGTGCTGGCCCGTTCGGCCGCACCGCGCGTGTCCCGTCCCCAAAAGGGGCGGGCGCTGCGTCAGGTTCGGGGAGGCTTCGCCGGTGGATCGGCCAGGCGTTGGGCCGGCGGCAAGGCCACCGGAATCGCTTCGGGCTGGTAAAGGGCGACCGAGACGGTCAGCTCGATCGCGCCGACCGGCAGGGCGGCGGTGCAGGCGGCCGAGATACAATGGCACGAGCCGCCATGGTGCGGGCCGCTATCTTTGGCCGCCGGCATGTCGTCGCCCTTGGTCTGGGCGTGATCGGCATGGTCGGCATGATGCGCGTGATCGGCTTGGCCGGCCTGGGCCGGGCCGGACGCCAGCAGAGCGACCACGCCCACCACCAGGGCCAGTGCCCCGATGCGGATCATGCGGCCCAGACGTGTCCTCGCTTCCGTACCCATGTCCCCACTATGAGAAGAACACCGCCCGGGATCAAGAGGCTTCCAGCTTCATGGCCATGCGCAAGGCGCCCCAATGGCGGTCGCGCACCTTGATGGGGGCGTCGATTTCCTTCAGCAGCACGAAATTGCCGCCGCCCATATTGCGGGCATAGGTCTGGGCCAGATAGGGCTTGGTGTTGCGCGCCGCCAGGATGCCGGTCCGGTCGTCGAAGATGCGCCGGTTGCGGCAATTGGCGGCGTTCCACACCGGGTCGTTCGGCCGCTGCGGCTGGGAATATTTGGCATTGTGGGCGGCGATATAGCCCGAGCGGTCGGTGACGCAGCACAACACGATCCGGCTGTCCTTGGCCAGCACCGGCTCGGTGAAGGGCGGGAACAATTGGTCGGCCAGCAGGGTATGCTTGGCCATCACCTGCAGCGGATCGGAACCGGGGATCGCCTCGTATTCGATGTCGAACAGCTCGATCTCGCTGATCTTGCCGCTTTGCAACGCCGATTCCAGGGCATTGGCCACCTGCCCCGAGACCGACTGAATCAGTTCGATGAAGGGGGTGTCGTGGGCCTGCACCGCCTCGATGCGCGATTGCAGCGCGTCCCTGGCGGCGCGGCTCAGATTGTCGAAACGGACATGCAGCCCGACGGTGCTTTCCGACAACAGCCGGGCGTCCAGCTTGCCGACGCCCTGCAGCTCGACGGTGCCCGAGGTCACCGAGGGAATCTCGGACGCGGCCACCACCAGCAGCGCCCCATGCAGCGACAAGTCTCCGGTGAAGCCCTCGAACACCTTGCCCTGGAAGTCGGCATGGTATTTCAGCGCCACCGGCACACGGCCCTCGTGTCGGCGGTCGCCGCCGTAGGACGAGCGCAAGATCACGTGCAGGCGCCGCTGCAACGCCTCGATGTCGTGATTGACCATCGCCGACAGGTTGGTGACGCGGGCGGCGGTCACCCCGGTCGCCTCGACGCCGGCCATCATCGACTGGACCTTTTCCGCCACCATGCGGGTGTGGTCGGCGGCCTGCACCGCACTCGACATGATTTCGGCGGTGGCGGCGCGCTGCTCGTCGGCGGCGCGGGCCACCTCGGCGGCGATGCTGTCGATCTCGCGGATGGTGGCGGCGACGGCACCGACGGTCTCGACGGTGTCGCTGGTGGTGCGGCCGATATCCTCGGCCTGGGTGCTGACGGTGGCGATGCCGTCCTCGGTCTGGCGGGCCAGGCCCTTGACCTCTTCGGCCACCACCGCGAAGCCCTTGCCGGCTTCGCCCGCGCGCGCCGCTTCGATGGTGGCATTCAGGGCCAGCATGCGGGTCTGGCCGGCGATGTTCTGGATCATGCCGACGACATTGCCGATACGCGCCGACGCCTCGGTCAGGCCGCCGACCCGCTCGCTGGCCAGGTCGACCCGCTCGCGTGCGGTTTCCGCCAGTTTCGAGCTGGTCGCCACCTGGGCCGAAATCTCGCGACTGGAGGCTTCCAGCTCTTCGGTGGCGCTGGCCACCGTCTGGACGTTGCCGGCGGTGGTTTCCACCGATTCGGTGACGGCGCGGGCGGTGCGCATCAACTCGTCCGACACCTGGGTCAGCCGGCTGGCGCCCTCGGACAGGCGGGTCGCCTGGGTCGAGATGTCGGTGACCGTCTCTTGGACCTCGCCTTCCAGCACCTCGGTCAGGGTCAGCATCTCGCTTTTCAGATGCTCCTCGGCCCGGACCATCATTTCCTGGCGCTCTTCGCCACTGTAGGCCAGATGCGCCCGCATGGTGCGCAACATGGCGTTGGTGCGCTGGAAATCGGGGATCGGCTCGGCCTTGATCTCTTGCTTGAGGTCACCCCGGGCGATCGCCGCGAAATAGCCGTCCATCCGGGTCAGCGGATCGTGAATGGCCTTGAACAGCCAGCGCGACAGCAGGGCCAAGGCGAGGATGATCACAACCAGAACCACCAGCGCGCCGATGATGTGCTTGGCCAGGTCGCCCTTGGATTCGGCGACATAGTCGGCGCCGACCTTGATCTGCAGGTCGATCAGTTGGCTGGTCTGCACCAAGGTCTGTTCGACCCCCGGAGCGATGGCATCGGTCCACAGCTGAGGCAGGCGCTCGTCGGCGGCGACGGCGGCGAAGCCCATCTCGTTCAGGCCCTTGCGCATGGTGCCCAGGCGGTCGGCCAGCTGACGCTCCTCGGGCGTCAGGGTGGTGGCCATGTATTCGGCCCACACCTTGTCGGACTGGGCGATATTGGCCTTGATGCGGGCGATGGCCGGAGCCGCAGCCGCCCCCAGGCGCATATCCATTACCTGGCGAGCACTGTCGTGAACCAGCGACTGAATTTCGGCCAGTTGCCGGGCCGGAACCAGGCGGTCGGCATAGACCGCCTCCAGCGCCTCGTTGGAATCGGCCATGCCGACCAGGCCGATGCCGTCGGCGACCACGCCCAGCATCAGCATAATGATGGCCAGGGCGGTGATCCGCCCCTTCAGGCTGCGACTGAAGCGGGCAAGCCGTCCGCCGACCGAATCGGTCAGCACCTCGCCGCCCGACAGGCGGATGTTGCCGGCGCGCCCTTCGCGAAGGGCTGCGTAAAGCTGGGCGGCGGCCGCCACCTGATCCTTGGCGGGCTTGGTGCGGACCGAGATGTAGCCGGCGATCTTGCCATCCTCGATGATCGGCGTGGCGTTGGCGCGGACCCAATAATGGTCGCCGCTCTTGGCGCGGTTCTTGACGATGCCTTCCCACGGCCGGCCGGCCTGGATGGTGGCCCACAAATCGGCGAAAGCGGCCGGCGGCATGTCGGGGTGACGGACCAGATTGTGGGGCTGGCCGATCAACTCGGACTCGGAAAAGCCACTGACCTCGACGAACGCGCGGTTTACGAATGTGATACGACCAGCGACATCGGTTTTCGACACCAGCAACACATCATCCGGCAACTCGATTTCTTTATTGGTGACCGGTTCGTTGATCCGCATTCCCGCCCTCGCCCATTCGCGAGCACCGTTCTCGGCACCCGTTTCTATTGTTTATGCTAGGCAAAATGACACACTCGGCAAGGCAAAAATACAGGCTTCGCCCCCTTTTCGAGTTTCACTCGGTATTCTATTTTCAATCGGTTTAAGACCGGATCAGGCTTTTATGATTTCCTGGTTCGCTCCCATCAGGAACCAAGTTTCTCCGCGCACGGAAAGACACCTCATGAAGATCCGTTTCCAGGTCAGCATCGTCTCGGCAATCTTTCTGATCATCGTGGCGATGACCGGTGCGACCTTGACCAGCGTCTATTTCGCCAGTTCGCGCGCAGCCGAAGACACCGCGGCCAACCTGTTCGGCGAGATGGCCAGGCGCACGTCGGAACAGGTCGATCGCCAGATCGGCGAGACGCTCAGCCTGGCGGCGCTGGGGGGGGCTCGCCCGGTCGGCGACAGCGTCACCGGCGACGGCACCGCCTTTCCGGCCCTGCCCTTCCTGGTCCAGGCCCTGGAAGACAACAGCGCGCTTTATTCCCTGTATTTCGGCTTCCAGGACGGCAGCTTCCTGCAGGTGATCAAGACCCGCAGCGATCCCCGCGTCATCGAGGCGCTGAAGGCGCCGGCCGAGACCGCCTGGGTGGTGCGCGCCATCACCGGGACCGAGGCCGCTCGCCAGCAATCCTGGACCTTCCTGGATGCCGGCGCGGTCAAGCTTGGCGCCACTCTCGAGCCGCAGCCCAGCTACGACCCCCGCGCGCGGCCATGGTACGGCCAGGCGATGGCCAGCGAAGGGGCGTCGCTGTCGGCGCCCTATATCTTCAGCTCGCTGAAGGAACCGGGGATCACCGCCTCGCGCAAGCTGCCGGGCGGCGTCGGCGTGTTCGGCGTCGATATCACCCTGACCGGCCTGGGCCGTTTCGTCGAATCGCTGGCGGTGTCGCCCAGGGGCGGCGTGGTGATGGCCGATGGCGGCAAGCTGCTGGCCGCGGCCCACACCGTCCGGGTGGGCGACACCGCCTCCTCATTGCTGCAACCTTTGGCCGAAAGCGGATCGCCGCTGCTGGCCGCGATCGCCGGCCGGCCGATGACGGAAGGGCTGGAACGCCTGGACATCGCCGGCGAGGAATGGCTGGTCCGCCAGGATGTCTGGAATGGCCCCGGCGGACGCACCATCCAGATCAGCGTCGCCGCCCCGGCCACCGACTTCGCCGGCCATATCCAGGAAATGCAGCGTCACGTGCTGATGCTGGCTTTGGGTGCCCTGGCGGTGATCGTCCCGCTGGCGCTGTGGTTCTCGTCCAGCATGGCCAAGGTGGTGCGCGAACTTGCCGCCGATGCCGAGCGGATCCAGAACATGGATTTCTCGGATGACGAGGCGCACGACTCGCATATTCAGGAATTCCATCAACTGGGCGAGGCGTTCAGGCAGATGAAGGCGACGCTGTCGGCCAAGACCGACGCCCTGGCCTTCGCCCAGGACAAGTTGGCCCGCATCATCGATCTGGGCATCGCCATGTCGGCGGAACGCGACACCTCGAAGCTGATGGACATGATCCTGCTGGGGGCCAAGGACCTGACCAACGCCGATGGCGGCACCCTTTACATCCGCAGCGATGACGACAAGCTGAATTTCCAGATTCTGCGCAACGATACGCTGGGCGTGGCATTGGGCGGCGAAGGCCGCCCGGCGCCCACCATCCCGCCGGTGCCGATGTTCGACGAAAGCGGCCAGCCCAACCACCGCAACGTGGTCAGCCACGCGGTGCACCAGCAAGAGACCATCAACATCCCCGACGCCTACGACGCCGGCCAGTTCGACTTCTCGGGCACCCGCATCTTCGACGAACGCAACCATTACCGCTCGAAGTCGTTCATGACCGTGCCGTTGAAGCCGCGGGGCGGCGACGTCATCGGCGCGCTGCAGCTGATCAACGCCCGCCCGCCGGGATCGAGCGAGATCATCCCGTTCGCCGCCGACATCCAGCGCTTCATCGAGGCCCTGGCCGCCCAGGCCGCCACCGCGCTCTATAATCGCGAACTGCTGCTGGCCCAGGAACGGCTGATGGATTCGATGATCCAGCTGATCGCCGGCGCCATCGACGCCAAAAGCCCCTATACCGGCGGCCATTGCGAGCGCGTCCCCGAATTGTCGGTGATGCTGGCCGAAAAGGCCTGCGAGGTGAAGGATGGCCCGCTGGCCGACTTCGCCTTCACCACCGACGAGGAATGGCGCGAATTCCGCATCGGCGCCTGGCTGCACGATTGCGGCAAGGTCACCACCCCGGAATACGTGGTCGACAAGGCCACCAAGCTGGAAACCATCTATAACCGCATCCACGAGGTGCGCACCCGTTTCGAGGTGCTGCTGCGCGACGCCGAGATCCAGCGTCTGCGATCCATCGCGAGCGGCATGAACCCGGCCGAGGCCGGTTCGCGCATGGCCGGACGCAAGGCGCAGTTGCTGGACGATTTCGCCTTCGTCGCCGAGTGCAATGTCGGCGGCGAGTTCATGGCCCCCGAAAAGGTGGAACGCCTGAAGCGCATCGCCGGATACACCTGGTGGCGCCATTTCGACGACCGCCTGGGCCTGTCGCACGAGGAACTGAAGCGCTACCCGGCCGAGGCATCGCCCCTGCCGATGGAAGAAAAGCTGCTGTCGGACAAGGAGCACCACATCATCCCGCGCGCCGCCGCCGTCAAGGATTTGTACCAAGGCTGCGGCTTCCAGGCCCAGGTGCCCGAGAACCTTTACAATCTGGGCGAGGTCTACAACCTGTCGGTCGGACGCGGCACGCTGACCGAGGAAGAGCGCTTCAAGATCAACGAACACATCATGCAGACCATCGTGATGCTGGAGCGCCTGCCCTTCCCCAAGCATCTGAAGCGCGTGCCGGAATATGCCGGCACCCACCACGAAACCATGATCGGCAGCGGCTATCCGCGCAAGCTGACCCAGGATCACCTGTCGATCCCGGCCCGCATCACCGCCATCGCCGACATCTTCGAGGCGTTGACGGCGTCGGACCGGCCGTACAAGAAGGCCAAGACCCTGTCGGAATCGGTGAAGATCTTGTCGTTCTTCAAGAAGGACGGGCACATCGACGCCGACCTGTTCGACCTGTTCCTGACGTCCGGCGTCTATCGCGATTACGCCGAGCGCTTCTTGCTGCCCGAACAGATCGACGAGGTCGAGATCGAGAAGTTCATCACGCAGACCGCCGCGTGACCCCCAGGCAGACCAGGGCGGCGTTGTGGAACACCGGGTCGCCATGGCTGTCGGCTGAAATCTCGCCCAGGGACAGGGCGCCGAACTGATTGGGAGTGCCGACCTGCACGGCCAGTTGCCCCAGCTCGCGCGATACCTGGGCGACGCCCAGGTGCATGCGACGGCCGGCGCAATAAAAGGTCAGCAATCCGGCCAGGCCCGGACCAAGCCGGTCGGCGATGCGGGCGACGCAATCGCTTTCCTCGACCGAGGGCGCCTTCATGACGACGGCGACCGCGCCTTCCTGGACCTCGCCGACGCAAGTTATCGCCTGGTCCGCCCCCAGTGCCACCGGTATGCGGATCTGGGGCAGGGAATTTCCCGACAGAATCGCCAGCGGGAAATGCACCGCCTCGCTGTAGAAGGTGTCCGCAGTCATGGCGACCCCATAGCCGCTGGCGATCATCTCTTGATAGACCTCGAACGCCGGACGACCGTTCAGGCCTGCGATGATGTTCTGATGGGATTGGCTGACCCGCATGATGGTGATCGGAATATTGAAGCCGTGTTCGACCGCGACCGCGTCGTGCGGCGGCAACAACAATGCCAGCCCCCCGCGCTCGAATGTCGAAAAGCCGTCGAACAGACAGGGGATCGGGGCGAAGCTCTCGCTGCCGGCATTGGCGCCGACATAGCGGAAGCGATCTTCCAGGCGGTCGGCGAATCCGCGCAGGATGGTGTCCAGATTGGGCAGGGTCGAATCGAAGATGGTGAACAATATCGGCGGCGCCGAGCCCCAATCCGCCGCCTCGCGCAAGGCACCGCACCGCTCGACAAATTCCGCCTGAACGGATGGCGCGTCCAGACCGCCCATCACCACCATCGGCGCCATCAGCTCCAGGCAGATCAGCCGAACCCCGCTTCGCACCTCGGACGCCCCATCGATCAGGGCCGGAAACACCGCCCCGGCCAGCGCCACACCGTGCTGGCGGCAGGCCGCCTGGAGAACGGGAATCTTCCCCGCCTCGGCTTCAGGCACCAGGGCCAGCACGCCAGCCCCGGATAAGGAATTCTTCCAGCCTTGCAGCGCGGCGGATAGCGGACCGGCCTCGATGGGCAGATGGGCGGTATCAGAAAACATGGATTTCCAGGCACTCTGATGGGAAGCGCGAGGACGGCCAGCCGCCGCCCTCGCCACAATATAGGCCTAGGCCCCCGGCCTGAAAAGGGGGCACGCCATACTTTGGCCTAGTGTGGTGATTCCGAAGTTCCCATCGACATGCGCATATCGGAATCACCACACAATTCAACATGGTAGTGGCCTGCTTATCCCCGCAATTCGCAATGCGAATTACGGGGGCAGGACACTAGTAGCCGCCCTTGCGCTTGGTCTCGGGCAGGCCGGCGATCTTTCCGGCCTGTTTCGACGGCTGCATGGGGAACAGGTCGTAGAGGTCCTTGGTCGCCACCGAGCCGCCCCAGCGCTCGCTCATCGCCTTGCACATGTGGCGCTCGTTGGGCTGGTTCTCGTTGTTGTCGAAGAACTCTTCGCGCAGGTAATTGATCAGATCCCAATGCTTCTCGGTCAGCGCCAAGCCTTCGGCTGCCGCGATCTCGTCGGCGATGGCCGGCGACCAATCGGCGGTGTCGACCAGATAACCGTTGCCGGTCTTTTCCAAATCCGCGTAACCCATCGTTCTCCTCCCTGATGGCGTGTTTGCGAAATTTGTAATATTAATTTTTACGAATGTAAACGGCGCAGAATCCTGGCGCGGATCGGCTGGTCGAACTCGTATCCGCCGCCCTCGGCCGGGCGGGCGTTCTTGGCGAACAGCGCCCGCATTTCCCCGTCCAGGCGGTCGAAAATGGCCTCGCGCTCGGCATTGGCCGAGACGATGCGCTCGCGGAAGGCGGCGTAATCAGCCATCGACACGGTATGCAGGAAGACGATGTCGTCGACCGGCTCCATGCCCGGCACGTCCGCCAGGGCGGCCTGGGCCAGGGCGCGCACCTGGGTTTCATCATCGACCGGCTTGCAGGTTTCGAAGAACAGGCCCTCGGCGATCGGTTCCGACACATACAGCAGGCCGCCAGCCTTCAGCACGCGGGCGGCTTCCCGCAGGGCCTGGCCCATGAATTCGGCCGGAACGTGGTGCAGCGAGTGGAAGAACACCACGGCGTCGAAGCTGGCGTCGCTGACCGGCAGGGCTTGGCCGACGCCCTCGACGATCTCCTCGTCGCCAACCTTCGGGATGGCGCGGGCCTTGGCCAACTGGCGGGGCGAGCATTCGACGCCCACGACCTGGGCGCCCTTCTTGGTCAACAGCCGCACCACATTGCCGTCGCCACAGCCGACATCCAGGATACGCTTGCCTTCGGGCTTCAGCGCCTCCACCATCACATCCACATTGCGCCGCCGCTGCATCGCATCCTCCATCGATTTATCGCATCATGCTTATATGAACGCGCCCATCGCTGTCGAGTTCGACGTCGCCATCGTGCTGGGCGCCAAGGTGTTGCCCGACGGCCGCCCGTCGCCGGCCCTGGCGCGGCGCGTCGCCCATGCCGTCGCCCTGGCGCGCGCCGATCTGGTCGGGCATTTGCTGATGAGCGGCGGCCCGGTCAGCCATCCGGTCCCCGAGGCCCATGTCATGCGCGACCTGGCGCTGGCCGCCGGTATCGCCCCCACCCGCGTCCATGTCGAGGATCGCTCGCACAATACCATCGACAATGCCCGGCTGTCGGCTCCGATCATCGCGGCGCAAGGCTGGGGTCGGGTGCTGGTGGTGACCGATTCCTTCCACCTGCCGCGCGCCCGTTACATCTTTCGCCGCAGCGGCCTGACGGTGGCCGGCTTCCCGGCCCGGCCCGACCGTCTCGGCGCCGAATGGTGGCTGGCCCATGGACGCGAAGTGTTCGCCTTCCTGAAAACCATCTATCGGCTGGAGATCGCCGGCACATGAAAAAGGCCCGGCCTCCATCGGGAAGCCGGGCCTTGTTTCATCATCGGGTGATCAGTGCCCCGACATCTCGGCGCCCATATAGGCCGGCATCCAGGCTTCGTGGATGGCCTTCAAATCCTCGACAGTGGCCGACTGGCCGGCCACGTCAATGGAATGGCCGCCGGTGGTGCCGATGATTCGGGCGCCGACATCCCGTCCTTGCGCCGCTTCCAGCACCGAGGCCAAATCGTCCGCGCCCACTTCCAGCACATAGCGGCCCTGATCCTCGCCGAAGCACCAGCCGTGCAGGGCGATGGCCGACGGAGCCTCCAGGCTGGCGCCGATGCCCGACGCCAGCGCCATCTCGGTCACCGCCACCAGCAGGCCGCCGTCCGAGACGTCGTGGCAGGCCTTGACCAGACCCTGGTCGATCAGGTCGCGCACCAGTTCGCCCTTGCGCCGTTCGCGGTGCAGGGCCACCGGCGGCGGAGCGCCTTCTTCCCTGCCGCACACCTCGCGCAGGTACAGCGAAGCGCCCATCCAGCCCTTGGTCTCGCCGAACAGAACGATGGAATTGCCGGCACCCTTGAAGGCGATGGTGGTGTGCTTGGACACATCCTTCAACAGACCGACGGCGCCGATGGCCGGGGTCGGCTGGATGGCGGCGCCCTGGGTCTCGTTGTAAAGCGAGACGTTGCCCGACACCACGGGGAAGTCCAGATCGCGGCAGGCCTCGCCCATGCCTTTGATGGCCTCGACGATCTGGCCCATGATCTCGGGCTTTTCCGGATTGCCGAAATTCAGATTGTCGGTCACCGCCATCGGCAAAGCACCGGTGGCCGAGATGTTGCGATAGGCTTCCGCCACCGCCTGGCGGCCGCCCTCGTGCGGGTCGGCCAGGCAATAACGCGGGGTGCAATCGGTGGTGATGGCCACCGCCTTGTCGGACCCGTGGATGCGAACCACGGCAGCGTCGCCGCCCGGGCGCTGGACGGTGTCGCCCATCACCATGTGGTCGTATTGCTGATAGATCCAGCGCTTCGAGGCCAGATCGGGGCAGCCCAGCAGGGTCTTCAACGCCTCGATCGGCGCCACCGCCGGCACGTCTTCCAGCTTGACCACCGGCAACTTGGCGGGCTGAACCCACGGGCGGTCATATTCCGGGCTGGCCTGGGCCAGCGGGTCGATGGGCAGGTCGGCCACCACCTCGCCATGGCGCTTCAGCACCATGCGGCCGGTGCCGGTCAACACGCCGATCACCGCGAAATCCAGCTCCCACTTGTCCATGATCGCGCGGGCCACGTCTTCCTTGCCCGGCTTCAGGATCATCAGCATGCGTTCTTGCGATTCCGACAGCATGATCTCGTAGGCGCTCATGCCCTCTTCGCGCATCGGCACCGAATCCAGGTCCATCTCGATGCCCAGACCGCCTTTCGACGCCATCTCGAACGACGACGAGGTCAGGCCGGCCGCACCCATGTCCTGGATGGCGACGATGGAATCGGTGGCCATCAGTTCCAGGCAGGCCTCGATCAGCAGCTTCTCGGTGAAGGGGTCGCCGACCTGGACGGTGGGGCGCTTCTCTTCCGAGTTCTCGTCGAATTCCGCGCTGGCCATGGTGGCGCCATGGATGCCGTCGCGGCCGGTCTTCGAGCCGAAATAGACCACCGGATTGCCGATGCCGGCGGCGGCCGAATAGAAGATGTTGTCGGCGCGCGCCAGACCGACGGTCATGGCGTTGACCAGGATGTTGCCGTTGTACGACTTGTGGAAATTGGTCTCGCCGCCGACGGTGGGCACGCCGACGCAATTGCCGTAGCCGCCGATGCCGGCCACCACACCGGCCACCAGGTGCCGGGTCTTGGGATGGCTGGGATCGCCGAAGCGCAGCGCGTTCATGTTGGCGATGGGGCGAGCGCCCATGGTGAAGACGTCGCGCAAGATGCCGCCCACGCCGGTCGCCGCACCCTGATAGGGCTCGATGAAGCTGGGGTGGTTGTGGCTTTCCATCTTGAAGACGATGGCGTCGCCGTCGCCGATATCGATGATGCCGGCATTCTCGCCCGGGCCGCAGATCACCCAGTCGGCCTTGGTCGGCAGGGTCTTCAGCCACTTCTTCGAGGACTTATAGGAACAATGTTCCGACCACATCACCGAGAAGATGCCCAGCTCGGTCAGGTTGGGTTCGCGCCCCATGATCTCGAGGATGCGGGTGTATTCGTCGGGCTTGATGCCGTGGCTGGCAAGGATATCCGGAGTAATCTGGCTCACGACAAGGCCTCCACCAGCGAATCGAACATCAAGCGGCCGTCGGAACCGCCCAGCAGGTCCTCGGCCAGGCGCTCGGGGTGCGGCATCAGGCCCAGCACGTTGAACTTCTCGTTATAGATGCCGGCGACATTGCCCAACGATCCGTTGGGATTGGATTCGGGATCGACCTTGCCTTCGAGGGTGGCGTAACGGAAGGCGATCTGGCCGTTATCCTCCATCTCGCGATAGGCCTTGGGCTCGACGAACCAATTGCCCTCGGCGTGGGCGATCGGGAAGCGCACCACGTCGCCCGAGCGGTAATAGCGGCAGAAGTCGGTGCGGTCGTTCTCGACCCGCAGATGGACATCCTTGCAGATGAACTTCAGGTCCTTGTTGCGCATCAAGACGCCGGGCAGCAAACCCGATTCGGTCAGGATCTGGAAGCCGTTGCAGATGCCCAGCACCCGCATCCCGGCATCGGCCCGGGCCTTGACTTCCCGCATGATCGGCGAGTGTGCCGCCATGGCGCCGCAGCGCAGGTAATCGCCATAGGAAAATCCGCCGGGAACGACCACCAGGTCGACCTTGGGCAGTTCGGTGTCGCGATGCCAGACCATGAGCGGCTTGGCGCGCATGCTGGCCTCCAGCGCCACGGCGACGTCGCGGTCGCAGTTGGAACCGGGGAAGACGATGACGGCGGCTTTCACGAAGGGCGTCCCTGGGTTGGTTCGAAAGGGAGAGCGTCTTCTTAATACGGAAACCCATTGGTTTCCAGCACGAACGGGAGAGCGCGAAAAAAGCCCGCCCCGCGACCGCACGGCAATTCGGTACCGGATTACCAAAAAAAGGTTGGCAGAAGTCGTTGCCCTGGGGCACAATAGCGTTAATCTTGTCACGCGGCGGATATAAGCCGCGGACATAAGTATGAGGGAGGAAATCCAATGCGTAGCCTCGTCAAGTGGGGTGTGGCGGCGTGTGCCGTCTTTGCGGCCGGCACCTTCGCCGGCACTGCCCAGGCGGCCGACACCATCAAGATCGGCGCGTTCCTTTCGGTGACCGGCCCGGCCTCGTTCCTGGGTGAACCGGAAAAGAAGACCCTGGAAATGTACGTCGACCGCCTGAACAAGGATGGCGGCGTCCGGGGCAAGAAGGTGGAGTTGATCCACTATGACGATGCCGGCGCCCCCGACAAGGCGGTGACCTTCGCCAAGCGCCTGATCCAGAACGACAATGTCGATATCATCATCGGCGGCACCACCACCGGCACCTCGATGGCGGCCATCAAGGTGGTCGAACCGGCCGGTGTGCCGTTCATCTCGCTGGCCGGCGGCATCGACATTATCGACCCGGTCAAGAAGTGGGTGTTCAAGACCCCGCACACCGACCGCATGGCGGCCGAGAAGGTGTTCCTGGACATGAAGAAGAAGGGCATTTCCAAGGTCGCGATGATCTCGGAAGATGCCGGCTTCGGCAAGTCGGGCCATGACCAGTCGCTGAAGGTCGCGCCGATCTACGGCATCCAGATCGTCGCCGACGAGGTCTATTCGCCCAAGGATCCCGACGTCACCGCCCAGCTGACCAAGATCAAGAACACCGCCGGCGTTCAGGCCGTGTTCAATTTCGGCTTCGGCCAGGGTCCCGCGATCGTCACCAAGAACTTCAAGCAGCTGGGCATGAGCGTTCCGCTGTACCAGTCGCACGGTGTCGCCTCGAAGGACTTCATCAAGCTGGCGGGCGAGGCCGCCGAGGGTATCCGCCTGCCGGCCGCCGGTCTGGTGGTGGCCGAACAGCTGGGCGCCACCGACCCGCAGAAGCCGGTCGTGACCGCCTTCAAGAAGGAATACGAGGCGGCCTTCAAGTCCGACGTCTCGACCTTCGCCGGCCATGCCTATGACGGCCTGCAGATCGCCCTGGCCGCGATCCTGCGCGCCGGCTCGACCGACAAGGAAAAGGTCCGCGCCGAGATCGAGAAGACCTCGGGCTATGTCGGCACCGGCGGCCTGGTGTCGATGTCGCCGGAAGACCATATGGGCCTGTCGCTGTCGGCCTTCCGCATGGTCGAAGTCAAGAAGGGCGATTGGGTCCTGGCCGACTGACCAGACCTGGTTAAGAGCGGGGGGCCGATCGCGGCTCCCCGCCACCGCCAACCCCTGGGGGCTCCATGTTTGCCGAATTGCTGCAATACCTGTTCGCGGGTCTGACGTCGGGCGCCATCTACGCCCTGGCCGGACTGGGCTTCGCCATCATCTACAACGCCAGCCACGTGATCAATTTCGCCCAGGGCGAGTTCATCATGATCGGCGGCATGGCGACCTCGATGATGGTCGCGGCCGGTCTGCCGCTGCCGCTGGCCATCGCGCTGGCTGTGGTGGTGACCATGATGGTCGGCGTGGCCCTGGAAAAATTCGCCATCGAGCCGGCGCGCAATTCCGACGTGGTGACCATCATCATCATCACCATCGGCGCCTCGATCTTCCTGCGCGGCCTGGCCCAGGTGGTGTGGGACAAGGAATTCCACTCGCTGCCGGCCTTCTCGGGCGAGACCCCGATCAACGTCGCCGGCGCGACCTTGATGCCGCAAAGCATCTGGGTGGTCGGCATCTCGGTCCTGGTGATCGTGGCGCTGTGGTGGTTCTTCAACCGCACCCTGTTCGGCAAGGCGATGCTGGCCACCTCGTTCAACCGCCTGGCCGCCCAACTGATGGGCATCGGCGTCAAGAAGGTGCTGATGGTCAGCTTCGCGCTGTCGGCCCTGCTGGGCGCGGTCGGCGGCATCGTGGTGACGCCGATCACCTTCACCAATTACGAAGCCGGCATCATGCTGGGCCTGAAGGGCTTCTCGGCCGCCGTGCTGGGCGGGCTGGGCAACGGCCTGGGCGCCATCGTCGGCGGCCTGGTCGTCGGCATCGCCGAGGCCTTGGCCTCGGGTTACCTGTCGTCCGCCTACAAGGACGCGGTAGCCTTCGTCATCATTCTGTTCGTCCTGTTCTTCCTGCCGAACGGCCTGTTCGGCAAGAAGGGCACTGACCGGGTGTGATCATCATGTGGAAAACCGCGCGCATCGGCGGCCTGGCGGCGCTGGCGACCATCCTCGCCCTCGCCCCGCTGGGTTTCCCCAACGCCTATTTCTACGACGTCGCCGTCAAGGCCTTGTTCAACGCGGTGGTCTGCGTCGGGCTGAACCTGCTGATCGGCTATGCCGGTCAGATCAGCCTGGGCCATGCCGGCTTCTTCGCGCTGGGCGCCTATGGCTCGGCGATCCTGACCTCGACCTACAAGGTCGCTCCCCTGCCGGCCATGCTGATCTCGGCCGCTGCGGTCGGGCTGCTGGCCTATCTGGTCGGCCGGCCGATCCTGAAGCTGAAGGGCCATTACCTGGCCATGGCCACGCTGGGCATCGGCATCATCATCCACATCGTGCTGAAGACCGAGGCGCGGATCACCGGCGGCCCCGACGGCATGAGCGTCGATCCCTTCAGCCTGATGGGCTTCACCATGATGGGCGACCGCATGTGGTACTGGGCGGCGGCCGGCCTGCTGGTGCTGACGGTGTGGCTGTCCTTGAACCTGATCGACAGCCCGGTCGGCCGCGCGCTGCGCGCCGTGCACGGCTCCGAGGTCGGCGCCGAGGTGGTCGGCGTCGATACCTCGTCCTACAAGGTGATGGTGTTCGTGGTCTCGGCGGTGTTCGCCAGCCTGGTGGGCTCGTTGTTCGCCCACAAGGACGGCTTCATCACCCCCGATATCGGCAGCTTCTTCCGCTCGGTCGAGTTCGTGGTGATGGTGGTGCTGGGCGGCATGGCCTCGACCTTCGGGTCGGTCATCGGCGCGGTGATCCTGACCCTGCTGCCGCAGGTCCTGACCTTCGTCGAGGATTACGAGGCCATGGTCCTGGGCGGCATCATGATGGGCATGATGATCTTCCTGCCCAAGGGTCTGCTGCCGGCCGTGGTCAGCCAATTCCGCAAGCGGGGGGCCGCACGATGAGCTTGCTGAAAGTCGAAGGTCTGTCCAAGGAGTTCGGCGGAATCCACGCCATCGAGGACCTGTCCTTCACCATCAACCCCGGTACCATCCATTCGATCATCGGGCCGAACGGCGCCGGCAAGACCACTTTGTTCAACCTGATCACCGCCGTCTACACGCCGTCTTGCGGCAAGATCTTGTTCGACGATAAGGACATCGCCGGCAAGAAGCCTTACGAGCTGGCGGCCATGGGCATGAGCCGGACCTTCCAGAACCTGCAGATCTTCTTCAACATGCCGGCCATCGAGAACGTCATGGTCGGCCACCATCTGCATCTGAACCGCCGCTTCCTGCCGTCCTTCCTGCGGCTGCCGTCGGTCATCCGCAAGGACCGCGAGTGCCGCGACTATTGCGCATCGCTGATGGAGTTCGTCGGCCTGGCCAAGTACGTGACCGCCGACGCCGCCCAGATGCCCTATGGCGCCTTGAAGCGGCTGGAAATCGCCCGGGCCCTGGCGGCCAAGCCCCGCCTTTTGCTGCTGGACGAGCCGGCCGCCGGCCTGAACGCCACCGAAAGCCGCGAGATCGACGAGGTCATCAAGAAGGTCGCCCAGACCGGCGTGACCGTGGTGCTGGTCGAACACGACATGAAGATGGTCATGGGCATTTCCGACGCCATCCTGGCCATCGATTACGGCCGCAAGCTGGCCGAGGGCACGCCGGCCGAGGTTCGGGCCAATCCGGATGTCGTCGCCGCCTATTTGGGAGCCCATGCGTGATGCTGCTCGAAATTTCCGGGATCACCAGTCATTACGGCCGCATCCAGGCGCTGCGCGGCATCGATGTCGAGGTCCGCGAAGGCGAACTGGTCGCCTTGGTCGGCGCCAACGGGGCCGGCAAGACCACCTTGCTGCGCGGCATCTCGGGGGTGCAGCCCCTGACCGCCGGAACCATCAAGTTCGACGGCAAGGACATCACCCGCATGCCGGCCGACGCCCGCGTGGCGTTGGGCATCGCCCAGGTGCCGGAAGGCCGCCAGGTGTTCGGCCCGATGTCGGTCGAAGACAATCTGCGCCTGGGTGCCTATCGCCGCAAAGGCGACGACGTCGAAGCAGACATGAAGCGCATGTACGACATGTTCCCGATCCTGTTCAAGAAGCGGGAACTGCCGGCCGGCACGCTGTCGGGCGGCCAGCAACAGATGCTGGCCATCGCCCGCGCCCTGATGAGCCACCCGCGCCTGTTGCTGCTGGACGAGCCCAGCATGGGCCTGGCCCCATTGCTGGTGCAGGAAATTTTCGACGCCGTGGTCGCCTTGAAGGAAGCGGGCACCACCATCTTCCTGGTCGAGCAGAACGCCTATGCCGCCCTGGCCATCGCCGATCGCGGCTATGTGCTGGAGACCGGATCGGTGGTGATGAGCGATTCCGGCAAGACCCTGCTGGCTGACGAACGGATCAAGGAAGCCTATCTGGGACTTTAGGGCTTCCTTGGGCTGGTCCCGGCTCCTACACTGCCGGCTCGGTTGTTCGGCAGATCCGTGATCATGGACCAGACCCGCCTTGGCATCATGGCCGTCTTGCTGGCATTCGTCAGCTGGGGCGTGTTCGGCGTCTATTTCCATGCGCTGGGCAGCCTGCCGGCCGCCGAGATCATGGCGCACCGGGCCATCGGCACCACCTTGTTCTCGGTCCTGGTGCTGGTCTTGTGGCGACGCCTGGCCGACATAAGGGCCATCCTTGGCAATCCGCGCCACGCGCTGGGACTGGCCGCCTCGGCCCTGGCCATCGGTGCCAATTGGGGCGGCTTCATCTGGGCCTCGGCCAACGGCCGGGCCTTGGAAGCCAGCCTGGGCTATTTCATCTATCCGCTGGTGTCGATCCTGCTGGCCCGCCTGGCCCTGGGCGAACGCCTGTCGGCGCGCCAGTCGGTGGCGGTCGGGCTGGCCGCGTTGGGCGTCGGCTGGCTGGTGGCGCACGGGACCGGCATTCCCTGGGTGGCGTTGGTCCTGGCCTTCAGCATGGCGTTCTATGGGCTGCTGCGCAAAACCATCAATGTGCCGGCCCTGGCCGGCCTAGCGGTCGAGACCGGATGGATGGTGCTGCCCGCGCTAGCCTATCTGGCCTGGATCGGCGGCGGCGAGGCGCCCCAGGCCGATGCCCGGACCATCGGCCTTCTGGCCCTGGCCGGTCCGATCACCGCCATCCCGCTGGTGCTGTTCGCCGTCGGGGCCAGGCGCCTGCGCCTGTCGACCCTGGGGATGCTGTTCTACATCAATCCCACGGTGCAGATGTTGATGGCGGTGCTGGTGCTGGGAGAAGCTTTCACCATGGCCCACGCCGTCGCCTTCCCGGTGATCTGGGCCGCCCTGGCCCTATATTCCTGGCCAAAGCGCTAAAGCAGGGGTTGCGCCGACGCGCCAAGCCCCCATACTTGCAGCAATCGCGAAATCAAGGAGCAAAGCCCATGCCCATGGAAGCCGGTGTGATCGAAAAGATGATCAAGGAAGCCTTTCCCGACGCCAAGGTGATCATCGAGGACCTGCGCGGCGACGGCGACCATTATTCGGCCCTGGTGGTCAGTTCGGCCTTCGCCGGCAAAAGCCGTGTGCAGCAGCACCAGATGGTCTATGCCTCGTTGAAGGGCATGATGGGCGGCGATCTGCACGCCCTGGCCCTGCAGACCGCCACCCCCGAAACCGCGCCGGACTGGGCCAAGGAATGAACCGTTTTCCGCCCGAGCGGAAACCGGTCTAGAGTCTTATGTTTGGCCCGTGCCGGGCCGCTCAGGCGCCGCTCTGGCTAGTCGCGTGTTCACGCTTGGCGTGAAAACGCTCTATGCCGCCCCCACCAACAGCGCGTTCAGCTCCTTGAGGCTGGCGAAAGACGGCGTCTGGTCCACCCGGCGCTTGGCGTTGGCCACCTGCTCGGCGCTCCAGCCGGTCAGGCCGGCCAGGATGGCATCATCCATGGCGTGGAAGTCCAGCATGGTCCGCACCCCCAGCGGCCCCAGCGCCGCCGCCTTGTCGGGAAAGGACAGCTGCAGCTGCGCCTGGCCGACCCAATCCAGGCAGGTCTGGATCGAGGCCGGCGTCATCATATAAAGCTCGACCGGATTGGTCTGGGCCAGGTTCTGCACGCCGTCCAGGCCCATTTCCTTCAAGCGGAACGCGGTGAAGCTGGAAATGCCCTGGATGGTGGTCAGTGGCATGCTGGGCGCCTCGCCTTCGGAGCGGAAGAACTTCAGGCCGCGGCGCAGCTTGTCCAGCATGATGTCCGGCGCCATGCCGGTCAGGAAGGCCATCACGATCAGCAAGGACGGCTTGTCCGACGCGCTGGGCAGCCCCATCACCTCGTCCAGGCCGCCGTGATAGATGTGGTGCAGCACCGCCGCCAGGGTGGTGGCCAGCAAGATGTTGACGCTCATGGCGTAGAAGGTGGCCGGGTTGATGTTGCGCGACACGATGCGGGTCACCAGGTTCTGGATCATCCAGATGAAGGCGCCCAGAAAGGCGAACGACACCGTGCACAAGGTCAGCATCGCGTAATTCTGGTAATCGCCCTTGACGATATCGGCGCCGCCCAGGATGAAATCCTTGGCCAGCGGGTCGATTCGCGCGCCGTAGAAGGTCAGGAACGACAGGATCGAAACCTGGAAGGTGGTGAAGGCCACCGGAATGATGAAATGCGTCACCGAGAAGCGGTCGGCCATCTGCTGCGCCGACTGAAAGCCCCGCGCCCGCTCGATGCCGGCATAACTGGTGGCAAGGCGCTCCAGCTCGCTTTGCTTGACCCGCGACAGATAGGTCGGCAGCAACATGCCGCACGCCAGCACGAACAATGGCATCATCGCCGTCAAGGCCGGCGACACCCACGACATCAACTGCGTCATCATCCCCCCCGGAACCTCTTCCCGATCCCGGCACTACGCCCCATTTACGGGCTTGATTCATTTATTTTTACAACCTGTGCGACCGGGAAAAAGCCCAGCTTGGCGGTTGCATATCACCCAGGCCCATCCTACATTCACCGCAATCCGCCTTAATCCCCAGCAAGCAGGGTTATGTCCATGAGCAATCCGGTTTTCGAGCGTATCCAGCAGGACTTGGCCGAGAACGACATCGTTCTCTACATGAAGGGCACCCCGATGTTCCCGCAATGCGGCTTTTCCGCCGCCGTGGTCCAGGTCCTGTCGGAACTGGGCGTCAAGTTCAAGGGCATCGACATCCTGGTCGATTCCTCCTTGCGCGAGGGCATCAAGCAGTACACCAACTGGCCGACCCTGCCGCAGCTTTACGTCAAGGGCGAGTTCGTCGGCGGCTGCGACATCGTGCGCGAGATGGCGGCCAACGGCGAGCTGAAGGCGCTGCTGACCGACAAGGGCCTGATGTAGGGTTTTCGGACCTTCCTACCCGCCTTGAAATGCGAAAAGCCACCCTGCGGGGTGGCTTTTTTGCGTTGATTCCAAAGGAATAGAGGGATGGGTTGGTTCTTCTGGGCGGGCGGTTGGCCCACCCTTGGGGTGTTCCGCGCACAGCTTGCACGCCCTACGATGACAGCATGTCAATTCGTATCGGGGGTCTGACCATGTCGAGCTGTCATGAATGCAAGGATTTCGTCCCGGTCCACAAGGCGGTCGAAAAGGGCATGATTTCCGCCGCCGACGCCAACAAGGCGCGCAACGACATTCACGGTTTCAACGCCTTCTGCCAGTGCGAGGGCTTCGTCAACACCTGCCGCAAGGATGACGATGGCTGCCTGTGCTTCCTGTCCAAGGCCAACGCCAAGGTGCACTAACGCCTGACATCTTCAAGAAAAAGACGGCCGGCCTACGAAATGTGGCCGGCCTTTTTTTCGTCCTCGGTCGCCGGGCGGATCGCCTTGACCTCGCAGGAAAACAGCAGGTCCATGCCGGCCAGCGGATGGTTGCCGTCCAGCACCGCCTTGCCCTCGGCGATCTCGGTGACGGTGTAAAGAACCGATTCGCCGCCGTCGGTGGGCGTCGCCTCGATCTGCATGCCCGGCTCGGCGTCGGCCGGCAATTCGGCCAGATCGACCAGGGTCACCAAGCCAGCATCGTAATCGCCGAACGCGTCCTCGGGCGACAAGCGGATGGTCAGGGTGTCGCCCACCACCTTGCCCTCCAGCGCCTCCTCGATGCGGGGGAAGATGGCGTCGTGGCCGCCATGCACATAGACCAGCGGGTCGCGTCCCTCGTCCACCATGTGGCCGTCGCTGCCGCGCACCGAATAGGCCAGGGTGACCACCTGGCCGGGCTGGATGCGGGCGCTCACAGGTCGAGGTCCTGCACGAAGCGGGCGTGCTTCTGGATGTAGTGGAAGCGCAGTTCAGGCTTGCGGCCCATCAGGGTCTCGACCAGATGGGCAACATCCTTGGCCTCTTCGCGATCTTCCTCGGTGCGGCCCGACGGCAAGGTGACGCGGATCAAGGTCCGGCGCTTGGGATCCATGGTGGTTTCCTTCAATTGCGCCGGCGGCATTTCGCCCAGGCCCTTGAATCGGCTGATCTCGATGTTCTTCTTGCCGGCGAAGGTGGTCTTCAGCAGCTCTTCCTTGTGGGCGTCGTCGCGGGCATAGACCACCAACTGGCCGTGGGCCAGGCGGTACAGCGGCGGCATCGCCAGGAACAGATGGCCGTTCCTGATCAGGTCGGGCATTTCCTGGTAGAAGAAGGTCATCAGCAGGCTGGCGATATGGGCGCCATCGACGTCGGCGTCGGTCATGATGATGACCCGCTCGTAGCGCAGCTTTTCATCGTCATAGGAGTCGCGGGCGCCGCAGCCCAGCGCCTCGATCAGATCCTTGAGTTCCTGGTTCTGCCGCATTTTGTCGGTGGTCGCCGAAGCAACGTTCAAGATCTTGCCCCGAAGCGGCAGGATCGCCTGAATCTCGCGGTTGCGGCCCGACTTGGCCGAGCCGCCGGCCGAATCGCCCTCGACCAGGAACAGTTCGGTGCCGACCGCCACCTGGCGCGAGCAATCGGCCAGCTTGCCGGGCAGCCTAAGCCGCTTGGTCGGGGTCTTGCGGGTGGTCTCCTTGGCCAGTTTCTTGCGCTGGCGTTCTTCCGCCCGCTCGATGATCCGGGCCAGCAAGGCCTTGCCGGATTCCGGGTCGCCCGACAGCCAGTGGTCGAAATGGTCCTTGATGGCATTCTCGACCAGACGGGTGGCCTCGGTGCTGACCAGCTTGTCCTTGGTCTGGCCCTGGAATTGCGGATCCTTGAGGAACAGGCTGACCAGCACGCAGGCGCCGCCCATCACGTCCTCGCTGGTGACGGCGGCCCCCTTCTTGTTGGCCAGCAACTCGCCATAGGAACGCAGGCCCCGGGTCAGGGCGTTGCGCAGGCCCGCCTCGTGGGTGCCGCCGTCGGGGGTCGGCACGGTGTTGCAATAGGTGTTGGTGAAGCCGTCCTCGTCATCGTCGGGCCAGGCCACCGCCCATTCCACCTGCCCCATATCGTCGGCCAAAGGCGCGATGCCGGCGAAGAAGCCGCGCGTCAGCAGCGGGCGCTTGTTCAGCACGCTGTCCAGGAAGTCGGACAGGCCGTTGGGGAAATGCAGGGTATCTTCCGCCGGAATCTCGTCGGTATCGTCCAGCAGGGTCGGATCGCACTTCCAGCGTATCTGCACGCCGCGGAACAGATAGGCCTTGGAACGGGCCATGCGGTAAAGGATGCGCGCCTTCAAGAAGGCGCGGTCGCCGAAGATTTCGGGATCGGGATGGAAGGTGACGGTGGTGCCGCGCCGGTTCTGCACCGCGCCGACCTCGACCAGCCCGCCCTGGGCGACGCCCCGGCTGAATTCCTGGCGGTAAAGCTTGCGCTCGCGCGCCACTTCGACCACCAGCCGGTCGGACAGGGCGTTGACCACCGACACGCCAACGCCGTGCAGGCCGCCCGACACCTTATAGGCGTCGCCGCCGAACTTGCCGCCCGAATGCAGCGTGGTCAGGATCACTTCCAGCGCGCTCTTGTCGGGATATTTGGGGTGCGGATCGACCGGGATGCCGCGGCCATTGTCGCGGATGGTGGCGTTGCCGGCGGTATCGAGCTCCAGCTCGATCCAGCTGGCATGGCCGGCCACCGCCTCGTCCATGGAATTGTCCAGCACCTCGGCGACCAGATGGTGCAGCGCTCGCTCGTCGGTGCCGCCGATATACATGCCGGGGCGACGGCGCACGGGTTCAAGGCCTTCAAGGACCTCGATATCCTTGGCGGAATAGTCGACCCCCTTGGGGGCCAATGGCTGGAACAGATCGGACATGGCGGGCATTATAGGAAAGCATGAGGGCGGCGCAAGCGGATGCTGTAGGATGCCGGAAGTGCGCCACAAGATATAGTGACGCCCTCAGGCAATTGCATTTTATTCCACATTTTTGCTGGAATTCCGCCCATTCAGTCCATAAATTGCAGATCGCAGGCATTTGCGGCAGGAAGAATCATGCTGATTCGCTTTGGAATCACCAATCATCTGTCCATCAATGAGCCGCAGGAACTTTCTCTGGCCGCGTCTTCCCTGAAGGACGAGTCGGCGGGACTGATCCCACCCCTCCGGACCAACGCGCCCCCCTTGCTTCCGGCGGCCGTCCTTTATGGTGCCAATGCCTCGGGCAAGAGCAACATCGTCAGGGCGTTACGCTTCTTCCGGGACGCCGTACTTAATTCCCACCGCGAGTCCGAGCCGGGGAAAGTCATTGGGCGGGCGGCCTTCCGCCTGACCGCCGAGGCCGAGCAGCGTCCGACCCGGATGGATGCCGACCTGATCGTCGATGGCGTTCGCCATCATTACGGCTTCGAGGCCAGCAACGACGCCTTCGTGGCGGAATGGCTCTACGCCTTCCCTGCCGGGCGCCGACAGATGCTGTTCGAACGCAACGATCAGGTCTTCACCTTCGGCCGGGCCTTGAAGGGGCGCAACCGGGTGATCGCCGACTTGACCCGCAAGAACAGCCTGTTCCTGTCGGCGGCAGCGCAGAACGATCACGCGGACCTGACCCCATTGTGGAGCGCCGTGCAATCCTGGTCATTCGACACGAACGTCCGAGTCAATGCCCGGGAGTTCAACAGCCACTACGCCCTGCAGGCACCTGATCGGCGCATCGTCGCCTTCCTGAGCGACATCGGCACGGGAATTATCGATATTGAAACCAAAAAGGAGGCACTGAGTGACGACGACCAAGCCAAACTGAAGGCCGTTGTCACAGCCATTGCCGATCTTGCAGGGGCGCAGCCGGAACCTGCCCTAAGTGTAATTCCGAATGTCAACCTGGTGTCCTTCATCCACCAAGCCACCGACGGCACACCGGTTCGCTTCTCGCCGATGGACGAAAGCGACGGAACCCGCAGGCTCGTCGTGCTGATGGACGCGATCTTCCGGGCGCTGGACAGCGGCTCTTTGCTGGTGGTCGATGAGATCAACGCCAACCTTCACACCAAAGCCGCCGAGGCGATTTTGGCGCTTTTTTCCGACCGCGCAACCAATCCCAAGGGGGCACAGATCGTGGCGACGACCCACGACACCAACCTTTTGCGGGCGCCGTTCCTGCGCCGAGACCAGGTCTGGTTCACGGAAAAGGACGAGGGGGGCGCCACCCATCTCTATCCCCTTTCCGATTTCCGCACCCGAACCGGCGACAATTTCGAGAAGGGCTACCTGAAAGGCCGCTTCGGCGCCATTCCTTACGCCGGCGATGCGCGCAGCCTGCTGGCCCGGATCGTCTAGGCATGGTCCGACGGCTGCCCGACCTGCGGCGCAAGCCACCAAGTCGAGACCCCAAACGGGTGTTCATCCTGTTCTGCGAGGGCAAGAACACCGAGCCCGCCTACTTCAAAGCGCTGGAACGGCATTGCGATTGCGTGGTCCTCGACATTCAGGTGATCCGAGCGGCAGGGACGCCGCTGACCATCGCCGAGCGCGCCAGTGCCGAGGTGCGAGCCCGCCACACCGACAAAGGCTCATTCCAGCCCGGCGACCAGATCTGGGCCGTCTTCGACCGCGACGACCACCCTTATTTCGACCAAGCCCTGAAGCTTTGCGAAAAGGCCAAGGTCGGCATCGCCCGCTCTACTCCATGCTTCGAGGTTTGGCTGATCCTGCATTATCAGGACTTTCACCGCCCCGACGGGCGCCACGCTGTACAGCGCCATTTGGCCGCCTTGTCCCCAGAATACGATGCCAAAAGTGGGAAGCTCCCCGACTGCGCGAGTCTGATGAAGTCTCTCGACGTGGCCGAGCGAAGAGCGGAAACTCAATTGCAGGCTCGCGAGACGGAACGCACCCCCTTCGGTCCGCCTTCCACCACGGTTCATCTCCTGACCCGCGCCATTCGGCGCTCGGCGTCACTCGACAAGAAGAAGAAATGACCATGACCCCCATTCCGCAAAGCATCGAGAACGCCAATGCGCCCCGCGGGCGCCTGTCGATTCGCACCGTCGCCATGCCGGCCGACACCAATCCGCAAGGGGTGATCTTCGGCGGCTGGCTGCTGGCCCAGATGGACCTGGCCGGCGGCACCCACGCCTTCCACCGCGCCAAGGGGCTGGTGGTCACCGTCGCCGTCGAGGCCATGACCTTCCACGAGGCGGTGTTCGTCGGCGACGAGGTGTCGTGCTATACCGAGGTCGTCAAGGTCGGCAAATCCTCGATCGCCGTGCGGGTCGAGGCCTGGGTGCGGCGACGCTGGGGCGAGGCCGAGCAGATCAAGGTGACCAGCGCCAGCTTCACCTTCGTCGCCATCAACGAGGACCGCTCGAAGCGCCTGGTGCCGCCCGAGGAATGATTGTTCTTTCAAGCCCTCGCCGGGCGCCGCCTCCGGCGGCTTGGCCGCGCCCGCAATGATGGGGTGGACGGCCCCTGCTCACCGGCGTCGCAATGCGCCAAAGTGGTCGTTGTTGAAACAGACCATAGA
>NZ_LWQU01000162.1 GCF_001650635.1 Magnetospirillum moscoviense | reverse complement strand
CTGTCCGGCGCAACCCTCGATTGGGACATGCCGTGGGACGGACCGCCAGCCGTTTCAGGGGGCGAACATAGGGTCTAAATCTGAGCTAAGCATCCTCATTCGATGAAATTTCAAGTGATCTCTCCCAACAGCGGACGAGATCCCAAACATCAGATGGCTGCGGGATGCCAGTGTAAAACTTAATTGCAAATTCAGGCATCTCAACAACACCGCAACCCCTCAGAGATCTTTTTAGATCCGCAATCATCTTTCTAGGTGCATTTTGAACAGATGGTGTCTTTGCCGTCGTCCATTGGAATGGCTTTCCGTTCAACTCCCCCTTAATTACAATATTATTATTCTGCCGAACCTCAGTGATCTCAAGTCCCAAGCGTTCGAGAAGCGTTAATGTTTCCTTGTGCCACCGAGAAAGCCCGCCAAATTTCGTCATTACCCCACCCTTGCGTTTGGCTTCACCACCAGAGAAATACGGCCGCCCCCCTTCAGCTCACGTTAGGAGACCGGACAGACACCATAATCGTTTTTAACCCGTAAGCCTCGAACTGCTGCACCGCAGCTGGACCGAAACACCGAGAATGCTTCTCCATGCCGCTGGTCCGTGTCATGCGTTCAAAATTGCTGCCACGGGTGTTGGAACCATCGGTGATAATCAAGCCGCCTTCCGGGGGGAATTTCGGCGCTAGACGTTTCAGGAATTGGTCTCCGAGCACGAAGAGGTGACTGCCCCCTTCACCGGCGCTGTCTCTTCGATAAAACAACACATCGATCTTGGGGATGCTCTGAATAGCTTCCAGCGCGTTGGCGGCCATGAAGGAGGCCTTGGGGGTGCCCGACGGGAGCGCATAGGCGATCCGAGACCACTCAGCCAATAGGTCAGAACGGATGTCACAGAAAATGATCTCGTCGACCACTCCAGTCAGCAGCAGACTTGGCTCCCTAATGTCTCTGGCGCAGCACGGATAGAACGCAACCCTCATCGGCGACCGCACACAGCCAATAGGGCTTCGGTCTCCAGCACATCACGGAGTGGCGCTGCCAGCGATTCCGCTAGCTGTTCGGCCACCAAGTAAAGGCTGTCAGCATCCATTTCGGCGGTAAAGACCGGGATCCATCGCTCTTCGTCGATGTATATCGCCGGGCCGCTATGGCCTTCCGTTTTCATATAGCAAACCGAGATAGTGGCGTCAGGGTGCCTACCCGTCAGGGCGTTTGCCATCTTTTCGACCTCATTTGTCGTAATTTTCTCCTTATACTGACCTCGACGGACCCACGGTGAATCTGTGAAACGCAGGCGCGTGATGATGCCTGAGCCGTCCCGAACGGTGGTGTAGCCGGTCGAGGGCAGGAGTGGTTCACGAAGTTTCGGCGTTGGATGGCTCATGGCGTTGCGCAGATGCGTGATGAAGGCTTCGTAGGTCAGGCGACCAGGGAAGGAGTTCTCCTTAACGAACCCGGTAGTTAGCCCTTTCCATTTTGGCACGTCGTAGACCTCAGCATCCCATTCGCGGCGCTCCCGATTGCTGAGCCGCCCCTTGTTCATTTCATCACGATGGGTCAGCAACGCCTGCAGCACAGCCAATACAAGAGTGATGTCATACCGATCAGGTTCCGGGAGTCCGACAGTGAGATCGCGGTACTGCGCCAGCAGCTTCTGGGCGTTCAGAGCAAACCCTGCTCGGATCATGTTGTCTGGATCTCGAACGTATTCGACCACATCGTCCTCCCAATACCCTTCAACACCACCGAGAGCCTGCTCGTTGCCGCGGCCAAGAGCAACCCCTCCCGGAGAGATATGAAACTCAGGCGTCGGCAGGTCACAAATGGAGCGCGGCCGGAATTATAGACGCATCTACCCCGCCTTAAGCGTGGATGCGATGATCTTCTTCACTCCCTCGTGGGATAGCTTAAACCCCTGAGCGGTCATCCGCTCGGCGATGGTGCGTAGTGCCAACCCTTCATTCTTCATGGCAACCATCGTCAGGATGGCCGCCTGCTGCTCGGCGATCTCGACCAGCCCGCCATCCTCATCGACCCGCCAGCCGAAGGGGATTCGACCACCGAGGTAGCGCCCTCGCTCACGCTGGTCGGCCTTCACGGTGACGATGCGCTCGCGGATGCGGTCGCGCTCGGCTTCGGCCACTGCCGACAAGATGGTGAATACCAACTTCGAGATGCCGTTGCCGGTCACGTCACCGCCCAGATCAAGCATGTGCAACGACACCCCCATGCCCTTCAGCAGGTTCAGGTTGTCGAGCGCGTCGAGACTGGAGCGGAACATGCGGTCCAATTTCGGCGTTAGCACTACATCACCAGCCTTGAGCATGGAGATCAGACGCCCACCTTCCGGACGCTCCCCCAGCGGCTTCGACCCGCTGACGCCGCGCTCGACGTAGACGGTGTCCAGAGCCATGCCGTGCATCAGCGCATACCCTTCCAACTGGCGGCGCTGTACATCGAGGCTTTCGCCTTCGTCGGCTTGCCGGTCGGTCGAGACTCGGGTGTATCCATAGACTGCCATCGCCGCCCCCTGTCAACTCGTCAACGTGCGAAAGACAGTAGGATGCCGGGATCGCGGCGTCAACGTGCTAAAGGAAGTTTACGCACGAGGTCTTTGAGCTGAAAGCTGGCGACCAGAATGTCATTCTGATACCCTGGATGCAGAATCAAAAGTTGGGGCGCCAAATGGAAAATATCGAATTCATCGCCAATGTTAAAAAAGAAATGGCGGAGCTCAAGGAGCATGGCGTTCACATTGAAGGAGATCAGTTTGCAATATGGTTTCTAACGAAAATATTGCGAGAGCCAATTGATGTCTCTATTGAGAGGTATCACATTGGAGGTGCGGGAGACCATAAGCTTGATATTGGCATTATTGATGATGATCATACCGCAATTGTGTTGGGGCAGGTGAAATACTGCGCAACCCCCCTTGAAAGAGTTTTCTCTCCGGATCTTCCGCAAGAAATACTGAATGCAAAGTCACGTCTTCTTGATTTTCCTGAAGTTGGAAACGAGAGGAGGAAGGAGTTTGCAAAGCAGTATATTGCAATCGAAAAGGAGAGGTCTGAGCGGTTGTTTGCAATTGGATTTGGTCAGTTTTCAAAGGAAGCAATTGTTTTTGCAAACAAAAGCAAGGTTGAAATTTATGACTTTGCAAAGATAAAGCAGCGCTACATATACAATGAAGTTCCTGGCAATCAGCCAGAGCCTGACTCAATTGATATTACGCACCCAGAATTTGTTATTGAGAATGACATAGCATCTATTTCTGCGAGGCAATGGATATTTCTGGCAAATGCGGCGGAGATATACTATGCCGTCAAGGATTACCAGGACAGCATTTTTCAGCAGAACCTTCGGTATCGCCTTGAGAACTCTGCAAAGAGTGGGATCGGCTCAGAAATTACCAAGGGCATATTGAGTACAGATACCTATGATGCCCTTTCGGTGTTTAACAATGGCATAACAATGGTTGCAAATAAGGTTACGCAGAATGACGGAAAGTTCAAGGTGATCAATCCGCAAATAGTAAATGGATGTCAAACTAGCTGGGCAATTTACGATGCGTACTATCAACTTGATGAGGCTGGAGAAGATATTTCGTTAAGGGGAACTAAGGTCCTGATAAAGCTTATCGAAGTTAGTGGAAGCAGCCTAATTTCGAAAATAACTGAGACAACGAATACGCAGAATGCAATTAAGCCACGCGATCTTCATGCCAACGATGACTGCCAGGCGCTGATTTCACGCTACTTTTCGGCTATGCCGCGAAAGATATACTACGAATATAAGGCAGGAGACTGGGAAAAGATCATCAGATTGAACAAGCAGGGCGCATTTCGCGTCAAGGGAAAGCTATATCGAAAAATATCAAATGAAGATGCTGCTCAGCTGTTTCTGGCGCTTATTGGGAGGCCGTACTGGGCAAAGCAGAATAAGGGAAAGATATTTTCCGATAAAGACTATTACGATATGATTTTTGGTGTAAATCTATCTGACAAAGAGAGGTTTGATAAGCCGTTTGTTGGTGGCGGAATTACGGCAAGTACAGGTGCGGATAACTTTTGTAAGGATGTAGTATTCGGGTACAGCCTCTACGCACTTGCTGAAGCGCTAAAGGCTATTTATTTAGAAAAGATTGAAACTTACGGTGGAAAGCCAGCGTCTGACGAAGAGATGAAGGCATTTGTATTTCTCAGCGAGAACTTTAAGTTTATGAGGATATGGCACTACCTTCTAATCGCAACGATTCAGTATGTCGTACAGAAATGGAAGCAGCGCGGAAAAGACGAGAGCTTGATTAGATCAAGTCTCATCGGAAGTGACGTCGACATATTCTTTGGCTCTCCTGGGCCACTTGCGTCAAAGTTTGCTAAGTGTGAGGATAAGACGCTCTATCTTGTATTAGATGAGGAGAAGCCGTCGTCGGATTACGCAACTTTCGCGCATTGGGCCGTTTCAATCGCTAGCAAGCTTGCAGAGGAGGTGGCTAAATCGAAGTCCGACCCAGCGTACCGCTTTCAGGCGTTTATCGACCAGCGCGCCGAAACATTTGCGAGTCTTAAGGAGTGGATTGACGGGCTGCGTGCTGGTGGTGCGAAGCAGATGAGCATCTACTTTCCTCTTCCGGATGACGCCCCGTCTAGCTGAGAGGGCATCAGGATCGACAGCCGGTATATAATCGATTATGTTGGTGGTGAACGAGAGAGTCTGAGCGCGAGCACATGGCGAACAAAAACATCCTGCTCATAGAGCCTGGATATCGAAACAAATATCCCCCCTTGGGGCTGATGAAAATTGCTGCCTACCATGGTGCGGATGGCAAGCAAGACAACGTGCGTTTTATAAAGGGAGAGGATAAGTCGGTTCTCGGCGAAGCCTGGGACCGCGTGTACGTCACCACACTGTTTTCTTTCGAGTATGAGCGCATCAGCCGCGCTATTGACTTTGCGTTGGAGGTTGTCAGGGGCCAGGCCAGCAAGGTTTTCGTCGGCGGCATTGCAGCCAGCTTGATGAACGGTCGGTTCGCAGCCGAGCCTCGCTGGCGCGGCATACGCTTCATAGCAGGCCTGCTCGATAAGTCTCCGGCTGAATCCTTGCAGCTGGACGAGTTTGAGGAAGAGCTTTACGCCGATGACACCACAAGCGCACCAATTGAGACCTTGGTGCCCGATTACGGTATCCTTAGCCAAATTGAATATAGGTATCCGGTCCACGATGCCTATTTTTTATACGCATCTCGGGGGTGCATTCGCACCTGCAGCTTCTGCGGCGTCCCTAAGCTAGAAGGGGGGCTTCGCGAGACGCCCTCTATCACCGCCATTGTCCGTGAGATTGAGCGACGTTACGGCGCTAAGAAAGATCTCACGTTTATGGACAACAACATCACTGCCTCGCCCAAGCTGAAGGAAATTATGGACGAGGTCGTGGACCTGGGCTTCGGTCGGGGCGCCACCATTACCCGCCGAGGCGTCGCTATCCAGCGCAGGGTAGACTTTAACCAGGGGGTCGATGCCCGTGAGTTGGCAAAGAACCCGGAGCTGATGAGGCAATTGGCGCGCGTCTGCGTCAGTCCTCTGCGCATTGCCTTCGACCACCTTGGTTTTCGCGACGACTATGAGAGCGCCATCAGGCAGGCAGAGGCAAATGGGCTAAAGGATCTGTCCAACTACATGCTCTACAATTTTAAGGAGGCTCCGGCTGACCTGTTTGAACGCATGTATCTGAACGTCCACCTCAACGAAGAACTTGGAATCCGCATTTTCAGCTTCCCCATGCGCTATCAGCCCGTCGATATGATCGACCGTTCTCATGTTGGCTTGAAGTGGACGCGGCATCAACTACGCTCAGTACAGGTAATTCTGCAGGCCACCCACGGTATCGTGTCTGGCGCTCCCGACTTTTTTCGGGAGGCATTCGGCAGCACTTCGGAGGAGTTTATGAACCTCCTGCTTCGTCCCCACCACATGATCTTCAATCGTTTCTGGTACAAATCCGGCGGGGGCGGGGAGGGCGAGTTCGCTGACTTCCAGGCGGCTTTCAACAAGCTGTCCGAATCCCAGAAAATTGAAGCACTGAACCTGCTATCCGAGGCCATGTTCGACTTACCGGGCAAGCCCCGCCTCTCGCGAGAGCAGTTACGCGACCGGTTCGTCAGGGAGCGTGATGACGTTCTTCGTCGTGTGCTGGAGTTCTATATTCCGCCGACGAAAGACGAGGAACGTAGAATCTGGGACCTGCAGAAGGTCGTTCGCGGTAAAGCGGAAGCCGATGCGTCCTTCGGCTTAGCCGAAGATGTAGTGGTGGAGGACGCTGGTCTGCAGTATTTCACCGACGAGGCGGAGACCTCGGAAAAGCAAGTCGCCTAGGAATCATGAACAAGCACACCAACATCTCTCTCCCTGCTGAGATTGTTATCGGCAAGGACATCCTAGAACTCGTCAGCTCAGCCATGTACGTGGACCCGCTGACGATCTTCCGCGAATACATCCAGAACGCAGCCGACTCTATCGACGAGGCTCGGGCCGTCGGGGTGATAGATGCCGAAATGGTTGGTCGGGTTGACATTGTTATCGATGTGAACCAGCCCACCCGCTCGGTTAAAATCCGCGATAACGGTCTCGGTGTCCACAACGGTGACTTCGCCAAGCGCTTGACGGCAGTTGGTGGCAGCAGAAAGCGTGGAACTTCAGCCCGTGGTTTTCGTGGTGTTGGGCGGCTGGCGGGGCTCGGCTATTGCCAGGAACTGGTGTTCCGCTCTCGGTCTGTCGGCGACCCAGTGGTCCAGGAGCTTCGCTGGGACTGCCGTGTGTTTAAAAAGTTGCTGTCCGATGCCTCCTACCAGGGGAGCCTTCACGAATTGATCCAGGCCGTCGCCAAGGTTTCTGAAATCGATCCAGAAGGTTGGCCTGAGCACTTCTACGAGGTCGAACTGGTCAAGCCTGTGCGCATAGGCAAGGACACTCTTCTGAATCGGGAAGCGATCTCCCAATACCTCGCTCAGGTAGCCCCGGTGCCGTTCTCGCCAGAGTTCAAGTTTGGCTCTCAGATCCGCGGCCATTTGCTTCAGCATCATGGTGATCTCGGTGAGATCCACATACACGTAGACGATGCTGAATGCCCCATCTACCGGCCCTACCGCAACGACTATGCCTGCGGTGAGGATCGTCGCGACGAGTTTACCGATGCCGAACTAATCACTATTGAAGGGCGCGATGGTGGCGTTGGCGCCGTTGGGTGGCTTCTGCACCATGGCTATTTAGGCGCTATTCCTAGTGGTGAGGGGATTGGCGGTCTTCGAGCTCGCAAAGGAAACGTTCAGGTCGGTGACCCCCGAATATTGGCGGATATCTTCCCCGAAACCCGTTTCGCATCCTGGACGGTTGGTGAGGTTCACGTCCTCGATCCGCGTGTGGTTCCGAACGGTCGTCGCGACGATTTCGAGCAGAACGCACACTATGACCACCTAATCAGCCGCCTGAGTGAAATCGGAAGTCACGTTGGGCGGATGTGCCGTTCCAGCTCGATGGTCCGCAATCGGATCAAGGCCTTCGATATCGGCGCACTTAAGGTCGATGAGCAGCTCAGAATTCTAGAGCAAGGAGCCATCGATGCCCCGAGCGCTGAGGTCATCGTTGAGGACATCCGTAGTGAGATGTTCGAAATCAAGAGGGTCACGGAGGCGACCGTACTAACGGACGCCGACAGGTCTTTGCTAGCCGAGCGCTACACCGATCTAGAGAGCCGTCTTACCAAGGCCCGCGCAAGGCCATCAGGCGGTGGCAATGCCCTCAGCGCGTTGCCAGAGAGCGAGCGTGCCGTTATCCAGCGGATGATCTCGTTGATCTACGAGTGCTCTGCAAATCGGCTTGCTGCAAAGTCTCTGGTTGATCGCATCGTGGCTCGGCTCGGATAAGGATGTAGCTCTGCAGCACCTGCAGGGTCGCCCACTCCCCCTGCGTTGCCAGTGATTGGATCGTGCCCTGGTCTGAAATGGCGGTGGCTCTATCACTGATGAAACCCGTCAGAAAAGGAAACGGCCCAGGTTATGCGCCTGAGCCGTGTGTCCGGTGAGCTTTGCTTGGCATTTCAGCTATCGCGTCCAGCTCACAGCGGTCCTGTAGAGGTGAAAAGACCGAAAGAGGATTTCTGCCATCGAAACGCCGTGTTGTGCGGCGAACACCTTAAAGTCTGCGTGAAAGTCAGCGGGAACCTTAAAGTTAAGGTCTTTCTTATCGGCGCCATCATCGCCATTCATAATCGAGTTCATTCTTGATTCGTCCTTCATAAGTTAAGACATATATTATACCAGCTAAATCGCTATGCTTCAACGATTGGCACGAGATCAATTTATATGTTGGGATAGATTTGTGGATAAAAATCTTTGCGAAAATGATTTGCCCCAAACTTGGTGACGGTTGAGTGACGTTGTGGTGACGTTGATCCTATTTACAGCATCATTATGTGCCTTTAGTCCTATTTCTCTGATTTCCTCTCGGGCGCCATCATCCCAGTCAGCACCCAGGGTGCCTCGGATCAACAAGGAGAGCTGCCAGACCTTCATCCTTGTGCCAGTACGATTTCGGCTCCCGCCGCCCCAGCGTCACGGCGCGCCTTGACCATATATCGCCCGGCCCCATCCTGGCGGTCACTGGCGACTGTTTCGAGCCGCTGATGCTTCCGTAGCCCAGAATCGGTCGAAGTCGCTCACGGCCGCTCCCGGCGGGTTTGGCAAGAGAGACCAACTGACATCGCGATGCCTGCCGTCTGACCGGAGAGATTGCCTTCGGCCCTCACTTCTGCAATCCTCGATTCCGTCATCAATTTAATGGATTTGCAGCAGCGCATGAGTTCAAGCAAGGTCATCGGCTTTGGCGCCATCCGCGGGAAGATCCCCGAAGGAGGCCATCTTATGAATTCCAGAACCGGCCTGGAGCAGCTTAATCTCATCCGCCGTGGTGCGTCCTGTGTCAGCGGTCAGGTCGAGGAAAACTTCTGGGACCGCTACACGAGCCCAACGATCAATCTTTTCAATCGTCCTCAATTCAGGAACGCCGTGGATGAAGCGAAAAGGCAGGGCGTTCCGCTGGTCATCTCCGACCTGTTCAAGATGCTCGGGCTGCTCGGCGACAGAGACAAGGCGGTTGACGCCTACATCCGCATCACGGGTCTGGGCGTCACCATCATCGACGGCAAGTTGGGCATCGTCGCAACGAGCATTCCCGGCGACGCCTTGAGTTTCATGATCTCCAGCGCCGTCCTGACCAAGAAGAACCGACGGATCGGGCTGAAGAACGGCGGCACCGAAAGCCGTCAGCCGACCGCGAGGACCATCGCACGAGCTAAGCGCGCAGTAAAACGCCACGCCGATGATTTCGCCCAGCGCATGCTCCCCGTGATCGAAGCGATCCGACTTGAACTGGGCGATAAGGCGTCTGCCTCGGCCATCGCCACCAAGCTTAACGAAGAGAGGCACAGGACTGCTCGAGGAAAGATGTGGCAGGCGACATCAGTTCTACGGGTGCTGAAAAGGATTGATCAGATAGCGCCTAGACCTGCATTGTCCGCTGTCAAGAGTGACGACAACGACGAATCCGCTGGGTCATAGCTCGATCATCATTACCGGGATCATTTAGGCCATGCGTCATATGGTCGATCATCATCGTCAAGGTGTTTTGAATTCTCTTCACGCATGTTGGATGGTCTGTCTGGTGTAGTGATGGAGCAAACCGGGGATGGTTCTTCCCCCCCCTGCCGCTATACCAGGGACAGCGAGCAAAGGGGGATGTTACCGTTCGACGGTCGCGCATAAGAACCTTGCCACAGTGACGAACCGTACTGGGCGGCCGGCGGGACTCCGTTGTTCCGGCATCAGGTTCCGATCCCGCCCATAGGGGCAGTCCGGTCGCGTTCCTTGAAGAACGCACATCCTCGATCTGCTATGCGCCGACAGGTCGAAGATTGCGGGGCGCAGTTGATCGCGTTGCCCGCATCCTTTTTCACCCACCATCAGTGAGTGTCCGCATCGTCTCGCGTCTCCCGACGCTTATGAGACCCGTGCGCAGCCAGAGGATTGGTGATCCAACAGCTTTCGGGGCGCCTGCGGCTGGCTGATGCGCTCGGTCATGTTCCCGAGGCGCCTTGGTTACGAGGCCGCTATATACACCATCGGGTCGTTCGAGGTGCTTTGGCGTGATGGCCGCGTAGATCGTGTGCTTCAACAAGGATAAATCCTCTAACGCACAGGATGATGAACGGAAATCAACGACGGCATTATTATATCCGATTGCGATAGCAACAATCAACATCGGCATGGATGGTGGCTTTGCAGCCGATTGCTCCCGTGGTCTTTTCTGCCATAGGATATATCACCCTCGCTGATACGGCTGCCGCCTGATCGGTTGTTTTAGATTCTGCGGTATCTTCTTTGACTGACGCACGTAATCACGCCCTGTGCGTCTCCTGCCCGCTCTGGCGACCATCCGGGTGCAGGGGTGTCAACGGGAAGGCCATCCGCAGAACCGCATGCGCGGCCTAACACATCAAATTAATGGATTTGTAATGGCGCCCTGTGCAAGGAGGGCATCATTGGGGTCGCGGACCAGCCGCCATCCGGGTCAAGAAGATCGGATTCTTCTAGGACTTCAGGTCCGCACGGAGAGATGAGGTTTGAGCGGACAGCTCGCCCAATGCGCAGGAGGTCCAGCCCTTGCGACCTGGGACGCGGACATGGTACACAGAGACCGAAACGCCATCGAATGGCGGATCAGCAACCCACTGAAATATCAGCTAATTTGGAAGTTGGCGTCCCCACGGGGATTCGAACCCCGGTCGCCGCCGTGAGAGGGCGGTGTCCTAGGCCTCTAGACGATGGGGACGTCCGGGCGCGAGATGGGGTTTATGCCGAAACGGACGGGTTGGCGCAAGCGGTTTTTTTCGGCGTGCGGATCGGAACCGGACGAAAGTTTCCCCGCTTCTCGTCCAGACGGTGCGCCAGGGTCTGAATCGCCTGACCCTCGACCACGCCCACGATCACCCAGGCATGGTCCGGCTCGAACGCCATGGCCCGGTCCGTCGCCGACGGCTCGGCGGTGCCGTCGGTGTGGGAATGAAAGTGCCCGACGATGCGGTCCTTGCCGCCACGCTCGCGCAGTTCCATTTCCAGGCGGATGCGCGCCGCCGGATCCAGCTCGAAACGATCGGGGGTGTCGGCCAGCAGGTTGGCGGCCGGCTCGACCCGGGTGACGCGGATCAGCTGGCCCTTGCCGCGACCAACGATCAGGCCGCAGGCTTCCGCCGGCCAGGCGGTTTCCGCCGCATCGACCATCAGTTTCATCAGGGCGGCATCGATTTGCAGGATCATCGCGCCACCGCCGGGGCTTCCGGGGTCATGACGAAGCTGCCGGTGACGGTGCCGCCGGCCGGGTCAAGGACGATCAGCCGTTCCGGCCCGGGACCCGCGATGCGCAGGATCACCCGCTCGCCGGCGACCGCCATCTGCTCGATGCGCGCCCCGGCCGGCAGCGGAATCGCGACGGCGCCGAAATCGGCCAGCGCGGTCGGCTTGGCGTTGCGGCCGGTCTTGGTGGTCAAGCCATAGCCCAACAGGCCCAGCCCGCCCAGCAGCAGGATGCCCATCACCGCAACCAATGTCTTGATAGCTTTCATGTCCTGTGATTCGATCCGCTGAATTGTTCGGAAGTGTCCATGCCCATCATCGCCCAGACCCTGTGTCCCGATCCGGTCGCCCCCGAGGAAGCCGGAACCCGCCTCGACAAATGGCTGGCGGCCCGCCTGCCCGACCTGTCGCGCACCCGCATCAAGGCGTTGATCGACGAAGGCCAGGTATCGGCGGCCGGCCTGACCATAACGGACGGATCGGCACGGGTCAAACCCGGCCAGACCTTCGCCGTCGCCGTGCCGCCCGACGCCCCGGCCGAGCCCGAACCGCAAGACATCGCCCTGACGGTGGTACACGAGGATGACGACCTGATCGTCATCGACAAGCCGGCCGGGCTGGTGGTCCACCCCGCCCCCGGCAGCCCCGACCAGACCCTGGTCAATGCCTTGCTGGCCCATTGCGGCGACAGCCTGTCGGGCATCGGCGGCGTCCGCCGGCCCGGCATCGTCCATCGTCTGGACAAGGATACCAGCGGCCTGATGGTCGCCGCCAAGAACGACCGCGCCCACCACGCCCTGGCCGCCCAGTTCGAGGCCCACACCATCGAACGGGCCTATCAGGCCCTGGTCTGGGGCACCCCCGTCCCACCGGCCGGCGAGATCGAAGGCAATATCGGCCGCTCGGGGGCCGACCGCAAGAAGATGGCGGTGGTGAAATCCGGCGGCAAGCCGGCGCTGACCCGCTACAAGGTGCTGCAGACCTTCCTGGGCGGGGCCGTCAGCCTGGTGGAATGCCGCCTGGCCACCGGCCGCACCCACCAGATCCGCGTCCACATGACCAGCATCGGCCACCCCCTGGTCGGCGACCAGACCTATGGCCGCTCGCGCGCCGCCCGCCTGAAAGCCGCCTCGCCGGACCTACGCGAAAGCTTAAGCCGCTTCCCCCGCCAGGCCCTTCATGCCTACCTACTCGGGTTTTTGCACCCTACTTCAGGATATATGCTAAAGTTTTTAGCGGACTTCCCTTGTGATATCAAAGAACTCCTCCATTTGTTAGAGCTGGAATAATTTCCCTATATACCCGAGTTGTGAAGTATGGCATTCTCCTCCCCAGGCGAATATGATACTCATTGTCAGACACGCTGTTGACAGCGCGGCTGGCACGGGGACCCGCAAGGCCCCCGACGCGTAGAGGAGATGGAGAGATGACGGCCATATCCACCAGCCTGACGATCGCGCCCGAGGGCAACCTTTCGCGCTACCTGCAGGAAATCCGCAAATTCCCGATGCTCGGCTCGGAAGAGGAATACGTCCTGGCCAAGCGCTATCGCGACACCGGCGACGGGCGCGCCGCCGACCAATTGGTCACCAGCCATCTGCGCCTGGTCGCCAAGATCGCCATGGGCTACCGCGGCTATGGCCTGCCGGTGGGCGAGCTGATCTCGGAAGGCAATGTCGGCATGATGCAGGCGGTCAAGCGCTTCGATCCCGATCGCGGCTTCCGCCTGGCCACCTATGCCATGTGGTGGATCAGGGCCTCGATCCAGGAATACATCCTGCATTCGTGGTCGCTGGTGAAGATGGGCACCACCGCCGCCCAGAAGAAGCTGTTCTTCAACCTGCGCCGGCTCAAGGGCCAGATGCAGGCCATCGAGGAAGGCGACCTGTCGCCGGCCAATGTCACCCACATCGCCACCGTGCTGGACGTGCCGGAAAACGATGTCGTCAACATGAACCGCCGCCTGTCCAGCCCCGACCATTCCCTGAACGCCCCGGTTCGCGCCGACGGCGACGGCGAATGGCAGGATTGGCTGGTCGATGAGCGCGACGACCAGGAAACCGAGCTGGCCGAACGCGAAGAGCTGGGGCAGCGCCGCGAAATGCTGAGTTCGGCCCTGAAGTCGCTGAACGAGCGCGAGCGCAACATCCTGACGCTGCGCCGCCTGCGCGACAACCCGGTGACGCTCGAGGATCTGTCGCAGCAATACGGCATCAGCCGCGAGCGGGTGCGCCAGATCGAGGTGCGCGCCTTCGAGAAGATCCAGAAGTCGATCCGCTCGAACGCCTGATTGAGGGGGGCGCGATACAGCTGAATCGCGCCCCCCTCAGCGGCCATTGCGGCCGCGGCCAAGCCGCCGGAGGTGGCGCCCGGCGAGGGGCTGGCAAGATGCTTAGCTCATGCTGCGATCTTATCGCAGCATGAGCTAAGGTGAGTGTGTCAGCCACTGGCCTGAACGTGCCCCCGGCCCGTTCAGGCCTTTCTTTTGTCAGCCGTTCTTCTTGGTGACCTCGTCGCCCCATTCCTCGACCAGCTTCTTTTGCGCCGCCTTCAAGGCCGCCACGCGGCGGTCGGTGGTGAAGGCCAGCCAGCTGGCCACCACCGGCGGCATGGCGGTATAGATCAGCCAGCCGATGGCGCTGGTGCCATAGGCCCACAACAGCAAGCCGCCGTCGGACAGCATGTTGAAGGCCTCGTCCAGGGTGTGCACCCCGAACCACAGGGTGAACAGATAGGGGATCACGCCCGAGAAGTTCAGCCCGCCGACGCACAGCCAGGCATATTTGTGGGCGCCCTTCTCGCTGGCCCAGGCGCCCATGGTCGGCAGCATGGTGAAGAACAGCACCACCACCGTCGGCAACGAGAACGGCACCAGCGCGGCCAGGATCATCAGCACCGCGACCTTGTTCATGCCGCCGCTGCCGGCCGGTCGGGCCTGCTGCTGAACCTTGCCCTTGGGTGGTGGTTTCTTGGCCATGCTCACCACACCTTGGCGATGACGACGAAGGTGGTGGTGATCAGCGCGATCAGGATGCCGACCACCGCCGCCGTCTGCTTGCCGATGCGCACCGCCTCGACCGAGCGTTCGTCGGATTCGGTCTGGATGCGCTTCACCTCTTCGTCGGCGGCGTGATACTGGGCCTGGGCCCAGTTGAACTCGTGCTCGTCCTTGGCGCGCGCCTCGGTATTTTCCAGCAGATTGTAAAGCTCGACCACCGAGCCGCGCCGGATGATCTTGGGGATCTCTTTTTCCAGTTCCTTGCGCTTGTCGCGGGAATGGAAGGCGATCACCACCGGGCCGACCAGCGAGCCGACCCAGGCCGCCAGTGCCGGCAACGATTCCGGCCCCAGGCGATACTGGAACACGGCGAACAGGTTCAGCATCGCCATCAGCGATCTCGACGGTTCCGGATCGGCGAGCTGCACCAAATTGCGGTCGATGTCGCTGCGCGCCCGGGCCCCCATGAAGGCGGCGATATGGCGGTCGACCGGCCAGGTCTTGGCGTCCGACCGCTTGGCGGCGGCGGCGTTCAGGGCCGGCAGCAGCTCTTTCAGTTCGACGACGTATTCCTCGCCCAGCAACTGACTTTGACAGGGCATCGAATCGTTCATCTCGTAAAGGCAGCGTTCCAGGCCGAAACCCATGGCGGTCTGCGTCAGGTAGCCCTTCAATTCGCGGAAATTGCCTTCCATCAGCGAATTGTCGGGCAAATAGGATTTGCGGGCCTCGAACCACAGGGACGGCACGCCGCGCAGGATGATTTCGGCCATCAGGCGGGAATCGCCTTTCTGGGCCATCACCGCCGCCAGGGCCGAGCCGAAGCCGTCGGGCATGGCGTTGAAGCCCTTGTAACGGATCGGCGCGGTGGGGTCCAAGATGATCAGCACCTTGCACAGCATCAGATCGACGCCGGCCCGCTTGTCGTTGCCGGAATTGAGCGCCATGCGCACCTGTTCGGCGATCACGCCGGCCCGCTCGGCATCTTCCACGGCGCGGCGCAGCCACAATTCCAGCTTGCCTTCCAGCACCGGCGGAATGGCCAGTTCCCAGTTCTTGGCCATGGCCTGGGCCAGTTCGCGGCAATTGCCGTATTCCTTGCCGTTGAACGGGAATCCGCGCGCGGCGCGCTTTTCCATCCGGCTTTGCAACGGCGACAAGCGCCGGCCCGACAGCCACAGATCCAGTGATTCGATGTCCCAGCGCTGGTCGGGATCGTCGCACAACAGACCGCGCAGCAACTCGACCAGCGGCAATGGCAGGCGTTCGTCGCCGACCAGGGTGTTGTACGAGCCCTGCTGGATCTTCTGCTTGAGCAGTTGCTCCTCGTCCAGGTGGGCGACCGGATTGCGCCCCAGCAGCATGAAGATGATGGTGACGCCCAGCGAATAAAGGTCGTCGGAAAAGGTGCCCGAGCCGCGCGCCACCGGGTTGGCCATACCCGATTCAACGGTCTCGAACACCAAGGGCTGGTCGAAGGCCGGCGGCTGGCTGACGCAATCGCCCAGGGTGATGCGCTCGGCGCCTTCATCCATGAACCACATGTTGGTCGGACGGATCGAGCGGTGGGTGATGCCGCGCGCGGTCAGTTCCTTGATGGCCGCGACCATCGGCTCGACCACCCTGCGGGGGATGTCGTATTCGTCGATACGCTTGAATTCGGCGCGCAGGTTGGTCATCAGCTTGCGGCCCTGCGGGCGCTCGTAGATGACGGTCATGCATTGGCGGCCGATCGGCGGCCACAGCATTGTGCCCCACTCGACCAGCGGGACGAAGCCCATGGTGGTGGCGCCCTTCAACGCCCGCATGACATTGACGCGCGGCGGCAATTCCGGACGGCAGATCAGCGCGAACAATTGGCGATTGGGGTCGCGCTTGTCCTCGGCGACGAAGGCCTCGGCGTTGGGGGTGGCGAACTCGGCGATCGGCTGGTTCGAGCGGACGGTATAGCGGTCGCGCAGCACCCCCGGCTGGCTTTGTGCCGCCGGTTTGCCGCTGTCGGCCTGTTCCGCTGCTTCCGCCATTCTCGCGTCCGTCCAGGGCTCAGGGGGGCGAAATCAAGGACGCCCCCACCCCGTTCTTTGTACGGGGCTGGGGGCGCCTGCTCAAGCGACAATATCCCGGCGGCGTCTTACGACGCGAAGGGGTCGTGCACCAAGATGGTGTCGTCGCGTTCCGGGCTGGTCGACAACAGCGCCACCGGCGCCTCGATCAGTTCCTCGATGCGGCGGACATATTTGACGGCGGTGGCCGGCAGATCGACCCACGAGCGCGCGCCCCGGGTCGAATCGGTCCAGCCGCTGATGCTTTCATAGATCGGCTCGACCTGGGCCTGGGCCGATTGCGACGACGGCAGGTGGTTCAGCACCTTGCCGTCCAGCTTGTAGCCGGTGCAGATCTTCAGTTCCTCGAAGCCGTCCAGCACGTCCAGCTTGGTCAGCGCGATACCGGTGATGCCGCCGACCTTGACCGCCTGGCGAACCATGGCGGCATCGAACCAGCCGCAACGGCGGCGGCGGCCGGTGACGGTGCCGAACTCGTGGCCGCGATCGCCGATCAGATTGCCGATATCGTTGTCCAGTTCGGTCGGGAACGGACCCGAGCCGACGCGGGTGGTGTAGGCCTTGCAGATGCCCAGCACATAGCCGACCTGCCCCGGACCAACGCCCGAACCGGTCCCGGCATTGCCCGACACGGTGGACGACGAGGTGACGAAGGGATAGGTGCCGTGATCGACGTCCAGCATGGCGCCCTGGGCGCCTTCGAACAGCACGCGCTTGCGGGTATGGCGGATTTCGTCCAGGCGCTGCCACACCACGTCGGCGAACGGCAGGATCTTCGGCGCGACCGCCTTGATCTTGGCCAGCATCTCGCCCCCATCGACCAGCGGCGCCCCCAACGCCTTCAGAAGCGCATTGTGGTGGGCCAGCATCTTGTCGACCTTGGCCTCGAGCACGGCATCGTCGGCCAGATCGCAGACGCGGATGGCGCGGCGGCCGACGCGGTCTTCATAGGCCGGGCCGATACCGCGGCCGGTGGTGCCGATCTTGGCCGAGCCCGAGGCTTCCTCGCGGGCACGGTCCAGATGGCCATGCACCGGCAGGATCAGGCAGGCGTTCTCGGCGATCTTCAACAGATCGGGGGTGATGTCGACGCCCTGGCCGCGAATGCGCTCGATCTCGTCCAGCAGGGCCCAGGGATCGACCACCACGCCGTTGCCGATGATCGACAGCTTGCCGCGCACCACGCCCGACGGCAGCAGCGACAGCTTGTAGGTCACGCCATTGATGACCAGGGTATGGCCGGCATTGTGGCCGCCTTGAAACCGCACCACCACGTCGGCCCGCTCGGAGAGCCAGTCGACGACCTTGCCCTTGCCCTCGTCGCCCCACTGGGCGCCGACCACTGCAACATTCGCCATCTTCTTAGGCTCCCTGTTCCACGATCTTGATTCCTTCGGCCGTCAACACATGGCCGCACTTCAAACGCTTCGCCTCGAATTCGGCATCGGCCCCGGGTTCGAGGCCGGCCACCGTCACCCAGCCCTGGGCGCGATAGGCCGAGGACCAGGCCGCCGGAGTGCCGGCCGGCACGAACAAACGCTTGGCCGGCTTGGCCGGCGGCACCGCCGCCAGCACCGAATCGAGAAACAGGGTCGCCCCGGTCGCCGGCTCGGCCCCGCCGGCCAGATAGCGCCCGCCACGCCCCAACTCGCCGGCCAGATTACGGCCGAACAGGGTGAAGGCGACACCGGTATGATATTCGAAACCGCGATTTTCCACCGGATCGACCGTCAGGATCAGGTCCGGGGCCATGGCCTGGACCAGGGTCACCACGGAGGCCAGCCGGTTGCGCTCGGCGGCGGCGGCCGGCGGCAAGTCCAGCCGGCCCAAAATCTCCAGCGCCCGATCGGCCGGTCCCACCGCCTTCAACAACTCGGACAGCAGCGGTGCGGCGACACCGCCCAGGGCGGCGACGGCGGCCGCGTCCTTGTGGTCCAGGCTGCCACGCAGCGCCTGGTCCGACAGGTCAAGCTCGGACAGCAAGGCCGGCACCAGGGTCGGCAGCGACAGATCGATCGACACCCCGGTTACCCCCAGGGTGACCAAGGCCAGGGCGGCCAGCACCGCCACCTCGGCATCGGCGGCGGCCGAATCCGAGCCGATCAGCTCGATCCCGGCCTGGCCGAACTGGCGTTCCGGGCGCAATTGCGTCCCCTTCACCCGAAGGACCTGTCCGGCATAGGACAGCCGGAGCGGCCGGGGCTCGCCGGCCAGGCGGGTGACGGCGATGCGGGCCACCTGCGGCGTCATGTCGGCGCGAACGCCCATCATCCGCTGCGACAGCGGGTCCATGACGCGGAATGCCTGCGAGGCGGTGGCGCCGCCGGCGCCGTCCAGCAGCGTGTTCTCGAATTCGATCAAGGGCGGCTTGACCCGCTCGTAGCCATGGGCGGCGAAATGGCCCATGACGCGGCCGACGACTTCGGCCTCGTGCTCGGCATCGAGAGGAAGGATATCGCGCAAGCCCGCAGGCAGCAGCGCCCGGTTTACAGGATCGGTCATCACGTCCGACTGGTGAGTTCGGGGTCCGGTGGCGTCTCGTCCCGGCCAACGCCGAGGCGACGGATGGATTTAGCGCGTTTGGCCCAGTCGGGCAAACCAAATTCGCGTTGGCCGCGCGCTTGGGCATCGGCTAACTTGGCGCCGCCTGTGAACATCGAAAATCGGGGACCAACAACCCATGAAATTCTTCATCGACACCGCCGAAGTTGCCGACATCAAGGCGATGGCCGAAACCGGACTGGTCGACGGCGTGACCACCAACCCGTCGCTGATCGCCAAGTCGGGCCGCAACATCCTGGATGTCATCTGCGAAATCTGCGACATCGTGCCCGGCCCGGTGTCGGCCGAGGTCGCCGCCACCGACTTCGAGACCATGCTGGCCGAGGGCCGCAAGCTGCGCGCCCTTCGCCCCAACGTCGCCGTCAAGGTGCCGCTGACCTGGGACGGACTCAAGACCTGCAAGGTGCTGGCCGACGAAGGCACCAAGGTCAACGTCACCCTGTGCTTCTCGGCCAACCAGGCGATCCTGGCGGCCAAGGCCGGCGCAGCCTTCGTCTCGCCGTTCGTTGGCCGGCTTGACGATATCGGCCAGGACGGCATGCAGCTGATTTCCGACATCGTCGAGATCTATCAGCAGTACCCCGACTTCACCACCGAGGTCCTGGTCGCCAGCGTCAGAAGCCCGATGCATGTCACCGACGCCGCCCGCCTGGGCGCCCATGTCGCCACCATGCCGGCTTCGGTGCTGCGCCAGATGGCCGCCCATCCGCTGACCGACAAGGGCCTGGCCGCCTTCTGCGCCGACTGGGCCAAGACCGGTCAGAGCATTTTGTAGTACGCGCCCGTGCCGGGCGGCTCAGGCGCCGCTCGGGCTTTTTTCTGGGAGAGTGGCGATCCATGAGCGACTTCAACGCCGCCGCCGCCCTGGCGGCGATGAAATCGGGCGGGCGTGGCGGCCCGCCCCCGCCGCCCTTGGAACAGGCCGCCTTCGACGCGGCCGGCAGCGCGGTGATGGCCGCCCTGCCCCGGGGCGCCGATGCCGTGCTGGATGCCGTCGTCACCGCCTGGGGTCGCGCCGACCGCCTGTTCGACACCATCCGCGCCACCCCGGCCTTCGCCCTGGGGGTGGCGCCGGCCGCCTGCAAGAAGGGTTGCGGCTGGTGCTGCCACCAGCCGATCGGCGCCGCCGCCATCGAAGTGCTGGCGATGGCGCGCGCCCTGGCCGACCGCCCCCAGGCCGCCCTGGTGGCCGACTGGAAGCCGGGCGCGCCCTGCGCCTTTCTGAAGGACGGCGCCTGTTCGGTCTATGATATCCGCCCGCTGAAATGCCGCAGCCTGTGGCACCTGGACGTGCGCCATTGCATGGCCAAATACGCCAACCTGCCGGTGATGGCGGCAGGAGGGGTGTCGGCCGCGTTCCAGTTGGAACCCAAGATGATCTATGAGGGGGCCTTGAAGGGGTTGGCCCCATAGGCGTTAACATAGCCTGGACAGGCGGGCGTGAGCGTGATTCAAGATGGAATGACTCATCCATCATGCCC
>NZ_LWQU01000161.1 GCF_001650635.1 Magnetospirillum moscoviense | reverse complement strand
GCTGCGCCTGGCCCAGACGGCCCAGAAATTGGTCCAAAGCCCGCTTGCCTTTGCCCGTCTGGTCCGCGCCAACCTCATGCACCTGCGCCGCATCGACCGCCTAATCGGAGACGACCGCAGCCCCAGGGGCGCTCCCAATCAGATGGTGTTGCTATGAGCCCGAAAATTAAACCGGACAGCAGTGGGTCAAGCCCGGCCATGACGAAGCGGGCATATTACTCCTATGCCGCCCACTATCCCTATTTCCGCGGCTTCGCCCTTGCCGTCGGCTCCGCCTGCATCGGGTCGTCGGGCCACCAATGTTTCGGATATTGGCCCTTCAGATCGGCCTTCACCGCGTGATAGGTGTTGGCCCAGAAGCTGGCGAGGTCGCGGGTCACCTGGACCGGGCGCCGCGCCGGCGACAGCAAGTGCAGCAGCAGCGGCACGGCGCCGCCGGCGATGCGGGGCGTGTCGGCGCAGCCGAACATCTCCTGCAGGCGCACCGCCAGCACCGGAATCTCGCCGGAATAATCGATCGGCACCCGACTGCCCGAGGGCACCGTCACATGGGTCGGGGCCACATCGTCCAGTCGGCGCGATTGCTCCCATTCCAGCATGTCACGCAACGCCTGGGCCAGGTCCAGCCGGGCCAGATGGGCGCGCCGGGTGATGCCGGAAAGGTACGGGGCCAGCCAGGTCTCGAGCCCCTCCAGCAGGGCCTGGTCCGACAAATCGGGCCAGCCATCGTCGGGCCGGTGCGCGCGCAAGAAAGCGATTCGGGCGCGGTACTTCTGCAGTTCGTCGGTCCAGGGCAGGCTTTCCAGACCCATGGCCCGGATGCCCTCGGCCATCGCCTGGACCAATCGGTCGGACGGCACCTGGGTCAGCTTCCTGTCGTCCAACGTCAGGGCGAACAGCTTGCGGGCGCGGCGCGCCACCACCACTTCGTCGCGGCGGTCCCAGCCGACCTCGTCCACAGTGCGGATGGCGCCTTCGAATTGGGTCTCGATGTCGGCAAGGGTCAGGGGCGCGGCCAGGAAGATGCGGGCCTCGCGGCGGTCGCCGTCGGTTTCGGCCGCCACCAGCCAATCCTCGGCGGCCAGGGATTCGTATTGGGCGAAATGGGCGCCGCCGCCCGACGACAGGGCATAGCGGGGCTCGCCGCCCGGGCGGCGCTTGGCGATGCGGTCGGGATAGGCCAGGGCCAGGACCGGGCCGCAATCGGCCTGGCCCCCATCATCCTCGCCGGCCCGGATGCCGAGGCGACGGCGCCAGTCCTTGGCGGTCTGGCGCACCCGGGCCAGACCGCCCCGATCGACCATGTGCGCCCCCTCGCGGCCGCCCTTCAGCAGATCAAGCCGCAGGCGCATGTCGGAATCGCGGGCCTCGCGGCCGGGCCGGACGATGTCTCGTTCCGACAGCAGCGCCGCCAGGTCGCAGGCCAGACCGCCCAGCCCCTGGTCCTTGGCCACCATCACCATGTGGGCCAGACGCGGATGCATGGCCAGCCGGTTCATCGCCCGGCCGTGGGCGGTGATGCGGCCGTCCTTGTCGATGGCGCCCAGTTCGGCCAGCAATTCGCGTCCTTGCGCCAGGGCGGAGGCGGGCGGTGGCTCCAGCCAGGCCAGTTGGCCGGCATCGATGATGCCCCATTGCGCCAGGTCCAGGGCCAGCGGCGCCAGGTCGGCATCGGCGATTTCCGGGGCGGTAAAGGCAACAAGCGCCCGGTCCTCGGCCTCGGACCACAAGCGCCAGCACACGCCCGGACCCTGGCGGCCGGCGCGGCCGCGGCGCTGGTCGGCGGCGGCGCGGCTGACCGGCAGGGTGACCAGCCGGGTCATGCCGGTGCTGGCATCGAAGCGCGGCACCCGCATCTGGCCGCCATCGATGACGATGGCGACGCCATCGATGGTCAGGCTGGTCTCGGCGATGGCGGTGGCCAGCACCACCTTGCGCCGCCCGTCCCCGTCGCGGCGGATGGCGCGGTCCTGGGCCTGGGCGTCCAGGTCGCCGTAAAGCGGCGCCACCACCATGCCGGCCAGGGCCGGGTCGGCGGCCAGCAGCGCCTCGGTGCGGCGGATCTCGCCGGAACCGGGCAGGAAGGCCAGCAGGTCGCCGTCGTCTTCGGCCAGGGCGCGGCGGATGGCGGCGGCCATGGCATCGGGCAGCTTGCGGGGCTCGGGCCGCGCCAGGAAACGGGTCTGGACCGGGAAGGCCCGGCCCTCGCTGGTGACCAGCGGAACGCCGCCCATCAGCTGGGCCACCGGACCGCCATCCAGGGTGGCGCTCATCACCAGCAATTTCAGGTCGTCACGCAGCGCGCCCTGGGCCTCCAGGCACAAGGCCAGGCCCAGATCGGCATTCAGCGAGCGTTCGTGGAATTCGTCGAAGATCACCAGCCCGATGCCCGGCAGGCCGGCATCGTCTTGCAGCATGCGGGTCAGGATGCCTTCGGTCACCACCTCGATGCGGGTGGCCGGGCCGACCTTGCTGTCTTGGCGGATGCGGTAGCCGACGGTCTGGCCGACGCTTTCGCCCAGGGTCTGGGCCATGCGGGCGGCCGCCGCACGCGCCGCCAGCCGCCGGGGTTCCAGCATGACGATCTTGCCCCCGGCCAGCCAGGCGGCATCCAGCAGGGCCAAAGGGACGCCGGTGGTCTTGCCGGCCCCGGGCGGCGCTTGCAGCACCAGACCCGATGAACCTTCCAGGGCCGAACGGATGGCGGGCAGGACCGCGTCGATCGGCAGGCTGTCCATGCTAGTCGCGGTCTTCCTTGCCGCGATTGGACAGCTTGATGCCCAGCACGATGCCGGCCAGCACCAAAGTCAGAATGTTGGCGATGATGATCGGCCAGGCCATCAGCAGCAGGCCATAGACCAGCCACAAGGCGACACCGGCGGAAAACAGCGACCACATCGAGGTCGAGATGTCGCGGGTGCGCCTGGTTCGCAAGGTCTTGATGACCTGGGGCAGGAAGGCGATGGTGGTCAAAGTGGCGGCAATGGTGCCGACCACGTCGATCAGGGTGATCTGCCCCACCGGATCACAGACCGATCAGGGTGCGGATGCGGGCTGTGTTCCAGCCCTTGGCGGCGTCCACCAGGGTTTCGCCGTTGGTGATGCCGTCGCCCTCGATCTCCAACAGCACGCGGTTGCCGATGACCAGCGTCACCTCGCCGGCATGGGTCGAGGAATCGTAGCGCAGCAGCGCGTCTTCCGGCCCGACCTTGACCTTCCTGGTGCCGGCCCGGGCCGCCGGATTGGTGAACAGCCCGATGGCGGCATCGACCGCCGGGCTGTCGAGAATCAAGGTGGCATTCAGCGAAGCATCGCCCTTGCCATAGGCACGGCTGACCGACAGGCCGCCGCCGGCCTGCGACAGACCTTGGATTTCCGGGGCCTCGGCCTGCCAGCCGGCCATGGCGGCGGGCAGGGTGTCCGCCAAAGCCTTGCCCAGGCGTTGATGCAGCCCTGTCAGCACCGCTTCCAGCTCGCGGGCGGTGCGCGCCACGTCGCCCTTGCCATAAGCGGCCCGCGCGGCCTCGAGCCTGGCCGGGACATCGTCGGCCAAGGCCACGCCCGCCATCATCACCGCCGATCCCGCCAGCGCCAGAATTCGTGTCCAACCGCCCATGCAAGCCCCCCAGAAGTCGCGCCCCGACCTTAACGCCGGCCGACCATGGCGGCAAGAGTGCGCGGCCCTGATCGATCTGCTAGGCTGGTCGCGGGACAAAAGGGGGGACCCCGCGTGAACTGGGTGTTGTTCCTGCTGCCGGCCGCCGCCTTGGTGGTGGCGGCCTGGACGGGTGGCATGGAAACCCTGTCGACGGCCACCCTGGCCGCCGCCGAGGGCGCCGTGCCGCTGGCCCTGGGCCTGGTGGGCGTGATGGCCCTGTTCCTGGGCCTGATGAAGGTGGCCGAAAAGGGCGGCTTGCTGGACGCCACCGCGCGGGTGCTGTCGCCGCTGCTGCTCCGCCTGTTCCCCGAGGTGCCGCCCGACCATCCGGCCATGGGGGCGATGGTGATGAACGTCGCCGCCAACCTGCTGGGCCTGGGCAACGCCGCCACGCCGTTCGGCATCCGCGCCATGGAGCACCTGGAAAGCCTGAACCCGGTCAAGGGCACCGCCACCAACGCCCAGGTGCTGTTTTTGGCCATCAACACCGCCTCGGTCACCATCTTGCCGACCAGCGTCATCGCGCTGCGCTCGGGCCTGGGATCGGCCAACCCGGCGGCGGTGGTGGCGCCGACCCTGATCGCCACCCTGGTCTCGACCGGGGTGGCCATTCTGTCGGCCCGTCTGCTGCAAGGGGGCCGCTCGGTCCCGGTCGCGGTCGGGACCTCCGCCCCGCTGTGGGGATTGGCGGCGACCGGGCTGGGCCTGGCCGGGTTGATCGCCGCCCTGGTCGCCTGGGGCCAGACCATCGGCCATTGGATCATCCCGTCGCTGGTGGTCGCCCTGTTGGGCTTCGGCCTGTGGCGCCGCGTCGCCATCTACGAAGCCTTCGTCGAAGGTGCGCGCGAGGGCTTCGCCGTGGCGGTCAGAATCATCCCCTATCTGGTGGCGATCCTGGTGGCGGTGGGCATGGTGCGGGCCTCGGGGGCGCTGGCCCTGGTGCTCGAGCCCTTGGGCCGGGTCACCCAATTGGTCGGCGTACCGGCCGAGGCGGTCATGATGGCGGCGATGCGCTCGCTGTCGGGCTCGGGCTCGTTCGGACTGCTGGCCGAGCAGATGAAGAACGCCGCCATCGGCCCCGACAGCTTTTCCGGCGTGCTGCTGGGGACCATCTACGGCTCGAGCGAGACCACCTTCTACGTCATCGCCGTCTATTTCGGCGCGGTCGGAATCCGCCGCATCCGCCACGCCTTGGCCTGCGGCCTGATCGCCGACGCCGCCGGGCTGGTGGCTGCGGTGATCGCCTGTCGCGTTTTGATTGCTTGACGAAGTGTCCAAGCCGTTTTACCCAAGGCAACCATGAACGAACTTTTCAACATCGAAGCCCTGACCGCCCTGCTCCAGGTGATCGCCATCGACGTGGCGCTGGCCGGCGACAACGCCATCGTCGTCGGCATGGCCGCCGCCGGCCTGTCGCCGCTGTTGCGCAAGAAGGCCATCATCATCGGCATCGCGGCGGCCGCCATCTTGCGCATCGCCTTCGCCTCGGTGACGGTGCAATTGCTGCAGATCGTCGGCCTGCTGTTCGCCGGCGGCGTGCTGCTGTTGTGGGTGTCGTGGAAATTGTGGCGCGAATTGTCGAGCAGCGGCCACGAGCAAGAGGCCGAGGCCGAAGCGATCCTGGACGGCCAGTCGGTCACCACCCAGAAGGAAAAGTCGTTCCGCCAGGCGGTGACCCAGATCATCATCGCCGACGTGTCGATGTCGCTGGACAACGTGCTGGCGGTGGCCGGAGCGTCGCGCGATCACGAAATCGTGCTGATCATCGGCCTGGCGCTGTCGGTGGCCCTGATGGGCCTGGCCGCCAACCTGATCGCCCACCTGCTGACCAAGCACCGCTGGATCGCCTATGTCGGCCTCTTGATCATCCTTTACGTGGCGCTGGTGATGATGTGGGAAGGCGGCCGCGAACTGATGCAGGTGGCTGGCGTTTAGCCCTTCAAGGCTTCCAGGATCTCGACCCGGGCCTGCTCGCGGCAGCGGCTCATCTCGATCTGGACGTCCTTTTCGGCGATGGTGATGCCGGCGGCGGCGAAATCGCGCACCACCTTGTGACTGGCGTCATGATCGGGTTCGCTGAACTCGGCATCGACCACCGCCAGGGCGTAAGCCTTGGCTGCGTCACCGTCCAGCCCCAGCTTGGCCGCCGCCCACAGGCCCAGCAGCTTGTCGCGGCGGATGTTGATCTTGAACTGGGTTTCCTGATCATTCCGATACTTGGCCTCGAAGGCCTTTTCCCGATCATCGAAGATGGTCATGTTCCACAGAGTTCCTTGTTATAAGCCCCACATTCATCGATGTGGTTGTCGTTCGGCCCCCGCACCAGCGGCTGACCGAGTTATAACCGTCGGCGCGCGACCTCGAAACGGGATTCTTCGCATGTGCACCCTGATCATTTGCCGCCGACCAAATTCCGATTGGCCGGTCATCGTGGCCGCCAATCGCGACGAGATGGCCGGCCGGCCATGGCTGGCGCCGGCTCGCCACTGGCCCGCCCGCGCCGAGGTGGTGGCCGGCCTGGACCAATTGGCCGGCGGCTCGTGGATGGGGGTCAACGATCACGGCCTGTTCGCCGGCATCTTGAACCGCATGGGCACGCTGGGGCCGGCGCCCGGCAAGCGCTCGCGGGGCGAACTGGTCCTCGACGCCCTGGATCACGCCGACGCCAGTCTGGCCGCCCAGGCCTTGGCCGACCTCGATTCCCGGTCCTGGCGCCCGTTCAACATGGTGGTGGCCGACAATCGCGACGCCTTCTGGATCAAGGCCTGCGGCCACGCCCGCGTCACCGTCGCCCCGATCCCGACCGGCGTGCACATGCTGACCGCCTATGATCTGGACGATCGCACCAGCCCGCGCGTCGCCACCTATCTGCCGCGCTTCCAAGGCGCGACGATTCCCGAGCCCGGCCGAGGCGAGTGGGCGGACTGGATCGCGCTGATGGGCGATCCGGGCGAGGATTCCGACGGCGAGGAGCACGCGGCGATGTGCTTCACCCGCGCCGACGGCTTCGGAACAATGTCGTCGTCGCTGATCGCCTTGCCGGCCGACAATCTGACCACCCGACCGCTTTGGCTGTTTTCTCCGGGAAAACCGCGCGACGCTCAATATACTCCCATCGTATAGGATACTTTTGAGTATTTGCGCACAGTCTGGGCGCTTGCCGGCTTCACCCTATTCCATTAGGTTGCGATCACATTAAGCTCCCAGACAAGAGGCACCCATGTCCCTTCGCGGCCTCATCCTGGGCGGATTTGCCGCCTGCATCCTGGTCATCGTCGGCCTGTCGGCGCTGACCTTGTCGTCGGTCAGCAGCCAGACGGGCCCGATCGGCGACATGGAATCCCGCGCCGACCGCGTCGCCAACGACACCATGCCGTTGCTGTTGGCCATCAAGGACATCCGCCTGGACATCATCCAGGTTCAGCAATTCCTGACCGACGCCTCGGCCACCGGCAATGACGAGGCCCTGGCCGAAGCCGACGCATGGGTCGCCCGCTTCACCGAGCACCTGGACACCGCCAAGGGCCTGGCCGAGCGGATGGGACTGGAAGACCACGTCAACACCCTGGAACGCATCGAGGGCGTCTTCCCACCGTTCCTGCGCAACGGCAAGGCCATGGCCAAGGCCTATAAGGAAAAGGGGCGCGACGCCGGCAATGCCTTGATGGTGAATTTCGACGAGCTGGCGGTGATCTTGCTGCAGCGGCTGGACGAAATCACCGACGGCGTCAGCAACCAGACCTGGGAGGAAATGGGGGCGTTGCTCGAGCACACCCATGCGGTGCGCGCATCCAACCAAACACTGATCCGCTGGCAGATGGCGCTGTCGGCCCTGGCGTCCTTGTCCGCCCTGGTGATCGCCGTGCTGATCGGAACCTTCGCCGGCCGGGCCTTCGCCGCCCTGCACAAGGATGTCGACGACGCCCTGGCCGACCGCTTCGACGCCATTCCGGCGCTGTCGCCCGACCGCAAGGATGAATTCGGCCCGATCGCCCGGGCGCTGGCGCTGTTCCGCCAACGCGGGTCGGAAGTCGCCGCCATGCAGGCCGAACGGGAGCGAGCCGCATTGGAGGCCGAGGAAGCCCGCAAGACGGCGCTTCGCAACATGGCCGACACCGTCGAGGTCGAAACCACCGCCGCCGTCGAGCGGGTCGCCGGCGAAGGCACCCGGGTCGCCATGGCCGCCGCCGCCATGGCCGGGTCGGCGGTCAGTGTCGGCACCCATTCGCAGACGGTGGCCAACGCCGCCGAACACGCTTTGGCCAACGCCCAGACCGTGGCCGGGGCCGCCGAACAATTGTCGGCCTCGATCCGCGAAATCGCCAGCCGGGTCGAGACCTCGACCCAGATGGTCGAGGAGGTGGTCGGCACCGGCCAACAGGCCGGCGAGACGGTGGTGTCCCTGACCCAGGCGATGGAACGGATCGGCGATGTCGCCGGCCTGATCGCCGACATCGCCCGGCGCACCCACATGCTGGCCCTGAACGCCACCATCGAGGCCCAGCGCGCCGGCGTGGCCGGCAAGGGCTTCGCCGTGGTCGCCGACGAGGTCAAGCACCTGGCCGAGCAGACCGGCAAGTCCACCGAGGAAATCTCCCGTCAGATCGGCGAGTTGCGCTCGGTCGGGACCAAGGTCGCCAGCGAGATCGATGAGATGCTGGCCGCCATCACCCAGATTTCCAGCGTGTCCGGCTCGATCGCCGCGGCGGTGCAGCAGCAAGACGCCGCCACCCAGGAAATCGTGCGCAACGTCGTCGAAACCAGCGACGCCGCCCGCGAGGTTTCCGACCATATCGGCGAAGTCGCCACCGAGGCGTCGCGCACCGGCGAACGGGCCACCGAGGTCCAGGCCCTTCTCGAGGCGATGACGGCCGAGATCGTCGATCTGCGCCGCATGCTCAACGCCGCCGTCCGCACCGCCACCCCCGAGGTCAACCGGCGCAGCAATCCCCGGATCAGCCTGGATAGCTCGGTCGTTGTCGAACTGAACAACGGTACGGTGTCGACCAAGATGCTGGATATTTCCCTGTGCGGCGGCCAATTCGAGCTGGATACCGACGAGGACATGGCTGTCAACGGCCAGCTTCAGGTCGAGGGATTGCCACCGGCCATTCCGTTCGAGGTGGTCGAGGTTCACCAAGGCCGCGCCCGCATCCGGTTCGACGAAGGCGCCATCGACAAGGAAGCCCTGGCCCGGTTCATCGCGGAACACCACCGTCAGCGCCGGATCGCATGATCCGCGGCGAATGGCAGGTCTGACTTCGTTGTTTCAGGCCGACACACCTGCTATATGAAACCGACCGGCCGGGGCCTGCCTCGGCGGAGCGATGTCTTATCTCCAGGCTGGCGACCCGTTCGCTTGCCCCACACCATCCGGAATGATTGTCATGGCCCGACGCAGACAGATTTACGAAGGCAAGGCCAAGGTCCTTTTCGAAGGCCCCGAGCCCGGCACCCTGGTCCAGTATTTCAAGGATGACGCCACCGCCTTCAACAACAAGAAGAAGGGCACCATCACCGGCAAGGGCGTGCTGAACAACCGCATCAGCGAATATCTGATGCTGCGCCTGGCCGAAATCGGCATTCCGACCCATTTCGTGCGCCGCCTCAACATGCGTGAGCAGCTGGTGCGCGAGGTCGAGATCATTCCGCTGGAAGTGGTGGTCCGTAACATCTCGGCCGGTTCGCTGGCCCAGCGTTTCGGCCTGTCCGAAGGCACTCCGCTGCCACGCTCGATCGTCGAGTATTATTTCAAGTCTGACGCCCTGGGCGATCCGATGGTCTCGGAAGAGCACATCACCGCCTTCGGCTGGGCCAACACCACCGATCTCGACGAGATCATGAGCCTGTCGCTCCGGGTCAACGACTTCCTGACCGGCCTGTTCCTGGGCATCGGCATCCGCGTCGTCGATTTCAAGCTGGAATTCGGCCGCCTGTACAATGGCGACGACATGCAGATCGTCCTGGCCGACGAGATCAGCCCCGACAATTGCCGGCTGTGGGACATCAAGACCGGCGAGAAGATGGACAAGGACCGCTTCCGCCGCGACCTCGGCAATGTCGAGGAAGCCTATCAGGAAGTGGCCCGCCGTCTTGGCATCCTGCCGGAAGGCGGCCCCCGCGACCTGAAGGGTCCCGCGACCATGCAGTGATTTGGGTGCCAGCCCGAATGGGCCCGGCAGCCATGCAGCAATCCCCGCTAAAGGACGATTTCCCGTGAAGGCGAAAATTCATATCACCCTCAAGAACGGCGTACTCGACCCCCAGGGCAAGGCCGTCGGCCACGCCTTGGCCTCGCTGGGCTTTGCCGGCGTCAAGGATGTCCGCCAGGGCAAGTTCATCGAATTGGACCTGGCCGAGACCGACAAGGCCAAGGCCCGCGACGCGGCCGAGCAGATGTGCAAGCAATTGCTGGCCAATACCGTGATCGAGAACTACACCATCGACCTGGTCGACTGATCCGACCGAGTTCGATCTGCAATGGCCGGAAGGGAAACCTTCCGGCCATTTTGTTGCGGGCAAACGATCGTCAGGCTTTAGCGCCGGAACTGAACAGCGGCCGCATCACGCCATAGATTTCTTGGCCCTGACGAATGGCCTGCAGCCCCTGGGCCAGCGCATTGCCCGCGCCTTCCCCGGTGCCGAACCGGGCCTGGTGCTGCAGCGCCAGGGTCTCTTGACGGTCGCCGAGATCTTGTTCGGTCTGCCGGGCCATGCCGGCCATCAGCGCCGCACCAGACCCACCGTCGAAGCCCATCCCGCCCCCAGCCAGGGCCGCCCGGTTGGCGGCCAATTGCCGCTTGAGCAGATCCCGCTGCTGGCGGGCTTGCTGGTCGGCCTGACGCCACATCATCTGACTTTGCAACTCGGCCTGCTGCTGTTGCGACCGCATGGCCGCTTCCTGCTGCTGGCGCTGCGCCACCTGCGAGGCGACCGTCGCGGCCGCCGTCAAGATACCCCAGAACATATCCCATCTCCGCGCTTGTAGTTCGCTGTTTGTTCTTTTAGCAATTGTGCCGCGCAGAATCAAGATAAAAGTCTGATCATAGGATTTTCAGCCGATTAAGGGGCCGGGCTAACCCCGGGGAATGCGCACCAGGTTGAACCAGTAATCACCCAGGTAACGTACCGCCTCGATGAACTGGTCCAGATCGACCGGCTTGGTGACGAAGCCGGCAGCCCCCAACTGATACGAGGCGACCACGTCCTGCTCGACATCCGAGGTGGTCAGCACCACCACGGGAATATCCGCCAGCCCTGGCTCGGTCTTCATCGCGGCCAGGAATTCGCGACCATTCATGCGCGGCATATTGAGGTCGAGCAGAATCATGTCCGGCCGAGGGGCGGCGGCGTAGGCAGGAGCCTCGCGGCGCAGGAAGGCTATGCCCTCGCGACCGTCGATGGCGTGGTGCAGTTCGACATTGAAGTGATTCTCCTCGAGCGCAGCCCGGGTCAGGCGGGCATCGACGTTCGAGTCCTCCACCAAAAGAACCACGAATTTCCTCGTGCCGTCGAGATCGCTCATGGACGCTCCTTCCCGGAAAACTCGATGACGACTTGGGTGCCGCCCCCCTCGACCGGCTCCAGACGGATCGAACCCTCGCAACTTTCGACGATCCGGCGCGCCACGGCAAGCCCGAGACCGGTTCCCTGCCCCTCTCGCCGCCCTCCCAGATGCTCGAACACCTCGAACACCCGCTGGCGGTACTCGTCGGGAATGCCGATCCCGTTGTCGGTGATGGTCAGGACGGTCTGATGGCCGTCGCTGCGCCCCTCGACCAGAACCTGCGGCGCGCGGTCGGGATGGCGATAGCGCACCGCATTGTCGATCAAGGCGCCGAACAGATATTTCAGTCGAACGGAATCCACCGGCAAGGACGGCAGCCTGCCGATCACCACCGTCCCCTTGCTTTCCGACAGCACGCCCCCCATGCCGGCAACCACCGCGCGGGCCACTTCGGCGGCTTCGACAGCCCCGGGGACGCCCAGCGGCATATCGGCGGCCAGATAGACCTGGACGTCGCGGACCAGCGCATGAAGATAGGCCGCCTCGGCTTCGATGGTCGACAAGGACAATTCCATGTCCTCGTCGGCGGCGCCACCCAGGCGTTTCCTCAGCTTCTGCGAGAAGATCATCAGGTGCCGGGTCGGCTCGCGCAGATGGTGCGCGCTGATCTCGGCGAAACGCTGCAGATCGGCCTTGGCCTTGGCCAGGCGGGTCTCGGCGCTGGTGCGCCTATCGACCTCGGTCCGCAACTGGCGAACGGTGGCGTGGCGAGCCAGCACCGCCAGGGCCAGCAAGACGATCAAGAACGCCTGCGCCGCCAGACCGCCGATCAGCCAGAACCGCAACCGCTCCTCGGCGACCCTGGCCCGCCCGGTCCGCTCTTCCACCAGTTCCTCGAGCCGGGTGTGATAGGCCGTCAGTTCCTCTTCGGCGACCGCCTTGCCCGAGATGTCGTGGATGATCGAGAGCAGCAGGGTCTTGCCGTCGGCTCCCTTGATCGGAGAGGAATAGACCTCGACCGTGTGAATCGAGCCGTCGGCGATCTTGTGGGGAAAGATGAAATAGTCGCGCTGCTCCCGGGCCGCCCTGGCCCGCTCGACCGCCACTTCCTCGCGGCCCAGGCGGTTGATCTCCTGGATCGCCATCGTGCGTAGCGTGGCGACGGGATAGCCGTAGAACGCCTCGGCCGCCGCATTGGCATCGACAATCCGACCCGTCGCCGGATCGATCAGCAGGGCGATCGAGGTGTGGCGTTCCAGTTGCGGCGACAAACGTTCGGCCGTCTGGGCCGACACCGGCGAAGCACCAAGGACAATCCACATCCCCACCACCAGCGCGCACGCCAGTCGGGCGACCCAGGCTGCAATGTCCTGCCACGCGTCATTGATGTTTATCAAGATTTGGCCTCCGTCTTGGACATTAACGGGGCTCTGAAAGAATGAAAAGGCTTTCGATCTAATTAGAATGATCGGAAATGTCCTCTCGCGTGACCGTAACCGCCTTGAGAAGGGCAAAGGCACGCATGCCGGGAACCAACTTCAACTGCAATTGCGCAAAAGCGGTGATCTGCGCCCACAAGACTACGCCGCCGCAATCCAACATGACGTCGCAGGAATGATTGTCGGCCGCCTCGACCGAACGGACCACCACCGGCAAGACATTGCGAACCGATATGCGCTGGGGCGCCGTCAGGGCAATGCTGATGTCGCGGGCATGGATGCGCACCCGCACCTCGGTTCCCACCGCCAGATCCATTCCGGCGGCGACCAGGGCGCCGCCACCGAAGGACAGCCGGGTGATGCCGTAATCCGGCTCGTGACCGGCCACCACCGCACGGATGGCCGCACCGGCATCGGCGCGGCCGGTCAAGGCCCGAAGATCGGGGCGTGCCAACAAATCCTCGACCGGGCCGACCGCCACTGCCCGGCCTTGCTGCATCAGAACCAGCGTATCGGCCAGGCGCAGAACCTCGTCCATGGCGTGGCTGACGTAAAGGACCGGTATGTTGAAGCGCCGCGACAAGGTGGCGATGAACGGCAGCAATTCGGCCTTGCGGTTGGTATCCAGCGCCGCCAGCGGTTCATCCATCAACAAGATACGCGGGCTGGTCAGCAGGGCGCGGCCGATGGCCACCCGCTGCTTCTCGCCGCCCGACAGGTTGGCCGGCCGCCGATCCAGAAGATGGCCGATCCCCAGCACCTCGATCACCGCGTCGCGGTCGATGGTGCGCTGGGCCGCCGGGGTGCGGTTGCGGCCGAAATCCAGGTTGGCGGCCACCGACAGATGGGGAAACAGCCGGGCCTCCTGGAACACCACGCCCAGGCGACGGCCTTCGGGGGCCACGTCGATGCCGGCCTCGCTGTCGAACAGCACCCGTCCATCGACGACGATCCGCCCGGAATCGGGCCGCGACAGCCCCGCCACCATGGCGATGACCGAGCTTTTGCCCGACCCCGACGGGCCGAACAGGGCAGTGACCCCCGGCCCGGCCATCAACTGGGTATCGACCAGGAACTGGCCCTGACGGCGCTTCAGCGACAATTCCAGCATCGGCCTAGCCCTTCAATCGCGCTTGCATGCGCCGGGCCAGCACCTCGGACGCCAGCAGGGCCGCGAAAGCCACCACCACCGAGATCACGCACAGCCGAAACGCCGCATCGTCACCGCCCGGCGCCTGGGTCAGGGCGTAAAGGGCGATGGGCAGGGTGCGGGTCTCGCCGGGAATGTTCGAGACGAAGGTGATGGTGGCGCCGAATTCCGACAGGGATCGGGCGAAGGCCAGGATCACGCCGGCCAGCAGGCCCGGGGCCATCAGCGGAAGCGTGACGGTCAGGAAGGTGCGCACCGGCCCGCAGCCCAGGGTGCGGGCCGCCTGTTCCAGGCCGCGATCGACCCCTTCCAAGGACAGCCGGATGGCGCGGACCATCAGCGGGAACGCCACCACGGCGGATGCCACCGCCGCCCCCTTCCAGGTGAAGGCGATGGTGATGCCGAACCAGTCATACAGCCACGCCCCCACCGGACCGCGCCGCCCCAGCAGCACCAACAGCCCATAGCCGACCACCACCGGCGGCAGCACCAGCGGCAGATGGATCACCCCATCCAGCAAGGTCTTGCCGGGAAAGCGCCCACGCGCCAGCAGCCAGGCACAAGCCAGCCCCAGCGGCAACGAGCCGGCCACCGCCCAGCCGGATACCAGCAGGGACAAGGACAGGGCTTCGATTTCCAAAGGCGTCAAGGCGAACAACCGGCCAGGCTCCGGGTGGGGTCCGATCGCCCCACCCTATACGCCGGCCGTCCGGGAATCAAACGGGCCAGGAATCAAACAGGTGATCAGAAGCGGTACGCCACGCTACCGACCACATTGTGAGCGGTGAAGTCGTCAAAGCCCTTGTCGCCGCTGTCGATCCACAAATAGCGATAGCGGATACCCAGGTCGATCGACGGCGCCACCTCGGCCTCGATTCCGGCCATCCCCTCCAGGGCGAGGTCGGTGCCATCGGCCTTGGCCGCGACCGCGGTGCCGCCGATGCTGGTGATCTTCTCTTCGTGCTGGGCGAAGCCGACACCGCCTCCCAGCAGCGGCTGGATCTTGCTCTTGCCCAGCGGACTGACGACGCCCCGGGCCAGGCCCAGCCAACTTTGCACTTGGCCCTCGACATCGGCAGAGCCACTGACGGTCACGTTGGTCGAGCCCTGGGCCAGGGTGAAGTTGCCGGAAACCTTGTCGTAGTCGAAACGCGTGTAAGCGCCTTCCACCTCGCCCCGGAGATAGGGATTGAAGCGGTAACCCATATAGGCCGAGGCCGAGTAGCCGGTTTCGTACTCGAACTTGCCGGCGGCGGTGACGGTGGTGCCACCCTGCGAGGCGTTGGAATTGAAGCTGACATCCTCGGGCATCACCACACCAGCCATCACGCCGGCATAGAAATTGCCCGACTTCATCGACGCCTGGCCCTGGTCCTGGGCCAGGGCCGCCCCTGCCCCGAAGCCGATTCCAGCAGCGATCAGCAGCAACGACCGCAACATCATGCATCCCCCCGTCAGTTCGTCATCAGGGCCGGATCACCACGACGCCGCCCTGACGAGGGAATTACCACCGAGACGATTAACAACACCCTAACCGGAAGGGAGTCATGTCAGCCCAAGCACATCCTTTGCGTTTGTCACCGCTCCCGCCGGTTGATGGCGCCGACCACCGCCTTCAAGGCCGCCATGGTGACGGAGGCATCGATGGCGGCGCCGTGCACCACGCCGGCCTTGCCGTCGATGGCGACATAGCAGGCGGCCTGGGACTCGGACCCCTCGCCGATGGCGTGTTCGTGGTAGTCGCGCACCGTCACGAACAGGCCCAGATCCTTCTGCAGGGCATGGACGAACGCATCGACCGGGCCGGCACCGACGCCCTGGATGATCCGTTCGGCACCACCCACGACCAGTTGCGCGGTCAGCGCCCGCGTGCCCTTGCTGGACACCGGCACGGTGGAATAATCGACCACCTGGATGGCGCCGGCCTCCAGATAGGTCGCCTGGAAGGCGGCATGGATCTCGGCGGGCGACAATTCGCGGCCCTCACGGTCGGCGACGGACTGCACCACCTTCGAGAATTCCGACTGCATCGCCTTGGGCAGCTCCAGCCCGTAATCGCGTTCCAGCACATAGGCGACGCCGCCCTTGCCCGACTGGCTGTTGATGCGGATCACCGCCTCGTAGGTGCGGCCGACATCGGCCGGATCGATGGGCAGATAGGGCACTTCCCACACTGTGCTGTTGGCCTTCTCGCGCGCCTTGAAGCCCTTGTTGATGGCATCCTGGTGCGAGCCGGAAAAGGCTGTGTAGACCAGTTCGCCGGCATAGGGGTGGCGGGGATGAACCGGCAGACCGGTGCATTCCTCGGCCGCCGCCCGGATGGAATCGATGTCCGACAGGTCCAGCCCGGGATCGATTCCTTGCGTGAACAGGTTCAGGGCCAGCGTGCAGACATCGACATTGCCTGTGCGCTCGCCATTGCCGAACAAGGTGCCCTCGACCCGGTCGGCGCCGGCCATCACCGCCAGCTCGGCCGCCGCCACGCCGGTCCCGCGATCATTGTGCGGATGAACCGAGATGATCAGGTTGGCCCGGTTCTTCACCGTGCGGCAGAACCATTCGACGGTGTCGGCGTACAGGTTGGGCGTGCTCATCTCGACCGTCGCCGGCAGGTTGACGATCATCTCGCGGCCCTTTGCCGCGCCCCAGGCTTCGGCCACCGCCTCGACGATCGCTACAGCGAAATCGGGCTCGGTGCCGGTGAAGCTTTCCGGGCTGTACTGGAAGGTGACCTCGCCGCCGGCCCGCTGGGCCGACAACTCGCGCACCAGCCGGGTGCCGGCCAGGGCCAGGTCGATGCAGCCCTGGCGATCAAAGCCGAACACCACCCGGCGCTGCACTTCCGATGTCGAGTTGTACAGATGAACGATCGCCCGCTTGGCGCCGTCCAGCGCCTCGAAGCTCTTGCGGATCAGGTCTTCGCGCGATTGGGTCAGGATCTGGATGGTGACGTCGTCCGGGATGTGGCCGCCATCGATCAGGAAGCGGATGAAGTCGTAATCGGTCTGCGACGCGGCGGGAAAGCCCACCTCGATCTGCTTGAAGCCCATGCCGACCAGGGTGTTCCACAGCCGCAGCTTCCTGGGCGTGTCCATCGGGTCGATCAGCGCCTGGTTGCCGTCGCGCAGATCGACCGAACACCAGGCCGGCGGCCGGGTGATGGCACGATCCGGCCAGGTGCGGTCGGTCAGGCGGATGGCGGGATAGGGGCGGTATTTCTCGGAAGCGGCGGTCTTCATGGCCGGTTCATCCTTTGCGAAACGCGAGGTCTTATATGGGGTGGCTGGCGCGGGACATCACGACCGCCGGGACGCACGCCAAGGGCGTCAGATCCGGCGGCCGCCGATTAGTCGCGCGAAAGCGGCCAGACCGACGCGGTGCCGATGAACGATGCGGATGATGGAAGACATGAAACCCTCGGACACGACCTGTTGCGACAATGCCAACGCGAAACCCCGGCGTCGATTACGACACCGGGCCGGTAAGCAGCAGCAGGGCGGTGGTCCAATGGCTCATGGGGGCTACAGTGCCAGATCGAAAAAGGATTCGTCAATGGCCGTCACGCCCCCCATATCGTGGTCGAGCAGTGTGCGGGAGCAACCATGATCGAACTTTACACCTGGGGCACCCCCAACGGCCGCAAGGTCAGCATCATGCTGGAGGAATGCGGCCTGCCCTATCGGGTCCACCCGATCGACATCGGCAAGGGCGACCAGTTCGCTTCCGGCTTCCTTGCCATCAATCCCAATTCCAAGATTCCGGCGATCATCGACACCGACGGCCCCGGCGGCCAGCCGCTGAGCCTGTTCGAATCGGGGGCCATCTTGATCTATCTGGCGGAAAAGACCGGCTGCCTGTTGCCGTCGGATCCGCGCGGGCGCGCGCAGACCGTGCAATGGCTGATGTTCCAGATGGGCGCAATCGGCCCGATGTTCGGCCAGACCCATCATTTCCGCAAGTTCGCCCCCGAGCCGGTACCCTATGCCATCGAGCGCTATTCCAAGGAGACACGGCGTCTTTACGGCGTGCTGGAAGCCCGGCTGGGCGAGGCCGATTATCTGGCCGGCGACTATTCCATTGCCGACATCGCCACCTATCCGTGGGTGACCCGGGCCGACTGGCAGGGCATCGAGCTGGCCCAATTCCCCCGAGTATCGCACTGGGCCGCAGGGATCGCGGCTCGTGCGGCGGTTCAACGCGGCATGGCGGTTCCGGGTTGACCTTATTGCTCCCCTCGGCTAGAAAAGCCCTCCGGCCACGGGGCAAACCGCCCCGTCATCTCGCGGAGGGATGGGTGAGTGGCTGAAACCAACGGTTTGCTAAACCGTCGTAGAGGGTAAACCTCTACCGAGGGTTCGAATCCCTCTCCCTCCGCCACCCTTTCTTTTCAAGCACTTAGCGTCACGGTCGATACCGCACGGTACCGGCTGATCGCTTTTGCCGTGCTACAATAGTGCTACAAGGAATCTTTCTTGTAGCAGCTCAGGCACGCGGGGGCGGGGGCCCGAACCGGCGCAACAGCGCCGACACCTCTCTTCCAAGATAATAAGAGCCGCCTTCGCGGCCGGCGCGAGCCTCCAGCACCGCAAGATGGTCAAGCAGTTCGGCCACCGTGGCGAAGCCACCATCATGGTTCCCGCGCCGCCATGCTGCATAACCCTCGACCAACAGGACGCGGGCAGCATCGGAAACCAAACAATCCATCTCGCGGGCCGCTTCTTCGATGGCGTCCCGCAGCGATTCCCTGACCCTGATGTTTATCCGTTTGATCCGTCTCGGTACCGACATTTCCCCCTCCTAGCCCTAAGCCGACGGAGGCTGGCGCCCCCAGCAAGGACGGACGAATGGGGCTTGTGCCCCATTTGTATGTACACTTTGCGTATCCTGCCTTGAGGAGACCAAGCCGCCGCCCAGCCCAAAGCAACGCTACTTCAAGGCGTTGCCGATATCCGGCCGCTCGATGGCGGCCGGGGCGCGTCGGCATTCCGGTCCCTGGACGACTGACACGGGCGAACAGGCGGATAGATTGGATTGGGGCATCATGGCGCACCTCGGGTCAGAGGGCCGCCAGCCGGCAAAGCGGGAGCGCTCGCACGCCAAGGGGGCTTTCCCTTGCCCTGCGTCGTTCGGATGCCTAGAGTCGGAGTATCGATGTCGTGTCTAGGCCGCGCTCTTCACCGGATGACGGCCTATTGCGATTTCAGGAGGGGCTGGCGGCTGCAACCGCCGGCCCTTTTCCGTGCCCCGCACCTGCGGAGAACGGAATCGCGGCCGCCAACACCAAGGGCGGCCCACGATTTCGGCGGAGCATCCCGACTAGCCTTGCTTACAGGGGCGGCCCCGGCGGCGGGGTTGCTGCGGCTCCGGGGCCGGCTCCTCGGTGAATTGAGCCAGCCAGGCCACCACGGCCGATTGCTCCCAGATAAGGGTCTTGGTACCAGGCGGCCTTATGGCCGGAGGAACCGCCCTCGGATTCCGAACTCGGTCATTGAGGATGGTGGTTGGCGACCGCTTGAGCATGGCCGCCAGCTCTTCAAGGGAAAGGTAGATCGGCTGAATGTCGGGCTGCATGGGCGCCTCTGGACCATAAGGGAGCAAATTCCAAGTACAGGTAATCAACCACACCAAACGGAGTCAATTAAATATCGACAACAAACACCAACAAGCGCAAGAAATCAGAGATACATCACGTTTAAACGACGTCATGCAACAGAATTTCTATGTTTTCCGCTTTTTCCATGTTCCATGCAACATGGACATTATTACGAAACTAGACATCCATATTGTCCACCTCATCCACGACATCCACATTGTCCATTCATTCGTCCAGATGCTTCGCAGGGACCCGGCTGCACAAGCCGGCCAGGCCGGCGCGGAAGCTGGGAGGAAGCGTCTTGACGCCGCACCCGGCTCAGCCTCGGTCATGGGGGTGAGAGCAACGCCCTCACCCCCTGCCCATCGGCGAGATGGGGGAGAGCGAGGGGGAACACCCTCGCCCGCTTGACCGGCTTGCGGCAATGCCGCACACTGCCTATATGACGTTCAAGGCGATCACCGTTCAGGAAACCAACACCTTCACCCGCCAGGCGGCGGCGCTGTTATCGGACGAAGAGCGGGCGGAGGTGATCGACTTCCTGGCCTATAACCCCGAGGCCGGCAGCCTCATCCGGGGAACCGGCGGTATCCGCAAGGTTCGCTATGGGGCCAAGGGCAAGGGGAAGTCTGGGGGTGTGCGGGTGATCTATTACTATCACTCGGACCTGATGCCGCTGTACGCACTGATGGTCTACGCCAAGAACGAGCAAGAAGAACTGACGGCCGAGGATCGCAAGGAACTGGCGGCCTTCGTCACCGCACTGAAAGAGCGCTGGAAGGCCAGGAGGTAACGATGGGTAAGTTTGCCGACGAACTGAAGGCGTCGATGCGGGAAGCCCTGGCCCATGCCGAGGGTCAACCCGGCACCACCACCGAACATGTGGTGATGGTCCCCGACGATGTGGATGTGGAAGCCATCCGCAAGGGCCTGGGCCTGACCCGCCCGGCCTTCTGCCGTCGATTCGGCCTGGACGTGCGCGCCGTGCAGGATTGGGAACAAAAGCGCCGCCGGCCGGATCGAGCCGCGCGGGCCTACCTCACGGTGATCGCCAACAACCCCCAAGCCGTCGAGGCGGCACTGAGCGCGGCCTGAGGGATTCGCATGAGCACCACCGCAACCCGCCCCTGGGACATCACCGAAAACCTGAACAGCGATGAACGAATCGTTGCCTACCTGAATGCCGCCCTGGAGGAAGGCGACGCCGCTCTGGTCGTCACCGCGCTTGGCGATATCGCCCGCGCCAAGGGCATGACCGAGATTGCCCACCAGACCGGCCTGGGCCGCGAGAGCCTGCACAAGGCGCTGTCGCCGGAAGGCAACCCGGAATTCAGCACGATCCTGAAGGTGGTGCGGGCGCTGGGGTTGAAGTTGCATGCTTCGACGGAACATCACCCAGCCTAACCGCTTTAGCGGTATCAATGTCCGCTCCGCGCCCATGGTGGTCGTTGGTGGAACCAACGGCGACACGCGATAGCGGACGTATTTTAACGCGAGTCCTCTGCCCGCCGCTTCATCGGCGACGCAAGTGCGTCCAGGACGAAGCCGGTGGTCATAAAGGCCGAGACATGGCAGCCTGCTTCGTCAAAAAGTGCGGAACGGCGTGCAAGCATCAAGGTCCTGAAGGCGTCCAAATGGCATCTTTGAAGGCGGCGTAGGTTAAGTTCAATCGGCCCCCGGCAACGGGGCGAGTCCGAGCTCTCTTAAAAACGCATTGTGCTTCGACGTCGCCTCCCGAATCTGCCGTTCGATCTCGACCAATTCCTGCTGCTTAGCCGCCAGATTAATCTCTGTTTCGCCCACAGCAGTACTGATGTAGCGCGAGATGTTGAGGTTGTAGCCCTCCCCAGCGATGCGCTCCATACTCACCCGCTTGGAATAGCGGTCTTCCTCCTTGCGGAACTGGTATGTCTTGATGATCTTGCCAATATGCTGGTCGGTCAGTTGGTTCTGGCGTTTGCCCTTCGCAAAGTGCTCGGCTGCGTTGATGAAAAGCACGTCATCGGGCTTCTTGCACTTCTTCAGCACAAGGATGCAGACCGGGATACCGGTTGAATAGAACAGGTTCGCAGGCAAACCGATGACCGTGTCGATGTGACCATCCTTCAAGAGCTTCGTGCGGATGCGTTCCTCCGCCCCGCCTCTGAACAGCACGCCGTGCGGCAGGATGATGGCCATAACGCCCTCGTCCTTCAGGTAGTGGAAACCGTGCAGCAGGAAGGCGAAGTCTGCGGCCGACTTTGGCGCCAGCCCGTAGTTCTTGAACCGCACATCGTCGCCCATTGCCTCGGTCGGCTCCCAGCGCAAGCTGAAGGGCGGGTTGGCCACGATGGCATCGAAGGCAGGCTTCTTCGCGGGGTTCAGCTCGCGCAGGATGTCCCAATCATACCGGCGAACGCTCGATCTGACTCGGCGGGGCTTGCCAACCAGCGGCAACCATGAATCACTGGGGTTCCACCAGATACAGGGGGAACCATGTTCGGTAGGCTCAAGATATCGGAAAAGATGACGGCGGCG
>NZ_LWQU01000160.1 GCF_001650635.1 Magnetospirillum moscoviense | reverse complement strand
TACAAAACCGGGCGCGCCGGGCGATCTCCCCAGCATCCACCCGGCCAGACGGTCACGCCCCAGTCCCAGGCGATCCAGCGGAACTACCGCCCCACGGACTCCGCCGAAAGCTCGAGTCCGACAGGCTGCTAGGGCTTGACCACCGCTAGCATCGTCACCGGCATGGCGGTACGCCAGCCGTCGAAACCGCCCAGGGCGGCGGCTTGGGCCACCGAGATGCGGGTCAGCTCGCCGCCCAGCCGGCCATACAATTGGCCCAGCACCGCCTCGCCCTGAAGGGTGACGGCGTTGGCGACCAGCCGGCCGCCCGGCTTCAGCGCGCTCCAGCAGGCATCGACCAGGCCCTTGACCGTCAGGCCGCCGCCGATGAACACCGCGTCGGGGGCCTCCAGCCCGGCCAAAGCAATGGGGGCCTTGCCGGCCAGTACGGTCAGGCCGGGCACGCCCAGCTTCAGGCGGTTTTCCTCGATCAGGGCCAGACGGTGCGGCTTGGCCTCGATGGCGATGGCGCGGCAGCTGGGATTGGTGCGCATCCATTCCACCGCCACCGAGCCGCAGCCGGCGCCGACATCCCACAGCAACTGGCCGGCCAGCGGGGCCAGGCGGGCCAGGGTGACGGCGCGGATGTCGCGCTTGGTCAATTGGCCGTCATGGGCGAAGGAATCGTCGGGCAGGCCGGCCAGGATGGGCAGTGCCGCCCCCGGCCGGTCGGCCGCGCATTCCACCGCCATGACGTTCAAGTCGGCGCAGCGTTCGGCCGGCCAGCCCAGGGCCTGGCCGTCCAGCCGGCGCTCGGCCGGGCCGTCCAGCCGTTCCAGTACGGTCAGGCGACTGGCCCCGAAGCCTTGGCGGCACAACAGCGCCGCCAGCTTGGCCGGGCTGGTGCCGTCCTCGGCCAGGATCAGCAGGCGGGCGCCGGGCGCCAGGTGGGGGGCGACCAGTTCCAGCGGCCGCCCGTGCACGGTCAGCAAGGTGCAATCCTGCAACGGCCAGCCCAGCCGGGCGGCGGCCAGCGAAAAGGCCGACGGGTGCGGCCACACCCGCATCTCGGCGGGATCCAGCCGCCGCGCCAGGCTGGCGCCGATCCCGTACATCATCGGGTCGCCGCTGGCCAGGATGCACGCCGACTGGCCGCGCCGGGCCAGGACCAGATCGAAGGCGGCGGCGAACGGGCTGGGCCAGGCGATCCGTTCCTGGCCGGCCCGCTCGGGCACCATGGCCAGATGGCGTTGCGCGCCGAACAGAATGTCGCAATCCTCGACGGCGATCCTGGCCCATTGGCCCAGGCCGGACAGTCCGTCCTCGCCGATGCCCACCACGTTCAGCCACGCCGTCATTGCCGTTCCTCGCCCGCTTTCCACCGCCCAAGCGATGGTGTAGAGAGGGGGCCGCTTTTCAAATGGTGGCCCCGATCCGATGGACTATATCCGCGACGCCGACGAAATCTACCGCCGATCCTTCGCCATCATCCGGGCTGAGGCCGATCTGGCCGCCATTCCCGCCGATCTGGAAAAGGTATTGGTGCGGATGATCCATGCCTGCGGCATGACAGATCTGGCCGCCGACATCGCCTTCTCGGCCGGGGCGGGCGCTGCGGGGCGTGCCGCCTTGGCGGCGGGTGCGCCGATCTTGTGCGATTGCCGCATGGTGTTCGAAGGCATCACCCGATCGCGGCTGGTCGCCGGCAATCCGGTGATCTGCACCCTGGCCGATCCGCGCGTGCCCGACCTGGCCCGCCAGGCCGGCACCACCCGCTCGGCGGCGGCGGTCCAGTTGTGGCGCGAGCATCTGGACGGCGCCGTGGTCGCCATCGGCAACGCGCCCACCGCGCTTTTTCACTTGCTGGAGATGCTGGATGGCGCAGCACCCAGGCCGGCCCTGATCATCGGCTGCCCGGTCGGCTTTGTCGGTGCCGCCGAATCCAAGGACGAACTGGCCGCCGACAGCCGGGGCGTGCCGTTCATCGCGGTCAAGGGCCGGCGTGGCGGCAGCGCCATGACGGTGGCGGCGGTCAACGCGCTGGCGACCGAACGCGAATAGCCCACACCAATGCCTGGTCGACTTGGGTCACCGTTTCGGTGACCGGGCGGGCTGGACGCCTGCGCATCACCACCCGAAGCCCCAACTCGCGCGCAGCCACCAGCTTGGCGGCCGAGGCGGTGCCGCCGCTATTCTTGCAGACGATGGTGTCGATGGCGTGGGCACGCAGCAAGGCGGTTTCATCGGCGATGCTGAACGGCCCGCGCGCGGCCAGGAACTCGGCCTGACGAAAAGGCGGCATCGGGTCGGGCCGCTCGACCGAGCGGATCAGGAACCACAGATGGTCCAGCACCGCGAAGGGGGCCAGCTCCTGGCGGCCGATGGCCAGCAGGATGCGGGCGGCATTGGTCTTCAGGGCATCGGCGGCTTGGTCCCAATCGTCCACCTCGTCCCAGCGATCACTGGGCTGGCGGGTCCAGGCCGGGCGTTCCAGCCGCAGCAGCGGAATCTGCGCCCGGTCGGCCGCCAGACCGGCCTGGACCCCCATGCGGGCGGCGAAGGGATGGGTGGCGTCGATCAAGGCGGTGACGTGATGGGCGGCGATGAAATCCACCAACCCATCGATGCCGCCGAAACCACCCTGCACGATCCGGCCCGGCGGCAGATGGGGGACGGCGGTGCGCCCGGCCAGCGAGGTGATCACATTCATCTCGGGCTGTCCCGCCAGGGCCTGGGCCAGCTCGCGGGCTTCCTGGGTTCCGCCCAGGATCAGGATGGTCGCTTTCGTCATGCTACACCTCGCCGGTCAGGCGCAGGGCCAGATGGTCGGCGAAGGCGCGGACCTTGGCCGACAATCGCCGGCTGGGGGGAAATACCGCATGGATCGGCAGGGGCTCGCAGGCATGGTCGGGCAAGACCCGGACCAGCCGGCCGGCGGCGAAATAGCGGTCCAGCACGAAGGTCGGCAGCAGCACCACGCCCAGGCCCTCGCACGCCGCCTCGGCCAGGGCTTCGCCGTTGTCGGCACGCAGATTGCCCGTGACCCGGAGGGGATGGACGATGCCGTCGGGGCCGATCAGCGGCCAGGTCGCGCCGTCGTTGGACAGGGTGTACAGCAGGCAATTATGGTCCAGCAGATCGGCCGGCGCCGTGATGGCGGGATGTGCTTGCACATAGAAGGGCGCGGCGGCGCAGATCAGTCGGGCGGTGGCCAGCCGCTTGGCCACCAGCGACGAATCCGGCATGCGGCCGATGCGCACCGCCATGTCGAAGCCTTCCTCGACCAGATCGACGACGCGGTTGTTGAAGGTCAGGTGCACCGTCACCTCGGGGAAGCGGGCCAGGAAGGCCGGGATGGACGGTGCGACATGGGTCGACCCGAACGAAAAGGGCGCGTTGACCCGCAGCGTGCCGCGCGGGCGCACATGCATCTGGGCGGCGGCGTGCTCGGCCGCCTCGATCTGGGCCAGGATGGTCTGGCAATCGGCATGGAACTGGGCGCCGATCTCGGTCAGGCCCAGGCTGCGGGTGGTCCGGTTCAGCAGGCGCGCGCCCAGATGCTCTTCCAGGTCGGCCAGCTGCTTGCTGACCATGCCGCGCGACAAACCCAGCGAGGCGGCGGCCTTCGAGAAGGATTCATGCTCGACGATGGCGGCAAAGGCGCGATAGGCGGCGATCTGGTCCATGGGTGGTTGTCCGATAATTGGAAACAATATGTTCGCATGAAAGGTGATTATCGCCAATCGCCAATTCAATTAAGGTCGGGCTCGCCATCTTCCCATCGAAGGATCATCCCATGCTGAAGAAAGTCGTGTTGTCGTTGTCGCTGGCGGCGTCGTCCGCCCTGTTCGCCCCGGCCGCCATGGCCGACGAGACCAATCCGGTCATCGTCCACCGCCAGGCCATCTACAAGGTCGCCTCGGGCCATATGGGCGGCTTGAAGTCGATCCTGGCGCTGAAGGACGGCCCGAAGGAAAACTTAAGCTATCACGCCGACAGCCTGGTGGCGGCGTTCCAGCACCTGGGCAAGGCCTTCCCCGAGGGCAGCGACAAGGGCGAAACCAAGGCCAAGGCCAACATCTGGACCGATCGCGCCAAGTTCGACGAGGCCGGCAAGAAGGCCTATGCCGCCGCCCTGGCCATGGCCGAGGCGGCCAAGACCGGCGACCAGGCCGCCAGCCTGGGCGCCTTCAAGACTTTGGGCGGTACCTGCAAGGCCTGCCACGACGATTTCAAGAAGGACTAAGGCGATGAGCAGGCAGGTCAAGGTTTGGGACCTTCCCACCCGAATGTTCCATTGGGGCTTGGCCTGCCTGTGCGTGCTGGGCTGGGTGTCGTTCAAGTTTGGCGATGCCGGCATGGTCTGGCACCGTTGGAACGGCTATGCCGTGCTGACCCTGGTGCTGTTTCGGGTCTTGTGGGGACTGGTCGGCAGCGACACCGCGCGCTTCATGCGCTTCGTCGCCGGGCCGGTCGCCACGGCTCGTTATCTGATCGGTCTGGCCCGGCGGCGCCATCAGCCGGTGGTCGGCCACAATCCGGCCGGCGGTTGGATGGTGGTGGCGCTGATCGGCGGATTGCTGGTGCTGGCCGCCTGCGGCCTGTTCGCCACCGACGACATCATGGTCGAAGGCCCCTTGGCCCATGCCGCCTCGTCGGCCCAGGTCAAGCTGGCCACCAAGATTCACAAAAGCCTTTACTGGGTGCTGGCCGCCATGGTCGGCCTGCATGTGGCGGCGGTAATCTTCCACCGGGTCGTGCTGGGCGAGAAGCTGGTGGGCGCCATGATCACCGGTACGGCCGAGATCGAGGGCGCCGATGCCCCCCGGCTGGCCCCGATCTGGCTGGCGGCGGCCTGCGCGGCGATCGCGGCCGGATCATTGGCCCTGGTGCTGGCCTTCGTCTAGCCGGATCTCGGCCCTTAAGCCGCCCAGGTCCGAGCGGCCCAGTTCCAGCCTGGCGCCATAAAGCCGGGCCAGATCGGCGACGATCGACAGGCCCAATCCGTGGCCGGGAATGGCCTCGTCCAGGCGGGCGCCGCGCCGGGTGACCGCCTGGCATTCGGCCTCGGACAGGCCGGGGCCGTCATCCTCGATCGACACCAGGCCGGAACGGGCCCTGATCACCACCCGCGAGCCGGCCCATTTACAGGCATTTTCCGCCAGATTGCCGATCATCTCGGCCAGATCGTCGCTTTCGGCCGGGAAGGTGACCGTGCTGTCGACCTCGACCCGGATGGTGATGGTGGGATGGACGCGGGCCAAGGTGCGGGCGACGTCACCGGCGATTGGGGCCACCGCCACTTCGCTTCCGGCGACGCGGGTCAGCGTCGCCTCGGTCCGGGCGCGAGTCAGGTGGTGTTCCACCATCCGGCTGATCCGCTCGACCTGGGCGTCGATCTGGGCTGGATCGGCCTGGCCGGAATCCAGCTCGGCCTTGACCACCGCCAGCGGCGTCTTCAAGCCATGTGCCAGGTTTCCGACGTGGGTACGCGCCCGCTCGATCAGGTCGGCATCGTGGTCCAGCACGGTGTTCAGCGCTTCGGCCAGGGGGGCGATTTCAGCCGGGAAGGGGCCGTTCAGGCGACCGCCGGGGGTGCGGCGCAAGGCGGCCAGGTCGTCGGCCAGGCGCGACAACGGCTTCAGGCCGAAACCGGCCTGGAACCACACCGCCACCACCAGCCCGGCCCCCAGGCAGGCGAAGGACAGCAGCAAGACGGTATCGAAGCGGGCGATTTCGGCATCGAGATCACGACGGGTGGCCGCGACCACCACATGGACCGGTTCCGGATTCGAGGCGAAGGTCAGGTCGCGCTCGGCGGTCAGCAGGCGCTCGCCCTGCGGGCCGATGGCGGTGCCGAAGCGGGCCTGGCCGTCGGCCGATGGCGGTTCGACCGGCAGGTCGAAATCCCACAGCGAGCGCGAACGCACCGGCGGCCCCTTGGAGCCGGAAATCTGCCAATACCAGCCGGCATAGGGCTGGTCGAAGCGGGGATCGCCCAGCGAGCGGTTGACGGCGATATGGCCGTCGGGGGCGACCTCGGCGGCGGCGACCAGGGCGCGCAGGCTGGACAGCAGGCGAAGCTGGAAGGTGCGCTGCAGGCTGTCCTCGAACGACAGGCGAAGCACCAGGCCGGCCGCCACCAGACCGGCCACCACCCACAAAGTGGCGGCCAGGATCAGGCGAGCGCGCAGCGACGAGCTAGCCCCCATCGTTGCTTACTTCCAGGCGCCAGCCCTGGCCGCGCAAGGTGGTGATCACCTCGGCCTTCAGCTTCTTGCGGATGCGGCCCATCAGCACGTCGATGACGTTGGATTCGCGGTCGTCGTCGCGGTCATAGACATGTTCGATCAGTTCGGTTCGGCCGACCACCCGGCCGCGATGGTGGGCCAGATAGGCCAGGATCCGGTATTCCTGGGCGGTCAGCGAGATGGCTTGGCCATCGACCCACACCCGGCCCTGGCTGGTATCGACGCGCAGCGGGCCGCAGATGATTTCCGGGCTGGAGTGACCGGCGGCGCGGCGGATCAGCACGCGGACGCGGGTGATCACCTCGTCCATCTCGAACGGCTTGGTCAGATAATCGTCGGCGCCGGAATCGAAGGCTTGGGCCTTGTCGGCCCAGCGGCCGCGTGCGGTCAGCACCAGGATCGGCATGGTCCGGCCCATCTCGCGCCAGCGCCGGATGACGCTGATCCCGTCCAGGCGCGGCAGGCCCAGATCCAGCACGATGGCGTCATAGGGCTCGGTCTCGCCCAGGAACAGGCCTTCCTCGCCATCGAAGGCGACATCGACCTTCATGCCGGCGGCTTCCAGCGCCTGCTCGATGCGAAGGTTCAGTTGCGGCTCGTCCTCGACGACAAGGACTCTCATGTTTGGCCCTCGCCGGGCGGGCGCGTCCGCGCCCTAGGCCGCGCCCTCAATGGGCGCAAGACACCGGCCGATAGGACAAACGGACCAGGCGAAGTGACGGCCGGTGTCATTTATGTTCCTTCTCGCGGCTTTTCAGCAAAGTGGCGTCGGTGGCGTCATAGATCAGTTTCATCACCCGGCCTTGGGGGGTGATCAGCTTGATCTCGTAGATGAAGCGGCCTTTTTCTTCTTCCAGTTCGGTCTCGATCACCTCGCCGGGGATTTCGGCGGCGACCTTTTCCAGGATTTTCGCCAGCGGCAGCACCTGGCCGGAGAGCAGGGCCTGGCGGGCGCGGTCGTGGTCCGATCCGGCCAGGGCCGGCGGCGCCAACAACATCAGGGCAACAAGGATCGGTGCGGTTTTCATGGCCCCAGAATCGTATACATCGGATGAACGGTGGATGAACTGCTCCGTCAGCTTGGGTTCAACCGGTCGGTGTCATTGTCGCCTCAGTTGATCGCCCAGACAAGGAGCCGTCCGATGTTATCCAAAATGCTGATCCACGGATTGATCGCCACTTTCCTGGTCGGCGCCGCCGCCTCGGTCTACGCCGCCGCCTTCGCGCCCTCGCAGGGCCTGATGGCCCTGGCCCAGCTGGAGGACGAATAATGTCGGCCGCGCCCTACAAGCCGTCGCGCTGGGAATTCCAGGGTGTCCGCCTGTGGCACGCCGCTCTGCTGGGCGGCTTCGTCATCGCCTGGGTGACCGGCGACGAGGACACCTACGCCATGCATCTGTTCGCCGGCTGGTGGGTGGCGGCGGTGGTGACGCTTCGCCTGGTGGCGGCCTTGCTGGCTCCGGCCGGCAGCCCGTTGGCCTTGAAGCGGCCCAATCGCAACCAGATGCTGACGGTCAGCATCCTGTCGACCCTGGCCTTGACGGTGCTGGCCGCCTTCAGCGGCATCGCCGCCGATGTCGCCCCCTTCCTGGAAGACCCGCACGAGGCGCTGGCGGTGATGTCCTTGTGGGCGATCGGCCTGCATGTGCTGGTGGCGGTGATCGTGTTCAAGGGTCGTCAATGGCTGCGCCGGGTGTCGGCCGCCCTGGTGGTGGTGGCCCTGGGCGCCGTTCCGGCCCTGGCCGCCGATCCGGCCCGCGACGCCATCGTCGCCGCCTATGCCGCCCAGGCCAAGCAGCAGGATGCGGGCTTCTCGGGCTTCTCGGCGGCGCGCGGCGAGGCGCTTTACCGCTTGCGCCACACCGTCAATCCCGAGATCGCCTCGTGCAGCACCTGCCATACCGACGACCCCACCAAGCCGGGCCGCCACGCCAAGACCGGGCGCGTCATCGAGCCGGTGGCCGTCTCGGCCAATCCCAAGCGTTTCGTGGAAGCCGACAAGGTCGAGGAACGCTTCATGCGCGATTGCAAAAGCATCTTTGGGCGGGTCTGCACCGCCACCGAGAAGGGCGATTACCTGACCTTCCTGATCAACCGCTGACCCGGAGACCCGCGATGAAAAGACTGATCCTGGCCACCATCTTGTCCGTGGCCGTCGCGGCCCCGGCCATGGCCGGCGGCGACTGGGTGGCGCCGGTCAAGGACCCGCTGACCCTGAAGGAATGCGGCTCGTGCCACATGGCGTTCCAGCCGGCCTTTCTGTCGGCGGACGCCTGGCGCAAGATGATGTCCAACCTGGCCAACCATTTCGGCGACAATGCCGAGATGGCCCCCGACAAGGTCAGCGCCATCACTCAGTACCTGACCGCCAATGCCGGCGGCTATCGCCGCGGGGTGTCGGACAGCAAGATCACCGACACTGCCTGGTTCGCCCGCAAGCACCGCAAGGTGGCGCCCGAGGTGTGGACCCGCAAGGACGTGATGAGCCGCTCGAACTGCCCCGCCTGCCACAAGCAGGCCGAGCAGGGACTTTATGATGATGATTGATGGTCAGGCCGGGGCGTGATCCAGCCAGGCCTGGCGCAACAGGTCACGTTCCAGCATCAGCCACTGGATCGCCACCACCGCCATCGCATTGTTGATGCGGCCGTCCTTGACCATCTGATAGGCCTCGGTCACCGGAAGGGTGAAGACGCGGATGTCCTCGCCCTCGTGTTCCAGGCCGTGCAGCCCCTCGATGGTCGAGCAATCCACCGCCGCGCAATAAAGCCGGCAGGTTTCCGACGAGCCGCCGGCGGTGACCAGATAGGCGCCGATCTCGACCAGATGGGTGGGATCGGCGCCGGCTTCCTCTTTGGCCTCGCGCCGGGCCACCTCGTCGGGATGCTCGCCCTCGTCGATGATGCCGGCGACGCATTCGATCAGCCACGGATACCAGCCCGCCGCCAGCGAGCCGGTGCGGAACTGCTCGATCAAGGCGACCTCGTCGCGGGCCGGGTCGTACAGGATCACCACCACCGCGTGGCCGCGCTCGAAGATCTCGCGGGTGATCTCAGCCGTCCAGCCGCCGGCGAAGGTGCGGTGACGCAGCCGATAGCGGTCGATCTGGAAATAGCCCTTGAACACGGTGTCCTTGGCCAGGATCTGGACGTCGTCTTCGCTGAAACGCTTCTGGCTCATGGTCAATAGGCCCACAGGGTGCCGGTGCCGCCGACCGCCAGGGTGATCAGGCCCAGCACCAGATTGATGGTGACGATCTGGCGGATGCGCCCTTGCGCCGCCGCCGCACCTTTGATGTCGCCGGCCGCCAGCAGGGTCTTGAAGCCGCCGAACGGGCCGAAATACAGATAGATGAAGTTGGCGACCATGATCAGGCCGGTGGCCTGCATGATGTCGATATGAAGGCCGCCGCCGCCGATGCCGCCGCGATAGCCCAGGAACAGCACGCCGTAGCCGGTGACCAGAAGCGCCGCGATCGAGGCCCACACCCAGGCGAAGAAGCGCGGCAGCACCTTGGACCACAGGGCCAGGCGTTCCGGCGGCGCCATGTCCATCACCGACGGACGCAACACCATGTGGGCGAAAAACATGCCGCCGACCCAGATCACCGAGGCGATCAGGTGGATGGCGAGGGCAAGGACGAAAGCGGCCATGGTCTAGAACCCCAGCTTGACAGCGATTTCATCGGCCAGCGCCTTGATTTCCTTGGTGGCGGTGTGGCGCGGGTTGCTTTCCAGCACGCCCTTGCCCTCCATCAGGCTGGCGGCGAAGGCCACGCGGTTGCCCAGCACGGCGGCGGCCACCGGCATCTCGGCCTGCTGGATCTTCTTGCGCACGGCATCGACCAGCTTGCCCTTGGCCGGCGTGCGGTTGAACACCACCAGGGCCGGGGTCTTTTCCTTCTTGGCCATGTCCAAGGTCGGCTGGGTCGCCCACAGATCCAACGGCGTCGGCTGCATCGGCACCAGGATCAGGTCGCCGCCGCGCACGGCGATGCGGACATCGGTCTCGGCATGGGGCGGGCTGTCGACCAGGATCAGGTCGCAGGTGCGCTTCAGGCGGTCCAGCTCGGTCGCCAATCGCCAGCCCGAGGCCTGGACGAAGGTGATGCCGCCGCCGGCCTCATCGACCAGTTGCTTTCTGACCTCGTACCACATCGCCAGCGAGCCCTGCGGGTCGATATCGATCAGTCCGACCTTGCGGCCGCGGTTGGCGAAGGCCACGCCCAGTTGGGCGGCGATGGTGGTCTTGCCGGCGCCGCCCTTTTGCTGCGCAATGGTGATGATCTTGGCCGACATCGCGTGTTCCCCTGGGCCGTTGATCGTTTCAGGCTAGCCGCTTCGCCGGGTTTTGCAAGCGCGAGATGGGTTAACGCACCCGGCTGCCGTCGCAGCGAACGCCAATGGTGAAGATATCCTCTTCGCCGACCCGGCAGGAATCGTCGAAGGTCAGGTTGGGCATGACCTTGGCCAGTTCCGGGCGCATGGTCCAGGTCTGGCTGCCACGCAGGACCGCGCAGCCGTGGCGGGTGAGCAATTCCGGCAGGGTGTGGGCCTTGGTCCATTGCATCAATCCCCGCGACCAATAGGTATGGTCGTTGGTGTACCAGAAATATTCGTCGGCCGGCATGAACTCGGCCAGCCGGGGGGAATAGCGGCCCTGGGCGTTCATGTCGCCGCGATGGAGCGCATAGCCGGCCGAAGACGAGGAATCGAAGAAAACCTTGGCGCAGGCGCCGAAGCGGGCCATATCGACCGACTGGGCCTCGGCGGTCCAGGTCGCCAGTTCGCGGGTCTGGCGCCACACGGCAGGGATCGTCGCCGACACCAATACCGCCGACACGATCAGCCACAGGCGGTGATGCGCCGCGGGCGTCATCAGGGGCGATGACAGCGACCAGGCGGCGGCCAGGGTCGGGCCGGTCAGCATCAAGGCCGGAATCAGGTAATGGGCGGCGGGCTGCTTGGCGATCATCAGCACGGTCGCCACCTGTGCCAAGACCAGCCCGGCGGCCAGGCGAGCCATGCGGTTACGCGGCAGCAACCCGCGCCGACGCAGTCGGAAATAGCCGACCAGCAGCACCAGCATGGCCAGAAGGGTGCCGGTGAAGATCAGTTTCGACGCAAACAGCTTGAACACCGCCCGGGGCAGCTTGCCCGGATCGACGAACCCGGCCTGTCCCGAGCCGTAAGGGCCGGCATGGGTCAACACCCGGCCCCAGAAATCGAGGAAGATTTCGTACGAAGGAAGGGCGGGGGAGACGAACAGGAAGAAGGCGGCGATGGCGGCCAGCGGGTAGACGACGAACAACTGGCGGGCCGGCAGCAGGAACAGCGGCACCAGCCCCAAGGCGGCGAACTGCAATTTGCAGGCGATGCCGAAACCCATGATCAGGCCGAACAGGCCGGCCATGCGGTCGCCCGGCCGTTCGGTTCGAACCGCGACGAAACCCAGGGCAGCCAGCGCGGCGGCGGCGACGATGATCAGCGGCTCGGGTTTGGCGTGCAGGCCGAACTTGGGGATCAGCATCGACAGGAACGGTGCTGATTGGGCCAACAGCGCGGCGGTGCGGCTGCCGGTGGCGGCCAGCACCGCGCTTCCCAGTCCGACCAGGGCCAGGCCCACCAAAGGATAGAACGCGACACTCGCCCACAACAGGTGCCGTTCCGGGTCGCGCAGCACCTGATCGACGATGGCGGCGGCGGTGTCGCCGGGATGCATCAGCCGTAAGATCGCCGCGACGATCACCTGGGCGGGGGTGCCGGGATGGGAGATGTCGGTGGGAGGCAGGCCTTCGACCAGGCGCAGGCCGTTCAGCAGGTAATAATAGTCGGGATCCAGGTTGAAGACCTGCCACAACGGCAGGCTGACCCACAGCATCACGCTCAGCAGGGCTGCGAAAGCCAGCGGCAGCGGCCACAGGATCGGCGAGGCGAAGCGGGGCACGAAAACCTCTTGCGACAAGAATAAGGTGCCAAGGATTTAACCCAAGCGGCGGGCGGTTGCACGCGCTAACCGGCACGGGCATGATCCCCAGTCAACGACCGACGGAGCCCGCCTTCCACCATGGACATTATCTTGCAAGCCCTGCTGCTGGGAATCGTCGAGGGGCTGACCGAGTTCCTGCCGGTATCCTCGACCGGGCACCTGATCCTGATCGGCGACCTGCTGGGCTTCCAGGGGCCGCCCGGCAAGGCGTTCGAGATCGTCATCCAACTGGGCGCCATCGGCGCGGTGTGCGTGGTTTATTGGCAACGCCTGTGGGGGGCGGCGGTCGGCATCGGCCGCGATCCGGCGGCCACCGCCTTCGTGCGCAACATCCTGGTCGGTTTCCTGCCGGCCATGGCCATCGGCGTGGTCGCCTACAAGCATATCCGGGCGTTGCTGGATTCGCCGGTGGTGGTGGCTGTGGCCCTGGTGGTGGGCGGCGTGCTGATCTTGGTGCTGGAACGGATCAACAAGCATCCGCGTCACCACGCTGTCGAGGATTTTCCCCTGCCGCTGGCCCTGAAGATCGGCTTCTTTCAGTGCATCGCCATGATCCCAGGCGTGTCGCGCTCGGGCGCCACCATCATGGGGGCGATGCTGGTGGGCGTCGATCGCAAGGCGGCGGCCGAGTTCTCGTTCTTCCTGGCCATCCCGACCATGCTGGGGGCCACCGTCTATTCGATCTACAAGAACCGCGCCGACCTGACCTTCGATAATGCCGGCCTGATCGCGCTGGGCTTCGTCGCCGCCTTCCTGACCGCCCTGGTGGTGGTCAAGGGCGCCATCGCCTTCATCAGCCGCCACGGCTTCGCGCCGTTCGCCTGGTATCGGATCGGTTTCGGCACCATCATGCTGGTGTTGCTGCTGAAATAAAATAAGGGGCCGCGACGGATCGCGGCCCCTTCGTCTTTCGCGCAAGATCAGGCCTCGCGGATGCCGCGGACGAACTGATCGACCTGGCTTTCCAGCACCGCGGCGTTCTTCGACAGGTCGCTGGCCGAGCTTAAGACCTCGCGGGCGGCGTTGCCGGTTTCGTAGGCGGCGGCCGACACGCGGGCGATGGTGCCGGTCACTTCCTGGGTGCCCTGCGCCGCCTGCGAGACGTTGCGGGCGATTTCCTGGGTGGCGGCACCTTGTTCCTCGACGGCGGCGGCGATCGAGCCGGCGATGTCGTTGATCTCGCCGATGGTCCGGGCGATGCCGCCGATGGCGTTGACGGCGTCGCGGGTGGCGTTCTGCACCGCGGCGATCTGGGCGCCGATTTCCTGGGTGGCGCGCGCCGTCTGAGTGGCCAAGCTCTTGACCTCGTGGGCGACCACGGCAAAGCCCTTGCCGGCCTCGCCGGCCCTGGCCGCTTCAATCGTGGCGTTCAAGGCCAGAAGGTTGGTCTGGCTGGCGATATCGTTGATCAGCTTGACCACCTGGCCGATCTTGGCCGCGGCCTCGGCCAGGCTTTGCACCATGTCGTTGGTGCGGTTGGCCTCTTCCATGGCACCCGAGGCGATGCTGGCCGATGTCGATACCTGGCGGCTGATTTCCGAGATCGACGACGACAATTCCTCGGCCGCCGCGGCGACGGTCTGGATGTTGGTGGTGGCTTCCTCGGCGGCGGCGGCGACGGTGGTCGACTGGGCCGAGGTCTCCTCGGCGTTGCCGGCCATGGTCTGGGCGATCGCCTCCATTTGGGTGGCGGCCGAGGCGACCTGCTGCACCACGCCCTTGACGTCGCGCTCGAAGCTGTCGGCCTTGGCGCCCAGTTTGCGGGCGATGATCGCGGCGGTGTTGGTCTCGATATAGACCGAGGTGGCCAGGTCCATGTCGAGGAACGCAGCCTTGTTGACGGCGGTCAGCACGCGGGCGGCCTGCTCGGGGCGCTTGCGGTAGGTTTCGGTGACCAGGCCGAACACCATGTTCAAGACGAAGCAATAGCCGGCGGTGTACCAACGCGGCTCGAGGCCGACGCGCTGGTGGATCTGACCGATCTCGGTGACCTTGGCGAAATAGGTGTCGTCGAAATTGCCGGCGAACACCGAATCCAGCCAATGCTTCTTCTGCATCGCCTTGGCGTGGGTGATGCGGGCCGGATCGGGGAACTTGGCGGCGGTGGCGGCATTGGCCATCACGTGACGATAGAATTCGTCCAGCACGCCATCGACATGCTTGGCCAAGACGTCGCGGAACTCACGCAGAGTGCGACACGTCTCGTCATCTATCTTCAGGAAGGCCAAGCGGCCGGCGCGGTCCAGATCCATTGTTCATCCCCCAATGACTTCGTGTGTCGAGTGCGGATCTTTCCCCAGGTCCGATCGACATTGCCGCGAAGGTAGCATCAGAGGATTCTCGACACTAGTTGTTTTGAACTGATTCCAGGCATGAATGGCACGTGTTTTTTTGGGTGTCTAAGCCCTGTCACAGGCGCTTCGAACGTGCTATAGACACCGCTTCCGGCGGGCCGGCCATTGGCTGGCGCGCGCATTCGGCGCGGGCGTGGCGGAACTGGTAGACGCACTGGATTTAGGTTCCAGCGGCTTAGGCCATGGGGGTTCAAGTCCCTTCGCCCGCACCAGTGAGCGCGAAAACCCGCGACCCAAGGCGGTGCTGCCGGAGTTTGTGAAACGATTGGATCGATTGGCGACAAGTGATGCAGGTAACCGAGACCAATGCTGACGGCCTGAAGCGCGAATTCAAGGTCGTCGTTCCCGCGGGGCAGATTGAGACGCGCACCCAGGATCGGCTGGCGGAGATCGCCAAGACGGTGAAGCTTCCGGGCTTCCGCCCCGGCAAGGTGCCGATGAAGATCGTGCGGCAGAAATACGCCGCCGCCATCATGGGCGAAGTGCTGGAAACCGCCGTCAATGACGGCGTGCAGTCGGCCATCGGCGAGCGCAACTTGCGCCCGGCCATGCAGCCCAAGGTCGAGATCACCTCGTATGCCGAGGGTACCGACCTGGAATTCGCGGTGTCGCTGGAAGTGCTGCCCGACATCACCCCGATGGACTTCTCGACCATCACGCTGGAACGCGAGAAGGCCGAGATTCCCGCCGACGAGGTCGACGAGACCCTGAAGAACCTGGCCCAGCGCCACGAGGCCAGCGAGCCGGTCAAGCGCGCCGCCAAGGATGGCGACATCGTGGTGATCGACTTCCTGGGTAAGCAGGACGGAATCGCTTTCCCGGGCGGTTCGGCCGAGGATTACCAGCTGAAGCTGGGCTCGGGCACCTTCATTCCCGGCTTCGAGGAGCAACTGGTCGGCAAGAAGGCCGGCGAGGCGAGTGTGGTGTCGGTCAGCTTCCCCGAGGGCTACGGCAATGCCGAGCTGGCCGGCAAGCCGGCCGAGTTCGAGGTCACCGTCAAGGAAGTTCGCGCCGCCAAGGCCGCCGACATCGACGATGAACTGGCCAAGAAGGTCGGCCTGGACAGCCTGGACGCCCTGAAGACCGCCATCACCGACGAAATCGGCCGCGAGTTGAACGCCATGGGCCGCGCCAAGGTCAAGCGCAAGCTGCTGGACGCCCTGGCCGCCGGCCACGACTTCCAGGTGCCGAGCCAGATGGTCGAGCAGGAGTTCGAGGCGATCTGGAAGCAGATCAGCCAGGACCGCGAGCAGGGCCGCGTCGATCCCTCGGACGAGGGCAAGGACGAGGACACCTTGAAGGCGGACTACCGCAACTTGGCCGAACGCCGCGTGCGGCTGGGCCTGCTGCTGGCCGATGTCGGTCAGAAGAACCAGATCACCGTCACCCAGGACGACCTGAACAAGGCCCTGATTGAGGAAGCGCGCCGCTATCCCGGTCAGGAACACCTGGTGTTCCAGTACTACAAGAGCAACCAGGAGGCCCTGAACGGCCTGCGCGCGCCGATCTTCGAGGATAAGGTCATCGACTTCATCCTGGAACTGGCCAAGGTGACCGACGTGCCGGTGTCGGCCGCCGACCTGCGCAAGGACCCCGACGAGGCGGCTCCGGCCGCCGAGGCTGAGGCCAAGCCGAAGAAGAAGGCCGCGCCGAAGAAGAAGGCCGCCGAAAAGGCGGAATAAGAGCGGGAATGCGCCGCTTTTCCGGCGGCGCCTCTCTTGCGCTCGGGGGATTTCCCCCCCATTCTATGGCGGCGCGGGTTTCGACCCGCGCCCCATTCATTTCAGGCGCCGCCATCCGCCAAGAACGTCAAGAAGGAAAGACCATGCGAGAGAGAGATCCTATCGACCTCTACATGAACACCCTGGTCCCGATGGTGGTCGAGCAGACCAATCGTGGCGAACGCGCCTACGACATCTATTCCCGTCTGCTGAAGGAACGCATCATCTTCCTGACCGGTCAGGTGTTCGACGAGATGTCGAGCCTGATCTGTGCTCAGCTGTTGTTCCTGGAATCGGAAAACCCGACCAAGGACATCGCCCTTTACATCAACTCGCCGGGTGGCGTGGTCACCTCGGGCCTGGCGATGTACGACACCATGCAATATATCCGCCCGGAAGTGTCGACGGTGTGCCTGGGCCAGGCGGCCTCGATGGGCTCGCTGCTGCTGACCGCCGGCGCCAAGGGCAAGCGCTTCGCCCTGCCCAACGCCCGCATCATGGTGCACCAGCCGTCGGGCGGCTTCCAGGGCCAGGCCACCGACATCGAGATCCATGCCCGCGAAATCCTGTCGATCCGCGCGCGTCTGAACAATATCTACGTCCAGCACACCGGCCAGCCGCTCGAGGTGATCGAGCAGGCCATGGAGCGCGACAAGTTCATGACCGCCACCGACGCCAAGGAATTCGGGCTGATCGACGAAGTGGTGAGCTCCCGCCCGGCTGTGGGCGAGGATGACGCGCCGAAGTCGGAAGGCTGATCGCCGGTCCATACCGTATTCCCGGGGCGGCGCCGGGTGTCCTGCCCGATCCGGTCGGTTGCGACCGGATCGGCGGAGCAGGCCACTATGCCGGGCGTCGGCGGGATTTTCGTTGTCTGCGGCGGGCCGGAGCGGCTAACATGAGCTGTTAAAGCCCTGCCGCTGTCTTAAGGGAGCATCGATGAGCAAGTCCACGAGCGGCGATTCCAAGAACACCCTGTACTGCTCGTTCTGCGGAAAGAGCCAGCACGAGGTGCGCAAGCTGATCGCCGGGCCGACCGTCTTCATCTGCGATGAATGCGTCGAGCTTTGCATGGACATCATCCGCGAAGAACACAAGACCACGCTGGTCCGTTCGCGTGACGGAGTCCCCACGCCCAAAGACATCCGTACCGTCCTCGACGATTACGTGATCGGGCAGGAACATGCCAAGAAGGTGCTGTCGGTAGCGGTGCACAACCACTACAAGCGCCTGCAGCATGGCGCCAAAGGCAACGAGGTCGAGATCGCCAAGTCCAACATCTTGCTGATCGGCCCGACCGGCTGCGGCAAGACCCTGTTGGCCCAGACCTTGGCGCGCATCCTCGACGTGCCGTTCACCATGGCCGATGCCACCACCCTGACCGAGGCCGGTTATGTCGGCGAGGATGTGGAAAACATCATCCTCAAGCTGCTGCAGGCGGCCGAGTACAATGTCGAGCGCGCCCAGCGCGGCATCGTCTATATCGACGAGGTCGACAAGATCAGCCGCAAGTCCGACAACCCGTCCATCACCCGCGACGTGTCGGGCGAGGGCGTGCAGCAGGCCTTGCTGAAGATCATGGAGGGCACGGTGGCCAGCGTTCCGCCCCAGGGCGGCCGCAAGCATCCGCAGCAGGAATTCCTGCAGGTGGACACCACCAACATCCTGTTCATCTGCGGCGGCGCCTTCGCCGGGCTGGAACGGATCATCGGCAGCCGCGGCAAGGGCTCCTCGATCGGCTTCGGCGCCGAGGTGCGTGGTCCCGACGAACGTCGTACCGGTGAAATCCTGCGCGAGGTCGAACCCGAGGATCTGCTGAAGTTCGGCCTGATCCCCGAATTCGTCGGCCGTCTGCCGGTGCTGGCCACCCTGGACGATTTGGATGTCGATGCCCTGGTGGAGATCCTGTCCAAGCCGAAGAACGCCCTGGTCAAGCAGTACCAGCGCCTGTTCGAGATGGAGGATACCCGCCTGGCGTTCCAGGACGACGCCCTGGTCTCGATCGCCCACAAGGCCATCGCCAGGAAGACTGGCGCTCGCGGCCTGCGCTCGATCATGGAAGGCATCTTGCTCGACACCATGTTCGAGCTGCCCAGCCTGGACGGGGTCGAGGAAGTGGTGGTCAACAAGGAAGTGGTCGAAGGCCACGCCCAGCCGCTGTACATCTACTCGGAACGCCGGGAAGACGTGGGGTCCACGGCTTGAACGATCGGGATCAAGGGGGCGAGTTGGCCCCCTTGCTCTTGACGGGTCAGAAATTCCGACCATCTTGTTAACTTAAAGCGATTCTAAATTGGCCCCTGGTACTCGGGCCCCCTGACCAAAGAGGCATCATGGTCGATAATCCCCACGGCGACGTCTATCCGGTTCTTCCGCTGCGCGACATCGTCGTTTTCCCGCATATGATCGTCCCCTTGTTCGTCGGCCGCGAGAAGTCGGTCCGCGCGCTGGAAGACGTGATGCGCGAGGACAAGCAGATCTTGCTGGTGGCGCAGAAGAACGCCGCCCAGGACGAACCCACCACCGACGACATCTACGGCGTCGGTACCGTTTCCACCGTGCTGCAATTGCTGAAGCTGCCCGACGGCACCGTCAAGGTGCTGGTCGAGGGCGGAAAGCGCGCCAAGATCACCGGCTTCACCGACAATGATTCCTTCTTCCAGGCCATCGCCGAGGTCCAAGAGGACCGCGTCGGCGAGACCCAGGAGCTCGAGGCGCTGTCGCGCTCGGTGGTCGGCCAGTTCGAGCAGTACATCAAGCTCAACAAGAAGATTCCGCCGGAAGTGCTGGTGTCGGTCAATCAGATCGAGGATCCCGGCAAGCTGGCCGACACGGTCGCCTCGCACCTGTCCTTGAAGATCGCCGAGAAGCAGGAACTCCTGGAACTCGAAACCATCGCCGAGCGGCTCGAGCGCGTCTATTCCTACATGGAAGGCGAGATCGGGGTCCTGCAGGTCGAGAAGAAGATCCGCAACCGCGTCAAGCGGCAGATGGAGAAGACCCAGCGCGAGTACTATCTGAACGAGCAGCTGAAGGCGATCCAGAAGGAACTGGGCGAGGGCGACGACGGCAAGGACGAAGCGGCCGAGCTGGAAGAGCGTATCGCCAAGACCCGCCTGTCCAAGGAAGCCCGCGAAAAGGCCATGGCCGAGCTGAAGAAGCTGAAGTCCATGAGCCCGATGTCGGCGGAAGCCACCGTGGTGCGCAATTACCTCGACTGGATCTTGTCGATTCCGTGGAAGAAGCGGACCAAGGTCAAGAAGGACATCAACCTCGCCAAGCGCATCCTGAACGCCCAGCATTACGGCCTGGACAAGGTCAAGGAACGCATTCTTGAATACTTGGCGGTGCAGACCCGGACCGAGAAGGTCAAGGGACCGATCCTGTGCCTGGTCGGCCCGCCCGGCGTCGGCAAGACCAGCTTGGGCAAGTCGATCGCCGAGGCGACCGGGCGCAATTTCGTGCGCATGAGCCTGGGCGGCGTCCGGGACGAAGCCGAAGTGCGCGGACACCGCCGCACCTATATCGGCTCGATGCCCGGCAAGGTCATCCAGGGCATGAAGAAGGCCAAGTCGTCGAACCCGCTGTTCTTGCTGGACGAGATCGACAAGCTGGGCGCCGACTGGCGCGGCGACCCGTCCTCGGCCCTGTTGGAGGTGCTGGACCCCGAGCAGAACTCGACCTTCAACGACCATTACCTGGAGGTCGATTACGACCTGTCCGACGTGATGTTCGTCACCACCGCCAACACGCTGCGCATGCCCCAGCCGCTGCTGGACCGCATGGAAACCATCCGTCTGTCGGGTTATACCGAGGACGAGAAGGTGGAAATCGCCAAGCGCCACCTGTTGGAAAAGGTGATTAAGGCGGCCGGCCTGAAGAAGGGCGAATGGTCGGTGTCCGACGACGCCATCCGCGATCTGTGCCGCTATTACACCCGCGAGGCGGGCGTGCGTAACCTGGAGCGCGAGCTGGCCAACCTGGCCCGCAAGGCGACCACCGAGATCGTCTCGAAGGGCAAGGCCCGGGTGTCGATCACGCCCCGGAATCTGGAAAAGTATGCCGGCATCCACAAGTTCCGCTTCGGCGAGGCCGAGTTGGAAGACATGGTGGGCGCCGTCACCGGCCTGGCCTGGACCGAGGTCGGCGGCGAGCTTCTGACCATCGAAGCCGTGACCATGCCGGGCAAGGGCAGCTTCGCCCATACCGGCAAGCTGGGCGACGTGATGCAGGAATCGGTGCAAGCCGCCCGGTCCTATGTCCGCTCGCGCTCGGTCGGGCTGGGCATCAAGCCGACGGTGTTCGAGAAGAAGGACATCCACGTCCACGTCCCCGAAGGCGCCACCCCCAAGGATGGCCCGTCGGCGGGTATCGCCATGTGCACGGCCATCGTCTCGGCCATCACCGGCATCGCCGTTCGCAAGGAAGTGGCGATGACCGGCGAGGTCACCCTGCGCGGCCGCGTCCTGGCCATCGGCGGCCTGAAGGAAAAGCTGCTGGCGGCCTTGCGCGGCGGCTTGAAGACCGTGCTGATCCCGCAGGAAAACGAGAAGGACCTGGCGGAAATCCCCGACAACGTCAAGAAGGGGCTGACCATCATCCCGGTCTCGACCGTCGACGAGGTGCTGGCGCACGCTTTGGTCCGCATTCCGGTGCCGATCGAGTGGGAAGAGCCCGAGGAGCCGGCCAAGGTCGCCAAGGATGGCGAAAAGACCGAGGTTGGCGTGGTGACCACGCACTAAGGTCTAGGCCCTGCCTGTCGTTCATTTGGCAAGCCGTCGGGGGAAACCCCGGCGGTTTTTGCTTGGAAATGGCGGAAATCCGCCTTTCGCAAGCGCTTTCTCGATTGACCTTTCACGAGCGACGCGATTAGACTGCCGTACTTGAATTCCGCGGGCCGATCGTCCGCAGTGGATACCGGATCAGCCAAATAGGGGGGCTTCAGGTGAACAAGAACGATCTCGTGAATGCGGTTGCGGCCAATTCGGGCCTGACCAAGGCCGACTCGGCCAAAGCTATCGACGGTGTGTTTGACGCCATCGCCGGCGCCCTGAAGGGTGGCGACGAAGTCCGTCTGGTCGGCTTCGGCACTTTCTCGGTGTCGGAACGGGCTGCCTCGGAAGGCCGCAACCCGCGCACCGGCGACAAGATCACCATCGCCGCCTCGAAGCAGCCGAAGTTCAAGGCCGGCAAGGGCCTGAAGGATTCGGTGCAGTAAGTTCGGATTTCCAAGGATCGCCGGCCGTTGGATCGACGGCCGGCGTCTTTTGTTTGTAAAGTCGGCCCAAGTTTGGTGGACTCTAGTTTTTATCTCGTCCACTTCGGGCTTGACCCGAGGGTCCATACTGCCGAAGGCGGTTTCGAATCATGGATGGCCGGGTCAAGCCCACTTCTGTCCGGTTAAAGGAGGGCGTATCCACCCAAGAGCCGTCATCCCCGCGCAGGCGGGGATCCATGGCGCCGGCCGCTCGGCTGGATCCCATTGAAGGAACGGCATTCCAGCGTCATGCATGGATTCCCGCCTGCGCGGGAATGACGGCTGAGCGGGGGAGACGGTTTCAACTGTTCCGGAAACGCCTATCTCCCCGCAAATCCGCACGATGCAATGTGTTCATCGATGGAGTGAGAATTCTAACCGGACAGCACTGGGTCAAGCCCGGCCATGACGGTTAAAGAGGGCGGTTAGCTCAGTTGGTAGAGCGCCTGCTTTACACGCAGGATGTCGGCGGTTCGAACCCGTCACCGCCCACCACGCCTCTAATACCGGCGAACGCTCGATCTGACTCGGCGGGGCTTGCCAACCAGCGGCAACCATGAATCACTGGGGTTCCACCAGATACAGGGGGAACCATGTTCGGTAGGCTCAAGATATCGGAAAAGATGACGGCGGCG
>NZ_LWQU01000159.1 GCF_001650635.1 Magnetospirillum moscoviense | reverse complement strand
ATCCGGACCCGACCGCGCGATATTGCCTCGCCGCCGCCATGGGGGCGTGACCGTCAATACGATTCACGAATAGAGCCAAACATAAAGAACCGCAGTGCTTACGTGATACTGGTCGATGCGGTTTACTTCGAGCTACAACGCCTGAAAAAGCTGGCAACAGAGCACCCCCATAAGTTGGGAGATTTCCTACCCGCAACCACGAAGTACGATGCCGAAGCTAACATGTTGACCCATACGTATGCTGGGGGTGCAGAGGTGGTCACGAAGCTTTCTGATATCCACCCATTGCCGTTTTCCTTTGCTCCATCCGAAGACGGTCCCAACGGAGGGGCGGGCCGTGGAGATGGGATCGCGAGGCACTGAGCAAAGCCGTGGCGACAATCGTTGGACCGCAGACAATCACATCGAGACCGATTTTATCCACATTGAGTGGAATCCAGCTATAAATGGATAAGATCAAGTGCCCCCACCCTCAGCACCACCCCTGTTTGGTGCGACCTTCATAGGGATAGGCCAACCCGGCCTTGATCAGGCTGGCGGCGATGTCCTGGCCCTCGGGGGTCTCGACCAAGGCGACGGCACGGCCGCCATACTTGTCGTAGGTGACGTCCTTCAGCAGCACCCGGCCCGACGCCGTCCATTGCGTCAGACTGTCGCGCGCCCGTTGCGCCAGATCGCGCTCGCGATCACACTTGCCCTTGATCTCGGGGGTGTCGATCCCGGCCAGCCGCACCGCCACCTCGACATAATGTCCGGGCCAGATATGGGCGCGCACCGCCAGGGTGTCGCCATCCTTGACGGTCAGCACCTCGGCCTCGACCGGGCCGCGAATGCGTTCGGTCGGCGCAGCCGATACCAGGACCGGCGCGACCAGCAACAAGGCCGCTAACGGGAATTGCATACACTTCATGGCACACACGCGATATTAACGCGCATGACCTTACCAGTGATACCCGCCTAAATCAATAAAATGAGAACAAAGCGGAACACTCAGCCGTTCTGTTCCAGCACCTTGCCGGCCAGGTACAGCGAGCCGCAGATCAGCACGCGGGCCGGGCCTTGGGAATGGCTGGCGATCAGGGTGTCCAGCGCCGCCTCGACCGACGCGGCCGGGGCGGCGTCCATGCAGAAATGCCGGGTCGCGGCGGCGGCGGCATCCTCGGCCGACAGGCTGGACGCCTCACCGGGGATGGTGACGGTGCGCAACGAATGAAAGCGGGGCGCCAATGGTTCCAGGTAACCATCGACATCCTTGGTCGACAGCATGCCGAACAGCCCCATCAGCGGCATGTCGCGCCACGAGCGGGCATGGCGCGCGATGGCCTCGGCGGCATGGGGATTGTGGCCGCCGTCCAGCCACAGCTCCCAGCCGGCCGGCAGGCGCTCGACCAGCGGACCCTTGGTCAAGCGCTGCAGGCGGGCCGGCCATTGCACGCTTTTCATCCCCAGCGCCAGGGCGGCGGGCGGGAATTCGGGGATCACCGGCGGCTTCTCGGTCCGGCTTAAGCGCTCGATGGCGGCCAGGGCGACGCCCGCATTGCGCAATTGGAAGGCGCCGGCCAGGCCGGGGGCCGGCAGGGTCCATTCGACGCTGGTGCCCTTGTAATGGCTGCCGCCGTCGGGGGTGGCGCGCAGGAAGAAGTCCTTGCCCTCGCGGATCAACGGCACGCCGATTTCCAGCGAGCGGGCCTCGAGGACCTTGATGACCTTGCGCCCCTGGTCGGCGATGACGCACGGCACGCCGCGCTTCATGATGCCGGCCTTCTCGGCGGCGATCGATTCGATGCGCCCGCCCAGGAACTGCTCGTGATCCATGGCGATCGGGGTCAGCACGGTCAGCACCGGACGTTCGACCACATTGGTCGCGTCCAGCCGCCCGCCCAGCCCGGTCTCCAGGATGGTCAGATCGGCGGGCGTGCGGGTGAAGGCCAGGAAGGCCGCCGCCGTGGTGATCTCGAAGAAGGTGATCGGCGCACCGTCATTGACCGCCTCGATCTCCTCCAGCAGGGCGATCAGGGCGCCGTCGTCCAGCAATTGGCCGGCGACGCGGATACGTTCGTTGAAGCGGACCAGATGCGGCGAGGTATAGACATGGGCGCGAAGCCCCGCCGCCTCGGCGAAAGCGCGCAGAAACGCCACCGTCGAGCCCTTGCCGTTGGTGCCGGCGACGTGGACCACCGGCGGCAGCCGCAATTGCGGGTGGCCCAGCTTGTCCAGCAGGGTCAGCACCCGGTCGAGCGACAGGTCGATGACCTTGGGGTGCAGCCGGGTCAGCCGGTCCAGAACCGCGTCGACCATCACATGCGGGCCAGCGCCTCGGGGTTATCGACCTCGACCGGCAGGGTGACCAGATCACCGGCCGGGGCGCGGTTCTTCAACAGCGACAGCACGCGGATCAGGGCGGCGCGCAGGTCGCGGCGCGGCACCACCATGTCGACCATGCCCTTGTCCAGCAGGTACTCGGCGCGCTGGAAGCCCTCGGGCAGCTTCTCGCGGATGGTATTCTCGATGACGCGGGCACCGGCGAAGCCGATCACCGCGCCGGGCTCGGAAATGGCGATGTCGCCCAGCATGGCGAAGCTGGCCGAGACGCCGCCGGTGGTGGGGTCGGTCAGCAGCACGATATAGGGCAGGCGCTTTTCCTTGACCTTGTCGACCGCCACGGTGGTCCGGGCCATCTGCATCAGCGACAGGATGCCTTCCTGCATGCGGGCACCGCCCGAGGCCGGGATGACGATCAAGGGCGCGTCCTGCAGCACGGCCAGTTCGGCGGCGGCGACGATGCCCTCGCCGACGGCGACGCCCATCGAGCCGCCCTGGAAATCGAAATTGAAGGCGGCGATCACCACACCCAGCCCGCCCATCTTGCCGTGGGCGACGGCGATGGCGTCGTGCTCGCCGGTCTTGGCGCGGGCTTCCTTCAGGCGGTCGCTATAGCGCTTCTGGTCCCGGAACTTCAGCGGATCGTCGATGATCTTGGGCAGCTCGATGCGGGTATAGCGGCCTTCGTCGAACAGCATCTCCAGGCGCTTGTTGACCGACAGGCGCATGTGATGGCCGCAATGGCCGCACACGTTCAGCGCCTTTTCCAAGTCGCGGTGAAAGATCATGTGACCGCAGCCGGGGCACTTGTGCCACAGATTGTCCGGCACTTCCTTCGGACGGACCAGGGCCTGCAGCTTCGGTCGGACGTAGTTGGTCAGCCAGTTCATCGCAGCAAATCCTCCTGACGGCCGGCGGCATTCCCGCACCGACCGGCGAATAAACCACAGAGGCACAGAGGCACAGAGGGACCACCCCCGTTGAAGCGACAGCGGCTCAACCCGGCACCTTCCCTCTGTGCCTCTGTGTCTCTGTGGTTAACCTCTTCGAACATCGAAGCCGATATACCCTATTTCCGCGCGCCCCGCACGCCTTCGGCCAGCTTGGCCACCAGGCCCAGGGCCGCGGCCACCGGGTCGGCACCGGCCTTCTTGGCTTCATCAGCGGCGGCGACGATGGCCGAGCCGACCACCACGCCGTCGGCCAAACGCGCCACGTCGGCGGCCTGCTCGGGCGTCTTGATGCCGAAGCCGACGCAGACCGGCAGGCTGGTGTGGCGCTTGATCCGCGCCACAGCGTCACCGATGGCCTGGTTCGAGGCCGAGGCGGTGCCGGTGATGCCGGCGATCGAGACGTAGTAAACGAAGCCCGAGGCGTTGCCGACGATCACCGGCAGCCGGGCATCGTCGCTGGTCGGCGTGGTCAGGAAGATGAAGTCGATATCGTTGGCCCGGCAAGAGGGCAGCAATTCGTCGGCTTCTTCCGGCGGCAGATCGACCAGGATCAGACCGTCCACCCCGGCCCGGGCCGCATCGGCGCAGAACTTTTCCGGCCCCCAGGCATAGACGGGATTGTAATAGCCCATCAGCACCACCGGAGTGGCGGCGTCCTTTTTGCGGAAGGCGGCGACCATCTCCAGCACGCCCCGAAGGCTGCCGCCGGCTTCGAGCGCGCGGCCGGCCGCCCATTGGATCGCCGGGCCGTCGGCCATGGGATCGGTGAACGGCATGCCGAATTCGATGATGTCGGCGCCGGCCGCCGGCAGGCCGTCGAAGATGGCCTGGCTGGTGGCGCGGTCGGGATCGAAGCCCATCACATAGGTCACCAATCCAGCGCGATTGTCGGCGGCCAGGGACGACAGGCGGGTGGCAAGACGGCTCATCACACCAGCCCTCCCAGATGGACGTCGCCCAGGGCGCGCGCCACGGTGTTGACGTCCTTGTCGCCGCGTCCCGACAGGTTGATCACCATCAGATGATCCTTGGAAAGCGTGCCGGCGATCTTGGCGGCATGGGCCAGCGCGTGGCTGGATTCCAGCGCCGGGATGATGCCTTCGGCGCGGGTGACGAATTGGAAGGCCTCCAGCGCCTCGTCATCGGTGACCCAGACATATTCGACCCGGCCGCTATCGTGCAGCCACGAATGTTCCGGCCCGATACCGGGATAATCCAGGCCAGCCGAGATCGAGTGGGCCTCTTGGATCTGGCCGTCCTCGTTCTGCAAAAGATAGGTGCGGTTGCCGTGCAGCACGCCGGGCCGGCCGCCGGTCAGCGAGGCGGCGTGCAGCTTGTCCAGCCCGTGGCCGCCGGCCTCGACGCCGATGATGCGCACGCTGGGCTCGTCCAGGAACGGGTGGAACAGCCCCATGGCGTTCGAGCCGCCGCCGATGCAGGCGACCAGGCTGTCGGGCAGGCGACCTTCCTGGGCCAGCATCTGGGCGCGGACCTCGTCGCCGATCACCGACTGGAAGTCGCGCACCATGGCCGGGAACGGGTGCGGCCCGGCCACCGTGCCGATCAGATAATAAGTGTCGGCGACATTGGTGACCCAGTCGCGCAGGGCGTCGTTCATGGCGTCCTTCAAGGTCGCCGCCCCCGAGGTGACCGGCCGCACTTCGGCGCCCAACAGCTTCATGCGATAGACGTTGGGGGCCTGACGCTCGATGTCGGTGGCGCCCATATAGATGACGCATTTCAGGCCGAACAGCGCGCACACCGTGGCCGTCGCCACGCCATGCTGGCCGGCGCCGGTTTCGGCGATGATGCGTTCCTTGCCCATGCGCCGGGCCAGCAGGATCTGGCCGATGCAATTGTTGATCTTGTGCGCGCCGGTGTGGTTCAGGTCTTCCCGCTTGAGGAAGATCTTGGCGCCGCCCCAGGCTTCCGTCAGGCGGGCGGCGTGATACAGCGGATTGGGCCGGCCGACATACTGGGCCAGCAGCGTGCGGAACTCGGCCACGAAGGCCGGGTCGCACCTAGCCTCGCCATAGGCCTTTTCCACCGACAGGATCAGCGGCATCAGGGTCTCGGCGACATAGCGGCCGCCATAGATACCGAAATGGCCGCGCTCGTCCGGGCCGGCGCGGTAGGTGTTCAAGCTCGACATATCATCATCCAACCAACCGGAAGGGCCGCCAATAAAGCATGAAGACAGCCGGTTGGGGAGATTTTTTAGCAGCCCGGCCATTGCCAAAACGGTCGCTAAGTTGCAAACTTTCTGAACTAGACAGGATATGGGGAGTTCCCGCTTATGATCACCTTCCGCGCCGCCGCGCTGGCCGCCCTGGCCCTCGCCGTCGCCTCGCCCGCCCTCGCCAAGGAAGCCCCCGTGAGCTTCTCCGAGGACGTCCACCCCATTTTGCAGGTCCGTTGTGTGGCCTGCCACCAGGCCGGCCAGGATGGCTTCGAAAAGAGCGGCCTGGACCTCACCACCTATGAAGGCACCATGAAGGGCACCAAGCACGGTCCGATGATCGTGGCCGGCGACCCCGTCACCAGCAACCTGATGGTGCTGATCGACGGCAAGGCCGACAAGTCCCTGCAGATGCCGCACGGCAAGAAGAAGCTGAGCTCTTGCGACCGCGACTTGATCCGTAAGTGGATCAAGCAGGGCGCGCAGAACAACTAAACCAGCTTCACAGAACGCCAGGGCCGGCCTCCGCCAGGGGGCCGGCCCTTCGCGTTTTGGCACTTCCGCCACGCATCGGCCAAGAGTAGGCTTGTGCGCAAGTTCTATCTGGATCGCCGCCCGTGGCCGAGGAAGTCGACACCGAAGACGAGCCGAAAGGGCCGGAAGCCCCCGAAGGCCAACATTGTCGCCATGTCAGCGGGGTCGCCGTGCGCGCCCTGCTTGATCTGGTGCGCGAAATCGCCATCGATGGCCAGGTCGCGGTAGCCGACGTCGAACGGATCGCCCAGGCGATCCTGGGGGCCGGCGGCCCGCTGGCGACGATTTATTACCAGCAGACCCGGACCTGCGAGGACGTCTTCAACCGCATCGCCATCGAGCGGCAGCGCCGCGACCCGCTGGGCCGCATGGTGGTGCACCCGATCGCCGCCCTGCTGGACACACCGGCGGGCATCGAGCGCAAGCGGCTGCCGCAATTCCTGTCGGCGGTGCGCATGATGATCGGCGAAGAGGCGCACGAGCAATTGCGCCAGCGGGCCAAGGCGCTGGCCGCCGCCCATCGCGGCGATGACGGCATGGTCGCCTGGGACGCCCTGCACGAAGCCCCCGAGGCCGGCTTGATCCTGGAACAGGTGCTGGTGCTGATCTCCAAAAGCTTCACCCGCTTCGACGCCCGCCGCGACTGGTTCCTGGTGGTGCTGAACGCCAATCCCAGCGCGGTCTCGACCGGCTCGACCTCGTTCGTGGCCTTGAAGGCGGAAGAGCGTGCCAAGTTCGCCTTCACCGAAGGCCATATGGGCCGCGTGTTCGACGCGCTTTATGCCAGCCTCAAGCTGGACACCTTCGCATCGGACCGCATCCGTGCTTTCAGCCGGCGCTGGAACCTGGCCCCCGACAAATTGCTGGGGCCGTTCTTCGTCGAAATCGCCCGCCTGCTGCAGAAGTCCGGCTGAACGCGGATTAGGCGCGGGGCGCATGCCCGTGCCGGGCCTGCTCAAACGCCGCCGGGCTTAAGGCGGTGGTAGAAAAAGCCCGAGCGGCGACTGAGCAGCCCAGCACGGGCCGCGCTTCGCGCCAAAAGCCCGAGCGGCGACTGAGCAGCCCGGCACGGGCCGCGCCTCGCGCCAAAAGCCCGAGCGGCAACTGAGCAGCCCGGCACGGGCCGCGCTTCGCGCCAAAAGCCCGAGCGGCGACTGAGCAGCCCGGCACGGGCCGCGCTTCGCGCCAAAAGCCCGAGCGGCGACTGAGCAGCCCGGCACGGGCCGCGCCTCGCGCCAAAAGCCCGAGCGGCAACTGAGCAGCCCGGCACGGGCCGCGCTTCGCGCCAAAAGCCCGAGCGGCGACTGAGCAGCCCGGCACGGGCCGCGCTTCGCGCCAAAAGCCCGAGCGGCGACTGAGCAGCCCGGCACGGGCCGCGCCTCGCGCCAAAAGCCCGAGCGGCGACTGAGCAGCCCGGCACGGGCCGCGCCTCGCGCCAAAAGCCCGAGCGGCGACTGAGCAGCCCGGCACGGGCCGCGCCTCGCGCCAAAAGCCCGAGCGGCGACTGAGCAGCCCGGCACGGGCCGCGCCTCGCGCCTAATGCGGCAGCCAGTCGCGCAGGCAGGTGGTCAGTTCGCGCGGCGTGGTCCGGATCAGGTCGCGATCGACCTCGCCGATCACCAATTGCCTGGTGTCGGGAGTCATGTGACCTTCAAGGGCCGACAGCACCGATTGGGGGCCGACCAGCACAAGATGCTCGAACAAATGGGTGCGGGCGGCGCGGTCCAACTGGCCGGCGACCCGGCCCAGAAACGGGCGGCCGTCGGCGGGAACGCCGTAACCCATGACAGGCTCAAGGTCGTGCCGAGGGCCGTCGCAGCGGAAGAAGGATGCGCGCGAACCATCGGCCACACACACCCAGGTGTCGGAGGAACGCATGGCAACCTCCCCTTCGCGAGCGTCGAACGTACGCTCTTGCCAAAAAGCATAGCACAGATGCCACGCACAGGGGGGTACTCCGTTGCACACCCAAGGGCATAGCTGCTATTAGAGCGGTTTCACGCGCCGGCCGGAGGTGACATGGAAATCAAGGAAGCTTTGACGTTCGACGATGTTCTGCTGGTTCCGGCGGAATCCGACGTTCTTCCCACGCAGGTTGACACCCGCACCCGCATGACCCGCTCGATCGAGCTGGGCATCCCGCTGGTGTCGGCGGCCATGGACACCGTCACCGAATCGCGCCTGGCCATCGCCCTGGCCCAGGCCGGCGGCGTCGGCGTGATCCACAAGAATCTCGACATCTTGGCCCAGGCCCAGGAAGTCCGCGCGGTCAAGAAGTTCGAATCGGGCATGGTGGTCAATCCGGTGACCATCCACCCCGACCAGCCGCTGGCCGAAGCGCTGAAGCTGATGGCCGACTTCAAGATCTCGGGCATCCCGGTGGTCGAGCGCGGCACGCGGCGTCTGGTCGGCATCCTGACCAACCGCGACGTCCGCTTCGCCTCGGATGTTCATCAGCCGGTCGCCGAGCTGATGACCAAGGACACCTTGATCACCGTGCGCGAAGGCGTCGACAAGACCGAGGCCAAGCGCCTGCTGCACCAGCACCGCATCGAGAAGCTGCTGGTGGTCGATGGCGAATACCGCTGCACCGGCCTGGTCACCGTCAAGGACATCGAAAAGGCCCAGGCCCACCCCGACGCCTGTAAGGACGAGCAGGGCCGCCTGCGCGTCGCCGCCGCCACCGGCGTCGGCCCGGAAGGCATCAAGCGCGCCCAGGCCCTGCTGGAGGCCGAGGTCGACGTGATCGTCGTCGATACCGCCCACGGCCATTCCAAGGGCGTCATCGACACCGTCCGCCAGATCAAGCGCCTGTCCGACCGCGCCCAGGTGATCGGCGGCAACATCGCCACCGCCGCCGCCGCCCAGGCCCTGGCCGATGCCGGTGCCGACGCCGTCAAGGTCGGCATCGGTCCGGGCACCATCTGTACCACCCGCATGGTCGCCGGCGTCGGCGTGCCGCAGCTGTCGGCGGTGATGGAAGTGGCCGAAGTCACCCGCAAGGCCGGCATCTGCCTGATCGCCGATGGCGGCATCAAATATTCCGGCGACATCTCGAAGGCCATCGCCGCCGGGGCCGATTGCGTGATGATCGGGTCCCTGTTCGCCGGCACCGAGGAAAGCCCGGGCGAGGTGTTCCTGTTCCAGGGCCGCTCGTACAAATCCTATCGCGGCATGGGCTCGATCGGGGCGATGGCGCGCGGCTCGGCCGACCGCTATTTCCAGGCCGACGTCAACGACAAGCTGAAGCTGGTCCCCGAAGGCGTGGAAGGCCGCGTTCCCTATAAGGGTCCGGTCGGCACCGTCATCCACCAGATGGTGGGCGGCCTGCGCGCCGGCATGGGCTATACCGGCAACCGCACCATCCCGGAAATGCAGACCCGCTGCACCTTCCGCCGCATCACCTCGGCGGGCCTGCGTGAAAGCCACGTCCACGACGTGTCGATCACCAAGGAAGCGCCGAACTATAAAAGCGAGTAGCAGGCGGGGCTCCCCCGTCAGCCGCCCGTTTCAGCCGGGCTTCTTGGCTCGGTGCGCTCGGCGCCCTGGGAGGCGACGCCGCGTTGCACGAATGAACCGATGAAGGCGCCGAGCGTCAGCTTGGCCAGATCCATGAATTTGTCGTCGTACAGCGACACCGCGCTGAACACCAGGGTCAGCCCGATGGTCGCCAACGGCAGGCCCGACAGTCCCAGCTTGGTGAAGAAGCCGGTGATACCGGTCAACGCGCTGAGGCGGATATATTCGGTGATGGCGTCACGATTGGCATCGCGAATGGCGTCAGCCAGCACCAGATAGTCCCGGCGCGGGATGACCGACCGCGCCGACGCCCCGGCCACGTTTAACAGCTTCATGCCGACGAAGGCGGCGAACGCCGAGGCCAGGAAGATGATGATGCTGTCGGAATAGACCTGGACGATATAGAGCAGGATCTGCATCCCGGTCGCGTCCTTGATGATGTGCATGCTCTGGTCGTACAGGTGCAGGAACACCCAGCCCAGCGACAGCAGACCGCACACCGAAATGCCGATCAGCGCCAGGCCCGCCAGGGCAAAATAGCGGTTGAACACCCGTTCGGAGGTGACATCGACCGACGCCCCGCCATCGGCCGCCGCCACCTGGATTTCTCCACTCTCTTTCGACATCCCCGCCCCCCTCGCCACAGCCAGATTTAAAGTAGTATTTAATCGTCGTCACTGCCATTAAACAGTGCCGTTATTCCGTTGGCAATCGAGAGCGGCCCGGCCGGCAGGATTTTTTCGATGCGCGGCGGGCGGCAATGGCAGTATGGTCCGCCGCACCGCACCGCGCGGCCTCGCCACAGGAATCCTCATGACCCCCGCCGCCCGTATCGCCGCCGCCATCGAGTTGCTGGCCACCATCGAATCCGAGACCCGGCCCGCCGACCAGGTGGCGTCGTTCTTCTTCAAGAACCGCCGCTATATCGGCGCCAAGGATCGCCGCGCCGTCGCCGACACGGTATGGCGGGTACTGCGCCGCAAAGCCCGCATCGATTGGTGGCTGGAGCGCCTGGAGCATCCGGCCGAGGCCCGCGCCCGCGTGCTGGCCGACCTGGCCTTCGAGGGCCAAAGCCTGGAGCCTTCGCTGTTCCAGGGCGCCCATTCGGCGCCGCCGCCCGGCCGCGAGGAAAAGCGCCTGATGGAGCGCCTTAAGGGCTGCGACCTGTTCCACCGCGACCAGCCGGCCTGGGTCAGGGGCGAATTCCCCGAATGGCTGACGCCGAAATTGGAAGCGCTGTGGGGCAACGATCTGGCCGCCCAGGTCGGCACCATGCGCGACGAGGCGCCGCTGGATTTGCGGGTCAACAGCTTGAAGGCCGACCGCGACGCGGCCATCGCCAGCCTGGCGGCCGAGCAGATCAAGGCCGAACCCACCCGCTGGTCACCGCTGGGCCTGCGCCTGATGGCGCGGGCACCGATGGTGCAGTTGCAGGCGTGGCGCACCGGCCTGGTCGAGATCCAGGACGAGGGCTCGCAATTGGTGGCGCTGCTGACCGATGCCCGACCGGGCATGGCGGTATGTGATTATTGCGCCGGCGCCGGCGGCAAGACCCTGGCGATCGCCGCCCAGATGGAAAACAAGGGCCGGCTGGTCGCCTGCGACGTCGCCGAATGGCGGGTCGACAAGGCGGGCGACCGGTTGCGCCGGGCCGGCGTGCACAACGTCACCCGCCGGGTGATTTCAGGCGCCGCCGACAAATGGATCAAGCGCTCGGCCGGCTCCTACGACCGCGTGCTGGTCGATGCGCCGTGCACCGGCACCGGCACCTGGCGGCGCAATCCGGACGCCAAGTGGAGCCTGACCCCCACCGACCTGGCCGAACTGCTGGACAGCCAAAGGGTGATCCTGACCAGCGCGGCGCGGCTGGTGAAGGCCGGCGGACGGCTGGTCTACGCCACCTGTTCGATCCTGCCCGACGAGAACGAAACCCAGATCCAGGCCTTCCTGGCCACCCATCCGGATTTCAAACTGGTTCCGGTGCCCGGCCTGTGGTCCGAACTGGTCGGGACCGAATGCCCGGTCGACCAGCCCTATCTGCGGCTGTCGCCGTTCTCGCACGGCACCGACGGATTCTTCGCCGCCGTGCTGGAACGGGTTGGAGCTACTTCAGGGTCTTGAGATAGGCGATGGCCGCCTTGCGCTCGGCCTCGTCCTTGACCAGCAGGGCCATCTTGCTCTTGGCCGCGCCGCCGGTCTTGGCCGCCAGGAAGGCCGACGGATTTTCCAGATAGGCCATCAGGTTGGCATCGTCCCACACCACACCCTTGCCGGCCAGCTCGGGGACCGAGGCGGCCTTGCCATAGATTCCGAACAGATTGGGGCCGACCTTCTTGGCGCCACCGCTTTCGAAGGTATGGCAGGCCAGGCACTTTTTGACCGCCGCCGCATCCTGGGCGGCAGCCGGCAAGGCGATGGACAGGGTGACAAGGGCGGCGACGGCGGCAAGGGACTTCATTCTCGGCCTCCAGGGGTCTTATTTATCGCCGCCGATGATATCTTGCCTGTTTCGCCCTTCAAAGCTGGATTTCGCCGATTGAACCGGGCGCGGTTTCGTCGATAAATGAAACATGCCCGCGGACAGGACTGGACCACATCGTTGAAGAAGTTGCGCACCGTCGCCTTGTTGGGACGAGAGCCCGGATTGCGGGTCCTGCAAGATGTCCTGATCGACAATCCGCTGGTCGAGCTGGCGGCGGTCTACACCCACCCCAATCTGCCCAAGAAGGAAGGGGGCGGCCCGCGCCCGGAACTGGCCCGCTACGAAGCCGTCTGCGCTGCCGCCCAGGTGCCGCTGCATCGGCTGGACGTCGCCCAGGCCAAAAGCCTGGAACAGATGCTGCCCGAGCACCGGGCCGACCTGCTGCTGGTGCTGTCGTGGCGCTCGATCCTGACCGCGGCGATGCTGGCCCAGGCCCGTTTTGCGATCAACCTGCATCGCGGCGCCCTGCCGGCCTATGCCGGGGCCGAGCCGGTACGCCGCGCCATCGAGGCCGGCGAGGCCCGCGTCGCCATCACCGCCCACCACATGGTGGAAGAGGTCGATGCCGGCCGGGTGGCGGCCACCGTGTGGATGGATATCGCCCCCTGCCCGCCGCCCCTGTCGGCCGCCGAATATGCCGAAGAGGTCAAGGCGCGGCTGTTGCCGCTTTACGCCCCGCTGGCCCGGCTGGCCATCGCCTCGGTGGCGGCCTAGCCGGCCATGGAACAGGTGGTGAGCCATCCGCTGAACCCTGGCTTCCGGCTTGAGGTCGGCCCGGCCTGGTCATCGCCGCCGGCCGTGGCGGAACGCATCGCCGCCATCTGGCAGGCCGAGAAGGCAAAGCGCGGCGACCGCCTGACCAACGGGCCGGTCTATGGGCTGGAATCGGCCGGCCTTGATGTCTTGCGCATTCAGCGGTCGGACTATAGCCATGTCCTGGCGCGGCGCCTGGCCCCCGAACTGGTCGGTGCCGGGCTGACCTTCCGCCCCCTGGGGGTGACCGGGCTGCTGCTGTGCGCCGATGGGCTGGTGCTGGGGCAAAGGGGCGCCGACGTCGCCACCGATCCCGGCCTGTGGGAGGCGGCCCCGGCCGGCGGCCTGGCCCAGCCCGATCCGCGCCTCCAGGTCCTCGAGGAATTGCACGAGGAATTGGGCATCGGCCCCGCCGACATCACCGCCGTCGAGGCGTGCGGTCTGGTCGAGGATCTGCCCAGCGGCGTGCTGGACATCGTGTTCCGCCTGCGCACGCCACTGTCGGGCACGGCGGTGCAGGCGGCCTATGGGGCGCTGGCCACCGCCGAATACGCGCGGGTGGCGATCGTCGCGCCGGCCGCCCTGCCGGATTTCCTGGAGCAAAACCGCCAGACCCTGCTGCCGGCCCTGGTGCCGATGCTCAGGCTGGCCGGGCTGGCCTGAGCGGGGCCGGACTCGTCCTGAAACTGGAGGAATTTTCCCGGGGCAGGTCAGACCCAGCCTAAAGGGCAATGCTTAGATCCGAGCCCCCTCTCTCGCTATTTCAAGATTTTCAACGGTTACCGGCACCGTACGCCCCCTCCGGGCCTCATCTTTCCGAGGCATCAGAATCACCCCCCCGTGCCTTATCACCTCTGGTACCAATCATCTTGTCGTACCACCCGCCCTTCCCAACGAAAGTGACGTCCTTAAAGAGGCTCAACGTGTTGAGGCTGAAGGTTTGTCAACCGAACTTGGACCGGCCTTAGCGCAACTTGGCGATCTTTACTTACTGAAGAACGCGGCTCAACGCGGCAAAGGGGCACGATCGGCACTCTTAGGCGCCCTTCGCGCACACTATGGCAATGGCGAAACCGTACTTGCGCACGCTGTAGCTGATGAAATCATTATGCGTGAGCGTTTTGACCTTGAAAAAGGGTCTATTCCTTACCGTGACTTCTGTCTAAAGCTCATGCGTGCTTGGGTTGAAGCTTTAACGCGAGCCGAAGAGCATGATCGCGGTGTGTTCGGCGGCAAGCCGATTGATCCTATCGTCAAACCAGCGCTTGCCGAGGTTGAGCTTGCCGTTGCGGCCTCCGGCGAAAGCATCATGGAGTTGTTTGACCAGTTCTGCCGCGAGAACCCCGGTGGCGTGACCGCAGACACCCAGGATCAGAACCGCAAGATAGTGAAGCTGTTCGCGGAGTTCGTCGGTGAGGCATCGCCAGCTTCCGCCATCACCAAAGCAGCCGTGCGCGACTGGAAGAAGGCGCTATTTTCGTGGCCGATCAGAGCCGCCGATACCAATGTGTTTACGGGCATGACCTTTCGTCAGGTGTTGAAGGCGAATGAGGAGGTGGGTAAGCCGACGATCAGCGAGAAGACCATCAATAAGTATCTGAGCGCCATGGGCGGCTTCTGTGGTTGGTTGCGGTCGAATGACTACATCGAGGGCGACCCGCTGGACGGCATGTTCCTGAAGCTCGATAAGGAGAAGCAGAAGGTCTTCCCCTACACCACGGATCAGCTCAAGGCGATCTTCGGCTCTCCGGTGTTCACAGGAGCGCAGTCCAGCGAGAATGATCATCTTATCGGTAACGTCGGCATCAACGATTGGCGCCGTTGGCTTCCTCTGATCGGCCTTTTCACGGGCGCCCGCCTGGGGGAGATTGCGCAGCTCTACCTTGATGACGTGCGCCAGGAGCACGGGCACTGGATTTTCCACATCACCCGCGAGACGACCCGTGATGGTGACGTGAAGAAGACCACCAAGACAAAGGGGTCGCAGCGCGTCATCCCCATTCATACTGAGCTGATCAAGCTTGGCTTTCTGGATTACGTCGCTCTCGTGCGGAAGCGGAACGCGAAGCGCCTGTTCCCCGAAATCACACCCGACACCAGGGGGCACATGTCAGGCCATCCGTCGCGCTGGTATGGTCGCTATGTCGCCCGGATCGGCGTGAAAGACGACAAGAGCGTCAACTTCCACTCATTCCGCCACGGCTTGGCTGATGCCTTTCGCCGGGCTGGCTATCTCGACGACCAATTCAAGTTCATGCTGGGCCACACCGGCGCTACCACCACGGGCCGATATGGCAACCTGCCAGAGGGGGAGCTGAAGATGCGTGTCACCATGATGGAGGCTGTGACCTTTCCTGGGCTGGATTTAAGCCACCTTTATCCCCACCTTTAATGGTGGGCCTAGCGAGTTCGAGCCGCTTGACTCCCTAACGAAAGGGGCTGCGCCCCCACTGAGAACTACCACCTTTTCGAGCTGTCAATAGATTTCCCTAGCTATCCCCATGTTTTGATTGCCAAGCAAGAGGCGCCAGTGTATGCTTAGTTATGGTCAATTGAGACCGGGCGTCGTCTGTGACGGCGGGCAAAGGCTTCGGGTCAAACCGAAGCCTTTTCGCTTTTCTGGGCAATGATAGCCTCATCAAAGCAGTAGTATTTTATGCCAATATACTTCGCCATGTCTTTATCAAGGCAGGAATCGATGAGTTTTCCTGCCGTTGAAAGCGATTGATAAGGAGGGTAGCTTGGATCATACCCGCCTTTAATTACTGGATAGAGCAAGAGGTCAGCTATCTGCGCCCCGACATTATCTTTCTTAACAAATTTTGGATTCTTCAGAAGGACGCTTGCAAAACCTTCTGCCCCAAGGGGTAGGTATTTCGCAGAGGAATCTGGATCGAAATACATTCCATTGTCGCGTAAAGAGGCGTGATAGATTCTAATAGCCCTGTCCTCGTTCTTTCCGGTCTCCTCAATATACACAACAAGTTTCCGAGCATGCATTGCGGCAAACTTGGCGGCCCTCTCGACTACAATGGTGTAGGCGCTCTTGCACATCTGCCAAGGTTTCTTGTCGTATTTCGTCTCATAACGCTTATTGTATCCTGGACGATGAACACAGCAACCAACAACATGACCCGGAATTGTACAAAGTAATTTCTCCAGTGCAGGATAGAAGCTTGCAGATCGAACTGGGTCCGATTTTAGCCATGCAAAGCCATCTTTTTTTGTCCTGATTTTATGAGAATGAAGAGGGCATTCAATTGAATTGCTCGCGCTTAAACTCATTAGTCATATCGACAAGCTGCGATACGTCTTCAGACTTAATAAGAAGACCGCCAAGCGCAAAATGGTCCATACCATCTTCGCGTTCTTGCCGAGGCGCTCTGTCTGGGAAGCGAGTTCCAGAGTCATCTAGGTAAAGATCAAACGAAGGGGTGCCCATCAAAATTTTGCCTTCCGGGGATCGCCAACTTACAGAGGGGGAAATGCCTGGAAGGCAATTTTACAACAGTCTCTGTCTGGTAGGGGGCGATTTTTCATATCCACCCATTATTGACGCCCTCCGAACGAGCAACACGATGCAATATCGCGATGATGGAGGCCATCAGCTTTTCCTGACTCGCCCTGCGCACCTGCGCCCTATGAAAGGGGCGCAGGAGACCGTGCCATCGCAGCCGTGACAATTTTCTTCACCCCTTCGTGGGAAGCCCGCACCAACTTTTTCATGTCGTAGGGCGAGCAGGGAACCATCGGGAAAGTGCCGGACACACGAGGAAAGCCCTTGTTGATGTGACGCAAGAGCTCGTCGGTATCGGCCTCGATCAAACGGAAACGCCCATCGTCAGCCTCATAAAGCGTGTACCACCCGCTTCCGATGCCCCACTCGGACACAGTCAGGGGGACGCCGTTGACCTCAAACCGATGCCAGGTGCCGTGCTTGTCCCGACCGTGTTCAGTGCGGGTGGACAGTTCGTCAAGATCCGACAGGGTCTCAGCGTCGATGATGAAGGCGGGCCTAATGTTAGTAGTCATTCAGATAAATCTCCTACGTTTCATGGATGGCAATAATTATGCGCAGAGCATGATGACGCTCAAGCGCTTTATTTGAGCTTAAGAATTTTATTGCTGCGTCAATTTGTGTGTGATAGACATTTAAATTATAATATCCACGCAATGATCAGTCAGATCTGACTTATTATCAGAACCTAAGAGCATGCCAATTGAGGCTTAGCTTCTTTCAGAGTGGCAATCTCTACTTCATAGAGCTTCCGAGCGGGTGCGGGTTGAGGCTGGCTACCATGTGCCCCAGGCTTCGCAGGGCTTACCCTCTGCCTGGGGCTCCGAGAGGGCGCTGCCGCCCCTATCGGCGATCTGAGCGAGCAGCCTCTTGATGGCACTGGGTGACCATTCCCCACCGCGAGGAGACGGAACACCACGGGATGCCAGAGCCTCGGCAATGCCTCTATACGAGGATGTTCCGCTGGCGAGTATCGCGGCGACCACCGGCCGCAAGTTCTCGGCCCTTGCTTCCGACTTCTGAGACCGCACTGCCACACTCTTCGCCCGCGCATCGGGAAGGTTGGTGCGGTTGCCGAGAGGAACGCCCTCCGCCTTCTTCTTGCTCAGTGCCGCCCTGGTGCGCTCGCTGATGATCTGCGCCTCCATCTGCCCCCTAGCTGCTTCACCGACCAGCACCGCCTTGCTCTTCTTACCGTGGCTAGCAGCAATCACCTTGATGCCTTCATCCGCGATGAAGTCCGCCATGGCCTTGGAGCTTCTGGTGAGACGATCCACATTGGATACGATGATGGGGCAGTTAAGTTCACGGGCCTTAAGGATCGCCCGTTGCAAGCCGTTCCGTTTGTAAATGCCTGCCTCACCCGTCCCGGTATCGACGTCTTGAAAGACCTCCGTGACGGAAATTCTGGAGGCACTGGCAAAGGCTCTTATCTGTTCTAACTGAAGGCCAAGGCCAACGCCATTGGCGCCTTGATCCTTCGTCGATACTCTAATGTACGCAATGGCTTGCTTCATAAATCGCGCCCTAGGGTCATGTTGTCCTGCGTGTTCTAATTATATATGATAGCTTATACAAATGGAACAGTTTTGTCAGATGCCTGTGCAAGGAGGGCAAGACAGATAGCGCGGATCAGCCGCGATCCGGGCCAGTGCAGTTGGATTTTTCTAGGACTTCGATCTGGGCGAGCTACACATCCCAGCACCACAAAGCTTCTACACACGAGAGCGACCCCGCTCCATGCGACACGAGCTAACGCATTGATTTTATAGAAAATTCTAGACTTGGCTGGGGGACTAGGATTCGAACCTAGACTGGCGGAGTCAGAGTCCGCTGTCCTACCGTTAGACGATCCCCCAGCAGGGGTCTGGCGGGGCCGGTGGCCGACCGCGAGAGGGGGACCTTCTATCACAGCGTTTCGGCGGTTGCAAAGGGGGAATTTGGCTGTGCGGGACATTTCCCTTGGGTCCTGGGGGCCGGGCGGGTAACATGCCGGCCCATTCGTTCCCCGCCCTGCTTTCCCGTGGTGAGTTCCGCGTTGAGTTCCCTGGCTCCCCTGTACCCCCGCGACCCGGTTTTCGCCGCTCTTGATCTTGGCACCAACAATTGCCGGATGCTGGTGGCGCGCCCTGCCCTGGTCGGATTCCGGGTGATCGACGCCTTCTCGCGCGTCACCCGTCTGGGCGAGGGACTGGCCGCCAGCGGCCGGCTGTCGGATGCGGCGATGGACCGGACCATCCTGGCCTTGAAAGCCTGCGCCGACAAAATGGGGCGCAACCGCGTCACCCACGCCCGCCTGGTCGCCACCGAGGCCTGTCGCCGCGCCGACAATTGCGCCGAATTCGGCGAGAGGGTCTTCGCCGAGACCGGCTTGGATCTCGACATCATCAGCCCCGAGGAAGAAGCCGCTCTGGCCCTGGCCGGCTGCGCCTCGCTGATGCGGCCGGGCCTGCCGTGGGCCCTGGTGTTCGATATCGGCGGCGGCTCGACCGAGGTGGCCTGGGTCGATCTCTCCAGCGGCAGCCACGACGTCAAAGGCATTCAGTCGCTGCCGCTGGGCGTGGTGACGCTGACCGAGCATCTGGGCGACCGGCTGTTCTCGGCCGACGGCTACGACCAGGCGGTCGAGGCCATCGCCGCCCGCCTGGCCCCGTTCGACCAGCGCCACGGCATCGGACCGCATTTGGTCGATGGCCTGGTGCAGATGATGGGCACCTCGGGGACCGTCACCACTCTGGGGGCCTTGCATCTCAGGCTGGATCGCTATGACCGGACCTTGGTCGATGGGCTGGATCTGGGCTTTGCCGACATCGCGGCGGTGACCCGCTGGCTGCACGACCTGACACCGTCGCAACGGGCCGGCCATCCCTGCATCGGGCCGGAGCGCGCCGATCTGGTCATCGCCGGCTGCGCCATCCTGGAAGCAGTGTGCCGCACATGGCCGTTGAACACCCTGCGGGTGGCCGATCGCGGCGTGCGCGAAGGGGTTCTGTTGGGTTTGATGCGCGAGGAACAAGAGGCATGAGCGCCACCAAGAGCGGGGGCAAGGGCGGCACCAAAAGCAAGTCCGGCGGCGGCGCCAAGGGTTCGGGCAGCCGCATGCTGGTCGAACGGGTCAAGACCGCACGGGGGCGCAAGCCGTCCTCGACCCGCTGGCTGCAACGCCAATTGAACGACCCCTATGTGCACGAGGCCCGCAAGCTGGGCTATCGCTCGCGCGCGGCCTTCAAGCTGATCGAGCTGGACGACCGCTTCCATTTCCTGAAGTCCGGCCAGCGCGTCGTCGATCTGGGCGCCGCCCCCGGCGGCTGGACCCAGGTGGCGGTCGCCCGCGTCGGCGCCAAGGGGTGCGTGGTCGGCATGGACATCCTGGAATACGACCCGATCCCCGGCGCCATCTCGATGCTAGGCGACTTCCTGGCCGACGATTCACCGGACCGCCTGAAAGAGGCGCTGGGCGGCCCCGCCGACGTGGTGGTCTCGGACATGGCCGCGCCGACCACCGGCCATCCGCCCACCGACCATTTGCGCATCATCGGCCTGGTCGAGGTGGCGTTGCACTTCGCCCTGGAAGTGCTGGTCCCGGGCGGCACCTTCGTCGCCAAGGTCTTCCAGGGCGGCACGGAACGGGGTCTGCTGGACCAGCTGAAGCGCAACTTCGCCACCGTGCGCCACGCCAAGCCGCCCGCCAGTCGCAAGGAATCGGCGGAAACATACGTCATCGCCTCCGGTTTCAAGGGGCGGGAACAGGAATCTTCTTGAACTCCGGCGCTAGACCTAGGTATTTATACTAAGGATATATTTCCTACTGCCGGAGGTTTCTTGATGCGCGACAACGGGCCGATCACGAACCGCGAGGTCATCATGGGCGATGGCACCATGCTGGTGTCTCGCACCGATGCTGGCGGCCGGATCACCTTCGTCAATAAGGTCTTCATCGACATCAGCGGCTTCACCGAGGATGAGCTGCTGGGCTCTCCACACAATCTGGTGCGCCATCCCCACATGCCGAAAGAGGCGTTCGCCGATTTGTGGGGAACCATCAAGGCGGGCAAGCCGTGGGAAGGCTTCGTCAAGAACCGCACCAAGGGCGGCGATTATTACTGGGTGCGGGCCAACGTCACCCCGATCACCGAAGACGGCCAGATCACCGGCTATGTGTCGATCCGTTCGAAGCCCAGTCGCGAGCAGGTGGCCGCCGCTGAAAAGCTTTATGCCGACTTCCGCGAGGGCCGTGCCGGCGGGCGGATGATCAAGGAAGGGCTGGTGGTCGGCAATGGACTGGGCGACCGCGTCGCTGCGTTTCTGTCAACTGTTCGCGGCAGATTGTCCCTGGTTCTGACGTCAATGGTCCTGGCGACGCTGGTCGTCGGCCTTGTCGGCCTGCAAGGGGTGTTCTCGGTCAAGGATGATGTCGGGGCCATCTATCGCGACAACACCAAGGCGGTGATTGCGCTCAGCACCGTCACCGACCGCTTGCGCGAGAACTATCAGTTGGTCCTGGCCGCCGAGATCGACTTGCGCCAGAAGGGATCGACCACCGTCGATGCGCGCCTGGCGGCCATGACCGCCAACACCGCCGACATCGAAAAGGCGTGGGGCGAATACGCCAATGGCGACCATCCGGCCGACGAACACAAATTGATGGACGCGTTGATGACCAGCCGCCAGGCGTTCCTGACCAAGGGGCTGAACCCGGCGAAGGACCTGTTGAGGAAGGGCGACGCAGACGCGCTTGGCGCGCACATTCACACCGTGATGGAGCCGGCCTTCCGCGACACCGTCACCACGCTCAGGGCCTTGGTCAATTATCAAGTTGGCGATGGCGAAGCCATCTATGCCAAAGCCGAGGGCGGCGCTGCCCGCGGCCTGACCATCATCGGCCTGCTGATGGCCGCCGCCATGGTTGGCGCGGTGGTGCTGGCCGCCTGGATCCTGCGCTTCGTCCAGCGCCCGATGGTCGAGATGGAAACCCATTTCGACGCCATCGCCCGCGGCGACCTGGGCCACGAGATCGGCAATGCCAGCGTCGGCGAGTTCCAGCGCATGACCGCGCTGTTGCGGGCCACCAAGGCCAAGCTGGGCTATGGCGTGCTGGAAAAGGCCGAGTTGGACCGTCAGGCCGAGCAGGCCCGGCGTCAGGCTCTGGAATCCGTGGCCAATTCGCTGAAAAACCGCGTCGAAGGTGTGGTCGAACTGATCCAGATTTCGTCGGGTAGCCTGTTGGGCAACTCGCAGACGCTGTCGTCCAACGCCGACCAGACCATGATGCAGGCCGGTAACGTCACGGCCATGACCGGCCAGGTCACCGCCAACGTCCAGGCGGTGTCGGCGGCGACGCACGAATTGTCGTCGTCGGTCGACGAGATTTCACGTCAGGTGGCGCATGCCGCCGCCATCTCGACCGAGGCGGTCGGGCAGGCCCAGGCCACCGACAAGACGGTGCGCGGCCTGGCCGAAGCGGCCCAACGCATCGGCGAGGTGGTCGAACTGATCAACTCGATCGCCAGCCAGACCAACCTGCTGGCACTGAACGCCACCATCGAGGCGGCGCGTGCGGGCGAAGCCGGCAAGGGCTTCGCCGTCGTCGCCAACGAGGTGAAAAGCCTGGCCAACCAGACGGCGCGCGCCACCCAGGAAATCACCCAGCAGGTGTCGGCGATCCAGGGCGAGACCCGCGTCGCGGTGGATGCCATCCGCGGCATCGCCTCGACCATCGAGACCATCAACGAATTGTCGGCGGCGATCTCGGCGGCGGTCGAGGAGCAAGGTGCCGCAACCCAGGAGATCGCCCGCTCGGTATCGCAGGCGGCGGAAGGCACCCACCAGGCCGCCGAGAACGTGGCGGAAGTCGCCAACGCCGCCGAGGAAACCAAGCTGATGGCCGATCAGGTCACCGGTGCGGCGGTGGCGCTGCAGGATGTGTCGAACCAGTTGGCCCGCGAGGTTCAGGGCTTCCTGGGCGAGATCAGGTCGGCCTAGTATTTTGCGTTGATCTCGCTGTTTTGGCATCCAGGAACGCCCTGCCGTGAGCAGGGCGTTTGCCGGTGCGGCATTGTATCGGATGGCGACCACGGTTTTTTGACCTTCCCCCCTGATTCGGCCCACGCGGAGGGTGAGTGTTTCCGTTGATATCATGGTTGCCGGGGTGCTGGCGACGTGGTGGTGGCCGGAGGGAGCCGAAGGCGACTGCAGGACGGCACCACGTCGCTTGGCCGCAAAGGCGGCGGGTGTTTGATAACTCAGTCCGCTATGGGGCCGTTCCTCGTTGTAATGGCGGCGCCAGCCTTCGATGAGGCGGCGGGCCTCGGCCAGGCTGGTGAACCAGTTCTCATTCAGGCATTCATCCCGGACCTGACCGCCACGAAGCAGTGAGCAAGGGACAGGAGGTTGGGGCGACCGCCTGCCCGAGGCCGCTGCCTTGCTGACCGCTGGCGTCGATGTCCAGGGCGACCGGCTGGAGGTGCAGGTGATCGCCTGGGGCTCCGACGAGGAATCCTGGGTGGTCGAGTATCGCGTTCTGTGGGGCGATCCCTCCGCCCCCCGCGTCTGGGCCGATCTCGATTCCTACCTCGCCACCACCTTCGTCCATCCCAAATCCGTCGGCGACCTGCCCAGCCGCCCCTTCTGCCCAACGCGGGCCTCATCCTGGAAATACAGGCTGATCCGCTTACCGGGGTGGGCCTCCGTGGCCGCCGCTACGGCGTCGCGCAGCCCCCTTTTTGAAAGCGTTCCTGCGCCTTGGCATCGGTCTTTGGGTGGACGGGCCGCGCCTTCTGACGAGACATGTCCAGCCTTCGAAGGATACGGCTCAGGCTGCCGGGATGCAGCGTCTTGCCAAACTTGGCGGAAATCCAGATTGCCAGCGCCTCTCGCGTCCAGGCGCAGACACCGTCCACTTCCGGTTTCGGTCCTTTGAAGATGGCGGCGGCCAGGCTCGCCTGCTCGGCCTCCGTCAGCCACTCCGGGCGACGCCCCTTCGGGCGGTCGAACAGCCCCGCGACGCCCTCGGCGTTGTAGCGCGTCACCGCGTCCCGCAACGCTTGGCGTTCC
>NZ_LWQU01000158.1 GCF_001650635.1 Magnetospirillum moscoviense | reverse complement strand
GCATGCGGGCGCAGACGCGGACCAATGCCCAAAGGGGCTTGGCCAATAGCGATGTTGTAGCAGAGTCCTCAGGGGAACGATTCGGGATTCGGCTTCTACTTTGTAGCCGCCCACATTATCGTGGCGTCTCCCTCATCCTTGTTGCAAAGCTCGGTGATAATGGCCGATGAGATCCGGGTCGGCGTGTCACCGTTGATGCTGAGCAGTCCTTTTTTTACCAGCCGCATCCCCGACGCAGCGCATACTCGGCGCGGAACGCCTCTGGCGGTTACCACCGGAACGCCGTTCATGGTCGACACCTCCATTGGGCCGCCAAACATATGGGTAGCTGGGGCTTCACCATGTGCAGCCTGTATGATCTGCTCTACGAACTTTGTCGTCTCATTCGGATCATAGCCGTCATCGGTCTTACGGCTCCAACCCAGGTAGGCCCCGACCAGAACAATAAGAGCGGCAACGGCGATGGCTCCCGCAATGATCGGTTTGTCGGTGAACTTGGCCGCCGTTCCAGACGAAGTTTGATGGCCCTGCTCCGCGACACTGGCTAACCTTTTTTCTGTATCAAGATGGGTATCGCGAGGCTGCCGTCGCTCTTTGGCAACCTGCAGCACCTTGATGCAGCCTCTCACCGCAAGGCGCATTGCATTTCGCACGGCCTCGGGCGAATGGCCGGGGGTTACAGATGAAACAATCTCCCGAATTTGCTGGGAAAGTTCATCACGCAGATCTTTGGACGATGTTCTGCGAAGCATCATCGCAAGAGCAAGAAGAGATAGCTCCTCTAACTTTGCGGGGGTGCTGACCGACGGCAACTTCCGAATAATTTCCTGGAAGATGACATCTGCTTCTTCCGGGGAAAGCCGTTTCTCCATAGACACATCCCGTCCAGCAAGGGCCGCCCTTCCAATGGATATTATATCCAAGGTCTATTAAGGATGCGTTATGCACTGGTAGCTCGGTTGCCTTTGGTGGCAGAGGCGGTCCAAATTGACTGGTCAGGCCCGGCCGACTGGCCCCTGCGCTGCGTCTGGCCGCTCTACCCCACGACACCCGTCGTTCGTCGAGAACGCCTGCGGCGGCCCTTGAGTGCCATGACCTGCCGGTCACGGGGTTCCGGTGACGGGTTCCGGTGACAGTGGGGTTCCGGTGACAGGGGGTTCCGGTGACAGTGCACACAACTGGCTCGATCCCAACGTCATCTCGGCGCATTGATGTCATTTTCTTCCATTTTTATTCCCTGAAGGCTCTGACGCGATCCAAAAACTAAAAAAATAAAATGAGGTCTGGAGCATCGCTCCAGGCGGGTTCGGGCGGCAGCCCGACTATAAAAACAACGCGGGCCGGCCCTCGGATGAGAGCCGGCCCGTTGCATTGAGGGACCCAAGAGAGGAAGACCCGGTCCCTCAAAAAACCGCGCTCATTACGAGCAGCCGGTCGTACCCCCGCAGGTGTCGCACTTCAGGCAGGTGCCGTTCCGAACCAGCGTGAAATTGCCGCATTCGGGGCAGGCGTCGCCCTCATAGCCCTTCATGCGGGCCCGGCGGATCTGCTCGGCGCGGGCGTCGAACTCCTGGATGGCGGTCTCGGCGTCCACCGACAGGGCCAGGGCGGTGGTCTGGGCCACCCCCAGCGTCGCGCCGGCGATGTCGGCCGACAGCGAGGCGGCGGTGGCGCCGCCATTGCCGCCCATGCCCCCGGTCACCACCAGGAACTTCGAGCGCACATAGCCCTTCGAGGCCACACGCTCGACCACCGCACCCAGCGGGTTGACGTCGTCGAACTGGCTTTCGGCGGCGTCGCCGCGACCCACCGTGTCAGGCGTCAGGTCGGCCGGCTCGACATGGGCCAGGTCATTGCGCGACAGGTACGAAATCGCCAGTTCGCGGAAGATGTAGTCCAGGATCGAGGTCGACATCTTGATGGTGTCGTTGCCTTCCACCATGCCCGACGGCTCGAACCGGGTGAAGGTGAAGGCCTCGACGAATTCCTCCAGCGGCACGCCGTATTGCAGGCCGATCGAGATGGCGATGGCGAAATTGTTCATCATGGCCCGGAAGGCGGCGCCTTCCTTGTGCATGTCGATGAAGATCTCGCCCAGCTTGCCGTCTTCATATTCGCCGGTGCGCAAGTACACCTTGTGGCCGCCGACCATCGCCTTCTGGGTATAGCCCTTGCGGCGGTCGGGCAGCTTGCGCCGGGCGGCGGCGATGATGCGCTCGACCACCCGCTCGGCGACGATTTCGGCCCGTGCCGCCAGCGGCTGGGCGGCGATGGCCTCTTCCAGTTCGCCGGCATCGTCCAGCAGGGCGGCCTGCAGCGGCTGGCTGAGCTTCGAGCCGTCGCGGTACAGCGCGTTGGCCTTCAGACCCAGGCGCCAGGACATCATATAGGCGTCCTTGCACTCGGCCACGGTGGCGGCGTTGGGCATGTTGATGGTCTTCGAGATGGCGCCCGAGATGAAGGGCTGGGCGGCGGCCATCATGCGGATATGGCTTTCCGGCGACAGGAACCGCTTGCCGATCTTGCCGCACGGGCTGGCGCAGTCGAAGACGGCCAAGTGCTCGGCCTTCAGGAAGGGCGCGCCCTCAAGGGTCATCGTGCCGGTGCAGTAGATGTTGGCGGCGTCGGCCTCGTCCCGCGAGAAGCCCAGATGGGCCAGCATGTCGAAGCCGATATCGTCCAGCTTGGCGCGATCGATGCCCAAGGTCGTGGTGCAGAATTCCTCGCCCAACGTGTACTTGTTGAAGACGAAGCGGATGTCGAAGGCGCTTTCCAGCGACTGCTCGACCCGTTCCAGCGCCGCGTCGTCGAAGCCCTTGGCCTTCAGACGCTCGTGGTTGATGCCCGGCGCATCGCGCAGCGTGCCGTGGCCGACCGCATAGCGGATGATCTCGGCGATGTCGGCCTCGTTATAGCCCAGGGTGCGCAGGGCCTCGGGCACCATGCGGTTGATGATCTTGAAATAGCCGCCGCCGGCCAGCTTCTTGAACTTGACCAGGGCGAAGTCGGGCTCGATGCCGGTGGTGTCGCAATCCATCACCAGGCCGATGGTGCCGGTGGGGGCGACCACGGTCGATTGGGCGTTGCGGTAACCGTTCTTCTCGCCCAGGGCCAGGGCGTTGTCCCAGGTCAGGCGGGCGGCGGCGACAATGGCCGCGTCGGGGCAATTGTCGGCGTCCAGCGGCACCGGAGCGATCGACAGACCCTCATAGCCCGAGGTCAGGCCATAGGCGGCGCGGCGATGGTTGCGGATGACCTTCAGCATCGCCTCGCGGTTGGGGGCGTAGCCGGGGAAGGCGCCTTGCTCGCCGGCCATCTCGGCCGAGGTCAGATAGGATTCGCCGGTCATCAGGGCGGTGATCGCCCCGATCAGGGCGCGGCCGTGATCGCTGTCATAGGGGATGCCGTCGGCCATCAACAGGCCGCCGACATTGGCATAGCCCAGGCCCAGGGTGCGGAATTCATAGGACAGCTGGGCGATCTTCTCGGACGGGAACTGGGCCATCAGCACCGAGATTTCCAGCACCATGGTCCACAGTCGGCAGGCGTGGCGGAAGCCCTCGATGTCGAAGGTGCCGCCGGCCGTGCGGAAGCACATCAGGTTCAGGGACGCCAGATTGCAGGCGGTGTCGTCCAGGAACATGTATTCCGAGCACGGGTTCGAGGCGTTGATGCGCCCCGATTCCGGGCAGGTGTGCCAGTCATTGATGGTGGTGTCGAACTGGATGCCCGGATCGGCGCAGGCCCAGGCGGCCTCGCCGATGGTTTCCCACAGGTCGCGGGCCTTCAGCACCTTCTTGACCTTGCCCGAGGTGCGGTGCTTCAGCACCCAGTCGGCATCCTCGATCACCGCGTTCAGGAAATCGTCGGTGACGCGCACGGTGTTGTTGGAATTCTGGCCCGAGACGGTCAGATAGGCCTCGGAATCCCAGTCGGTGTTGAACACCGGGAATTCCATGCTCTCGTAACCCTGGCGGGCGAACTGGATGACCCGCTGGATCGCCGATTCCGGCAGCATGGCGGCGCGGGCGGCGATGATCGCCTTCTTCAGGCGCTTGTTTTCCTTGGGGTCGAAGCGGGCATCGGACCCCGCGTCGCCGTCCCATTCGCGGCAGGCGGCCATGACCTCGCCCAGATTCTTGGCGGCCAGCTTCGAGCCGGACACCAAGGCGGCGACCTTCTGCTCCTCGACCACCTTCCAATTGATGAAGTTCTCGATGTCGGGATGATCGACATCGACCACCACCATCTTGGCGGCGCGGCGCGTGGTGCCGCCCGACTTGATGGCGCCGGCGGCGCGGTCGCCGATCTTCAGGAAGCTCATCAGGCCGCTCGACTTGCCGCCGCCCGACAGGCGCTCGCCTTCGCCGCGCAGCGCCGAGAAGTTGGTGCCGGTGCCCGAGCCGTACTTGAACAGGCGGGCCTCGCGCACCCACAGATCCATGATGCCGCCCTCATTGACCAGATCGTCGTTGATCGACTGGATGAAGCAGGCATGGGGCTGCGGATGTTCATAGGACGACTTCGACCGCACCATCTTGCCGGTCTTGAAATCGACGTAATAGTGGCCCTGGCCGGGGCCGTCGATGCCATAGGCCCAATGCAGGCCGGTGTTGAACCATTGCGGCGAGTTGGGCGCGCCCATCTGGCTGGCCAGCATGAAGGCCATCTCGTCGCGGAAGGCTTGGGCGTCTTCTTCCTTGTCGAAATAGCCGCCCTTCCAGCCCCAATAGGTCCAGGTGCCGGCCAGGCGGTCGAACACCTGCTGGGCGCTGGTCTCGCCGCTGGTGCGTTCTTTTTCGGGCAGGGATTCCAGGGCGGCCTGGTCGGGCTCGTGGCGCTGCAGCCACTCGGGCACGCCCTTTTCGGCCACGCGCTTCAGGCGGGCGGGAACGCCGGCCTTGCGGAAGTATTTTTGCGCCAGCACGTCACAGGCCACCTGCGACCAGGCGGCGGGAACGTCGATATCCTTGGCCTGGAAGACCACCGATCCGTCCGGATTACGGATCTCGCTGGTGGCCTTGCGGAATTCGAGGGCCGCGTAAGCGGAGGCCCCGGCCTTGGTGAAATGACGCTGGACGCGCATGGTCTCCCCTCTGTTCTTGCTGTGCCTGTCTGGTCTGGCCGCGGGAAGCTTGGGCGCAGGACACAAGGGGTTCCGGATTTCCCCTCGCGCCGCACTCTCCACAAGATATTGTGGTCAGCCCCCGACCGAGACGCAGGCTATGACAATCGCCGTGCCGGTTCAACAAGATTTTGACGAAATCATGGCTGCTAGACACATTATGTAGTCACAATGAATCCGGCATTTTTGGCGGAATCTCGGCATTTTTTATGGATTGGCCACAAGATGATGCGGGTGGGGGCACGATCCTCTGGACGCGTCGGGGCGCATTTGCCATAGTCCGCCCCGATGATTTCCAACCCGGAAGCAAGAACGGGGACAATGGTATGATTAGCTTGGGCACATTGCTGTTCACGTGGGCCAACGGCAAGCTGGTGGGCACCGATTCGTTCGGCAACCGCTATTATCAGGCGCGCTCGGCCGCCAAGGGCGCCCGCGTCAAGCGCTGGGTGATCTATAACGGCCCGGTCGAAGGCTCGATGGTGCCGCCGGAATGGCACGCCTGGCTGCATTACACCTCGGACGCGCCGCTGACCGCCGCGCCGCGCCGCGAATGGCAAAAGGCGCACGAGGGGAACGCCACCGGCACCCAGGCCGCCTATCTGCCGCCGGGGCACGATCTGATGGGCGGCCGGCGCGAACGCGCCGCCGGCGATTACGAAGCCTGGCAGCCCTAGGGCAGGGCGGGGGACAAGGCCATGGTCACCAAGGGCGGCAATCGCGACATCGTCACCGGCGCGCTGGTGGTGGCCGTTTCCGCGCTGGCCCTGGCCGTCGTTTACCTCACCCAAAAGACGCCGGGTGAATCCGACGATTCCGACGGCTATCTGGTGACGGCGCGGTTCAGCCGGCTGGACGGCATCGCCGTCGGCAGCCCGGTCCGTTTGTCGGGCCTGCCGGTCGGCAAGGTGGCGGCCTTGAGCCTGGCCCCGGATTTCCGCGCGGTGACCAGCCTGCGCATCCGTTCCGACGTGCAATTGCCCAGCGACACCGCGGCGGCGATTCACACCGACGGCCTGTTGGGCTCGAAGTTCGTGGTGCTGCAGCCGGGCGCCGAGGAAAGCGTCCTCGCCAGCGGTCAGGAAATCCCGTTCACCCAGGATTCGATGGTCATCGAGGACCTGATGGAAATGATCATCCAGCAGGGCCGGGCCAAGCGTGGCTATCTGGACCGGCCGCTGCCGTCCATCTCCAACTAAGCACCTAAGGGGACCAACATGGGGCGCAATCTCATCGAGACCATCATGGGGGCCGTGGTGCTGGTGGTGGCCGCGTTCTTCCTGGTCTTCGCCTACACCCACGCCGACCTGAAGGAAGTGACCGGCTACGAGATCACCGCCCAGTTCTCCAGCGTCGGCGGCCTGGACAAGGGGTCGGACATCCGCATCAACGGCGTCAAGGTCGGCACCGTCGCCGATTACGAACTGGACAAGGTCACCTTCAACGCCGTGGTCAAATTGTCGATTTCGCCCGATGTACGCCTGCCGGCCGATACGGTGGCGACCATCGCGACGGAAGGGTTGCTGGGCGGCAAGTTCGTCAAGCTGATTCCCGGCCGCGCCAAGGACCGCATCCCCGAGGGCGGCCGCATCGCCAAGACCAAGGATTTCAAGTCGATCGAGGAAATGGTCGGCGAGCTGATCTTCCTGGCCACCGCCGACAATCCGGCGCCCGCGGCTCCCGCTCCGGCGGCGCCCGCCAGCCAGCAATGATCCGCGTTCTTGTCCTTCTGCTCGGCCTGATGGCGCTGCCGTCGCTGGCGGCGGCCCAGGTTCCGGCGGTGCCGGACCTGAAGCTGGACGTCGCCATCCTGGGCGGCCTGGACAAGATCACCGCCCGCGTCGTCACCATCGAGGCGCCGGTGGGCCAGCCGGTCCGGGTCGGCGGCCTGGAAATCATCGCCCATGCCTGCCGCAAGCGTCGGCCCGAGGAAAACCCCGAAAGCGCAGCCTTCCTGGACATCTGGGAACTGAAGCCCGGCCTGCCGGCGCAAAGCCTGTTTCGCGGCTGGATGTTCGCCTCCAGCCCGGCGCTTTCGGCGATGGAGCACGCCGTCTACGACGTCTGGGTCCTTGACTGCCGCAAGGCGCGGTAGGGCGTGATGCGGTTGTGTTTCGTAGGCGACAGCTTCGTCAACGGAACCAACGATCCCGACGGCCTGGGCTGGGTCGGCCGGGCCTGCCGGGACCTGCGCGCCGAGGTCAATGATTTCACCCTTTACAATCTGGGCATCCGCCGCGACACCAGTGCCGACATCCGCGCCCGCTGGCGGGGCGAATGCGCCCTGCGCCTGCCGGCGGGAATCGACGGCCGGGTGGTCTTCTCGTTCGGGGTCAATGATTGCAGCTGGGCCGATTGCGGGCCGCGTGTGGCGCCCGATCAGGCGATGGCCAACGCGCAGGCGATCTTGATGGAATGCCGGGCGCTGTGGCCGACCCTGATGGTCGGGCCGCCGCCGATCGCCTGTGCCGACACCAATTCCCGCATCGCCCTTCTGTCGGCGGCGCTGGCCGGTCTGTGCGGTGGGATCGGCGTGCCCTATCTGGCGGTGTTCGACGATCTGGCGGCGTCCTTTGCATGGATGGACGAGGTGGCGGCCGATGACGGCGCCCATCCCCGCGCCGGTGGCTATGCGGTCCTGGCCGATCTGGTGCGCGGCTGGGAACCGTTCGCGGCCGGGCTCAGTCGGTGAGCGAATCCGCCGCCAGGCGCCAATCGACCGGTTCACGGGAAAATTGCGCCGGCATCGACACGGCAGCGGCCAACATCGCCAGATAATCCTCACGCGGGATTTCGACGGCGCCGAACCGGGCCAGATGGTCGGTGATGAACTGGGTATCCAGCAACACGTAACCGCCCTGCTTCAGCCGCGCCACCAGATCGACCAGCGCCACCTTCGAGGCGTCGGTGGTCCGACTGAACATGCTTTCCCCGAAGAAGGCGGCGCCCAGGGCCAGGCCGTACAAGCCGCCGACCAGTTCGCCGCCCTGCCAGCATTCCACCGAATGGGCCAAGCCCAGATGGTGCAGCAGGCAGAACTGCGCCAGGATTTCATCGTTGATCCAGGTCTTGTCGCGCCCGGGCTTGGATTCGGCGCAGCCTTCCATCACCGCCTGGAAGGCGGTGTCGATCCGGATGTCGAACGGCGCCTTGCGCAGGACCTTCTTCAACGAGCGCGGCACGTGGAAGTCGGGCAGCGGCAGGATGCCGCGTTCGTCGGGATCGACCCAGTACACCCGCCGGTCCTCGCGGGCCTTGGCCATGGGGAAGACCCCCATGGCATAGGCCCTGAGCAGCAATTCCGGCGTCAGACTGCGACTCATGCCAGCCGTTCCTTCAACGGAACGGTTGGCATGCCTTTCTGTGCGCCCTCGCCGGGCGGGCGCATCCGCGCCCTAGGCCGCGGCCGCAGTGGCCGCTTGATACCGGCAGACCGAACAGACGGGTCCGGTGACGCGGTGGCCGCTATCATCCGGCCTTTTCCAGCTCCAGCAGGCGAGCGCCCAGGGCGTCGAGCATGGCGATGATCGACTTCGAGGCCTGGTTCATGTCTTCCAGGCTGGCGAAGGCCGCCTCGATGTCGCCGGCCGCCGCATGGGTCAGGGCCTGCTTGGCGTGCTGGTGCACCGCCTGGTGCGGGTTGACGATGGCCTGATAGGCCGGGTCGGCCCTGAGCGCCTGGTCGGACAGCGCGTCGTACCACTTGCCCAGGCGGCAATTATGGTGGTCGGGCACCTCGTCGGCGGTAAGCTTGATGCGGCCGACGATGCCGTCCAGGATGCGGCGCTTGAAGGTGATGTGGTCGTTCTTGGCCACCTCGACCAGCAGCTTGGCCGATCCCAATCCGGCATAGGTGCCGACCTGGGCGTTCAACTGCTCGATCATCGCGCTCATCGACTGCAGCACGCCTTCCAACTGGTCGTTGTTGGAGCGAGACAGGGTGGCGACATGGTGGGTGCCGTGGGCCAACTCGCCGGCGACGCCGCTTTGGCTTTCCAGCACGTCGGCGATGTCGTTCATGTGGGTGCGCACCGAACCGACCTGGCCGGCGATTTCCTGCAGCTTGCCGCCCAGGTCGGCGACCATGGCCTGGCCGGCATCGACCACGGCGACGCTGGCCGACATGGCGCCGACGATCGACTGGATCTCGCCCTGCAATCCTTCGATGCGGCGGCGGATATCCTCGGTGGCGCGGCTGGTCTGGTTGGCCAGGTTCTTGACCTCGCCCGCCACCACCGCGAAGCCTTTGCCGGCTTCGCCGGCGCGGGCGGCTTCAATCGTAGCGTTCAAGGCCAGAAGGTTGGTCTGGCCGGCCACCGCCTCGATGTCGGTGACGATCTTGCCGATTTCCAGCGACGCCTCGGCCAGGCCCTTGACCTTGGAGCCGGCCTGATCGACCGATTCGACGATCTTCTGGAAGGCGTTCAGCGCCTCGCCCGATGCGCCCAGGCCCGAATTGGCCGCATCGCCGGCGCCGTCGGCGTCCGAGGCCGCCACCGAGCTTTCCGAGGAAATCGCCGTGATCGCCTCGCGCATCTGTTCGACCGAGCCGGCCATGCCGTTGATCTGGGTGGCCGACAGGTCGATCTCGCGCTTCATGCGGGCCAGGCTGATCATCGCCTCGTTGCCCAGCATTGCCGACTGGACCAGCGAGCGCAGCACCTCGTGCTGCATGTTGATGCGTTCCTGCTCGGTCTGCTCGCGCATGCGCTGGCGTTCGGCGCTCATCGCCTGCATCTGGCGGCGGTTTTCCGCCATGGTCTGCATCATCTTGGCGGCGTGGCCGAATTCGTCGGCGCGATCGGGCTTCAGACGCAGCGCATCGACGTCGCCGGTGCCGTCGATGACGTCCATGTCGTGGGCCAGGTCGCGAAAGCCTTTGCCGATCGAGCGCGACAGGACATAGCCGAAGCCGCCGACCGCCAGCAGGATCAACAGGAACAGCAGCATGCGGCTGCGCAGTTCGGCCCGATAGAGGGTGTCGACGTCATCGACATAGATGCCCGAGCCCAGCACCCAGGCCCACGGCTCGAAATGCTTGATATAGGACAGCTTGGGAAACAGTTCTTCGGTGACGCCGCCGCCCTGCTTGGGCTTCGGCCAGTCATAGGTGACGAAGCCGTGTCCGGCCTCGCGCACCACGTCGTTGAAGGCGACGAACAGGTTGGCGTTGGCCAAGGGCCGGGTCGGACCGTCGGTGCCGGCCCGGCGGCTGGTGGCCTTGTCGAAGCGCTGGTCGGTCAGCGGCTTGCCGTTCAAGGCCGGCACGGTCGGGTGCATGACCATGCGCGGGACCGGCTGTTCCAGGTCGTTGATCCACAGATATTCGACCGTCTCGTAGCGCATGGCGCGGATGGTGGCCATGGCCTGGGCCTTGGCCTCGTCCTCGCTCATGCGGCCTTCCTTGGCCTCTTGGGCGAAGCGCTGCAACACCCCCATGCTGGCCTCGACCACATGGCGCAACTTGGTCTCGCGGGCGGCGAACAGTTCACTTTTCAATTGAACGGCGTCGTAGATGAAGACCGCGGCCAGACCGGCCAGCGGCGCCGCGACCAATAGCCACAGTCTCGAGGTAATACCACCGCGCTTCAACAGTCCCATCATTTGCCCTGTCTCCCATCCCGCCGGCTGTTCTTTTTGCATTGCAGCGCGGTCGTCCCGTGGCGGTCCAAATTCCGCACAGAAAGAAGTGTAGTCTGATGAAGGAGCTCAGGAAAGTGTTAGTCCTTGATAATCTTCCCGGGATTCAGGATGCCGTCGGGGTCCAGCGCCTGCTTGATGGCCCGCATCACCGACAGGGCGCCGCCGGCCTCGGCCGCCAGGAAATCCTTCTTCCCCATGCCGATTCCGTGTTCGCCGGTGCAGGTGCCGCCCAGGGCCAGGGCGCGGGCGACGATGCCTTGGTTCAGCCGTTCGGCCAAGGCGACCTCGGCCGGATTGCCGGGATCGACCAGCACCAGGGCGTGGAAATTGCCGTCGCCGACATGGCCGACCAGGGCCGAGATCAGGCCCGACCGGTCCAGGTCGGCCTTGGTTTCCAACAGGCAGCGGGCCAGGGCCGAGATCGGCACGCAGGCGTCGGTGGTCCAGGCCTTGGCGCCCGGCCGCAGCGCCAGCGCCGCCCAATAGGCGGTATGGCGGGCCGCCCACAGGCGGGTGCGCTCCTCGGTGGTGGTGGCCCATTGGAAGCCGCTGGCTCCGAATTCGGCGGCGATAGAAGCGACCCGCTCGGCCTGTTCGGCGACGCTGGCGGGACTGCCGTGGAACTCGAAGAACAAGGTGGGGGCGATCTGGTGGTCGGTCTTTGAATAGGTGTTGACCGCCGCGATCATGGTCTGGTCCAGGAACTCGACGCGGGCGATCGGGATGCCCGACTGGATGGTCAGGATCACCGTGTCGATGGCCGCCTCGACCGATGGGAACGGGCAGGTGGCGGCCGAGATCGCCTCGGGCACGCCGTGCAGCTTCAGCGTCAGTTCGGTGATGATGCCCAGCGTGCCTTCCGAGCCGACCATCAGTCGGGTCAGATCATAGCCGGCCGAGGATTTGCGGGCCCGCCCGCCGGTGCGGATGACGCTTCCGTCGGCCAGCACGACCTCCAGCCCCAGCACGTTGTCCTTCATGGTGCCGTAGCGCACCGCGTTGGTGCCCGACGCCCGGGTCGCCGCCATGCCGCCCAGGCTGGCGTCGGCGCCGGGATCGATGGGGAAGAACAGGCCCTGGTCACGAAGATGTTCGTTCAGTTGCTTGCGGGTGACGCCGGGCTGGATTGTGACGTCCAGATCCTCGGGGCGAACGGCCAGGATGGCGTTCATCCCCGCGAGATCGATGGTCACGCCGCCCTTGATCGCCGCGATATGGCCTTCCAGCGAGGTGCCGGTGCCAAACGCGATGACCGGCACGCCGAAACGGGCGCATTCCTTGACGGCGAAGGCGACATCGGCGGTCGATCGGGCGAACAGCACCGCGTCGGGCGGGAAGGCGGAAAAGTGCGATTCGTCCTTGCCGTGCTGCTGGCGCACCGAGGCGGCCTGCGACAAGCGCTCGCCGAAATGGGCCCTCAGAGTTTGCAGCAATTCGGCGGGCAGTTCCATCGGGGTCAGATCCCCTTTTCGTCGGCCAGACCCAGCACGCCGGCCAGCATGTCGTCGATCACCTTGCGGTCGAGGTCGCGGGTGATGAAGACGATGCGGGTGCGGTGGTCGTCGTCGGGCCAGCCGGGCAGGGCGGCCGGCGGGTGGAAGACGTGCTGCACGCCATGGATGGCCATCGGCTTGTCGGATCCCAGCACGTTGACCACGCCCTTGATGCGCAGCAGGTTCTCGCCCCGGTTGGCGATCAGCAATTCCAGCGCGAAGGCCAGGCCGGGCCAGCTGACTGGCGCCTGGCGGGTGAAGACGAAGGCCTGGACGCGGTCGTCGTGGCGGTTGACGTCGTGGTGGTGATGATGGTGGTCGTGGTGGTCGCGGAACGATTCCTCGTTCATCCAGCGCCGCACGTCGGGAATTTTGTCGCGATCGTTGAACAGGCCGGCATCCAGGATGGCCGCCGGGTCCAGCTTGCCGTCGATGGCCTCGATGGTGACCGCCGCCGGGTTCAGCCGGGCCAGACGCTCGCGCAGGCGGGCGGTTTGTTCGGGCTTGGCGATGTCGGTCTTGGTGATGACGATGCGGTCGGCCACCGCCGCCTGCTTGACCGCTTCCGGGTGGTTGTCCAGCGTCGCCGACCCGTTGACCGCATCGACGGTCGAGACGATGCCGTCCAGCCGATAGCGGCTCGACAGCAAGGGATCGGTCATCAGGGTGTGGATGATCGGGGCGGGGTCGGCCAGGCCGGTGGTCTCGATGATGACGCGGGCGAATTCGGGGATCTCGCCCTTGACCCGTTTCAGGAACAGCTCGCGCAAGGCATTGACCATGTCGCCCCGCACCGTGCAGCACAGGCAGCCGGAATTGAGCAGCACGATATCTTCCGCGACATGGCGGACCAGCAGCTGATCGATGCCGATCTCGCCGAACTCGTTGACCAGGACGGCAGTGTCGGCCAGGCCGGGCTGGCCCAGCAGATGGTTCAAAAGCGTGGTCTTGCCGCTGCCCAGAAAGCCGGTCAGCACGGTCACCGGAAGGGTGGTCATTTCTTGTAAAGCTCCTCTGGCGAGACCAGGACCGGGGCCACCTCGGTCAGGCCTTCCGGCCGGGCGGCGGTGTAGAAGCAGGTGCGCCGGCCGGTGTGGCAGGCGACGCCGTCCTGGTCCACTTTCACCAAGATGGTGTCGCCGTCGCAATCAATCAAAAATTCCTTCAGGCGCTGCTGCTGGCCCGAGGTCTCGCCCTTGCGCCACAGACCCTTGCGCGAGCGCGACCAATAGCACACCCGGCCGGTGGCCAGGGTCTCGGCCACCGCCTCGCGGTTCATCCACGCCATCATCAGCACCTCGCCGGTGTCGAATTGCTGGGCGATGGCCGGGACCAGCCCGTCGGCGTTGAAGGAGATGGCGGCAAGGGCGGCGGCGGCATCGGTCATGGCGAGCTCCGGTTGGGGACGCTTAATCCTATAGATGATCCCTCAGCCGCCCGAAAGACACGAGGACAGCGATTCGGCCAAACGCCGCATCATGGTGAAATAAAGGTCGGGTCCGGGCGCCAGGTCGGCCCCTTGCGGGTCCAGCACGCCCAGGCGGGCGCCGGCGGCCTGGGCCAGGCTGGCGGCCAGCGGCGAGGGGAATTGCGGCTCGCGGAACACGCACGCGGTGCCGGAACTCTTGATGCGGTCGCGCAAGGTCGCCATGCGCTTGGCCGAGGGCGGCCGGTCGGGGTCGATGGTGACGGCCCCGACCGGGTTCAGGCCATAGCGCGCCTCGAAATATTGATAGGCGTCGTGGAACACCACATAGGGGCGGGCCTTGACCGGGGCCAGCCTGGCGAACAATTCGCCGTCCAGCGCGTCCAGCCGGGCCAAGGTGGCCTGGGCGTTGGCCCGGTAAAGGGCGGCGCGGCTTGGGTCCTTGGCCGCCAGCTTGTCGGCCAGGGCGGCGACCAGCAGCTTGGCGTTGGCCGGGTCCAGCCACAGGTGGAAGTCGGTTTCGTCCCGGTCGGAATGCCCGTGGTCGTGGTCGGCGGCGTGGGCTTCCCAAGCACCGCCTTCGCGCTGGTCCAGCCGGGTGATGCCGGGCAACTGGGCCAAAGCCAGGACATCCGCCCTGGCCGCCGCCAGCGGCTTGGCCAGGAAGGTCTCGTAGGCAGGCGAAACCAGCACCACCAGGTCGGCCGCCTGAACCAGACGGGCGTCCGACGGCTTCAAGGCATAGGCGTGCTCGCTGGCCAGGCCGTTGACCACCTGCGCCGGCTGGCCGGCGCCGGCCATCACCGCCGCCGTCAGCGAATGCAGCGGCTGGATCGAGGCCGCCACCTTCAGCTCGGCGGCGAGGACCTGGGTGCCCAGGCACAACAGCAAGACGGCGATGACGTGCTTGGACATGGGCGGGCTTTCGTGCGAGGATGGGCGATGGATGTAACGTTATAATATAACAATTGATGACGGCAAGCCCGATGTCCTTTCCCTCCAACGACCATGACCACCGGTCCTGCGTGGCCAGTGCGCTTGGTGCCGCCGAGGCCGAGTGCCGCCGTCGTGGCGCCCGCCTGACCGACATCCGCCGCCGGGTGCTGGAATTGATCTGGACCAGCCACGCCCCGGTCGGGGCCTATGCGCTGCTGGAGCAATTGGGGCGCGGCGCCGCGCCGCCGACAATCTATCGCGCGCTGGATTTCCTGCTGGCGCACGGGCTGATCCATCGCATCGAGACCCAGAACGCCTATGTCGGCTGTTCCCATCCCGGCCAGCCCCATGCCGGGCTGTTCCTGCTGTGCCGCCAGTGCGGGGCCGTGGCCGAGCTGGCCGAGGCCGCCACCACCCGCGCCATCGAACAAGAAGCCGCCGCCCTGGGCTTTCAGGTCGACAGCCTGACCGTCGAGGCGCACGGCTTGTGCCCGGGCTGCCGGGGCGGGGCCAGCCCATGAGCGCGCTGGTCCGCCTGGACAAGGTGTCGCTGGCGCTGGGTGGCCATCCGGTGCTGTCGGGGGTGTCGCTGGCGGTCGAGCCCGGCCGCATCGTCACCATCGTCGGCCCCAACGGCGCCGGCAAATCGACCCTGGTGCGGGTCGCGCTGGGGCTGGTCAAGCCCGATTCCGGCACGGTCAGCCGTCGGGCCGGCGCCATCGTCGGCTATGTGCCGCAGCGCCTGGCCATCGATCCGGCCTTGCCGCTGTCGGTGCGCCGCTTCCTGGCCATGGCGGCGCCCGATTCCGATGCTTCCCAATGGGGCCGGGCGCTGGAACAGGTGTCGGCCGGCCATGTCCTGGGCCGCCAGGTGCGCGACCTGTCGGGCGGCGAGCTGCAGCGGGTCTTGCTGGCCCGCGCCCTGTTGCGCCGGCCCAATCTTATGGTGTTGGACGAGCCGGTGGCCGGGGTCGATATGGCCGGCCAGGCCGAGCTTTACGATCTGATCGCTGCCCTGGCCCGGACCGGCGCCTGCGCCGTGCTGATGGTCAGCCATGATCTGCACGTGGTGATGGCCGCCACCGACGAGGTGGTGTGCCTGAACCGCCATGTCTGCTGCGCCGGCCCCCCCGAGACGGTCAGCCGCCACCCGGAATATCTGGCCCTGTTCGGGCCGGGCGTCGCCGCCAGTCTGGCGGTCTATACCCATGTCCACGATCACCAGCATCTGCCCGACGGCTCGGTCGGGCATCAGCATGGCCCGGATTGCCATCATGGATGAGTTCCTGATCAAGGCGCTGGCCGCCGGCATCGGTCTGGCCCTGGTGGCGGCCCCGTTCGGCTGTTTCGTGGTGTGGCGGCGCATGGCCTATTTCGGCGACACCCTGGCCCATGCGGCTTTGCTGGGCGTGGTCGCCAGCCTGCTGCTGGGGACCTCGGCCCTGTTCGGCATCGCCATCGTCGCCGTCGCGGCGGCCCTCTTGCTGGCGGTGGCCCAGCGCCAGGAAAAGCTGGGTTCGGACACCATCTTGGGCATCGTCTCGCATGGGGCGCTGGCCGCGGGGCTGGTGGCGTTGTCGCAGGTCGAAACCGTGCGGGTCGATCTGATGGGCTGGCTGTTGGGCGACATCCTGGCGGTGACCTGGGGCGATGTCGGCCTGATCTGGGGCGGCGGCGCGCTGATGCTGGCGGCGCTGGCCCTGATATGGCGGCCGCTGCTGGCCGCCACTATCGATCCCGACCTGGCCAAGATCGAGGGCCATGCGGTCGAGCGCGCACGAATGGCGCTGATGGTGCTGGTGGCGCTGGTGGTGGCGGTGGCGATGAAGGTGGTCGGCGTGCTGCTGGTCACAGCACTTCTGGTGATCCCGGCCGCGACCGCGCGCGGCCTGTCGCGCACGCCCGAGCAGATGGCCGCCTTCGCAGCACTGGTCGGGACCGTGGCGGTCGGTTCGGGTCTGGCCGCCAGCTGGCACTTCGATAGCCCGGCCGGCCCGTCGGTGGTGGTGGCGGCGGTTATCGTGTTCTTGGCGGCAAGGCTGGTCCGGCGCTACTGACGGCCGACGACGGCATCGTAAAGGTCGCGGAAATCGTCGATCACGTAGCTGGCGCCCAGCTCCGCCACCGGGCTTTTCGAATAGCCGAAGCTGACCACCACCACCGGCAGGCCGGCGCCCTTGGCGGCCAGCACGTCGTTGACCGAATCGCCGACCATCACCGCCTCGTCGGCGCCGATCCTGAGGCGGGTCAGCACCGCCTCGACATGGGCCGGGTTGGGCTTCAGGGCCGGGGCGTCGTCGCCGCCGACCACCACGGCGAAGAAGTGGTCGATGCCCAGCACGCTCAAGATATCGTGGGTGGCCTTGGTCGGCTTGTTGGTGCACACCGCCAGCGCGATCCCCTTGGCCTTCAGCTTCTCCAGCGTCTCGACCACGCCGTCCCACGGCTTGGTCAGATCGGCGGCATGGGGCTCGTAATGGGCCAGGAAGCGTTCCAGCCACAGATCGACATTGCCGTCGGGCAGGCCGCCCCGGGCGTCGAAGGCGCGGGTCACCAGGGTCGCGGCGCCGTCGCCCACCATCGGTCCGACATCGGCGTCGGTCAGCGGCGCCAGCCCGGCCATGGCCAGAGTCTTGTTGACCGCGATGGTCAAATCCGGAAGGGAATGGATCAAGGTGCCGTCAAGATCGAAGATAACTGCCCGCTTCGCCCGATTCATTGAAACCTTCCGCAATAAAGATTGACTGGCTCCCAACGGTCCTTTGTGGCACCTTTCGCCCTGACCCGCAACAGGTAGAGTCCGTATGTCCAGCCATCGTCTCGCCGTCATAGTGCTCGCCGCCGGCCAGGGCACCCGCATGAAGTCCGACCTGCCGAAGGTCATGCATCCCTTGGCCGGGCGCCCGATGATCCGGCACCTGATCGAGACGGTGCAGGGCCTGTCGCCCGAAAAGGTGGTGGTGGTGGTCGGCCCCGGCATGGATTGCGTCGCCGAGGAAGTGGCGCCGTTGACCACGGCGGTGCAGTCCGACCGTCTGGGCACCGGCCACGCCGTGGCGCAGGCCAAGGCCGCCTTGGGCGAATTCGACGGCGACGTGCTGGTGGTGTTCGGCGACACCCCGTTGATCACCCGCGACACATTGAAGCGCATGCTGGCCGAACGGCGCGGCCCCAAGCAGCCGGCGGTGGTGGTGCTGGGCTTCAAGCCGGCCGATCCCGGCCATTACGGCCGCCTGGTGGTCGGTGCCGAGGGCTTGAAGGCCATCATCGAGTGGAAGGACGGCAACGCGGAACAGCGGGCCATCCCGCTGTGCAATTCCGGCGTCATGGCCATCGACGGCCGGCGCCTGTGGCGCCTGGTCGAACGGCTGTCCAACGACAATGCCAAGGGCGAATATTATTTGACCGACGTGGTGGCGCTGGCTCGCGGCGACGGGGCGTCGTGCTCGTTCGTGCTGGGCGAGCCCGAGGAGTTGCTGGGCGTCAATTCGCGCGTCGAGCTGGCCGGGGCCGAGGCCATCGTCCAGCGCCGCCTGCGTCTGGTCGCCATGGATAACGGCGCCACCCTGATCGAGCCGGATACGGTGTGGTTCTCGTGGGATACCAAGCTGGGCCGCGATGTCGTGGTATGGCCCAACGTGGTGTTCGGCAAGAAGGTCCAGGTCGGCGACGGCGTCACCATCAAGGGCTTCTGCCATTTCGAAGGCTGCACCATCGGCGACGGCGTCGAGATCGGCCCGTTCGCCCGCCTGCGCCCCGGCGCCGAGATCGAGGACGACGCCCATATCGGCAATTTCGTCGAGGTCAAGAAGGCCAAGGTCGAGAAGGGCGCCAAGGTCAACCACCTGGCCTATATCGGCGACGCCCGGGTCGGCGCCGGCGCCAATGTCGGCGCGGGCACCATCACCTGCAATTACGACGGTTTCGACAAAAGCTTCACCGACATCGGCGCCGGCGCCTTCATCGGCTCGAACTCTTCCTTGGTGGCACCGATCACCGTCGGCGACGGCGCCATCGTCGGGGCCGGCTCGGTGGTGACCCGCGACGTCACGCCCGGCGCGCTGGCGGTGGCACGCGGCAACCAGATGGAACTGGCCGGCTGGGCCGACCGCTTCCGTGAACGCAAGAAGGCCGAGAAGGCCAAATCCTAGGCTTGAAGGGAATGCACCATGTGCGGCATCGTCGGCATGATCGGAAAGGGCGCCGTCGCGCCTCTTCTGGTCGAGGGTTTGCGGCGTCTGGAATATCGCGGCTATGATTCGGCCGGCATCGCCACCCTGGTCGATGGCGAAATCCGGCGCCGCCGCGCCGAGGGCAAGCTGGTCAATCTGGAGCGCCTGCTGGAAAGCCAGCCGCTGTCCGGCACCATCGGCATCGGCCACACCCGCTGGGCCACCCACGGCGTGCCCAACGAGAAGAACGCCCATCCGCACGCCACCTCGCGCGTCGCCGTGGTCCATAACGGCATCATCGAGAATTACGCCGAGCTGAAGGCCGAGCTGACCAAGGCCGGCCAGGTGTTCGAAAGCGACACCGACACCGAAGTCGTGGCCCAATTGATCGATTTCCACCTGGCCGCCGGCCTGGCCCCCGAGGACGCGGTCGCCGCCGCCTTGAAGCGCCTGCACGGCGCCTTTGCCCTGGGGATTTTGTTCGCCGGCCGCGACGATCTGCTGATCTGCGCCCGCGAAGGCAGCCCGCTGGCCATCGGCTATGGCGCCGGCGAGATGTTCCTGGGCTCGGACGCGCTGGCCCTGGCGCCCCTGACCCAGAAGATTTCCTATCTCGAGGATGGCGACTGGGCGGTGCTGACCGCCGATGGCGTCCAGGTGCGCGACCGCGCCGGCAATCCGGTCGAGCGCCAGGTCCGCCTGACCCAGTTCTCGGGGGCGATGATCGGCAAGGGCGAGCACCGCCACTTCATGCTGAAGGAAATCTTCGAGCAGCCGCAGGTGGTGGGCGATACCCTGAACACCATGCTGAATCCGGCGTCGCGCACCATCACCTTGATGGATCTGCCGTTCGATCTGGGGTCGGTCAACCGCGTCACCATCGTCGCCTGCGGCACGTCCTATTACGCCGGGCTGGTCGCCAAATACTGGATCGAGCGTCTGGCCAAGGTGGCGGTCGAGGTCGATATCGCGTCGGAATTCCGCTATCGCCAGCCGGTGGTGGCCAAGGGCGACCTGGCCATCTTCATCTCGCAATCGGGCGAGACCGCCGACACCTTGGCGGCGCTGCGCTGGTGCCTGGATCGGGGCATGAACACCATCGCCCTGGTCAACGTCGCCGAAAGCACCATCGCGCGCACGGCCCATGCGGCGCTGCTGACCCAGGCCGGCCCGGAAATCGGCGTCGCCTCGACCAAGGCCTTCACCTGCCAGCTGACGGTGCTGGCCTGCGTCGCCATCGCGCTGGGCCGGGCCAACGGCCGCTTGCCGGCCACCGAGGAAGCCCGCCTGTCGCAGGCCCTGGCCGAGGTGCCGGCCTGCATTTCCGAGATCTTGCGGGCCGACGACGGCATCCGCCGCGTCGCCGAGGACATCGCCCAGGCCCGCGACGTTTTGTATCTGGGCCGCGGCACCGGTTATCCCATCGCCCTGGAAGGGGCGTTGAAGCTGAAGGAAATCAGCTATATCCACGCCGAGGGCTATGCCTCGGGCGAGTTGAAGCACGGCCCGATCGCGCTGATCGACGACCATGTGCCGGTGATCGTGGTGTGCCCGAGCGACGAGCTTTACGACAAGACGGCGTCGAACGTTCAGGAAGTGATCGCACGCGGCGCGCGGGTGGTGTTCCTGTCGGACAAGGAAGGCCAGGCCCGCCTGGTCAACAAGCCGCTGGCCGCCTTCACCTTGCCCAGCGTCGATCCGTTCGTGGCACCGATCCTGTATGCGGTGCCGGTGCAATTGCTGGCCTACCACGTCGCCGTCGCCAAGGGCACCGACGTCGATCAGCCGCGCAACCTGGCCAAAAGCGTGACGGTGGAGTAGGGGGCGTCAGCTGCGCAGCGGCAATGTCCGCGTGCGCTTGCCGGTCGCCGCCGCCAGGGCGTTGGCCACCGCCGGGGCGATCGGCGGCACGCCCGGTTCGCCGACGCCGGTCGGCGGCGCCGCCGACGGCACGATGTGCACCTCGATGACGGGCATCTCGTCGAGCCGCAGCACTTCGTAGCCATTGAAATTGGTCTGGTCGACCCGGCCGTCGGTCAGGGTGATGCGGCCATTGAGGGCCGCGCCCAGCCCGAAGCCGATGCCGCCTTCCATCTGGGCTCTGATCTGGTCGGGCTGGACCGCCAGGCCGCAATCGACGGCGCAGACGACGCGGATCACCTTGAAGCCGCCCTTGCCATCAAGGACGATCTCGGCGACCTGGGCCACCACCGAGCCGAAGGATTGGTGCACCGCCAATCCGCGGAAGCGGCCGGGCGGAAGCTTTTCGCCCCAGCCGGCCTTGGCGGCCACCAGGTCAAGCACCGCCAGATGGCGCGGATGGGCGGCCAGCAGGGCGCGGCGATAGGCCAGCGGGTCCTTGCCGGCCAGGACGGCCATCTCGTCGATCAGGGTCTCGGTGACGAAGGCGGTGTGGGTGTGGCCAACCGAGCGCCACCACAAGACCGGAACGCCGACCTTGGGCGAGATCAGGTCGCAATGGAAGTCGGCCGGCGCATAGGGCGAATCCGACACCCCCTCGACCGAGGTGTGATCGACGCCGTCATGGACCAGCATCTTCTCGAACGGCGTGCCGGCGCCGATCGATTGGCCGACGATGCGGTGGCGCCAGCCCAGCGGCTGGCCGTCCAACCCGATGCCGGCCGCGACCTTGTGCAGCATCATCGGGCGATAGCGGCCGCCGGTCATGTCGTCCTCGCGGGTCCACTGGACCTTGACCGGAGCGCGCCAGCCGATGGCCTTGGCGCATTCCACCGCCTCCACCACCACGTCGCCGTCGGCCACCGCGCGCCGGCCGAAGCCGCCGCCGGTCATCATCACGTGCAGGCGCACCGATTCCGGGGCGACTCCCGCCGCCTTGGCCGCCAGGGCGCGGTAAAGGTCGGGCATCTGATGGCCGCCCCACACCTCGATCATGTCGCCGGTGCGGGCCGCCACCGCGTTCAGCGGCTCCATCGCCGCATGGGCCAGATAGGGAAATTCATAGGTGGCGTCGATGCGGGCCACCGCCCGTTTCAGGGCCTGGTCGGGATTGCCGCGGCTGGCGGCGATGGGCGCTGGCGTGCTTTCGCCGGCCAGGCGGCGATATTCGGCCCACAATTGGGCCGATCCACGGGTTTCGGCGTGGGTCTGGTCCCACTCGACGCTCAGCGCCTGGCGGCCCTTGATGGCGGTCCAGGTGTCGGTGGCGATCACCGCCACGCCGCGCGAGGTGGTCGCCACCTCGACCACGCCGGGGACCTTCTTGGCGGCGGTGGCGTCGAAGGATTTCACCGTCGCCCCGAACAGCGGCGGCCGGGCCAGCACGGCGGTCAGCATGCCGGGCAGGCGCAGATCGGCGGTATAGATCTGGCGGCCGGTGGATTTGGCCGCCGAATCGAGCCGGCGGAAACCTTCCTTGCCGATCAGGCGCCATTCGGTCGGGGATTTCAGGCGCGGCTCGGCCGGGACCGGCTGGGCGGCCGCCGCCTCGGCGAAGGGACCGATCGACGCCTTGCGGCCCTTGGGGCCGATGACCATGCCGTGTTCCACCCGGACCAGATGGGGCGACACCCGCCAGGCTTGCGAGGCCGCCTCGACCAGCATGGCGCGCGCCGCGGCACCGGCCATCCGATAGCGTTGGAACGACGATTTCATCGCCGTCGAGCCGCCGGTGCCTTGCGCCACGCCGCCCCAGGCCAGGTTGCCGTACAGTTTGGGATTGCCCCAGGCGCCCTCGACGGCGATGGCGGCGGGGTCCAGATCCAATTCCTCGGCCACCAAAAGCGCGATGCCGGAATAGATGCCCTGGCCCATATCCATGTGGGCCGACAAGATGGTCACCGTACTGTCGGGGCTGATGCGCAGATAGGCCTGGAACGGCGAGGGGGGCTGGGCCGGGTCGGCGGCCTGGGCCTTGAAGCCCAGGGTCAGGCCGGCGCCCGCGGCGCCCACCGTCAGCAGGAACGAGCGGCGCGAGAGGGGCAACTGGCGGTTCATGGCTCAGGCTCCCAGCTTACGGGCGGCGGCATGGATGCCGGCGCGGATGCGCTGATAGGTGGCGCAGCGGCACAGATGGCCCGACAGCGCATCGTCGATCTGGGCATCGGTCGGCTTGGGATTGTCGGTCAGCAGCGTCATCGCCGCCATCACCTGACCGCTTTGGCAATAGCCGCATTGCGGAACGTCCAGTTCGGTCCAGGCGGCGGTGACCGCCTGGGCGACCCGGCCGGAAATGCCTTCGATGGTGGTGATGGCGCGGCCCTCGGCGGCACTGAGCGGGGTGGCGCAGGCCATGGCCGGCTTGCCGTCCAACTGGATCAGGCAGGCGCCGCATTGGGCGGCGCCGCAGCCATATTTGGTGCCGGTCAGGCCCAGATGGTCGCGCAGCACCCACAAAAGCGGGGTGTCGGCGGCGGCCTCGACCTGATGGGTGACGCCGTTGACGGTCAGACGCATCGCTTGCCCCCAGATTGCCTTGCTGGAATCAAGTCAATGTAAGGTGGCACGGTTGCCGCGACAAGCCATGACGGCCATGGGTATGCGCCATGGTGGCGCCGCCAGGCTGCGATCAAGTTTGGCTGGCGTGAAGGCAAAACCTTTTCTAGTATTTTATCCGACCGGCGGCGCCACCCACTGGCACCGCCAGACCGAGCTGCCGCCCTGGACGCGGGGACGCTTCCCCATGGCCGAGATCGGCCCCTTCCTGTTCTACAGCAATGTGGAGTGACGGCACCAAACTGTTCAATTGCAACGGGTGCTGCGCCAAGATAGAATCTCTTATTGTCTTCCCCGCACAACTATGGCATTGACACGCCGCGCGCAGATAGGAGAGTTCAGTTGACCCGCAAGCTCATCAGAGCAACGCTCGCAAATCAGCTCTTCGCCGAATTGGACGCAGAGTGGTCGAGCCAATTGGCCGATTTGGACAGCGGCGCCGATGACTACGATCCACATATGGCACATGCACGCCAAATCGCGTCGGAATCATATCCTGACCCGAGGTATGGAATTTTCGTGCTGACCGATGGTGACGCACCAGATGGTAAGCGCCACATCGGGATGGTGCATATCAACCATGCGTGGCCGAACGGGCTACACGCAACACTTCGTATGGTATGGATACTTCTGGCACCACGATTTGATTTTACCCGACATTCCCCATATGGGCGGTCCATACGCCCCTGATTGACGGCAGAATGGCAAAATTCCGGCCCAATTGGAAGGC
>NZ_LWQU01000157.1 GCF_001650635.1 Magnetospirillum moscoviense | reverse complement strand
TCAATGGACGGCGGCAATAAGAAGCCGGTGTCGCGGTCAATCTGGCGGAAGTTGCTCATGCCGGGGGATATCCATCAGCGGGCGATCTGTTGTGCCCACGATTCTGCCATGTCCCCGGCGTCAGGTTAAGTCCGACAGGCTGCTAGTCGAAGCAGACATTATCCGCTGGGATGGAGCCGCAATTCGGGCACACCGCGCTTCCGTTAATGTGCCCGACCCCACGCGGGGGCAGATCGAAGAACTCATACAAAACCGCTTGGTGTCTGGACTGGGACGGGTATTGCAGCGCCACCACCATTGCCCCTACGGTGAATGGCTTTCGGCTATTTCTCCGTTGAGCAGTTCAAACCTACCTCCGCCAGAAATGAATTTTGTGTGGGTGTGGCCAACCCTACCCCCGGCAGCGCCAAGGTGGCCGTTAGCGGTTAGTACTGGCAGGTATTCAGATTCCGGCGCACACCTGTCTCATATGAATGGGTTAGTTGCATGCCAGAACGTTGGACTTGTTGCTGGAGATTTCTATCGACACGCGCTAGAAAATTTCATGCCAGACCGCCTCATTTACAGAAATGGCGGCCTAGCCTTCTTGTACCAGAGCCCGCCCGTGGCACGCATCGCGGCGCGTCACCCACGATCCTGTGAGTTTCCACCTGAGTGGGCCAAGATAGATGCCGTAGCGACAGAACTAGGATTTCTTTTCTGCCGCCAGGATGGACCTGTGGCGTTTTTCGCCGAAAATAAAATTTCAGTCGGTGACGAACACATTCTCCATCATGTCGCGAGGAACAGTGAAAATGCACACACATCTCCGGCACTTTTCATCTTAACACTTCTTACATACCCAGATTCATTTGCACAAAATAGTATTCCGAAAGCATTAATTTCCGATCTTTGGAAGCATACATTGCATGGCAGGCCATCGGCTGTGGTATGGTTCAATGGATACTTGATCACATTCACCTCGGACGGCGAGCGCGCCAAGGTAAAGCACCCCCTCCCCCGCCCCGCCGACCCGAAATGGCGGCTGGACCCGATCGAGCCCGAAGATTGAACCCTCCACCCTCGGGTGTTTCCCGGGTTGTGGTGGCGGGCGAAATCGGGGATCGTTCGTTCCTGCCAGTCCATCACCCCCGGAGCGACCATGCGCCTGTTTGCCGCCCTTGCCGTTGCCCTGACCCTGTCAGTCGCCGCCCACGCCGCCGAGCCGGCCAAGCTGTGGGAGGCCACCGGCTTCCAACTGCCGGAATCCGTGCTGTTCGACGCGGCAAAGAACGTGCTGTACGTCTCGAACATCAATGCCGATCCGGTGGCCAAGGACGGTAACGGCTATATTTCGAAGCTGTCGGTCGAGGGCAAGCTGGTCACCGAGAAATGGGTCACCGGCCTGGACGCCCCCAAGGGCATGGCGCTGGCCAAGGGAAGATTGTATGTCAGCGACATCGACCGCCTGGTGGTCATCGACGTCCAGACCGGCAAGATCACCAAGACCTACAACGCCCCCGGCGCCAAGTTCCTCAACGATATCGCCATCGACGCCGACGGCGCCGTCTATGTCTCGGACATGATGGACAGTGCCATCTGGCGCCTGAAGGGCACCCGATTCGAGAAGTGGCTGGCCGATCCCCAATTGGAAAATCCCAATGGCCTGCGTATCGATAATGGCCGGCTGGTGGTCGCCGCCTGGGGGCCGATGACCGGCGACGGCTTCGCCACCTCGAAGCCCGGCCCGCTGAAGGCGGTCAGCCTGGCTGATCGCATGGTGCGCGACATCTCGCCGCCCATCGGCAACCTGGATGGGCTGGAACCCGACGGCAAGGGCGGCTGGCTGGTCAGCGACTGGATGAAGGGTGGCGTGTTCAGCCTGGACCGCAAGGGCACGCCCACCAAGATCCTGACCCTGTCCCAGGGCTCGGCCGATATCGGTTATGTCCCCGAGCAGAAACTTCTGCTGGTGCCGATGATGCTGGACGGCAAGGTGGTGGCCTACCGCTACTGACGGCCGCCGCCGGTTCTAGACCATCGTGCCAAAAACCGGAACCAGGCCTGCAAGAGACCGTCATTCCCGCGACCGCGGGAATCCAGGAGGGACTCCGCCGTTTTCTCGCATCCCCTGGATGCCCGCTTGCGCGGGCATGACGGCAAAGTGCAATAAAGTGGTTCAGATTTCAGGCATGACGCTCTAAACCATGCCGGCCTTGGCTCGGGGGTCATAGCCGGCGCGCGCGCCCCATTTTTCCACCAGCTTGACGAAATCGGCATCGGATTCCGGCAGCACCACCTTCAAGGTGACCAACTGATCGCCGGTGGCGTGGCCGCTGGCGATGCCCTTGCCCTTCAGGCGCAGCACCGTGCCGGTGTTCGATCCGGGCGGCACCGTCACCGTGACCTTGCCGTGCACGGTCGGCACCGTGACCTTGCCGCCCAGCACCGCTTCCTGCACGCTGACCGGCAGGTCCAGCAAGATGTCGCGGTCGCGGCGGACGAAGAAGGGGTGCGGCTCGACCGCGATATCGACGAAGGCGTCGCCGGCCTCGCCGCCCAGCAGGCCGGGATGGCCCTGCCCCTTCAGGCGCAGAACCTGACCATCGGTGGTGCCGGCCGGAACCCGCACGTCCAGGGCCTTGCCCGAGACCAAAGTGATGCGCCGGGTGGCCCCGACCGCCGCCTCGACGAAGGATACCGACAGCGGGTGGCGGGCCTCGGCGCCGCGGCCGGGATGGGGGCCGTCCTCGGCTCGCTGGGCCCGTGCCTTGCGGCGCATCATCTCGGCCAGGATGTCATCGACGCTGCCGCCGCCGAACGGGTTATAACCGCGCGCCCGCTGGCCGCCCGCCCCGGACGAGCGCCACGAGCGGCGCTTCTCGGCGCCGGTGGCATCGATCTCGCCGGCATCGAAACGCCGGCGCTTTTCCGGGTCGGACAGGAAGTCATAGGCGGCGCTGATGATCTTGAAGCGTTCTTCCGCCTTGGCGTCGCCGGGATTGAGGTCGGGATGCAGTTCGCGCGCCAGCTGGCGATAGACTTTCTTGATGTCGTCGTCGCTGGCGTCGCGGGCGACGCCCAGTACCAGATAAGGGTCCTTCACCGGGTCATCCTTGCACGAAAGGGGCGCATGCCCCTGTTGTGCCAGAAAAAACCGGCCAGGGCTACTTCACCACCTTCCAAGAGCCGTCGGGCTGGCGACACGCGGTGCCATAGGCGTTTTCGTTCCTGCCGTCGATGGTGACGCTGGTCTGGAACTCGCGGCAGTAATTGCCGTTCTGGTCGGCCCCTTCGCGGGTCGGGGTGACGGTGCCGGAATGGCCGGAATCAGGGTTGCTCCAGGCGATCTGCTGGCCGATGGGCGCGGTCTGGGCGCGGCTTTCCGCCTGGCGGGCCGCCTGCTGATCGGCCTTGTCCAGCGATTTGCCGACCTCGGAACCGACGAAGGCGCCCAGCAAGGTGCCCAACGCCGTCGCCGCCAGACGGCCGGTGCCGCCGCCGAACTGAGCACCGGCGATGGCGCCGCCGACACCGCCCAGGATGGTGCCGCCGGTCTGCTTGGTGCCGGCATCGTTCGAGCAGGCGGCAAGCGCCAGGGAAAGGACCAGGGCAAAGGCAATCTTCTTCATGGCAGGCTCTTGGGGATCGGGTGGATGACCAGAATGCGACTGTGTCATGGAATTGGGGCTTTTTATGGGCGCGTGCGCAAGCTAGAAATGACGGCCACGCCCCGTTCACCACCAGGCCAGCCATGACCGCCGCCGAAGCCGATCCTTTCTCGCTGTTCGCCAAGTGGATGCACGAGGCCGAGCAATCCGAGCCCAACGACCCCAACGCCATGTGCCTGGCCACCGTCGATGCCCGGGGCCAGCCCAGCGCCCGTATGGTGCTGCTGAAGGATTGGGACCCGGCCGGGTTCGTCTTCTACACCAACCTGGAAAGCCGCAAGGCCGGCGATATCGGCGCCAACGCCCGCGCCGCCCTGCTGTTTCACTGGAAAAGCCTGAAGCGGCAGATCCGGATCGAAGGAACGGTTGGGCCGGTCACCGATTTCGAGGCCGACGAATATTTCGCCTCGCGCCATCGCACCAGCCAGATCGGCGCCTGGGCGTCGGCGCAGTCACGGCCGATGGAAGGCCGCTTCGAACTGGAAAAGCGGGTGGCCGAGTACGGCCTGAAGTTCGGCCTTGGCGCCGTTCCGCGCCCGCCGCACTGGTCGGGATTCAGGGTGGCCCCCGAACGCATCGAGTTCTGGCAAGACCGCCCCTTCCGCCTGCACGATCGCTTCGCTTACACCTGGATCGACCAGGACCAATGGTCCCTGGTCCATCTGTTTCCGTGAAGGGGGCACCATGAACAGCGAGAACGCCCGGCTGATGCGCTCGGCCACCTATGCGTCGGTGGCGGTGGCCTCGGCCTTGATCGTCACCAAGCTGACCGCCTGGGCGCTGACCGGCTCGGTGGCGTTGCTGTCGACCCTGATCGATTCGGCGCTGGACGCCGCCGCGTCGCTGGTCAATCTGTGGGCGGTGCGCCATGCCCTGACCCCGGCCGACCGCGACCATCGCTTCGGCCACGGCAAGGCCGAGCCGCTGGCCGGCCTGGGCCAGGCGGCCTTCATCTTCGGCTCGTCGGCGCTGCTGCTGGTGGAAGCCGTCGATCGCTTCGCCCATCCGGTCGCGGTCACCCGCGGCGAGGTCGGCATGGGTGTCATGGCCTTCTCGATCGTGCTGACCCTGGCGTTGGTCCGCTATCAGAAATACGTCGTCGCGCGCACCGCGTCGGTGGCGATCTCGGCCGATTCCTTGCACTATGCCGGCGATGTGCTGATCAACGGCTCGGTCATCGTGTCGCTGGGATTGGGCATGGCGTTCGGCTGGACCATGGTCGATCCGATCTTCGCCATCGGCATCTCGGCCTATCTGATGTGGAACGCCTGGCAGATCGTCACCGGCTCGCTGGACATGCTGATGGACCGCGAGATGGCCGCCGACGACCGCACCCGGATCAAGGAAATCGTGCGCGCCCATCCCGACGTGTTGGGCCTGCACGATCTGCGGACCCGGCTGTCGGGCCAGCAGGGCTTCATCCAGATTCATCTGGAATTGGACGCGCAAATGCCGCTGCATCGCGCCCACGCCATCGCCGACCAGGTGGAAGCCGCCATCTTAGAGGCCTTTCCCAATGCCGAGGTGATCATTCACCAAGATCCCGCCGGCATCCAGGAAACGCATCCCGATTTCACCGCGACCACGCCCGCCCCCTAACCGCCGACCGCGAAGGCCTCTACAGCCTGGCCTTCGCACCAGCGGCGCCACATCTCGCCATAGGCCTCTTCCAGGTTGGCGGTGAACCGCCCGATGTCGAAAAGCGGATGGGATAGCCGGTTCTCGGCCAGTTGCCGGCGGATGTCGGCCAGCAGGTCCGGGCGGGCGGCCAAGGTCTTGGCCTGATCCTCGTATTCGTCGAGCGAGGCGGTAACGAGCCGCGGCAGGCCGATGGCGTGCAGCAGGCTGGTCGCCACCCGGCCGGCGAAGGCCTCTCCCCTGCAGGTCAGCACCGGCAAACCCGCCCACAAGGCGTCGGACGCCGTCGTATGCGCATTGCAGGGAAGAGTATCAAGAAACAGATCGGCCAGCCGATGACGGGCCAGATGCTGGTCCAGCGGCAGCCTGGGCGCGAAGACCCGGCGCTCTGGCGCGATGTCGCAGGATTGGGCTTCCCGGACCAGATTGGCCGTCGCGGTGGGGGTGCTTTCAAGCAGCCACAATACGCTGCCCGGTGTCGCCCGAAGGATGTTCATCCAGCGGAGAAACACCGGGCGCGACAGCTTATAGCTTTGATTGAAGCAACAATAGACGAAGCCGTCCGACGGCAGACCACAGGCCTGTCGCCCCGGGTCTTCCGGCGCGATGGCCCGGCGGCTGTCGTTCGGCTGGTAGCAATCGGGAAGCTGAACGATCTTTTCGCTGTAATAGGGTTGGTGCACCATCGGCGTGACCCATCGGTCACCGATGATGTAGTCGGCGATGCCGCCCCCATGGTGCCGGGATAACCAAGATAGTTGACCTGCACCGGCGCCGGCCGGAACGCCAGGATTCCCGGCCGGGCATGCTGCGTGTAGCCCTTGAGGTCCACCAGGATGTCGATCTTGAAATCGTGGATCACCCGGGCGGCCTGACGGGGCGACGCCGCCCGAATATCGATGAAGCTGTCAAAGGCGCGCGTCAGTCGCTTGCGCATAAGGCTGCCGTCGTCGGGACCATAGGAAAAGGCATGGGTCTCGAACCGCGCGCGGTCATGGCGCTCGAACAGCTCCGCCATCAGGAAGGCGGTGGCATGACGATGCAGGTCGGCCGACAGATATCCGATTCGAATCTTGTCCTTGGCGGCGGTCGGGGGGCGGTGGACGAAGACGGCCTTCTGACGGTATTGCCGGCCCCACCGTTCGGCGCACAGGCGGATGTCTTGCAGGCTGGCCTGGGTGGCGACAAGTCCGAAGGGCGAAATGCCGAGATCCGCGTCGCGGGCCAGGGCGAGCACCGCGGCCTCCTGCTCCCCGTCATCGCTCCAGTCGCAGGCATGGCGCATCAGGTGCGCCCATCGCCCCCGAGCAAGCGTGAACGACGGCTCGGCGGCCACCGCCCGGGCATAGCAAGCGAGCGCCTCGTCGAGATTGCCGGCGTCGGACAGCGCATTTCCCAGATTGTACAGTGCCTGGGTGTGATGCGGCGCCAGTTCCACGGCGCGGCGCAGATGGACGATCGCCTCTTCGGTTCTCGCCTGGTCCTGCAAGGCGGCGCCAAGATTGTTCAAGACGCCGATATCGTCGGGATCGATCTCCAAGGCCCGGCGATAGCAGGAAACCGCCTCGGCGAGCCGGCCCTGCGCCTTCAGCGCCAGGCCAAGATTGCCGTGGGCCGAGCGATGGTCGGGGGCCAGCTTGAGAACATGCTGGTAATGGGCGATGGCGTCGGCAGTCTTGCCTTGGGCGGCCAGGATGACCGCAAGGTTATTGTAGGCGGCGGGCTGGTCCGGGCAGAGCGCGATGGCTTGGCGATAGGCCGCCGCCGCCTCGTCGAGCCGTCCCTGGCTTTTGAGGGCGATACCGCGATTGAAGGCGGCGCTGAACGGGTCGGCCGAAAGCTCGGCCGGTTGTCTGGGATGCGGCCGATCCATCGGTCCCTGCCCGTACCGAAACGATAGACGTTCGGCGACTATAACCAAACAGGGTGCGTATCGCACCCTTGTCTGCGCCTGAAGGTCCCACCCAGTCGCTTGGTTCCCAAGCGCCTGGATAAGGCGGGCCACCAACCTGTTGAAGTGTTGGAACAAATCTGACGTCTGCGTCGGACGCAAAGGTCAGATTTTTCCACTACGGCTTCGGCAGCACCGGACCCAGGGCCTTGGCCAGTTCGTGGACCTGCTTCCTGACTTCGGGATCGACGATGCGGTAATAGGCCCGCACCAGTTCCAGGGTCTCGCGCTGGGCCATCAAGGCCTCGGCCGCGTCGGGCGGGTCAACGGTGGCGCGGACCATATGGCGCGGGCTGGCGGCCATGGTCTGTTCGTCCATCTCTTCGTAGAAGAAGGTCACCGGCACATCCAGCACCCGGGCCAGGTCGAAAAGCCTGGACGCGCTGATGCGATTGGCGCCGCGTTCGTATTTCTGCACCTGCTGGAAGGTCAGCCCCAACGCTTCGCCCAGATGTTCCTGACTCATCCCCAGAAGAGTCCGACGCAGGCGGACCCGAGAGCCCACGTGAACATCGATCGGGTTCGGTTTTCCCGACGGCGTGCGGCCCCGACTAGCACGACGAGACACGCCCCCCGTCGACTTTCCAATCCCTGTCTTCGTCATCAATCGTCACCCCACAGACGAATGAACCGATGCCGACATCAAAATAACTGTCGGCGAAACGTCAAACAAACCACTAAAGGTAGCTGCCGAACATTGCCACCCTGGTGATTTACGCGGGACTGTAGCCGTTTTTTTTTGGAAGGAACAGGGGGAAAGTCGTACAAAAAATGCACCTTGCGAATACAATCAATACGGGTTGCTACGCAAACGCAAAGCGCCCCTGAGGGTTCTCCTCAGGAGCGCTTGTGCTGAACTACCCGCGCGGATGAATTAGCCGGCGATTTCGCACTGCGAGAAGAAGAAGGCGATCTCGATCTTGGCGTTTTCCAGCGAGTCCGAACCATGCACCGAATTGGCTTCGACCGATTCGGCGAAGTCGGCGCGGATGGTGCCGGGGGCGGCGTTGGCCGGGTTGGTGGCGCCCATGATTTCGCGGTTCTTGGCGACGGCGCCCTCGCCTTCCAGGACCTGCACCACCACCGGACCCGAGACCATGAAGGCCACCAGTTCGGGGAAGAACGAGCGCTCGGCGTGGACGGCGTAGAAGCCCTCGGCCTGCTCCTTGGTCAGGCGGACGCGCTTCTGGGCGACGATGCGCAGGCCGGCTTCCTCGAAGCGGGCGTTGATCTTGCCGGTCAGGTTGCGACGGGTGGCGTCCGGCTTGATGATGGACAGGGTACGTTCGGTAGCCATGAGATCAAATCCTTTGCGGCGGTTGTGCGCGCCCCCACATGGTCGCGCAAGAGCCTTCCGCACGGCCGACGTCCGGAAGGAGCGCGCGTTATACAGCCAACGCCCGATAAGGGCAAGGTGCTACGCACTGGTGCGCTTTTCCAAAGCGGCGCACTGGTGCGCTTTTCCAAAGCGGCGCACTGGTGCGCTTCCTGCCGGGATGGTATGAAGCGGACCCATGCTGCATATCAACGATCTGACCTTCCGCTATGGCGGCCGCGCCCTGTTCGAACAGGCGACGGTGCATGTCCCGGCTGGCGCCCGCGTCGGACTGGTCGGACGCAACGGCGCCGGCAAGTCGACCTTGTTCAAACTGATCTTGGACGAGTTGCACGCCGATGGCGGCGACATCCGTATCCGGCCGCGCGTCCGCGTCGGCCGGGTGGCCCAGGAAGCGCCCGAGGGCGACACCAGCCTGCTCGATTGCGTGCTGGCCGCAGATCACGAGCGCGCGACCTTGCTGGCCGAGGCCGACAATTGCGCTGACGCCCATCAATTGGCGGAAATCCACGAGCGGCTGAACGCCATCGACGCCCATTCGGCCCCATCCCGGGCGGCGACCATCCTATCGGGCCTGGGTTTCGACGCCGACGCCCAGGCTCGCCCGGTATCGTCCTTCTCGGGCGGGTGGCGCATGCGCGTCGCCCTGGCCGCCGTCCTGTTCGTCCGACCCGAGTTGATGCTGCTGGACGAGCCCACCAACCACCTGGACCTGGAAGCCACCTTGTGGCTGCAGACCTATCTGGCCAGCTATCCCGGCACCTTGGTGGTCATCAGCCATGACCGCGAATTGCTGAACGAGGTGTGCTCGCGCATCGTCCATATCGACCAGGGCCGTTTGGTGTCCTATGGCGGTAATTACGACGATTTCGAACGGACGCGGCGCGAAAAGATGGAGCTGGCGGCCAAGGCCCAGGTCAAGCAGTTGGAGCAACGCCGCAAGATCCAGTCCTTCATCGACCGCTTCCGCGCCAAGGCGACCAAGGCCCGCCAGGCGCAAAGCCGCATCAAGATGCTGGAACGGATGGAGCCGGTGGTGGCCGTGGTCGAGGACCGCTCGATGGTGTTCGACTTCCCCGATCCCGAGCCTTTGTCGCCGCCGATCCTGGCCATCGATTCCGGCGTGGCCGGCTATGACGGCAAGGCGGTGCTGCGCGGGCTGGACATCCGCATCGACATGGACGACCGCATCGCCCTGTTGGGCGCCAACGGCAACGGCAAGTCGACCCTGGCCAAGATCCTGTCGGGCCGGCTGGGACTGATGGAAGGGCGGCTGCAGCGCCCGCCCAAATTGAAGATCGGCTATTTCGCCCAGCACCAGACAGAAGAGCTGCGGGCCGGCCAGACCGCCTTCGACCACATGGCCGCCCTGATGAAGGACGCGCCCGAATCGAAGGTGCGCGCCCAGTTGGGCCGCTTCGGCTTCGAGCAGGAGCGCGCCGACGTCAAGATCGAGAACCTGTCGGGCGGCGAGAAGGCCCGGCTGCTGTTCGCCCTGATGAGCCGCGACGCCCCCCACCTGATGATCCTGGACGAACCGACCAACCATCTCGACATCGATTCGCGCCAGGCCTTGGTGTCGGCGCTCAACGCCTATGACGGCGCGGTGGTGCTGGTCAGCCACGACCCCCATCTGGTCGAGTTGGTGGCCGACCGCCTGTGGCTGGTGGCGAACGGCCGGGTCCAGGCCTTCGACGGCGATCTGGCCGATTACCGCCGCTTCCTGGCCGACCAGGCCCGCGAGGCCCGGCGCGGCGGGGCCGAGCCGAAGCCCGCCGCCGCCAGCCGCAAGGATGAACGGCGCGCCGCCGCCGAGGTCAGGGCCCAGCTGGCCCCGCTCAGGAAGCAGGTCGCCGACGTCGAAAAGCGGCTGGAACGCCTGGCCAAGGCCAAGACCGAGGTCGAGACCAAGCTGGCCGACCCGGCGCTTTATTCCGGCCCCGGCGAGAAAGTCGCCAAGCTGCAAAAGGAATTGGGCGAAATCGCCCGCTCGGTCGAGGACGACGAGGCCCGCTGGCTCGACCTGCACGAGCAACTGGAAGCAGCCCAGGCCGATTTGTGATCTTTCCAATTTGCAGCCCCCGAGCTTGGGGGTACCCTTTCAGGGACCAAGGCGACAGCCAGGAAGGCCGATCTTGACCGATAGCGTTGCCTCGACCGTCAGTCTCAATCCGCGCCATCGAATCCGGCATCTGCTGGCCGGGCTGGCGGGGTTGCTGGTGGCGGCCGAGATCATCGGGATGTCCAGCCTGCGCGAGGAAGCGATCTGGGAGGCCGAACAGAAGGCCAGCGCCGCCACCCGTCTGCTGGAAGCGCACATGCTGCGCACCTTCCAGGCGTCGGAATACATCCTGTCGCAGGTCACCGACATCGGCCGCAGCCGGGCGATGGCCGAACTGGCCAAGGACGAAGCCGCCTGGATCCGCCTGAACGAAATCAGGCAGGCCTTGCCCGAACCGGGAACCTTGTGGATCACCGACGCCGCCGGCAACGTGGTCCTGGGCACGCCTTATTTCCCCTGGCCAGCCAGCGATGTCGCCGACCGCTATTACTATTTCGCCCACCTGCAAGGACGGCAGGATATGGTCATCGGGCCGATGGTGCGGGTGAAATCGCGCGAGGTGTTCGCCTTTCACGTCAGCAAACGCATCGACGACCGCACCGGTTCGATGATCGGCGTCGCAGCGATCGGATACGACGCCCCCACCTTCACCAATTTCTATGAAAACCTGGAACTTGGCGCCGATTCGAACCTGACCGTGTCGGGGATGGACGGCCGTCTCATTCTGCGCCAGCCGGACGGCGGCCGCTATGTCGGCACGCAGGTCAAGGACGGTCCGGTCGGCAAGGCGGTCGCGGCCGGCAATACCGAGGGGGTGTTGCGGGTGGTCTCGCCGCTTGACGGCATCGAACGGATCCGCGCCTTCAAGGTGATGCCGCGCTACGGCGTGGTGGTCGGTGCCGGCATCGCCATCGACGACGCCCTGGAATTGTGGTGGGAGGTGCTGTGGGGCAGCCTGGCCGGCATCACCGCCCTGATGGGCGTGCTGGTATGGGCCGCCCGCTACGTCTTCGAATCGCTCGATCGCGAGGAAGGCCTGATCGCCGGCCTTGACGCCAGGCTGCGCCTGCGCACCGAGGAGGCCGAGGCCCGCGCCCGTGAGGCGCGCGAGGCCAACGAAAGCAAGACCCGCTTCCTGGCGGCGGCCAGCCATGATTTGCGCCAGCCGCTGCAGGCCGCCGGCATGTTCGCCGAGGCGCTGGCGGCGCGGCTGGAAGATACGCCCCACATGGGGGTGATCGACAAGCTGCGCCAAAGCCTGGACGCCACCCAATTGTTGCTGAGCACGCTTCTGGACGTCTCGACCCTGGAAGCCGGCCATGTCGATGCCCAGCCGACCACCTTCCCGCTGGCGCCCTTCATCTCGAACCTGGCCGACCAGTTGGAAATGGAGGCTCAGGCCCGCAAGCTGGATTTCAAGGTGGTGCTGCCCGACGCCTGGATCGTCAGCGATCCGGTCCTGCTGGAACGGGTGGTGCGCAATCTGTTGGTCAACGCGATGCGCTACACCAAGTCGGGCGGCGTGCTGCTGGGCTGCCGGCGGCGCGGCGACCATCTGGCCATCTGCGTGATCGACACCGGTCCCGGCATCCCGGCCGACAAGATCGACGCCATCTTCGAGGACTTCACCCGCCTGGGCGACAAGGGGCGCGGCCAGGATCGCGGCCTGGGACTGGGCCTGTCGGTGGTGCGCCGCACCGCCCAATTGCTGGGCCACCCTATCGAGGTCAAATCCCGCGTAGGCAAGGGATCGTGCTTCGCCATCGTCGTTCCGCTGGCGGCGGGATAAGGATCTTCCAAAGGAAAAGGGAGCGGAACCATCCGCCCCCTTTTTTGTCTCAGCCGACCTTCGGAAGTGCGCCCAGCGCGGCTTCCAACTCGTCGGCGGCGAAATCGGGGTCGCGCAGCTTGCCCGAGAAGAAGTCGGTATAGGCCTGCATGTCGAAATGGCCGTGGCCCGACAGGTTGAACAAGATGGTGCGGCCCTTGCCCTCGGCCTTGCAGGCCAGGGCCTCGTCGATGGCGCCCTTGACGGCATGCGACGATTCCGGGGCCGGCACGATGCCCTCGGCGCGGGCGAACTGCACGGCGGCGGCGAAGCATTCGGTCTGGGCATAGGACTTGGCGTCGCACAGGCCCAGTTCCTTGACGTGGCTGACCATCGGCGCCATGCCGTGATAGCGAAGCCCGCCCGAATGCGAGCCCGGCGGCATGAAGGTCGAGCCCAGGGTGTGCATCTTGACCAGCGGGGTCAGATGGCCGGTATCGCCGAAATCATAGGCGTAACGGCCCCGGGTCAGGGTCGGGCACGAGGCCGGCTCGACGGCGACGATACGGACCTTGGCCCCCTTCAGGTTCTCGCGGATATAGGGGAAGGCCAGGCCGGCGAAGTTCGAGCCGCCGCCGGTGCAGGCGATCACCACGTCGGGGCTGTCGCCGGCCATCTCCATCTGTACCATGGCTTCCTCGCCGATCACCGTCTGATGCAGGCAGACATGGTTCAAGACGCTGCCCAGGGCGTATTTGGTGTCGTCGCAGCCGGCGGCAACCTCGACCGCCTCGGAAATGGCGATGCCCAACGAGCCGTTGGAGTCCGGCGACTTCTCCAGCACGGCGCGGCCGGCATTGGTCAGCGGCGACGGGCTGGCGATGCAGCGAGCGCCATAGGTCTCCATCAAGGCGCGGCGATAGGGCTTCTGGTTATACGAGATCTTGACCATGAAGACCTCGACCTCCAGGCCGAACAGCGAGCCGGCGAAGGCCAGCGAACTGCCCCACTGGCCGGCCCCGGTCTCGGTCGACAGCCGCTTGACCCCTTCTTGCTTGTTGTAGAAGGCCTGCGGCACGGCGGTGTTGGGCTTGTGGCTGCCGGCGGGCGATACGCCTTCATACTTGAAATAGATGCGGGCCGGGGTGTCCAACGCCTTTTCCAGCCGCCTGGCCCGCACCAGCGGGCTGGGACGCCACAGGCGATAGACCTCGCGCACCGGCTCGGGGATATCGACCCAGCGCTCGGTGGTCATTTCCTGGGCGATCACCGCCATCGGGAAGATCGGGGCCAGATCGTCCGGCCCCAGCGGCTGGCCGGTACCGGGATGCAAGGGCGGCGGCAACGGCACCGGCAGGTCGGCGGCCAGATTGTACCAGGCCTTGGGCATCTGATCCTCGGCCAGGAGATACTTCACGGAATCGGTCATTCTTGGCAGTCCTTCAAGGTGTGGCGCCCTTGTTCAGGCTTACGAACGTTTGTAACGCCGATGGGCATCCAGGCCAAGCCCGAGGCGGGCGACGGTAAAGATGATCTGCACCGTGATTTTTCCCCTTGCCAGCCCCTCGGGATCGCACTATAAAGCCGGCCTCTTCCGCCGGTACCGAGTGCCAGTGTGGCATCTGGGAAGGGTGGCCGGTTCCAACTGGAATCGGATGCGAAGAAGAAATCGAGATCGGGCGCTTAGCTCAGTTGGTAGAGCAGCTGACTCTTAATCAGCGGGCCGTAGGTTCGAATCCTACAGCGCCCACCAATCTCCGGCCCCCGGCGCGAAAGCGACCGGGGGCTTCTTCTTTTTGGCCTGTCGAATGAATGGCGCGACATCGCCCGACGAACAGCGAGGATCAGGATGGATAGCGAACTGAAGTGCCCGAAATGCGGGTCGGAGCACGTCTACCAGGACGGCAGCCTGTGGATGTGCCCGGAATGCGCCCATGAATGGGACCCCCAGGCGGCGGGCGAGACGGCCGACGACGCGGTCAAGGATGCCAACGGCAACCTTCTGGCCGACGGCGATTCGGTCACCGTCATCAAGGATTTGAAGGTCAAGGGCTCGTCGCTGGTGGTCAAGGGCGGCACCAAGGTCAAGAACATCCGCCTGGTTGATGCCACCGACGGCCACAACATCGCCTGCAAGATCGACGGCATCGGCGCCATGAACCTGAAGTCGGAATTCGTCAAGAAGGCGTAGCCCAGCCTCGTTGGGGGAACACGAAAGACATGATGACCGATTCCGGCGCGTTCCTGCTTTTGGCGCTGACCATCATTGCCGCCCCCTATGCGATCTGGCGGCTGCCGCTGGTCCAGCGGCTGGTGCCGTTGGCGGTGATTCAGATCGGAACCGGCATCGTGCTGGGCCCCAGCCTGCTGGGTGTGGTCCCGCCCGACCTGACCCCGGCCTTGTCGGGCGTCGGCCTGCTGGCGGTGACCTTGTTCGCCTTCCTGACCGGGGTGCATTTCGATCCCGCCGACCTGAAGGGCCAGGGGCGCTGCTTCGTCGCGGTCAGCCTGTCCTCGGCAATCCTTCCGGCCCTGCTGGGGGCGGCGGTCGGCTGGTGGGCGTTCGACGCCGTTCCCGGGCTTGCCGGGCCGCAAGCGGGGCGGCCGATCTTTGCCGCCGCCATCGCCGCAGCCATTGCCGTCACCGCCTTGCCGGTGCTGGCCGCCATCATGAAGGAAACCGGCCTGGACGGCACCCGAATCGGCCGTCTGGCCCTGGGCGCTGCGGTGGTCAACGACCTGCTGCTGTGGGTGATGGTGGCGATGCTGCTGGCCGGCCTGCGCCAGGATGGCCGCCCGCTGACCGGTCTTGCCGTGCTGGTCGGCGGCCTGGTCTGGCTGTCCTTCATGGTGTGGGGGGTGAAGCCGGCGGTGCTGAAGCTGCTGCACCGGTCGTGGGGCGAGAGCGGGCCGCGCGACACCGCCCTGGTGCTGGTGGCCGGGCTGCTGTTCGGCTCGGCGGCACTGTCGGAAGCCCTTGGCCTGCATGCGGTGATCGGCGGCTTCGTCGCCGGCGCCATTCTGCCCCGCCGGGTCGCCGCCGCCATCGTCACCCGCTTCGAGCCGTTCGCCGCGCTGGTCCTGATGCCGTTCTTCTTCGTCGCCGCCGGCCTGAAGGTCGATCTGGGGGGGCTGGGCGCCGGGCTGGGTCTGTTCCTGGTCCTGGTCACGGCGGCGGCCAGCCTGGGCAAGATTGTTGGCGCCGCCCTGCCCGCCCGTTGTGCCGGTCTGCCGTCGGCCGACGCGGTGTGCCTGGGCGCCTTGATGCAATGCAAGGGCTTGATGGAAGTGGTGGTGCTGACCATCCTGACCGAGGCCGGCATCCTGGCGCCGGCCGCCTTCACCGCCATGGTGGTGATGGCGCTGCTGACCACGGCGGCGACCAAGCCGCTGGTCGGACTGATCACAAAAATGGCCGGGTCGAGCCCGGCCATTCCCCAGAAGGATTAATCAACCACCTGGGCGGGGTCGGGATCCTCGGCCCAGTCGCGATCCGGACGCGGCGTGCGTTCCAGCCAGCTTTCCAGGGTCTCGACGTGTTCGGCTTCCTCTTCGGCGAACTCGGCGCCCAGGCGACGGACCTCGGGGTCGGTCGCTTCCTTGGCCGAGTTGTTATAGAACTCCCAGCCGCGCCGTTCGTTGGCCAGGGCGAATTGCAGCGCATGGAACGGGGTCATCAGATAATGGGTGCCCTGGAAGTCGCCGACTTCCGGCGGCTCGGGGGCATTCCAGCGATATTCCCATGATTTCAGCTTCGGCAACGGCCCGAACTCGGCGGCGCGAGCGGTGACCTGAGCGGCATGCATCCGCGAGAATTCGGCCATCTGGCGGAACATCGTCGCGACTTCGGGATTGTTGTGGACGTCCATGACGTCGGCGAGTTCGTCATAGCGTTCGCCGGCCTCGGTTTCCAGGGCGACGGCATGGGCCAGGAACAGGGCAACCTTGCTGGTCATTGGGCCTCCTATTGTTCTTGAGCGGCCACCCGGGCGGGGTGGCCTTCCCCTATCCGCCGAGTGTGCACCCTTGGGCAGGGGGCGGAAAGTGAAAAACCCGGTTATCGAGACATTCACCCCAATGTCCTACAATTGGCATGGCTATTGGTCGGTACAAGGTCGGTTCCGGCTTTTCTTGACCGGCTCATACTCCTGGATTAAGCAGCGGGGATGGAAAACGAATCGCCCAGCCCGCTGGAAGCGGCCATCGTCGGCTATTTCCGCGCCCCCGACCCGCTTCACCTGATCGCCTTGTTCGCCGCCGAGCCGGTCACCTCGCGCTGGCGGGCGCAGACCGTTCTGACCCTGCCGGTCTTCCTGTCCCACCTGATGGACCAGGCCCCCGAGGCGGCCGACCAGCTGATCGACGCGGTCAAGGGCGGCGACCCGGTCAAGGTCGAGGTGGTGGCCCAGGCCATCAACTATTCGCACCACCCGCGCCGCCATCTTTTGATGGAACGGCTGGCCGGCGAGGCGGCGGCCGGCAGCATGGATCTGGCCGGCGCCGACTTCACCTTGCTGGCGCCGACCCATCCGGTCCATGTCGACATGCTGTGGGCGGCGTTCTTCGCCACCGGCCAGACCGGGTATGTCGAGCGGATCGCTGGCCTGCTGGCCGGCTGGATGCTGCAGCCCGAGTTGCAGGCCCTGCTGGCGGTGGCCGGCCGCGACCCTTCGGTGCAGGAACGGGCGCTGGCCGGCATCCTGGCCGATTCCGCCCTGTGGAGCCTGACGGTCAACGGCCGCGACGTCCCGGAAGTGCGCCAGGTCCTGGAAGGGATCGCCGCCCGGCAGGACGGCCTGACCGGGGCGATGGCCGCGCGAATCCTGGCCGGGATCAGCCAGGCCGGGATCAGCTAGGCCGGGATCAGCTAGGCTAGCTTGGGCACGGAAAGCTGACGACGAACACCGACCCGACGCCGTCCGCCCCCGGTTCGACAATGATGGTTCCGCGATGGTGCTCGACGATCTTGCGGCACACCGCCAAGCCGATACCTGTGCCCTCGACCCCGTCACCTTGATGCAGGCGCTGGAAAATGCCGAACACCCGCTCGGCGGCATCGGCGGGGATGCCGATGCCGTTGTCGGCGACCCGCACCACCACCTGGTCTTCGGTTTCAACGGCGGTCACCGCGACCCGGCAAGGGCGGCTGGGATCACGATATTTGACGGCGTTGCCGATCAGGTTCTGGAACAGGCGCAGAAGTTCGACCTCGTCGCCGTGAATGGCTGGGGCACGGTCGGGCAGCGTCAGGTCGGTGCCGGTCTCGGCCACGTCAAGGGCCAGGTTGCCGGCCGCGTCACGGATCGGATCGGTCAGGTCGACCAGGGCGAACGCCCGCTCGGCCCGGCCGACGCGGGAATATTCCAACAGGTCGAGGATCAGCCGGTCCATCCGCTTGGCGCCGGCACAGGCGAAATTCAGGAAGCTTCTGGCATCGTCGGGCAACTGGTCGCCATAACGCCGTTCCAGCAAGGTGGTGTAGCTGGAGATCTGGCGGAGCGGCTGTCGCAAATCGTGGCTGGCGACATAAGCGAACTGTTCCAGCTCGGCGTTCGAGCGGGCCAGGTCCTGGGCCTGCTTTTGCAAGGCGATCTGCGCCTGGGCCAGGTCGCGCTGCTGGCGCAGACGGGCGGTGACGTCCTCGCAGGCCCACACCGTGGTCGGCGGCTCCGAGCGGATCTGGCGGGCGGTCATCGCGACGCGGATATCGGTTCCGTCCTGCCGGCGCAGCGTGACGATGTCGCTGAAGACCTGCCCGGCCGCCAAGGCGCCATAGGCGCGCACCCCCAGATCGACAAAAATTTCCTCGGTGGGATAGATCATCCGGGTCGAGTGGCCCAACAGGTCGCGCCGGGTAAAGCCGGTCATCTGCACGAAGGCTTCGTTGACCGATTCGAAGCGGCGGTCCAGCGTGACGATGGCCAGACCGATCGGAATGCCTTCCTGAATGGCTTCCAACCGCCTCGCATCCAAGTCGATCTGATGGGTCAGCTCGGCCTGCCGGCGACGGACCTGGATTTCCGCCTCCAGCCGTTCGTTGGCCAGCCGGGTCATGCGGGTGCGCAGACCCAGGAACGCCACGGCCCAGGCGAGGACGGTCGATAGCGCGACCATGGCGCCGCTTTGGCGTTCGGCCCGCGCGATTTCGCCCCGGTCCAACTTGACCAGCAGGAACCAGTTCGAATCGGGGACATCGCGCAAGTAGGCGACCACCCGAGCTCCCTTGTAATCGACCCCCTCGACGATGCCGCGCACGCCGCGCGCCGCCATCGCCGCCGGCAATTCCGGCTCGGACAGCGGGCGGATAATGACGTTCTCGGATCCATCCGGGGTGCCGCGGGGATCGACGATCACCACCTTGTCGTCGACCCGCTGGCCCAGAACCACCTCCATCCCATGGTCCAGCAGGGGCAAGCCGCGGACCACGAACCCGATCATCCGCGCCGGGTCGATGCTGATGGACAGCGCCGCCACCGCCGGCCCATTGGCCACTGTCTGCAAGGGCACGCCCAGGTCGATATCCAATTCGAGACGGCCGTCCTCCTCCTCGACATGCAATTCCGAGGTCACCGGGACCCGTGTGGCGACGGCCTTAAGGCCGACATCCACCTGGCTGGGCTCGATCTCTTCGGATTCGCGTCCGACATCCAGGACGCGGCGGCCGTCGGGGGCCAGCAGGATGACGCTGCGATAGGGATAGGCCTCGATCAGGCTGCGCAGACGTTCGCGCAGGAACACCCCCAGGCGGTCGTCGCCATCGGCCAGATAGGTCTCGACCTTCTCGGCCAGCAGGCGGTCCTTGGACAGGACCAGGGCGTCGCCCCTGCGTTCATCCAGCCAGACGGCGAAGTGACCGGCCAGTGCGTCGGAAATCTGCTCTAGACTATCTTCGGCGTGGCTCCAGGCGCGGTCGGCCAGCACCACGTGCGCCGAGACGGCAGCCGTCAGAAACACCGCTGCCAGCAGGGCGAGGATGCTTTGCGCCGATCGTTCGTTCCGCAACGCTGTCGATCCGGCGTTCAGCCGAAGGCCTTGAATGCGATCAGGGTGAAGGTGTCCTTGACACCCGGCAGCTTCTGGATGGTCTCGACCACGAAGGCGCCGATGTCCTGGCCGGCATCCAAAAAGCATTTCAGCATCAGGTCGTACTGACCGGAAATGGAATGCACTTCGGACACCCGCTCGATGTCGACGGCTTCGTCAGCCACCGCATAGGCCTGGCCCAATTCGCACTTCACCATGACGAAAATGGTCTGCATGCCCACCTTCCCTTAACCCCGGCAAGCCCCAATGTCGTGCTTTAGGGGAGGGAAAGCAAGGATGAAGTCAGGACTTGACCGTCACCGTCCGCAGCATGAAATCGGGCATGTGATCGCCAAAGCCGACGGCGTCATCGCGATGGGTCATTTCGCCGATTCCCATCGAATCGAAGCGCTCGCGGCGGCCGCCACGGTCACCGCGTTCGCGGCCCTTGCGGTCCTTTCCGCGTCCGCGGTCCTCACGGGGGGCGCGGTCCTCACGGGGGGCGCGGTCCTCACGGGGGGCACGCGCCTCACGGGGGGCACGATCCTCACGGGGGGGCTTGGGCTCACGGGGGGTACGCTCTTCGCGCGGGGGCTTGGCCTCGGCGGGGGCGGCCTCATCTGCCGGAGCCTCCTCGGTCCGGTCGCGACCGCGACCACGCGCCGGACGCTCGCCCGAGGACTTGGCCGCCGGCTTGCCGCCACGGCCGCGCCGCTTCGGTTCCATGTCCAGCGCCAGGGCCGGCACGCCTTCGACGGCGATGCGCGGGATTTCGGTGCCGATCAGTTTCTCGATGCTGGCGACGAAACGGCCGTCATCGGGGGTGGCGATGGTATAAGCGCGGCCGGTCTGGCCGGCACGGCCGGTGCGGCCGATGCGGTGGACATAGTCTTCCGAATGGATCGGCACGTCGAAATTGAAGACGTGGCTGACCGCCTTGATGTCGATGCCACGCGCCGCGACGTCGGAACAGACCAACAGCCTGGCCTCGCCCGACTTGAACTTGCCCAGCGCTTCCATGCGGGCCGGCTGGGCCATGTCGCCATGCAGCTGGACCACGTCGAAATGGTGGCGCTTCAGCGACTTGAACAGCACATCGACGTCGCGCTTGCGGTTACAGAAGATGAAGGCGTTCTTGACGTCCTCGACCCGGATGATGTGGCGCAGCGTCTCGCGCTTGTCGATTTCCTCGACCACCGCCAGGAACTGCTCGATGGTGGTCGCCGCCGACGACGGGGCCGCCACGGTGATTTCCTTCGGGTTCATCAGGAAGGCGTCGGCCAGCTTGCGGATTTCCGGGCCCAGCGTGGCCGAGAAGAACAAGGTCTGGCGGATTTTCGGCAACAGGCCGACAATGCGTTCGACATCGGGGATGAAACCCATGTCCAGCATGCGGTCGGCTTCGTCGATCACCAGGATCTTGACGTCGGTCAGCAGGATGCGCCCGCGCTCGAACATGTCGAGCAGGCGCCCCGGCGTGGCGATCAGCACATCGACGCCGCGATCGAGCAGAGAAATCTGGTCGCTCATCGACTCGCCGCCGATGATCAGCGCCTTGGTCAGCTTGTGGTTCTTGCCGTATTTGTCGAAATTTTCCGCCACCTGGGCGGCCAACTCGCGGGTCGGGGCCAGGATCAGCGAGCGCGGCATGCGCGCCTTGGCCCGGCCGGCGGCCAGGATCTCGATCATCGGCAGGGTGAAGCCGGCGGTCTTGCCGGTGCCGGTCTGGGCGCAGCCCAGCACGTCGCGGCCCATCAGGACCACCGGAATGGCCTGGGCCTGGATGGGGGTCGGTTCGGTGTAGCCGGCCGCTTCGACGGCGTGCAACAGCTCGGGGCTCAAGCCCAGGTCAGAGAAGCTCATGGGGTGTGGCTGGCCGTCCGTGCGGCAAGTATATGCGATATCGTCATCTGCGGCGCGATAATAGGGGTTCAGGACGTTCTGTCAACGTTATTGGCCCGAAAGCGTGCGGTAAGGTAGATTGAAGCCTCGTTCCCGGAGAATCGCCATGCTGATGGATGCCGCCGCCTCGTCCCTTCTGATCGTCGATGTCCAACAGAATCTGGGGCCGGTGATGGCCGATCCGCGCGCGGTCTATCGCGGCTGCTCGCTGCTGTTGCGGGGCGCGACCCGCCTGGACATCCCGGTCACGGTATCCGAGCAGTACCCCAAGGGCCTGGGCCCGACCATGGGCGAGCTGCTGGAATTGACGCCCGCCAACTCGGTGGTCGAGAAGATTCATTTTTCCTGCGCCGCCGAACCGGCGATCAAGGACCGCCTGGACGGATTTAACCGCAAGCAGGTGGTGGTCGCCGGCATCGAGGCCCATGTGTGCGTGCTGCAGACGGCGATCGGCTTCCACCAGGCCGGCTATCAGGTCTTCGTGGTGGCCGATGCCTGCTCGTCGCGGCTGGCCGCCAACCACCAGGCGGCGATGGCCCGCATGGCGGCGGGCGGATTGTCGATCGTCACCGTCGAGATGGTTCTGTTCGAATGGCTGCACCGCGCCGCGACGCCCGAGTTCAAGGATTTGTCGCGGCTGATCAAATAGGGGGAACCGGCATGAGCACCCTGATCCTGATTCCCGGCCTGTTGAACGATCACCGCCTGTGGACCCATCAGGCCCGGGGCCTGGCGGACCAGGCCAAGGTCCTGGTCATGACCCAGACCGAGGACGATTCCTTCGCGGCGATGGCCGCCCGGGTGCTGGCGGCGGCGCCGGCCACCTTCGCCCTGGCCGGGCTGTCGATGGGCGGCTATGTGGCGATGGAGATCATGCGCCGCGCCCCCCAGCGGGTCGAGCGCCTGGCCCTGTTGGACACCACCGCCCGGCCCGACACCCCGGAACAAAGCCAACGCCGCCTGGACGCCATCGCCATCGCCCAGGCCGGCGGCTTCGACAAGATCATGCCAACCATGCTGCCGCTGTTGGTCCATCCCGACCATCTGGGCCTCGAGCGAATCGGCGGCCTGGCTAAGGACATGGCCCGCGCCATCGGCCCCGAATCCTTCGTGCGCCAGCAAAACGCCATCCGCCACCGGCCGGATTCGCGCCCGTCGCTGTCGCAGGTGCGCTGCCCGACCCTGGTGGTGGTGGGCGCCGACGATTCCCTGACGCCGCCGGACCGCGCCCAGGAAATGGCCGGCCTGATCCCGGGGGCGAAGCTGGTGACCATCGAGGATTGCGGCCATCTGTCGGCCATCGAGCAGCCGCAGGCGGTCACCGCGCTTTTGTCCTATTGGCTGCAGGACTGACCGCCATGCCCGACGCGCGGATCACCGCGATCGTCGCCGACATCACCCGCCTGGCGGTCGATGCCATCGTCAACGCCGCCAATTCGTCGCTGCTGGGCGGCGGCGGCGTCGATGGCGCCATCCACCGCGCCGCCGGCCCCGAGCTTTTGGCCGAATGCCGCACCCTGAGCGGCTGCCCCACCGGCGAGGCCAAGGCGACCAAAGGATACCGGCTGCCGGCCGCCTGGGTGATCCACGCCGTAGGCCCGGTCTGGCATGGCGGCGGCCAAGGCGAGCCGGCGGCGCTGGCCGCCTGCTACCGCAACAGCCTGGCCGTGGCCCGCACCATCGGCGCCCGCACATTGGCCTTTCCGGCCATCTCGACCGGCATCTTCGCCTTCCCCAAGGACCTGGCCGCCGAAATCGCCGTGGCCGAGATCGACCGGGTACTGCAGGGCGATCCGTGGTTCCAGTCCGTCATCTTGTGCTGCTTCGACGACGTCACCCTGGCCATCTACCGCCGCGTGCTGGGGCAGGCATGATCACCGACGCCGCCATCCAGGCCGCCCGCGCCGTCATGGCCGGCATCGTCGTGCGCACCCCGCTGGTCGAGGCCGCCGCCCTGTCGGAGCTGACCGGCGCCCGCGTGCTGCTGAAGCTGGAAAATCTGCAAGCGACCGGCTCGTTTAAGGCGCGCGGCGCCCTGGTCCGCCTGAACGCGCTGACCGATCCCCAGCGCCGGACAGGCGTGGTGGCGATGAGCGCCGGCAACCACGCGCAAGGGGTGGCCTGGCACGCGCGGCGCTTAGGGATTCCCGCCACCATCGTCATGCCCGAGGGCACGCCCTTCACCAAGACGCTGCGCACCGAGGCGCTGGGGGCCACCGTGCTGCTGTCGGGCGCCACTCTGGCCGAGGCCCAGGCCACGGCGGAACAACTGGCCACCGAGCGCGGCCTGACCCTGATCCATCCCTATGACGACCAGCATGTCATCGCCGGCCAGGGCAGCATCGGCGCCGAGATGCTGGAAGATTGCGCCGATCTCGACACCCTGATCGTCCCGGTCGGCGGCGGCGGCCTGCTGGCCGGCATCGCCGTGGCGGCCCGCGCCCGCAAACCCGGCATCACCTTGATCGGGGTCCAGGCCCAGGGCTTCGCGCCGCTGGCCCGGCCGCCCTCGGTCGGCAGCGGCCGCGCCCAGACCCTGGCCGAGGGCATCGCCGTCAAGCATCCCGGCCAGTTGACCCGGCCGATCATCGAAAGCATGGTCGACGACGTGGTGGCGGTCGGCGAGGCGGCACTGGAGCAGGCGGTCGAAGTGATGGTCGAGACCGAAAAGCAGGTGGTCGAAGGGGCGGCGGCCGCGCCGTTGGCGGCGCTGCTGAGCGCGCCGGAGCGTTTCCAGGGCCGCACCGTCGGGCTGGTGGTGTCGGGCGGCAATATCGACAACCGCACCCTGTCGTCGCTGTTGATGCGCGGGCTGGTCCGCGCCGGCCGGCTGGCCCGCCTGCGCATCGAGATTTCCGACGCCCCCGGCACATTGGCCCAGGTCTCGGCCCTGATCGGCGCCCATGGCGGCAACATCCTGGAAGTGCACCATCAGCGCCTGTTCCAGGACATTCCGGTCAAATATGCCGAGCTGGACGTGGCGGTGGAAACCACCGACACCCATCACCTGGAAACCATGATCGCTGTCCTGGGCGCCGCCGGCTTCCCGACCCGGCTGCTGGGCAGCCTGGCCGGGCAGGAATGAGAAAGGGGGCCGAAGCCCCCTTTCCCCTACTTCTTATACCAACCGGCCAATGAATTGATGGGGTGGACGGCCCCTGCTCACCGGCGTCGCAATGCGCCAAGATGGTGGTTGT
>NZ_LWQU01000156.1 GCF_001650635.1 Magnetospirillum moscoviense | reverse complement strand
TCCTTCCGATCCATCGCGCAAAACCTCCCGCGTTTCCGCCATTCTACACGATATCAATACGAATTGCGAATAGAGCCATTATTAATTCGGATTTGGTCTTCCCTATTTTGCCCTCGCCGGGCGCAAACCTCCGGTTTGCTTGGCCGCGCCCTCAATGGGCGCGTCGTGGCCTACTGGCCTAGCTTCTTCTTTTCCATATGGCGGCGGAAGGCCTCGCACTGGTCCTCGCGCTGGCTGCGCGGCGTGAACCACACCATGTCGAACGGCAATTGCTCGGTCTCATAAAGGTCCGCATACATCGCCGGCAGGTTCTTGTCCGACTGCACCTCGATGAAGGCGATCGAGAAGACCTTGTGGCCGGCCGCGATGGTCGCCAGATGGGCCGGCACGCCGCGATCGAAGCGGGCATGGCCGGCACCGGCGATCAGCACCGCGCTCTTGCGGGCGGCGATGCCATCGACGATGGCGTGGGCCATCACCGAATCGCGGGCGCGCTGGATTTGCACCATCGCCGGCAGCGACTTGTCGGGCAGCATATCGCAATGGCTGGACTTGATTTCGCGCTCCATCGCCTGCTGGACCACGGGCGGCAGCGGCTTGTCCAAGCCCAGGTGGTGGGCGGCGGCGGCTGGGAAGGTGTTCTTGGTCAGTTGGCGGGTTTCATCCTTCGACAGGTTGGCGGTCAGGATCGGCAGGCCGGCCGACAAGGCGGCGTCGGCGATGGGGCGATAAAGCGCCCAATCCGGCCAGCCGGTCTTTTCCCACTCGACGGCCGCGCCCAGGCCGGCATCGTCGCCGGGGCGCTCGCGCAAATGGCGGGCCAGGGCCTCGCGCTGGCTGGAATCCAGCATCTCGAACGCCACCGCCGGCTTGCGGCCGGCGGCGATCAGATGACGCAAGATCCAGGCCTGCAGGGTGTGATGGTCGGGATTGTCGTGGGTCTCGCCCAGGATCACCACGTCGGCGGCCGCCGACGTGCGCACCAGCTCGTCGATGGCGACGAAGGCCTTGGTCTGGGGATCCCACACCTTGCCCGCCAGCGGATGGCCGGTTTCCAAGGTGCTGATGAAGGCCGGCGGCGACCCCGCCAGGGCCGGCAACGACAGCAGCAGGGACAGGGCGACAAACAGCGATCTAAGGTGCATGGCAGGGTTCCAGGATGACGGAATCCACTCCGCCGACATAATGCGACAGCGACCGGCACTCGCCCTTGACGCACAGGCGGTGGTCGGCGGCGAATTCCGACCGGGCCAGGATCAGCCGGGGCCGGGTTTCGGGCGGCATCGGCCAGCGGTACCAGCCCCGTTCCAGCCGGGCGAAGGCCGGCGGTTCCATGCCGGCGCCCGAGCCTTTAATGCGCGCTTCCAATCCGGTCAAGCCCGTCTTGGCCACCCGCCAGTCTTCCTGCCACTCGACCTTCTCGATGGAGTGGATCCAGGTCAGGGTGAAGCGGTCGTCGGGCAAGGCCACCTGGGCGGCCGGGCCGCCGGCCATCAGGGCCAGGCACAGGGCGATCATGGTTTCTTGCTTCTCCACCATTGCCAGCCGACGAACGCGGCCGAAGCCGCGAAGCCCAACTCGTCCGTCAGGGGGACGGCCAGGACCAGCAGGAAGGCCCCGACGGTGGCCCAGATCCGTTCCGGCCAGTTCAGCTCGGTCATGAAATAACCGATCGCCGCGCCCCCCCACAAGGCGATGGCCAGGCAGGCCTTGGACAGCACATAGGCCACCTGCCAGACGGTCGGGTCGCCCTGCAGCATCAAGGCCGGGTCGTAGACGGTCATGAACGGGACGACATAGCCGGCGAGCGCGATGCGACTGGCCAGCCAGCCGATTTCCATGTGGCCGGCCCGCGCGATCGAGCTGGCCGCCAGCGCAGCCAGCGCCACCGGCGGCGTCAGGTCGGCCATGATGCCGAAGTAGAAGCAGAACATGTGCGACACGATCAACGGCACGCCCAGCTTCAACAGAGCCGGCGCCGCGATCGAGGCGGTGATGATGTAATTGGGGATGGTCGGCAGGCCGGTGCCCAGGATGATGCAGGCGATCATCGTCAGCACCAGGGCGAAGAACAGGTTGCCGCCCGACCATTCGACGATGGCGGTGGCGAAGCTGGACGCGATGCCGGTCAGCGTGGTGACCCCGATCAGCACGCCGACCAGGGCGCAGGCCATGCCGACGCCGACGGCGTTCTTGGCGCCGTCGGCCAGGGCGCCGACCATGGTCTGGACGATCGAGCGCCCGCGCGCGAGCAGGCCTGAGGCGATCACCAGCACGCCGACCACGCTGGCCGCGACGGTTTCGTGCGGCAGCTTGGCCCGGGACAGGGCGACGGCGCCACCGGCCACCGCCAGCCAGAAGACGATGCGCAACAGGTTGGTCTTCATCGCCACCGTCAGCCCGTTGCCCAGGATCAGGACCAGGGTGCAGGCCAGGCCGATGACGCCGGCGAACAGCGGCGTGTAGCCGGAAAACAGCAGCACCACCAAGGCGGCGACCGGCAGCAGCAGGTACCAGCCCTCGCGGATGGCCTTGAAGGCGTCGGGGCATTCCGAACGGGGGATGCCCACCAGCTTGTGGCGGCCGGCTTCCAGATGGACCATCCAGAAGGCGCTGCCGTAATACAACACCGCCGGGATGATGGCGGCGATGGCCACCTCGGAATAGGGGATGCCCAGGGTCTCGGCCATGATGAAGGCGACCGCCCCCATCACCGGCGGCATGATCTGGCCGCCCATGCTGGCGGTGGCCTCGACCGCGCCGGCGAAGGCCGGGCGATAGCCGAAGCGGACCATCAGCGGAATGGTGAATTGGCCGACCGTCAGCACGTTGGCGACGCCCGAGCCGTTGATGGTGCCCATCAGGCCGGAACTGATCACCGCCACCTTGGCCGGGCCGCCCTTGGCCCAGCCGACCAGACCGATCGAGACATCGTTGAACAGCCGGATCATGCCGGCATGTTCCAGGAAGCTGCCGAACAGGATGAACAGGAAGATGTAGGTGGCCGACACGAAGGTCGGCGTGCCGTAGATGCCCTCGGTGCCCAGGAACAATTGGTCGATCAGCTGGTCGAAGCCGAAGCCGCGGTGGGCCAGCGGCCCGGGCAGCCACGGCCCCAGCAGGGCATAGGGGATGAACACCCCGCACATGATCGGCAGCGACCAGCCCATGATGCGGCGCGAGCCTTCGAACACCAGGGCGATGACGATGGTGCCGACCAGCAGGTCGGTCTGATTGGGATCGCCCGCCCGCTGGATCAGCTCGGCCTCGAACACCCAATGGTAAAAGCCCAGGGCGAAGCCGCCCGCCCCCAGCAGCCAGTCGTACCACGGGATGCGCGAACGGCTGTCGGCCTCGCGGGCATTGAACAAAAGGAAGGTCACCAGCAGCAGGAAGCCCACATGGATCGAGCGCACCGCCTGGGTCGGCAACGGCGTGAAGGTGGCGGTCCAGATCTGGAAGGCGGAAAAGGCGACGCCGACCCAGAACACCGCCCGGGCGGCTTCCCCTTGCAGGAAGCCATGCGCCGAGGCGGGGTTCTCTTTGTCGACGATCCGCTTGATGCTGGAATCGTCCATGGCGGGCGCCCTATTTCAGCACGCCCTTTTCTCGGTAGAACCTGGCCGCACCCGGATGCAGCGGCACCGGAGCGGTGGCGGCGGCGGCGTCGAGCTTGATGACCTTGGCGGCCACATGGGCGGCGGTCATCTGGTCCAGATTGTCGAACAACGCCTTGGTCAGGTCGTAGCCGGTCTGTTCCGAGACGTCGGAATGGGTGACCAGATAGTTCTGCACGGCGGCGGTCGAGACGTCGGCGGTCTGGCCGCCATAGGTGTTGGCCGGGATGGTGGCGGGCAGATAGGCGGCGTCGCCGATCTTGGCGATCACCTCGGGCGGGATCGGAACCACCACGATCGGCACCGAGTTGGACAGGTCGCGGATCGAGGCGACGCCCAGCCCGGCCGATTGCAGGGTGGCGTCGATCTGGCGGTTCTTCATCAGATCGACCGATTCGGCGAAGGCCAGGTACTCGACGCGCGAGAAGTCCTTGTAGCTCATGCCGGCGGCGGCGAACACCGCGCGGGCGTTCAGCTCGGTGCCCGATTTCGGCGCGCCGACCGAGATGCGCTTGCCCTTCAGGTCGGCCAGGCTCTTGATGCCGGAATCGGCCGCCGCGACGATCTGGATGTAGTTGGGATAGATGGCGGCGACGGCGCGCAGCTTGTCCAGCTTGGTCTTGAAGCCGACCTCTTCGTGGCCTTCCCAGGCCTGGGACAGGGAATCGCCCAGGGTGAAGCCGATCTCGCCGCGGCCTTGCTGCAAAAGGTTCAGGTTCTCGACGCTGGCCTTGGTGGCCTGCACCGACGCCTTCACCCCCGGCACCTTGCCGTAGATGTTGGAAAGGGCGACGCCCAGCGGGTAATAGACGCCGCTGGTGCCGCCGGTCAGGACGTTGACGAATTGATCGGCCTTGGCGGGAAAGGTGGCCGCCAGCACGACGGCAGCCGCCAGCGCACGGCCGGCGAGGGACGTAATCCGGGACATGGGTTCCTCCGTGTCGAGATATTCGGTTTTTATCGTTGGAAACACGGTACCCCGAAGCCCGGGAAGCGGCAAGGGCTGGTCTGACCAGTTACGATTGCGCCGGCGGCCGAGGCATCGACAAAATCGCCAATCCCGCCAGCGCCGAGGCCAGCGAGCCGACGATCACGCCCAGCCGGGTGGCGACGATGGCGTCGCCATCGGGAAAGGCCAGTCCGCCGATGAACAGGCTCATGGTGAAGCCGATGCCGGTCAGAACCGCCACGCCGTAAAGGCTGCGCCAGTCAGCCCCTTGTGGCATCGGCGCCAGGCCCAGGCGGATGGCGGCCCAGCTGGCGCCGAACACTCCGGCCTGCTTGCCGAGGAACAAGCCGGCGGCGATGCCCAGGAACACCGGATCGGACAGGATCGAGATTCCGACGCTGTTCAGCCCGATTCCGGCATTGGCCAGGGCGAAGATCGGCAGGATCAGGAAGGCGACCCACGGGTGCAGGCTATGTTCCAGTTCGGCCTGGCCGTCCTTCAGCGGAATGGTCAGCCCCAGGATGACGCCGCCGATGGTGGCGTGCAGCCCCGACGGCATCAAGCTCGCCCACAGCGCCAATCCGACCAGCAGATAAGGCCAGGTTCGGCCGATTCCGGCCCGGTTCAGCCCGACCAGGATCAGGGTGGCGGCGGCGGCGGCGGCCAAGGCCGGAAGGTTCAGGCCGCCCGAATAGAACAGCGCGATCACCAGGATGGCGCCCAGGTCATCGATGATGGCCAGCGCGGTCAGGAACACCTTCAGGGCCAGCGGCACGCGGCTGCCCAGCAACGCCAGCACGCCGAGCGAGAACGCGATGTCGGTGGCGGTGGGAATCGCCCAGCCGCTCAGGTGCGCCGGATCGTTCCAGTCGAGCGCGACATAGATCGCCGCCGGCACCGCCATGCCGCCGAGGGCCGCAAGGGCGGGCAGGGCCAACTGGCCGGGCTGCGACAACTCGCCGGCGACGAACTCACGCTTGATCTCCATCGCCACCAGCAAGAAGAACACAGCCATCAGGCCGTCATTGATCCAGTGCAGCACCGACAATGGGCCCAGCTTGGCGTCCAGCGCGGTCTGGTAGGCGTCGGCCCACGGTGAATTGGCCAGTCCGAGCGCCAGCACCATCATCGCCACCAGCACCATTCCCGAGGCGGATTCGAGGGCCAGAAAGCGTTGGATGGCGGATAGAAGCGGGCGGGAGGGCGTGTTCATGGTGTCCATCTAGGTGTGGAGTCGGAAACCGCCAGTCCGAACATACCCTTATTGGTCCAACCGCAGCGCCATGCGCACCAGTTCCGACAGGCTGCCGGCATTCATTTTTTCCATCACCCGGCCACGATGGATTTCGACGGTGCGGACCGAAATGTTCAATTCGGCCGCCACCGCCTTGTTGGCCAGTCCCTGGACCACCAGGGCCATCACTTCGCGTTCGCGCGGCGTCAGTTCGGCGGCCAGGGCGCGCAACTCGTCCAGCGCCTTGCGCTCGTTCAAGGCGCGCTGGTTCTGGTCGAGGGCGGCATCGACCGAGCGGGCCAGGACATCCTCGTCGAACGGCTTCTCGATGAAGTCCGACGCGCCGTCCTTCAAGGCCTGAACCGCCATGGCGACATCGGCATGACCGGTGATGATGATCACCGGCAGATCGATGCCGGCGCCCTTCAGGTGGCGCTGCAGGTCCAGCCCGCTCATGCCGGGCATGCGGACGTCGGCGATCACGCAGCCCGGCGCGCCGTGCTCGAATCCCGCCAGGAACGAGCCCGAGTCCGGGAAGGCCCGCGCCGACCGGCCCGAGGATTCCAGCAGCAGGACCAGGGATTCACGGATGGCCTGATCGTCATCGACGACATAGACAAGGGGGGCTGCCGGCATGGTCAATCCTTCTCCGTCGGATCAAAGGGCAGGCGGAAGCGGAAGGATGTTCCCGTCGGCCCGGTTCGTTCCAGCCAAATAGTGCCACCATGGGCCTCGACAAGGGTCCGGCAGATCGATAGGCCCAGCCCCATGCCGGTCGCCTTCGAGGTATTGAATGGCTCGAACAGGCGTTCGCCGATGTCGGGCGCGATGCCGGGGCCGCCATCGGCGACCTCGAAGACGATGGCGCTACTCTCGGATTCCGCCGAAACCGTCACCGACGGGTCGACACTGTCGGCCTTGACCATGGCATCCAGGGCGTTGTGGATCAAATTGACCAGCACCTGCTGGACCTGGACCCGATCGACGGCCAGGTCGGGGGCCGATTTGTCCGGATTGGCCGCCAGCCGGATGCCCAGCCGCTTGGCCTCGGGGGCGACCAGGGCAAGGGCGTCGGCGATCAGCCGAGCCGGGGGCACCATTTCGCGGGTCAGCCGGTCCTGGCCGATGAACTGGCGCAGCGACTTGACGATGTCGCCGGCCCGCTGGGCCTCGTCGACGGCGCGCCCCATGGCGGCGCGGGCCTTGGTGCTGTCTTCGGGATTGTTGTCCAACAGCCGTTGGGCGGCGCGGGCGAAGGCCATGGTGGCCATCAAGGGCTGGTTCAGCTCGTGGGCCAGGGCGGCGGCCATCTCGCCGGCCAGCGACAGGCGCGAGATGTGGGCCAGTTCGACCTGGCGGGCCTGCAGGGCGGCGGCGGTGCGCCGGCCCTCGGCCACCGCCGCGCCCAGGGCCAGCGAGGCCAGGGCCAGGACCAGCATCAGCAATTGGAAAGCGGTGACCGTAGTCGATTCGTGACCGACCGACTGGATGGCGATGATCAGCGCGCCTTGCGTCGCCAGGTTGGCCAGCACCGCGCCGTCAAGCCCGAACCGCACCGAGGCCCAGATCATCGGCAGGAACAACAGATAGAACAGCCTGAACTCGTCGGCGGCGCGGAATCCGAACACCAGCCACACCATCGCCACGATGGTCAGGCCCTGCAGCGCGGCCTCGGCCAGCCGCCGGGGTGATGGCCAGCGCGGCACGAAGCGATAGGCCACCAGCAACAGCGGCGTCATCACCGCGATGCCGATCATGTCGCCGATCCAGAAGCGGGTGGTGGCGGCGGTGAAGCGGGCCGGGTCCAACTGGCCGAACCAGACGAAGGTGCCGACGTAAAGCACCGCCACCGCCAGCGAGGCGAAGGCGGCCCCGACATTGAGCAGCAGCACGTCGCGCAGGCGATGAAGCGAGATGTCCAGCCCCAGCGGGCGGCGCAGGATATGGACCAGCAGGCCATAGAAGCCGGCGATCGTCGCCGCCGTCAGGAAGGCCGGCAGGATGGTGGTGGTCGGCGTGCGGATAAGGAAATCGGCCAGCAGCGAGGCCATGAACACCAACGGGGTCCAACGGACGCCGCGGATCAGCAAGAAGGCCATCGCCAATCCCGCCGGCGGGTTCCACGGCGTGATGGACAGGTGAGAAATCGAATGGATGAAGCTGATCTGGTCAAGGAACACATAGGCGGCCAGGAAGATCGCCGGTTCGATGGCGCGCCTGGGACTCATCGCTCGCCCTTGAAGGTCGATAACAATTGCGCCAGTTCCACTGCCGTCTTGACCTCCATCTTCTCGAAGACATGGGCGCGGTGGACCTCGACGGTGCGCATGGTGATGCCCAGATCGTCGGCGATGACCTTGTTCATCTTGCCGGCCAGCACCAGCTCCATCACCTGCTTCTCGCGGGCGGTCAGGCTGGCCAGCCGGCTGGCGATGCCGGCGCTGCCGACTTCCTGTTCGCGCCGCCTGGCCGCCCAGGCCAAAGCCTCGACGACGCGATCGACCAGTTCGTTGTCGTTGAATGGCTTTTCGACGAAATCCAGGGCCCCCTTCTTCAGGGCCGAAACCGCCATCGGCACGTCGCCGTGGCCGGTCAGGAAGATCACCGGCAGGGTCGAACTGGCGTCCTTCAGCTTGTCGAACAGGTCCAGCCCGCTCATGCCGCCCATGCGGATGTCCAGCAGCAGGCAGCCGACCAGGTCGGGGCGCCAGGCGGCCAGGAAATCCTCGGCCGATCCGAAGCCGATGGCGTCCAGCCCGCGCGATTGCAGCAGCCATGACAAAGCGTCGCGGATGGCCTCGTCGTCATCGACGATGAACACGGTCTCGGCGGTCATGCCGCCCTCGTCGGCAGCGAGAAGCAGAACACGCTGCCGCCCGACGGATTGGGCTCGAACCACAATCGTCCGCGATGGAACTCGATGATCGAGCGGCAGATGTTGAGCCCCATTCCCATGCCCTCGTCCTTGGTGGTGAAAAATGGCTGGAACAAGCTGTCGGCGGCGTCGGGGGCGATGCCCGGCCCATGGTCGGCCACCTTGACCACCGCGTGATCATCGGCCGCCTCGACGGTGATGACAAGGGGGGCGCCGGAATGGTCGGCGTGGCTCATCGCCTCGATTGCGTTCCGGACCAGGTTCAGCACCACCTGTTCCAGCAAGATGCGGTCGGCTTCGACCTGGGGGTCGGCGCCGGCCAGGGCGACCTGGATGGGGATGCCGCGCTGTCTGGCGTCGAACTCGATGAAGCCGACCGAATCCTCGATCACCTGATTGAGCGCGCAGGCGTTCAGCCGGGGCTCGGACTTTCGGACGAAATCGTGGACGCGGCGGATGATCTGGCCGGCCCGCTGGGCCTGTTGGCCGACCTTGGTCAGCGCCGGGCGCAAATCTTCCCGCTCGAAGCGCGGGCTGTCCAGCCGGTTCAGGCAGCCGGCGGTGTAGCTGGCGATGGCCGACAGCGGCTGGTTCAATTCGTGCGCCAGCGTCGAGGCCATCTCGCCCATGGTGATCAGCCGGGCGGTGCGCTGCAATTGCTCTTGCTGCTGGCGGGCCATTTCCTGGGCGCGCTTTCGTTCGGTGACGTCCAGGACCGAGGCCATCCAGCCGGTCTGGCGGCCATCGGCGCCGATCAGCGGCGCTTCGTAGACCAACGCCCAGAACGGTTCGCCATTCTTGCGGCGGAACTGGATCTCGAAGCCGTCGGGGGGGGCGTCGCCGGCCATGACCCGGCGGTGCATCTCCATGGTCTGGTCGAGTTCCTCGGGCAGCCAATAGGGCATCGGCGGGGCGGTGCCGACCAACTCAGCGGCGCTCCAGCCGACCATCTGGCAGAAGGCCGGGTTGACATAGGTGATGCGGCCGTCCAGGTCGCGGGCCCGCATGCCGACCGTCAGCGAATCCTCCATGGCCTTTCTGAAGGCGTGCTCGGCCAGCAGCGCCTGTTCGGCCGCCTGGCGCCGTTGCACGCTGCGGCGCAGCAGCCACAGGCTGAAGGCCGCCACCACCGCCAGGGTAAAGATCGCCGCCGCTAAGATGTTGCGTACCAGATTGGTGGCGCTGCGATAGACGGTGGCGACCACCGCGACGCCTTGTCCCGGCGGGTTCAGCCCGACCTGATGGGACGGGCCGGGCTGGAACAGATCGACGCCGGTCTTGGTGCCCAGCACCGCGCCGCCGGCATCGACCAACTCGACCTTGTATTTCTCGGCGACCCACCACGGCACCAGATGGGTCAGAAGTCCCTCGGTGGCGAAGATGCCGACGATCGTGCCGACGAACTGGCGATGGCGATAGACCGGCACATGCACCTCGAACACCGGCCCGCGCCCCGGCGCGATGAAGGACCCGGTCCAGGCGGCGCGGCCGACCGAGCGGGCCAGCGAGAAGGCGGTCCACCACGGCGCCGTCTCGTCGGGCGAATAGCCGTACGGGTCGCCCGCGGCCGGCGGCATCGCCAGGATGGCGCGGCCGGTTTCGTCGCGCAGCAAGATGCGGTCGATTTCCTTGTTGTTGGCGATCAGGGCGCGGGCGCTGATGGCGAACCCGTCGGGCGACAACGTGCCGCGCTCGAGGTCGGTGGCCATTTGGGCCAGCTTCTCCTCGGCCGAGGTCAGGTGGAAATGGATGTTCTGCTCGACCCACAAGATGTCCTTGATCAGGGTCAGGCGTTCCTCTTCCAGTTCGGTGCGCTGCAACACCCACAGCAACACGCCCAGCAGCATGACCACCAGGGCCATCGCCGCGATCGGCATGGTCTGCAGAAAGGTCCGGCCAATCAATGGGTTGCGCGCGTTCATCCGGAATCAAGGCCCGTGTTCGGATATCCACAATAGCTCAAGCGGCGAAACTTAAGAACAATCGGCGGCGATAAACAGTCCAATTCAGTCCCGGGAGGACGCACCCCATGAATTTTCGTACCCTTCTCTGCTGCGCGGTCGCAGGCGTGATCGCCGCCGGCTCGGCCATGGCCCAGCAGGCCCAGCCCATCGTCATCAAGTTCAGCCACGTCGTCTCGGTCGATACGCCCAAGGGCAAGGCTGCCGAGATGTTCAAGAAGCTGGCCGAGGAACGCACCAAGGGTCGGGTCAAGGTCGATGTCTTCCCCAACAGCCAGCTCTATAAGGACAAGGAAGAGATGGAGGCCCTGCAGCTGGGCGCCGTCCAGATGCTGGCGCCGTCGCTCGCCAAGTTCGGCCCGCTGGGCGTCAAGGAATTCGAGGTGTTCGACCTGCCCTACATCTTCCCGACGAAGGAAGTGCTGCGGTCCGTCACCGAAGGTCCGGTCGGCCAGGGCCTTTTGAAGAAGCTCGAGACCAAGGGCATCCTGGGTCTGGCCTATTGGGACAACGGCTTCAAGATCATGAGCGCCAACAAGCCGATCCATAAGCCCGAGGATCTGAAGGGCCAGAAGATGCGCATCCAGTCGTCGAAGGTGCTGGACGCCGAAATGCGCGCCCTGCAGGCGCTGCCGCAATCCATGGCCTTCTCGGAAGTCTATCAGGCGCTGCAGACCGGCGTCGTCGACGGCACCGAGAACCCGCCCAGCAACATGTTCACCCAGAAGATGCACGAAGTGCAAAAGCACGCGACCGTCACCAACCACGGCTATCTGGGCTATGCGGTGATCGTCAACAAGAAGTTCTGGGAAGGCCTGCCGACCGACATCCGCGCGGTGCTGGAAGGGGCCATGAACGAATCGACCCGCTTCGCCAACGCCATCGCGCTGCAGGAAAACGAGGACGCGCTGGCCGCCATGAAGGCTTCGGGCAAGACCGAGTTCTACACCCCCACCGCCGACGAAGTCGCCGCCTGGCGCAAGGCCCTGCTGCCGGTCCACAAGGACATGGAAAGCCGCGTCGGCAAGGAAACCATCGAGGCGGTCTACAAGGAAGCCGCCAAGCTGGGCTTCAAGAACTGATTTGACGTGACAAAAGGGGGCGCCCACCGAGGCGCCCCCGCTTTTTCCACCGGAGCTTCCATGCTGAAAGTCCTCGACCACCTCGAGGAAGGCTTCATTGCTTTCCTCATGGCCGCGGCGACGACCATCATCTTCGTCGCGGTCATGCACCGATACGCCTCGGGCGTGTCGTTCCTGTACGATTATGTCGGCCACCTGGATTTTTCCTGGGCCCAGGAATTGTGCATCATCATGTTCGTGTGGATGGCCAAGTTCGGCGCCGCCTATGGCGTGCGCACCGGCATCCATGTCGGCGTGGACGTGGTGATCAATCGGCTGGAGGCCAAGAATCGCGGGCGCTTCATCGTGTTCGGCCTGCTGTCGGGCGCGTTGTTCACCGGCACCGTCGCTCTGATGGGCGGCCATTTCGTGTGGGAGAACGGTGCCCATTACGGCATCACCCACGCTTTGGGCATCGACAATCCCGAGCTGTATGAAGGCCCGACCACGCCGGATCTGGAATGGCAGACCTGGGTGGTCTATTCGGCCATCCCGCTGGGCTCGTCGCTGATGTGCTTCCGCTTCCTGCAGGTCTGCTGGGCCTTCCTCTGCACCGGCGAGCTGCCGCACCACGACCACGGCCATGTCGAGGGTCTGGAGGAAGACACCACCGACCCGCAGCGCGCCGCCCAGGACATCAACTGGTTCGAGATGGATGACGGGCTGCATCCCAAGGACATCGCCCACCACCCCGACGACGAGAACAAGGAGAAGGGCCAATGAACGCCGCCATCATCTTCGGGCTGCTGATGGCCCTGATGCTGACCGGCATGCCCATCTCGATCTCGCTGGGCCTGACCGTTCTGACCTTCCTGTTCACCATGACCCAGGTGCCGATCGAATCGGTGGCCCTGAAATTGTTCACCGGCATCGAGAAGTTCGAGATCATGGCGATCCCGTTCTTCATCCTGGCCGGCAACTTCCTGACCCATGGCGGTGTGGCCCGGCGCATGATCAACTTCGCCACGGCGATGGTCGGTCATTGGCATGGCGGCCTGGCTTTGGCCGGCGTCATGGCCTGCGCCCTGTTCGCCGCCGTGTCGGGCTCGTCGCCGGCCACCGTGGTCGCCATCGGCTCGATCATCCTGCCGGCCATGGTCAAGCAGGGCTTCCCGAAAAGCTTCGGTGCCGGCGTCATCACCACCTCGGGCGCGTTGGGCATCCTTATCCCGCCGTCGCTGGTGATGGTGATGTACGCGGTCGCCACCAACACCTCGGTCGGCGCCTTGTTCATGGCCGGCGTCATCCCCGGTCTGGTGCTGGCCTTCCTGCTGGGTTTGACCACCTGGTGGATCGCCCGCAAGAATAATTATCCGCGCCTGCCCAAGGCCGACTTCAAGCAGCGTCTCAAGACGCTGAAGGAGGCGATCTGGGGCCTGATGCTGATCGTCATCGTCATCGGCGGCATCTATTCCGGCGTGTTCACGCCGACCGAAGCGGCGGCGATGAGCGCGGTCTACGCCTTCATCATCGCGGTGTTCGTCTACAAGGACATGCCGCTGAAGGGCGTGCCCAAGATCTTGCTGTCGTCGGCGTCGATGTCGGCGATGCTGCTCTACATCATCACCAACGCCGTGCTGTTCAGCTTCGTGCTGGCCAACGAGAACATCCCGCAGGCCATCGCCGACTGGATCGTTGGCATGGATCTGGGCATCATCGCCTTCCTGCTGGTGGTCAACGTCTTGCTGCTGGCCGCCGGCAACTTCATGGAACCCAGCTCGATCGTGCTGATCATGGCCCCGATCCTGTTCCCGGTGGCCATGAAGCTGGGCATCGACCCGGTCCATTTCGGCATCCTGATCGTCGTCAACATGGAAGTCGGCATGTGCCACCCGCCGGTGGGCCTGAACCTCTATGTCGCTTCGGGCATCACCAAGATGGGGATATCGGAACTGACGGTGGCGGTTCTGCCGTGGTTGCTGACCATGCTGGGCTTCCTGGTCGTTGTCACCTATTGGCCGCCGCTGAGCATCTGGCTGCCGAAAATCTTGGGTGTCATGTAAGGAATTTGACCCTCACAAAACTGGGCCGATCCGTTAGGATCGGCCCATCTTCTTTTCCTGGGAGACGCCATGACCTGCCAATCGATCATCTCGGCCCCACCGGCGACCTTGGCCAAGACCGACACGGTGGCCCAGGCCCTGGGGGTGCTGCTGACCCATCGGGTGCTCATGCTTCCGGTGGTGGATGCCAAGGGCCATTATGTCGGGGTATTCGGCCTGAAGGAGGTGGTGGCCCTGGTGCTGCCCAAGGCGGCCCGGCTGGGCGAGGACCTGGGCGATCTGGGCTTCCTGTCCGACGGGCTGGCCGATTTACGCAAGCGTCTGGCCGCCCAGGGTGCTGATTCCATCGGCAAGCATGTGGCGCCGCACCGCAGCGTGGCGCCCGACACCCAGCTGGTCGAGGCGTTGCTGCTGCTTTACAAGGGCGATTCCTTCCTGCCGGTGGTCGATGGTTCCGGTGTTCTGGTGGGGGTGGTGACCGCCGCTGACGCTTTGACTCGCATGGCGGAGGCCTAAACGATGCACGGTGAAACGCATGCCTGGGTGCCGCAGGTGATTTTCGGCATGGACGCCATGTGGGTGGCCACCCTGGTCCTGGTCGCCACCTACGCGGTGATCATCAGTGAAAAGATCAATCGCGCCGTCATCGCCCTGATCGGGGCCGGCGCCATGATCCTGGTCGGCATCTTGAACCAGCAGGCCGCCATCGGCGGCATCGACTTCAACACCATCGCGCTGCTGGTCGGCATGATGATCATCGTCGCCATCACCAAGCGCTGCGGGGTGTTCCAGTATGTCGCCATCTGGGCGACCAAGAAGGCCAAAGCCGACCCGGCGGGCATCTTGTTCCTGCTGCAGATCGTGACCGCCTTATTCTCGGCGCTCTTGGACAACGTCACCACCGTGCTTCTGGTGGTGCCGGTGACCCTGGTGATCACCGAGGAACTGAAGCTGAAGCCGTGGCCGTTCCTGGTGGCGCTGATCTTCGCCTCGAACATCGGCGGCACCTCTACGCTGATCGGCGATCCGCCCAATATCCTGATCGGTTCGGCCACCGGCCTGACCTTCAATCAGTTCGTCTTCAACCTGGCCCCGGTGGTGTTGGTGATCCAGGTGGTCACCGCCTTGCTGTTCCATGTGATGTGGGGCCGCAAGCTGCATGCCAGTGCCGAGAACCGCGCCCGCGTCATGGGTTTCTCGGAGATCGAGGCGATCACCGACTGGCGGCTCTTGAATCAATCGATGGCGGTGCTGGCCGGCGTCATCGGCGGCTTCATCGGCGCCCACTCGCTGGGGCTCGAGCCCGGTACCATCGCCCTGTTCGGCGCCGCCGTGCTGATGCTGCTTTATTGCCTGGGCCGTGACGCCGAAAGCCAGTCGCACGAGGTGCACCACATCTTCGGCGAGGTCGAGTGGATCACCATCTTCTTCTTCATCGGCCTGTTCGTGGTGGTGCACGGCGTCGAGCGGGCCGGCGTGCTGGCCATGCTGGCCGAGAAGCTGGTCGCCCTGACCGGCGGCGACATGCGGGTGACGGCGATCGCCATCTTGTGGGCGTCGGCGGTCCTGTCGGCGGTGGTCGACAACATCCCGTTCGTCGCCACCATGATCCCGCTGATCAAAAGCATGGCGCCGACCTTCGGCGGCCCTGAAGCGCTGGAGCCCCTGTGGTGGTCGCTGTCCTTGGGCGCCTGCCTGGGCGGCAACGGCACCCTGGTCGGCGCGTCGGCCAACCTGACGGTGGCCGGACTGGCCGAGCGGGCCGGCCATCCGATCCGCTTCGTCCCCTTCATGAAGGTGGCGTTCGGCCTGATGCTGCTGTCGATCGCCATCGCCAACGTCTATCTGCTGATTCGTTACGTTTGATGCCAAGCCCCTCAGTCGCCGGGCGGGCTTCTCCGAAGCCCTTGGCTACGCTCGCATTGGCTCGCGGGCGCTCAATGCGCCAGCAAAGTCTCGGATGACGCGATGTCACCCGAGACTTTGTCTGATCCTGCCCCGAAAACGCCACGATCCCGGGACCATTTTCGCCATCATCGGCGTCTAAGGTCCCGGGCATGGCGAAGGTCGCGCCGCTTCGCCGGGGATCACCCCCGCAACAGGCGCCAGGATATAGAAATCATGTCAAGCAAGAGCGTCGAGATCGTCAAGCCCGCCAAGACCGAAGCCCAGCCCGAGGTCAAGGCCGAGACCGCCGAGCAATCCCGCCGTCGCCGCGCCGGCATCGCCTGCTTTCTGTAAAAGATCGTGACGCTCAGGCCTGTGGCTGGCTGTGCCACCAGATGCGGGCCTCGGCGCACAAACCGTCCTTGAAGGTGGCGACAAGCATGCCGTCCAGGACCATCCGGGGCAGGGGATCGCCGGGCTGGCGCGACACCAGATTGGTGCCCGTCGATTTGGCCCAGATCTGGAACAGTTCCTCGGACGCCACCTGATAGGTGGTGTGCCAATGGGCGATCCCCGCACCCAGGATTTCGAAGGTGACCCGCACGTCTTCCTGCAACTGCACCCGCTTCCAATATTCCATCAGCTGGGCGCGGCCCTGCTGAACCTGGAAGGGCGTGTTGTGGTAGCGTCCGTCGGGATGGAACAAGGCGGCGAACAGGGCCGGGTCGCGCGCTTCCCAGGCGGCCTTGTAGCCTTGCATGAATCGTTCGATGTCCATCCCCCAACCTCTCCTTGGTCAATTCATCCGTTCGCGGGCCTTGGCCTCGCATTGCAGCATCCAGGCCAGCCTTTCAGCACGATAGCGCTGGGCGGCGGCCTGGTCGCGCTCTTCTTGTTCGGCGCCGCCGCGCGACAGCCGATTCAAGTGGGCGTCCAGCGCCGAACGTTCCTTTTCCTGGGCTTCCTTGGCCAGATCAAGCTTGGCCGGCAACGCCAGCAGGCGGTCGCGCTCGGCGGCCAGCAGGCGCTGTTGGGCCTGCCAGAAATCGCGGCCGTGAACCAGGGCGGCGACATGGGCGGTGCCCAGCGGCTGGCAATTCTTGTCGACGGCGATTTCGTCGGGGACGCTGGCGGCCCACACCAACACCGCCGCCAGGCCGCCAAGGCCGATGAACAGGACCGAGCGAGGAGACAGGGGCATCGGATCACTTCCGTTGGAAGACCTGTCCCAGTTTACTCCGGACCCCAGAAAACGGAAACGCCGCTTTGTTGAAAGCGGCGTTTCCCTGCGGGGGGGATGGGGATGGGCGGGAAGGTCCCCCCCGACAGTGTCTGGTGCCTTGGGGCTGGAGTTCTTCACCCCCTCGGCAATTCCTAGACTAGCCCTGTGCGCAGATAAATGAAACAGGAAAATCAACCGATCAATTGTAGTAAAATATTACATCTATTGTGTAATTTCTTTGAAGAAAATCTCGATAAAATTTTATGCAATTGCCATCCGTCCAGGGATTCTGCAGGGTCCGTGCCGCCGTGGCCGGGTGCCTCCGATGGTGGAGTGGAGGCGGGTCGTAAAAACCGCAAGGGGGGTGCGGCCAATCATGTGACAAGGTTCCTGTCCCATCGTCGATATTGTGGATTCGGCTGGTGACAGGCACCATAGGGCAGACTTAAGGGAGGGGCGACATGACCATCAGCCGTTGGGGTCTGGCCTTTGCGATGGTGTTGGCGGTGCTGGGCGGGGCGGCGCAGGCCGAGGACCGCCCCCACGGCCAGGCATCGGGCGTCGAATTCGCGCAATCACCGCTGCGGGTGGTCACGGCCTCGGGTCGCGGCCATGCCTTCACCGTTGAACTGGCCGAGACGCCCGATCAACTGACGCAAGGCCTGATGTTTCGCACCCACATGAAGGCCGATGCCGGCATGCTGTTTCATTTCGGCCGGCCGCGTCCGGTGTCGATGTGGATGAAGAACACCCTGATTCCGCTGGACATGGTGTTCATCGACCAGACCGGGCGGGTGGTCGGCATTCATGCCGGCGCGGTACCGCATTCGGAAGCGGTGATCAGTTCGCCTTCGCCGGTGCTGTCGGTGCTGGAATTGAATGCCGGCACGGCGGCACGGCTGGGCGTGAAAGCCGGCGACCGGGTCGAGCATCCTTGGTTCAAGCATTGACCTTGACCGGGTGTCCGTCTAGAACTCCCGGGGCGTCGGGGTGTAGCTCAGCCTGGTAGAGCGCCAGCTTTGGGAGCTGGATGCCGGAGGTTCGAATCCTCTCGCCCCGACCAAGAAACGACCACACGCGGCCCGAAGCGCCGCCCCTGGATATGGAGAGTGCCGATGCCGGTTCGCATCTACCGCCCCGCCAAGACCGCCATGCAATCGGGCAAGGGCAACGCCAAGGCGTGGGTGCTGGAGTTCGAGCCCGCCGCTCCGAAGCAGGCCGATCCGCTGATGGGCTGGCTGGGGTCGGACGACACCACCCAGCAGGTCCGGCTGAAGTTCGCCACCCAGGACGACGCGGTGGCCTATGCCAAGCGCAAGGGCCTGGAATTCGAGGTTCAGGCCGAAGCGGTCAAGAAGCCGTGCGCGGCGAAGAATTACGCCGACAATTTCCGCTACGACAAGCTGGAATTCGGCCGCTTCTAACCGGTCGGGCCAGCGGGCGCCCTTAGCTCAGTTGGATAGAGCACCCGCCTTCTAAGCGGGTGGTCGCTGGTTCGAATCCAGCAGGGCGCGCCAGCCCTTGATTTCGCCCTTGATGGGGCCATATTTGCCGCGGGCAGCCAGGGAGAAGGGCAACATGGACCGCAAGGCCATCGACGATATCGTCTGCCATTCCAAGGGTTGCGACGACGTCAAGATCGCTGCCTGCCGGGCGTCCTCGGGCGCCGTCAAGGAACTGGCCTATTGCCAGATCGACCGCTGTTTCTATGTCACCGTCGATGGTCGCGAACGGGTGCGCAGCGACGTCCCCGAAACCGCCTATCGCTTCTTCGAGGCGCAGGATTAGAGCACTTTCCGATCTGACCCGGTCAGATCGGAAAGTGCGACAAGCCCGCGCGGCGATTGAGCGGGCCCGGCACGGGCCGTACGGACAACCCTAGAGCCGGTTCCGTTTGTTCGGAAACGGCTCTAGGGTTGGTCACTCGGGCCGGGTGAAGGTCCACAAATAGCTGGGCAAATTGAAGTAGGCGACGATGTCGGGCGGCTCGACCACCAGCCCGGCCGCGGCGGCCAGGTCGCGCATGGTCTCGGCGCTGCGGCAATACCGCCGGGTGCCGCCGATGGTCTGGCGGACCGACTTCGCCCCCGCCGCCGGGAAATCGATCAGCATCAGCCGCCCGCCGGGCACCAGTGCATTGCGTGCCGCCGTCAGCATCGGGGCGAGATCGGGGAAGTAATAGGCGCAGCCCAGGATGGCGATGCCGCCGGCCTGGCCCGGCATGCCGTTCAGGGCGGCGATCAGGTCACCCTCGATGACCGTGTCGTAAAGGCCGCTGTCGCGGCAGCGGGCGACCATGTCGGGAGACAAATCGATGCCGATCAAGCGCTCGGCCAACGGCCGCAGGTGACGTCCGGCCAAGCCGGTGCCGCAGCCGGCATCGATGATGGTCTGGCCGGCACGTCCGCCCAGCCCTTGGGTCAGGTGGGGCGCGATGCCATCGACCGAGTTTCTATGGACGGAATCGTCGTCATAACCACCGGCCTTGTCCGAATATTCGGCGACGATCTCGTGGGCCGGCGGTGGGGCATCGGCCAGCGGCCCCAGGCAATGGGCGAAGCGGTCGACCGCCTCGTCGCCTTGTCCGATTCCCAGCAGGATCAGGGACCAGGCGCCGAAGAAGTCGTAGCGTCCCTGGTGCCCGGCCAAGGTGGCGACCAGGGCGTCAAGGTCGGCGGGTGACGGGAAATGGCGTCGCCACACTTCGTACAATTGCGGCCAATGGACCTGCGGGACCAGCTGGATCAGCAGCGCCATGAAGAAGGCGTTGGGCTCGAGGCCCAGGCGATCCTTGCCGACGGCCCGCAGGCAGGCGGACAGCGCCGGTTGGGGGCGGCCCTGGTAGGCCAGCGATTGCGAGGCCAGCAGCGGGAAGATCGACAGATTCGGCCACTGGCCGTCGCATCGCACCGCCAGATCGGTGGCTTCCTCGTGGCGGCCGGCGCGGATCAAGGCGTTGATGATACCGACCGCGTCGGCTGGGGCAATGTCGGACATGGGGCGCGAAAATCCTGAGCGAAATTGGAGAGACTCTATCCGCCGACCGGAACCGCTGTCCATGTCAACGGTCGCGTGGTGCGGGTGAAGCCCTTCTTGAAGGCGGCGATCGAGCGCAATTTGGAATCGAAGGACGGATCGACGTGCAGCGCGCCCAGGAAGAAGCGCCGTTGGCCGGCTTGCGCCGCATCGATCATCGCGTTGGCCAGCAGGGCATGTGACAGGGGCGCGTTGCCCCGGCGTAGCGACAGGCCGCTTTCGTAATGGCTGGTGGCGCCATGGCGGCCGACGATCAATCCGCTGACCGGCTCGTCGGTCCAGGTGCCGACATAAAGCTGGGCCTCGCCCCGGCGCAAGCGGTCATGAAATTCGGGCGGCGGCGCCGGGCGTTGGCAGGCCAGGCAAAGCGCGGTCAATCGGATGGCGACTTGCAGGTTGGCCAGCGGCCCGTCGCCTTCGCTCATGACCAGGAACGACAGGTCCTCCAGCGTTCCCGTCCAATCGTCTTGCACCGCGTGCCTGGCCGGCTTGGTCAGCCAGGGATCGCGCAGGGGGTGGGCGGCGAACCGGTCGCGGACCGCCCGGAACTCGGCCGGCGAAGCGGCGATCGACAGGGTCGACAATGCCCCGGCCCGGCTTTCCGCCACGGCGGGCCGCGCCCCCTTGGTCCCCAGCAGACGCGGGCTGGCCAATCGGTCGGCGTCGCTGCCGGGTCCGGTGCTGAGCGTCGCCCTGAGCGCCAGGACAGCGCCCCGTTCCGCGGCGGCGATGGCGAATGCGACGCCTCGGTCCAAGGTGGCGGTCGCGGAACCAGTCAGCCCCATGGCGGCCAGTCCTTGCGCCAGCAAAAGAATGGTGGGCGCGGCGGGCTGATCGCGCTTTCGAGCCGTCGATCAAGGGAATCGTCGTTGGTTGAGCATGACCTCATGAGCGGATGATTGGCACAGTTGCGGGCAATTGGAAAGGCACCGCGCCGCCGTGCCGGACGGGGGCGGCCTCTTTCGGAAAACCACAAGGAACTGCGTTAAGCACATGGCTCCGATGCAAGGGTGGCAATGGTAATGCCACTGTTTCCCCCTGTATGCTGCGCCGCAACAACTTGGAGGGCATCAATCATGCTCGAAGAATGGGTGCAGAATTTGCCGATCGAGACCTTGCGGGGCATTGCCGCCGATACCAAGGTCGCGGGTACCCGGATCTGGCAGTTGGCTGTCGTCGAATTGATGGTCCGTGAGAGCCAGGCCGCCCTGGCCGCGTAGGTTTCGCCGAAACCCTTATTCGTCCGGCTGGAAATTTCCGGCCGGGCTTCCCATCTCTCCCCTCGTCGCCCGCCGATCGCATCATGCGACTGGACCGGCAACGACCTTCGGTCTAGCCTGTCTTACAGGATCGACCATTCCTCGGGGGAGAGACGATGAAGATCATCAAGACCGTCATGGCAGCGGCCGCCGCCGCGATGTTCGCAGGTCCGGCCCTGGCCGGGCAGACCTTCGATTCCGTCAAGGCCAAGGGTTTCGTCCAGTGCGGCGTCAATCTGGGCCTGTATGGATTTTCGGCCCCCGACGACAAGGGCAACTGGAGCGGGCTGGACGTCGATGTCTGCCGTGCCGTCGCCGCCGCTCTGTTCGGCGATTCCACCAAGGTCAAGTTCACGCCGCTGTCGGCGCAGCAGCGCCTGCCCGCCCTGCAATCGGGCGAGATCGACATGCTGGCGCGCAACACCACCTGGACCTTGTCGCGCGACACCGCCAACGGCCTGAACTTCACCACGGTCAATTATTATGACGGCCAGGGCTTCATGGTCGCCAAGAAGCTGGGCGTCAAAAGCGCCAAGGAGCTGAACGGCGCCACCGTGTGCGTGCTGCCCGGCACCACCACCGAGCAGAATCTGTCCGATTACTTCCGCGCCACCAAGATGACCTTCAAGCCGGTGGTGATCGAGAAGAACGAGGAATTGAACGGGGCCTTCTTCTCGGGGCGCTGCGACGCCATCAGCTCGGACGCCTCGCAATTGGCGGCCATCCGCGCCAACGAATCGCCCAATCCCGACGATTACGTCATCCTGCCCGAGCTGATCTCGAAGGAGCCGCTGGCTCCGGCGGTGCGCCAGGGCGACGACCAATGGATGGATCTGGTGCGCTGGTCGGGTCTGGCGATGATCGCCGCCGAGGAAAAGGGCATCACCTCGGCCAATGTCGATCAGATGATGTCTTCGGCCGATCCCGAGGTGAAGCGCCTGCTGGGCGTGACCCCTGGCAACGGCAAGGCCCTGGGAATCGATGAAGCCTGGGCCGCCAAGATCATCAAACAGGTCGGCAATTACGGCGAAAGCTTTGAAAGAAATGTCGGCAAGGGCTCGAAGCTGAAGATCAGCCGCGGCCTCAACGCGCTCTATACCCAAGGAGGCCTGCTCTACGCGCCGCCCTTCAAGTAGGGTCGCGCCATGCGGGCGAAAAGACAGGGCGGCATGCGGGCGCTGATCTACAGCGCCCGCTTTCGCGGCCTTGTCTATCAGGTGGTGGTGGTCGCCGCCGTGATTGCGCTGGGCTGGTATCTGGTCAACAACACCCTGGCCAATCTGGCGGCGCGCGGCATCGCCACCGGCCTGTCCTTCCTGGGGCGTGAGGCCGGCTTCGATATCGGCGAGGGCGCTGTCGCCTATCAGGCGTCGGATTCCTATCTGCGCGCCCTGGTGGTCGGCCTGTTCAATACTTTGTCGGTGTCGGTGGTCGGCATCATCCTGGCCAGCACCCTGGGTCTGGTGATCGGCATCGCCCGGCTGTCGGGCAACTGGATCGTCGCCCGCCTGGCCACCTTGTATGTCGAGGCGGTGCGCAACGTGCCGCTGCTGCTGCAATTGTTCGTGTGGTACGGGCTGGTCACCGCTTTGCCGGGGCCGCGTCAGGCCCTGCAGCCGGGTCTGGGGCTGGTGCTGTCCAATCGCGGCCTGAAGATTCCTCTGCCGGTGTGGCACGAGACCTATGGTCCGGTGATGATCGCCCTGGGCGTCGCCCTGGCCGGCTTGTTCTTCCTGCGCCGCTGGGCGGTGGCCCGCCAATACCGCACCGGCCAGCCCTTTCCCTGGGCGGCGGTGGGCATCGCCGGCGTGATCGGCCTGCCGGGGCTGGTGTTCCTGGCCGTCGGCGCGCCGCTGGAATGGGACCTGCCCCGCCTGGCCGGCTTCAACTTCCAGGGTGGCGGCACCCTTAGCCCCGAATTCGTCGCGCTGTTGATGGGCTTGTCGGTCTATACCGGCGCCTTCATCGCCGAGATCGTGCGTTCGGGCATCCTGGCGGTGCCGCCCGGCCAGACCGAGGCGGCCCTGTCGCTGGGCCTGACGCGCGCCCAGACCCTGCGGCTGGTGATCCTGCCCCAGGCGCTCAGGGTGATCGTGCCGCCCTTGACCAGCCAATATCTGAACCTGACCAAGAACTCGTCGCTGGCGGTGGCCATCGGCTATCCCGATCTGGTCAGCGTCGCCAACACCACCATCAACCAGACCGGCCAGGCGGTCGAGGGGGTGGCCTTGGTGATGGGGGTGTTCCTGGTCATCAGCCTGTCCTTGTCGTGGCTGATGAATTGGTACAATTCCAGGGTCGCGCTGGTGACCCGATGAACCCGGCCCCCGACGACCAGACCCGGCGCGCCACCGCCGCCTCGGAAATCGAGGAGCCGAGTTCCGCCCAAACGCCCGAGCGGGCGCCGCCGGCCAGTCAATTGCGCCTGCTGGGCTGGGCCAGGAAGAATCTGTTCGGCAGCCTGCCCAACACCATCCTGACCCTGCTGGCCTTCTGGCTGCTGTGGGAAATCCTGCCGCCCTTGGTTCGCTGGGGATTGGTCGATGCGGTGTTCAGCCCGGCTGGCGGAGCCGCTTCCTGCCGCGAGGCCACCGGCGCCTGCTGGGCGCTGATGGGCGAAAAGAACCGGCTGATGCTGTTCGGGGTCTATCCCTATGACCAGCATTGGCGTCCGGCGCTGGCCACCGCCCTGGTGATCGGCCTCTTGGCCACCAGCGCGGTCAGAAGCCTGTGGGGGCGCTGGCTGATCTGGGCCTGGGCTGTCTGCCTGGCCGTGGTCGGCATTTTGATGTGGGGCGGCGTGCTGGGCCTGGCCTATGTCGAGACGGCGCAATGGGGCGGCCTGCCGCTGACCTTGGGCCTGGCCATCTTAGGCATCGTCCTGGCCTTTCCGCTGTCGATCCTGCTGGCGTTGGGGCGCAGGTCCGACCTGCCGGCGATCCGGGCGCTGTCGGTCGGCTATATCGAGCTGGTGCGCGGCGTGCCGCTGGTCAGCGTCTTGTTCATGGCCTCGGTGATGTTTCCGCTGTTCCTGCCGGAAGGGGTAAGCATCGACAAGCTGCTGCGCGCCCTGGTCGGCATCACCTTGTTCACCGCCGCCTATCTGGCCGAGGCGGTCCGGGGCGGCCTGCAGGCCATCCCGCGCGGCCAGGAAGAAGCCGCCGACGCACTGGGCCTCACCTATTGGCAGAAGATGCGCATGGTGGTGCTGCCGCAGGCGCTGCGCCTGGTCATTCCGCCCATCGTCAACCAGTTCATCAGCTGCTTCAAGGACACCTCGCTGGTGACCATCGTCGGCCTTTACGACCTGCTGGCGGCGACCAAGGCGGCCCTGGCCGATCCCGACTGGCGGCCCTTCTTCGTCGAGGGCTATATCGCCGCCGCCTTGGTCTATTGGTCTTTCTGCTTCTTCATGTCGCGCTACAGCCAGTGGCTGGAACGCGAACTCGCCAAGGGGTCGAGGAGATAACATGAGCGATTCCCCGGTCGTCGAACTGATCGATGTGCAGAAATGGTACGGCGCCTTCCACGTCCTGAAGGACGTGTCGCTGTCGGTCGCCAAGGGCGAGAAGGTGGTGGTGTGCGGGCCGTCCGGCTCGGGCAAATCGACCATGATCCGCTGCATCAACCGGCTCGAGGAACATCAGGGCGGTCGCATCGTGGTGAACGGCGTCGAACTGGCCGACGATCTGAAGGCCATCGAACTGATCCGCCGCGATGTCGGCATGGTGTTTCAAAGCTTCAACCTGTTTCCCCATCTGACCGTGCTGGAAAACCTGACCCTGGCGCCTTTGTGGGTCAAACGGGTGCCCAAGCGCGAGGCCGAAGCCATCGCCATGCAATATCTGGAACGGGTGCGCATCCCCGAACAGGCCCACAAGTACCCCGGCCAATTGTCGGGCGGCCAGCAGCAGCGGGTCGCCATCGCCCGCGCTTTGTGCCTGAAACCCAGCATCATGCTGTTCGACGAGCCGACCTCGGCCCTGGACCCGGAAATGGTCAAGGAAGTCCTGGACGTGATGATCGAGCTGGCCGGCGAGGGCATGACCATGATCTGCGTCACCCACGAAATGGGCTTTGCCCGCGCGGTGGCCGACAAAATGGTCTTCATGGCCGAGGGCCGGGTGGTCGAGGTGGCTACCCCGGCCCAATTCTTCACCAACCCCAAAAGCGAGCGCACCCGCCAGTTCCAGGGGCAGATCATCGGACATTAGCCCGTCCTATTCACCATGGCGCTCAGAATTGTATGCCCCCGCAGTCGCCTGACGTTTGGCGCGTCTGACCACGACGGCCTTTCGGTCGTCTGGGTGATGTGATGGGCAGGCGGACGGGGTCTGGAGTTGTCGGGCGGGATTGATCGGGGCAATGACGGCCCCGTCGGTCACGGTCCGGCGGGCATCAGCGCCGAGGCGAGGTGGCGGATCGGGGCTGGCTGCGGCGAAGGCGAGACGGATGCGCGAGGCGGTCTCGATGACGCGGGCGCCCAATTTCAGCAGCCGGAGCCGGATGGTGGTGAACTCCGCGTTGGCCAGGGCATGAGTCTTGGGGATGGCGTCACGGAGGGTGAGCATCAGCGCGCGCAATAGAAGGTGTCGTAGATGAATTCGGCCGAGCCGGTGGCCAGGCTGGTGACGACAACGCGGATGTCGAGGCCCAGCGTGGTC
>NZ_LWQU01000155.1 GCF_001650635.1 Magnetospirillum moscoviense | reverse complement strand
CGCCGCCGTCATCTTTTCCGATATCTTGAGCCTACCGAACATGGTTCCCCCTGTATCTGGTGGAACCCCAGTGATTCATGGTTGCCGCTGGTTGGCAAGCCCCGCCGAGTCAGATCGAGCGTTCGCCGGTATTAGGCCGCGCCGACGCAGTCCAGCGTCGAGAATTCTCAATGGCCGCCGTGCAGGATGGCGATGGCAGCGATCGGCGGAACGACATTGACGGCAAACGCCCTGCGCAAGGCAGGGCGTCATGGGTTGCCAGAAGACGGATAGTCTGACCTTAGCCGGCGGGCGGATCGACGACGTCCGCCTTGCCGGTGATCATCGAACCGACCATCTCCCACCACGGCTTGCCGGTGAAGGCCATATAGACGTGGGCGATGAAGAACACCAGCATCAGGAACGCTGCGCCGGTATGGACGAAGGCCACCAATCCCAGCGACAAGCCGCCCAATCCCCAGGCCGGCCAGTCGTTGTAGAACATGTAAAGCAGCCCCGACACCCACAGGGCCGGCGAGATGATCAGCTTGAAGAACAGATAGGCCAGGCGCTGCAGCGGATTGTGCTTGGCCGCCAGGCTTTTCTTGTAGGGATGCTTCACCCCCGGCTGGAAGATGCCGATGGTGTAATAGCGGGCGACGTCGACCAGCTTGTCGCCGGTCGGGATGTAGTGACGCCATTGCCCGGTGGTCACATGCCAGAAGATGGCGAAGGCCCACAGAACCAGCAACGCCCAGGCCAAGGTGACGTGCAGGTCGGCGGCGCGGCCCCATTTCATCAGGGACAAGGTCCCGTGGACGGTGAAACCGGTCAGCATCAGGGCCACGATCAAGATCGCCTGGGTCCAGTGCCATAGCCGCTCGAAGCGGGTGAAGACGACGGCTTTAGCCATGATTTACCTCCCCCGCCGCGACAAGGCGACGCGCAACACCAGATGAAGAACCACGCCGGCCAGGGTCAGCCCCGCCAGCCCGAACCCGATCAGGTCCAGCCAGGCGAAGCGGTCGCGACCGGGCATGTAGAAGCCGGGAACGTCCTTCAGGCGGCCTTCGGCCGAATGGCAGGACCCGCACTTCACCGCGTCGGCCTTGGGCGCCACCATATGGGTGATCGGCCAGTAATAGACGCTGTCGATGAAGCCGTATTGACCGGAATAGGGATAGCCCGCATTGGCCATGCCGGCAGTCAGCGCCTTGCCCCAGTCGAAATTGCCCCAGAAGGCGTTTTCGTCCTTGCCGAACACATGCGGCATCAACAAGGTCTTGTTGACGGTGTCATAGGGCTGACGGCCCTTGAATTCCTTGAATGGCCAGATGCGGGCGGCGGGATCGGCGGCCGATCCACCCAGCATGTTGATGCCGACCATGCGGCTGTCGTCGATCTTCTCGCCCTTCACGGTGTACTTGATGTCACCGTTGAACCAGCGATAGGCCGGGACCACGTTGGCGGCGAACTGGAAATCGCCCTTCATGCTGTCATAGGTGACGTGGCCGGACGGGTCCTTGACCATGAACGGCTTGCCGTCCTTCAGCTTGCCGGCGGTCGACCAGTCCCACACCGTCTTGGTCGCCTGCTTGCGGGCGAAGGTGGGCACATGGCAGGTCGGGCAGGCCACCCGGTCGGTATGGTCGTTCAACTTGGCGGCGAAGGTGTCGTTCTTGTGCGGCGCCATGCCGTGACACGATTCGCAGGTCGCGCGGTTGCCGTCGGTATGGCCGGGAACGTCGATGCCGTTCTTGTCCACCGCCTTGGTGGCGAAGCGTGAACCGGCGGTGATGTGGCCGGTGGTGGTGTGGCAGGTGGCGCAGGTGAAGTTCAGTCCGTTGGCATCCATGTGGACGTCCAGGGCCTTGTCGGGCTTGCCCAGCGACGAATCGATGTCGCCATGCTTGACCGCGTCGCCGCCGCCGCCGAAGAAGTGGCAGGCGCCGCAGGTCTGGCGGCTGGACGGCCCGACATTTTGCGCCACCTTCGCCAGATCGGCCGGCGGCCAGACCTTGCCGCTGCCGGGCGGGAACTGCTTCTCGACATAATTGGGATGGCCGGCATCGGTGGGGAACTTTTTGTAGCTGCCGGTGCGGTCGTGGCAGACCAGGCAATCGACATTGGCTTCCGAGGCGAAGTCGAAGCCGTCATCCTTCCAGCCGAACCCGACATGGCACGAGGTGCAGCGCGGTTCGTTGGTCCCCAGCGAAACGCAGAAATTGTTGATGATGTTCTTCTTGCCCAGCTTCTGGCCGGTCTGCGGATTGGTGTAGTCCCAGGTCCAGTGCAGGCTTTTGTGGACCTGCTTGGCCGCCTCGGTATGGCAGGACAGGCAGGCCTTGGTGACCTCGGGGCCCGAGGCGAACGGGCCTTGCAGATCCTTGAACTTGCTGTGGTCGGCGGTGCTGGCCTGACGAAGGCTGGGACCGGCATCCTGGGCCGCGTGAGCCGGGCCGCCCACAACCAGGGCGACCACCAAGGCGGCCAGGGCGAAGAAAGTGGATTTTGCCAGCATGGTTCCCCCCTGTGGCAAGGAAGTCCCCATCGGCGCGCTCTCGGTCGATGGAGTAGCGGCACCAAATGTAGCACATGGTAAATTAGGCCGCGTTGATGTGGCTCAACCGGCGTGCGCGCCCGCCCCGCTGGCGATCACCTTGCGGTGACGCGATATCCCGATCGGAGGCGGTCGGAGAGGGCTATTCGCCGTCGTCGGCGCCGTCGATGCCGTCGGAGGTGGCGGCGGGGGCGAAATCGTCGTCGCCCAGGTCGCGGCGCACCACCGGGCTGCGCAGCAGCGCCTCGATGCGGCCGGCTTCGTCGAAGCTGGTGTCGGCCTCGAAGAACAGGTCCGGCACCACCCTAAGGTCGATCTGACGGGCCATTTCGTGGCGCAGGAAAGCCCTGGCCCGCTTCAGGCCCTTGATCAACGGCGTGGCGTCGCCGCCGCCCAAGGGCACCACGAACACGGTGGCGTTCTTGAGATCGGGGCTGACCCGCACCTCGGTCACGGTGATGGCCCGCCCGGCCAGATCCGGATCGCGGATGTCACCGCGTTCCAGGATGTTGGCGACGATGTGGCGCAGTTCCTCGCCGACGCGCAATTGGCGCTGGCTGGGCGGCTTGTAGCCCCTGGGCATGGTGGTCCTTTCGCGCGATGAAAGATCGCCCCGCCCTTACAGGGTCGTGGCGATCTCCTCGACCTCGAAGCACTCGATGACGTCGCCGTTGCGGATGTCGTCGTAATGGGCGAACGACATGCCGCACTCGTAGCCTTCGCGCACTTCCTTGACGTCGTCCTTGAAGCGCTTGAGCTGCGACAGCTCGCCCTGGTGGATCACCACGTTGTCGCGCAACAGGCGGACGCCGGCGCCACGCTTGACGATGCCTTCGGTGACCATGCAGCCGGCGACCTTGCCGACCTTGGTGATGTTGAAGACTTCGCGGATCTGCGCGTAACCGATCTGGTGTTCCTTCAGCGTCGGGGCCAGCATGCCCGACAGCATCTTCTTCATGTCGTCGGTGACGTCATAGATGATGCTGTAGTAGCGGATATCGACGCCGTCGCGGCGCGCCATGTCGCGGGCCTGCGGGTTGGCGCGGACGTTGAAGCCGATGATCAGGCCGTTCGAGGCCTTGGCCAGGGTGACGTCGGATTCGTTGACCGGGCCGACGGCGGCGTGCAGCACGCGCACCTTGACGTCGTCGTTGCCGATCTTCTCGACCGCTCCGACGATGGCCTCGACCGAGCCCTGCACGTCACCCTTGATGACGATCGGCAGTTCCTTGGCCTCGCCGGCCTGGATCGCCGAGAACATCTGTTCCAGGGTGCCACGGGCGGCGGCCTTGGCCCGGGCCTCGCGGTCCTGACGCTGGCGGTAGCCCGAGATTTCGCGGGCGCGGGATTCGTCCTCGACGGCGATGATGTCGTCGCCGGCGGCGGGAACGCCGTCCAGACCCAGCACCTCGACCGGGGTCGACGGGCCGGCTTCCTCGACGCGGTTGCCCTTGTCGTCGACCAGCGCGCGGACCTTGCCCCATTCGGAACCGGCGACGAAGACGTCGCCCACCTTCAAGGTGCCCTTCTGGACCAGCACGGTGGCGACCGGGCCGCGGCCCTTTTCCATCTTGGCTTCGACCACGGTGCCTTGAGCGGCGCGGGCGGCGTTGGCCTTGAGGTCCAGGATCTCGGCCTGCAGCAGGATGGCTTCCTCCAGCTTGTCGAGATTCATGCGCTTCTTGGCCGAGACTTCCACGGCCAGGATGTCGCCGCCCAGTTCCTCGGTGACCAGGTCATGCTGCAGCAATTCCTGGCGGACCTTTTCGGAATTGGCGCCGGGCTTGTCGATCTTGTTGATGGCGACGATCAGCGGCACGCCGGCGGCCTTGGCATGGCGGATGGCTTCCACCGTCTGCGGCATGATGCCGTCGTCGGCGGCGACCACCAGCACCACGATGTCGGTCACCTTGGCGCCGCGGGCACGCATGGCGGTGAAGGCTTCGTGGCCGGGGGTGTCGATGAAGGTGATCTTGGCACCCGAGGCCAGCCGGACCTGATAGGCGCCGATATGCTGGGTGATGCCGCCGGCTTCGCCCGACACCACGTCGGTTTCGCGCAGGGCGTCCAGCAGCGAGGTCTTGCCGTGATCGACGTGACCCATGATGGTGACCACCGGCGGACGGGTGACCAGCACCGCGTCGTCGTCGACCTCGCCTTCCAGGCCGACCAGCACGTCGGCGTCGGACACGCGCTTGATGTTGTGGCCGAACTCGGCGACCACCAGCTCGGCGGTGTCGGCGTCGATCGACTGGTTGATCGAGGCCATCACGCCCATGCGCATCAGGCACTTGATGACGTCGCCGCCCCGTTCGGCCATGCGGTTGGCCAGTTCCTGGACCGTCAGGCTTTCCGGGATGATGACGTCACGGATGACTTTCTCCGATCCCTTTTGCAGGTGCTTCAGACGCTCGCGTTCACGGGCGCGCTTGACGGCGGCCAGCGAGCGGCCGCGTTCGCCGCGATCGTCATCGTCCAGGGCGGCGGTGATGGTCAGCTTGCCGGTGCGACGACGGGGTTCGGTGCGCTTGACCGGGGCCGGCTTGTGGGCGGCGGCACGCTTCTTGGCGCGCTCCTCTTCTTCTTCCTCTTCCTCGGCGGTGCGCGGCTTGGCAGTGCCCGGCGCGGCCGGGGCGGCGGCGCCCTCGGGGCGCGGCGGCGGCGGGGCGGTCATGCGCGGACCCTGGCGGGGCTCGGCCGGCGTGGCGGCAGCGGCGGCCGGAGCAGCCGGAGCGGCGGCAGCCGGGGCTTCAGCGACCACCGGAGCGGCCTCGCCGGCCTCGGGCTCGGGGCGATTGGCGGCTTCCTCGGCCTCGATGGCGGCCTGCTCGGCGGCCTCGATGGCGGCGCGGGCCTCTTCCTCGGCGCGGATGCGGGCTTCTTCCTCGGCGCGCAGGCGGGCGTCCTCGGCGACCTTCATCGCCGTCTCCAGCGCCTTGGCGCGGGCCACCTTCTCTTGGTTGGTCAGGTCGTGGGCGCTGGCTGCCTGCTGGGCCGCCTCGACGATCGCCACGGCCTTGGCCAGTTCGGCCTCGGCGCCGGAATGGGCCTGCTGACCACGCACCTCGTGCATCGCGCCGCCGGCGTCGGCGGTGAAGGTGCGCTTCTTGCGCACTTCCACGGTCACCACCTTCGAGCGGCCATGCGAGAAGCTCTGGCGGACCTGACCGGATTCCACCGTCTTCTTCAGTTCAAGCTTCCCCGGCTGCGACAGCTTCAACGGGGTCTTGCGATCTTGGTTGTCGGACTCGCTCATGAACGGACTTCGTCTCTTTCGGCTTTCGGCGGACCAGAATGGTCCGACCTCACATCAACTCAAAACTTCACTCTTCGCGGAACCCGGCCAGAAGCCTGGCCAGTTCCTTCAATCGATCGGCCAGGCCCCCCGCCGCCACACCGACATGGACCGCATGGTCGCGGCCGAAAATCAGGCCCAGATCGGCGGCGTCGAACAGGCGAACCTGCATGGCGCCCCCCGCCTTGGGTGTCAACTTGGCCTGGCCGGCCCGGGACCCGTCACGGGCCTCGACCAGCACCGCCACGGTGCCCCCGTCCAGCGCGGCCTTGACCTTCTCGAAGCCACACACCGCTTGGCCGGCGCGCCGCGCCAGGGCCAGACATTCCAGCGCCCGGCGGGCCAACAATCCCTCGACCCGGTCGGCCAGATCGTCTGGCGCCGTCACCGGTCGGCGCGCGGCGCGCGAGAAGGCTCGCTTCGCCACGGCCGTATTTACCACATCCCGGCGGGGGCTCAACCATATTCCCCGCCCGGGAAGCTTCCGTTCGATGTCGGGGACCACCTCACCGGTGGGTCCGACCACGAAACGCAGCAGCTCCGCCTTGGGCTGTACCTGGCCGGTGACGACGCAACGCCGCTCCGGCCCGGTCAGGATTTCCTCTTCGCCCTCGGCCTCCAAAGGTCTCAGCCCTCGCCCTCGAACCAGTGCGCACGGGCCGCCATGATGACGGCGTTGGCCTGGTCCTCGGTCATTTCTTCCTTGCCCAGGATGTCGATCAGTTCGTCCGAAGCCAGGTCGCCCAGATCGTCCAGGGTCTTGATGTTGCGATGGCCCAGCTTGACCAGCATGGACGGAGCCAGGCCCTCGATGGCGGCCATCTCGTCGACCACGCCCAGATCGCGTCGCATGGCGTCGTAGCGTTCGTCCTGCTCGGCCAGGAAGGCCTTGGCGCGGTTCTGCAGCTCGATGGCGACGTCCTCGTCGAAACCCTCGATGCCGGAAATGTCCTCGGCCGGCACGAAGGCGACTTCCTCGACGCTCGAGAAGCCTTCGGTCACCAGCAGATGGGCGATGACGTCATCGACGTCCAGGGCGTCGATGAACATCTTCGAGCGCGAGCGGAACTCTTCGTTGCGGCGCTCGGATTCCTCGGCCTCGGTCATGATGTCGATGGACCAGCCGGTCAGCTGGCTGGCCAGACGCACGTTCTGGCCGCGCCGGCCGATGGCCAGGCTCAGCTGATCGTCGGGCACCACCACTTCCATGGTGTGGGATTCATCGTCGAGGACCACCTTGCTGACCTCGGCCGGGGCCAGGGCGTTGACGACGAAGGTGGCGTATTCGGACGACCACGGGATGATGTCGATCTTCTCGCCCTGCAGTTCGGCGACCACCGCCTGCACGCGCGAGCCGCGCATGCCGACGCAGGCGCCGACCGGATCGATCGAGGAATCGTGGCTGATCACGGCGATCTTGGCGCGCGAGCCCGGGTCGCGGGCGACGGCGCGGATTTCGATGATGCCGTCATAGATTTCCGGCACTTCCTGGGCGAACAGCTTGGCCATGAAGGTCGGATGGGTGCGCGACAGGAAGATCTGCGGGCCGCGCTGTTCCTGGCGGACGTCGTAGATATAGGCGCGCACGCGGTCGCCGGTGCGGAAGGTCTCACGCGGGATCAGCTCGTCGCGGCGCAACAGGCCCTCGGCGCGGCCCAGATCGATGATGACGTTGCCGAATTCGACGCGCTTGACCAGGCCGTTGGAAATCTCGCCGACGCGGTCCTTGTATTCGTTGAACTGGCGCTGACGCTCGGCGTCGCGCACCTTCTGGACGATGACCTGCTTGGCGGTCTGGGCGGCGATGCGGCCGAAATCGATGGGCGGCAGCGGATCGACCAGGAAGTCGCCGACCACCGCGTCGGGCTTCTTCTTCAGCGCGCGGGCCAGCGGCAGCTGGGTGGTCTCGTTCTCGACCTCTTCCACCACTTCGATATAGCGGGCCAGCAGAATTTCGCCGGTCTTGCGGTCGATGTGGGCGCGGATGTCGTGTTCGTGACCGTACTTCGAGCGGCCGGCCTTTTGAATGGCCTGCTCCATCGCTTCCAGCACTTCGTCGCGGTCGATGCCCTTGTCGCGGGCCACCGCGTCGGCGACCTGGAGAAGCTCGGGGCGGGGCAGGGCTGCGATACGTTCCATTGCTCGTCTGTTTCCCTTGTTTCCTTACGCCTGACCCTTGGCGGTCACGGCGTCGATCAGTTCATCGGTCAGCACCAGCTTGGCGCTTTTCAAATCGGCCAGAGGCACCAGGGCGTCGCCGGAATCCAGGGTGATGCGCACCGCCTCGCCTTCCAGGCCGACCAGGCGGCCCCGGAAACGCTTGCGGCCATCCACGGCGACCAGGCTTTCCAGCTTGGCCTCGAAGCCGGCCCAGGTCTGGAAGTCCTTGGGCCGGGTCAGCGGCCGGTCGATGCCCGGCGAGCTGACCTCCAGCACGTAACCGCCCTGGATCGGGTCCTCGACATCCAGCAGAGCCGACAGCGAGCGCGAGATCATCGCGCAATCATCGACGGTCATCGGCGCCTGGTCGGCGCGTTCGGCCATGATCTGCAGGGTCGGGTGGGTCTTGCCCTGGTACTGCACGCGCACCAGTTCGTATCCCATCGATTCCAGCGACGGGGCGATCAGCGCGTTCAGGCGGGTTTCAAGGTCCATTGTCGTGATCCAGGGTCCAAAAAACAAAAAAAGTGGGCCACTGGCCCACCCTTACGATCAATCCCTCCGATCGAACACGACCTCTTGGGAATGAAGCAAGAATGTGTCTATGGAGCGGACAATAGGAGGATTTGCTTCCGAGGGCAAGAAGAGAGTGGGGGTCTTGCAATCGCGGCCCTCTGCCGTTATAAGCATCACCCTTCGGGCGAGCGCGGGCCTGATCAAGGGCATGCCCCGCCGCCTCGGAAACGCATCTGAACTCTCATTCGCAAGGATCGCGAAAATGCCCAAGATGAAGACCAAGAGCGCCGCCAAGAAGCGGTTCAAGCTCACCGGCACCGGCAAGGTCAAGGCCGCTGCCGCCAACAAGCGTCACTGCCTGTCGGCCAAGCCCCAGGACATGAAGCGTCAGGCCCGCGGCACGTTCATCCTGTTCAAGGGTGATGCCGAGAAGGTCAAGACCTACTACCTGCCGTACGGAGCGAAGTAAATGGCGCGCGTCAAGCGGGGCGTGACCACGTCCGCCCGTCACAAGAAGATTCTGAAGCTGGCCAAGGGCTTCCGCGGCCGCTCCTCCACCTGCTTTAGGGTGGCGATCCAGAAGGTCGAGAAGGCGCTGCGTTATGCCTATCGCGATCGCCGGGCCAAGAAGCGCAATTTCCGCGCCCTGTGGATCCAGCGCATCAACGCCGGCACCCGCCAGCACGGCCTGCCCTATTCGCGCTTCATGGACGGCCTGAAGAAGGCCGGCATCGCCCTGGACCGCAAGGTCCTGGCCGACATCGCCGCGCGCGAGCCGGAAGCCTTCAAGTCGCTGGTTCAAAAGGCCCAGGCGGCCCTCCAGTAAGGCTTGTCCGGCCTTTGAAATCGATGGAGGGGGCTGCCTGAGAAGGCGGCCCCCTTTCGTGTCTGATGGGGAACTCGGGATGGAAGATCTGGATAATATCCTGGCCGCCGCGCTGGCCTCGGTCGAGGGTGCCGCCGATGGCGAAGCCCTGGAAGCGGCGCGCGTAGCACTTCTGGGCAAAAAGGGCGGCATCTCGGCCCTGATGGCCTCGCTCGGCAAGATGGACCCCGAGGCCCGCAAGGCCGCCGGTGCCGCCCTCAATCAGGTCAAGGATCAGGTGGCCGAAGCGATCGCCGCGCGCAAGGCGGTGCTGGATAGCGCCGCCCTGGATCAGCGCCTGGCCCGCGAGCGGATCGATGTCACGCTTCCGGTCCGCCCCGACACGCAATCGGGCCGCGTCCACCCGATCGCCCAGGTGATGGACGAGATGGTCGCCATCTTCGCCAACATGGGCTTCGAGGTGGCGGAAGGCCCCGACATCGAGGACGATTTCCACAATTTCACCGCGCTCAACATCCCGGCCGAGCATCCGGCCCGGCAGATGCACGACACCTTTTATTTCGGCGAGCAGGCGGACGGCTCGCGCCATCTGCTGCGCACCCACACCAGCCCGGTGCAGATCAGGACCATGCTGGCCAACCAGCCGCCCATCCGCATCATCGCCCCGGGTCGCACCTATCGCTGCGATTCCGACATGACCCACACCCCGATGTTCCATCAGATCGAGGGCCTGGTCATCGACAAGGCGACCCATATGGGCCACCTGAAGGGCGTGCTGGCCGAGTTCGTGCGCACCTTCTTCGAGGTGGACGAGGTGCCGGTGCGCTTCCGCCCCAGCTTCTTCCCCTTCACCGAACCGTCGGCCGAGGTCGATATCGGCTGCTCGCGCGAAGGCGGCGAGTTGAAGATCGGCAACGGTGCCGGCTGGCTGGAGATCCTGGGCTGCGGCATGGTCCACCCCAACGTCCTGCGCGCCTGCAACATCGATCCCGACGAGTATCAGGGCTTCGCCTTCGGCATGGGCGTCGAGCGCGTCGCCATGCTGAAATACGGCATCCCCGACCTGCGCACCTTCTTCGAATCCGACCTTAGGTGGCTGAAGCATTACGGCTTCGTGCCCCTTGACGTGCCCACGCTGTCCGGGGGGCTGACCCGATGAAATTCACCCTGTCCTGGTTGAAGGACCACCTGGAAACCACCGCCACCCTGGCCGAGATCGAGACCCGCCTGACCGAGATGGGTCTGGAAGTGGAAGGGGTGGTCGATCCGGCCGCCCGGCTTTCCGGCTTCGTCGTCGGCCATGTGCTGGAAGCCGACAAGCATCCCGACGCCGACCGCCTGCGGGTGTGCAAGGTCGATAACGGCAGCCAGGTGCTGCAGGTGGTGTGCGGCGCGCCCAACGCGCGGGCTGGCCTGAAGGTGATCCTGGCCCAGCCCGGCGTGGTCATCCCCGCCACCGGCCAGCCCCTGAAGAAGGGCAATGTCCGCGGCGTCGAAAGCCAGGGCATGATGTGTTCCTGGCGCGAGCTGGAGATGGGCGAGGACCATGACGGCATCGCCGAGCTGGGCGCCGAGCTGGCACCCGGCACCAAGCTGGTCGATATCCTAAGCGTCGATCCGACGATCGAGGTGTCGATCACCCCCAACCGCGCCGACTGCCTGGGCGTGCGCGGCATCGCCCGCGACCTGGCCGCCTCGGGCCTGGGCACGCTGAAGCCGCTGGATGTCAGCCCGGTCAATGGCAGCTTCAAGTCGCCGATCGGGGTCAAGCTGGAATTTTCCGCCGACAATGCTTCGGCCTGCCCGATGTTCGTCGGCCGCATGATCAAGGGCGTCAAGAACGGCGAAAGCCCGGCCTGGCTGAAGGACCGCCTGACCGCCATCGGCCTGCGCCCGATCTCGGCCCTGGTGGACATCACCAATTTCGTCACCTACGACCTGGCGCGGCCGCTGCACGTGTTCGACGCTGGCTTGGTCAAGGGCGACATCCGCGCCCGTCTGGCCCGGGCCGGCGAGCAATTGGTGGCCCTGAACGGCAAGACCTATGCGCTTGAGCCGACCATGACGGTGATCGCCGACGAGGCCGGGCCGGAAGCCCTGGCCGGCATCATGGGCGGCGAGCATTCCGGCTGCACCGAGGCCACCACCGAGGTGTTCCTGGAAACCGCTTATTTCGATCCGATCCGCACCGCCGCGACGGGGCGCAAGCTGGACATCCTGTCCGACGCCCGCTTCCGCTTCGAGCGCGGCGTCGATCCGGCCTTCCTGATCGACGCCACCGAGATCGCCACCCGCCTGATCCTGCAGCTGTGCGGCGGCGAGGCGTCGGACATCATCGTCGCCGGCGAGGCGCCGGAATGGCAGAAATCGATCGTCCTGCGCCCGGCCCGCGTCGCCGGCCTGGGCGGCGTCGATGTGGCGGTCGCCAAGCAGGAAGCCATCCTGAGGGGCCTGGGCTGCACGGTGTCGGAACATGCCGGCGGCCTGTTGGTGGTGCCGCCGTCCTGGCGCGGCGACATCTCGGCCGAGCACGATCTGGTGGAAGAGGTGATCCGCGTCAACGGCTTCGACAAGCTGCCGGAAGTGCCGCTGCCGCGCCCGACCACGCCCAAGCCGGTGCTGACGCCCGGCCAGCGCCGCGCCTCGTTCGTGCGCCGCCATCTGGCGACGCGCGGCATGGTCGAGACCGTCACCTGGTCGTTCCTGGCCTCGAACCAGGCCAAGCTGTTCGGCGGCGGTGCTGCGGAAATGCATCTGGCCAACCCGATCTCGGCCGACCTGGATTGCATGCGTCCCAGCTTGCTGCCCAATCTGGTGGCGGCGGCCGGCCGCAACGCCGACCGTGGCTTCAAGGACCTGGCCCTGTTCGAGATCGGTCCGCAATTCGACGGGCCGATGCCCGGCCAGCAGCGCGCCGTCGCCGCCGGTCTTCGCGCCGGCCGTGCCACCGCCCGCCATTGGTCCGACAAGGCCCGCGCCGTCGATCTGTTCGACGCCAAGGCCGATTTGCTGGCCGCCATTACCGCCGCCGGGGCCAACCCGGACTCGTTCCAGGTTGTGGCGGAAGCGCCGGCCTGGTATCACCCCGGCCGCTCGGGCACCTTGAAGCTGGGCAACAAGGCCGTCGCCTTCTTCGGCGAGATGCATCCCGGCATCCTGACCCAGATGGACGTCAAGGGGCCGATGGTGGCCTTCGAGCTGTTCCTGGAGGCCCTGCCGCCGGTCAAGGCGCGTGCAACCAAGGCCAAGCCGCTGTTGAAGCTGGCCGCCTTCCAGCCGCTCGAACGCGACTTCGCCTTCGTGCTGGATGCCAAGGCCAGTGCCGATTCGGTGCTGAAGGCGGCCAAGGGGGCCGACAAGGCGTTGATCACCGATGCCTCGGTGTTCGACCTGTATGAAGGTCCGAATGTCGGCGAGGGCAAGAAGTCGCTGGCGGTGTCGATCACCCTGCAGCCGACCGAAAAGACCCTGACCGACGACGAGATCGAGGCGGTGACCAAGAAGGTGGTCGATGCGGTGGTCAAGGCCACCGGCGGCACGCTGCGCGGCTGACCTGCCGGCAGGGGCCGGGACCTAAAACCCCCGGCTCTTGTGCCGGCCCTTGTCGGCATACATGGCGGCGTCGGCGCGGGCCAGCAATTCGCCGGCCGAGCGGCCCTGGTCGGGGAACAGCGCCGAGCCCAGGCTGACACCCACCGACAATTCGGCAGTGGCGGTAGTGACCCGCAGGGCGTGGATGGCGTGGGTCAGCTTGTCGCACAGCGCCTTGATGCCTTCCGGCCCGGTTTCCGGCAGCAGCACCACGAATTCGTCGCCGCCCAGCCGGGCGGGCAGGTCGTTGGCCCGCACATTGGCGGTCAGCGCCTCGGCGACGGCGGACAGCACCATGTCGCCGGCGGCATGGCCGTGGCGGTCGTTGATCGGCTTGAAGCCGTCAAGATCCAGCATGATCAGCCCGAACGGATGGCCGTAGCGCTGCGAACGCACCACTTCGGCGGCCAGGGCCTCGGAAAAGCGGCGGCGATTGGCCAGGCCAGTCAGCGGGTCGGTGATCGATTGCTCGACCAGGGCGGCGCGGCTGCTTTCCAGCTCCTCCATCAGGCGGTTGAAGTTGTGGGCCAGCGAGCCCACCTCGGACAGCCATTGATAGGACCGGCCGGTGACGCGCCGCGACAGGTCGCCCGAGACGACGATGCCGTCGATATGGCGCGCCAGATAGGTGATCGGCCGCGCCACCAGATAGCGGACCTTGACCAGAACCAGGATGAAGATGGCGGCGATCACCGCCGTGAAGACCCAGGTGATGGTGCCCAGGGTGAATTCCAGCGGCACCCGCAGGCGCGAAATCGGGAAACGGATGTCGATCACCCCGTTGACCGATCCGATCTTCGCCCCGACATGGCATTCCTGGCATTCGGCGCTGACGGTGACCGGATAGATGTAGCGCAGCGTGTCACCCAGGGTGATCAGGCGGTCCTGGCCCGAGGCCATGGCGGCGGCGATGTCCTTGTCGGTGCTGCGCGCGATGCGGTCGCCCTCGATCTCGCCGAAGGAATCGGCCACCTGCTGGCTGCGATAGACCGACACCCGGATGTCGGGAATGGCGTCGTTCATGCGGCCGACCAGATCGGTGATCTCGGCCTTGCTCCAGCCCTTGCGCATCACCGAATAGAGATTCTGGAAGATCAGTTCGGCATTGCGGCGTGATTCGGCGGCGGCGATGGTGGTGACGGAACGGTCCTGGATCCAGGTGCTGGCCATGCCGATGGCCGCGAACGACACCACGGCGATCGCGGTGTAGATCACCACCAAGGTACGCGAGATCGAAAGCTGCATCAGAGGGGGGCCTAATCGCTGCACTATGACCAATGACTATAAGGGATTTTCAACCTTGTGTGCTAATCCCAAAAATCCTCGGGCGGGCGGGCGATGCCGTCGGGGTTCAGCCCGGCCGCCAGCCGGGCGTTGTCTTCGCAATCCTCGACGAAGGTGCGGATGGCCGCGAGCGCGCATTCATCGGGGGCGCGGCGCAGACGGCGGGCGACGACGTTCAGGCGGTCGGCCAACTCGGGTGGCAGGGTAAGCGTGGTCATGGACAGCCTTCCTTTCGTCAATTCGCTTGCTTTCCGGTGCCAAACCGGGGAAAAACCGCCCCCATGAGCACGCTGATCCAGGAACTGGCGCTTCGGCGCACCTTCGCCATCATCTCGCATCCCGATGCGGGCAAGACCACGCTGACCGAGAAGCTTCTGATGTTCGGCGGCGCCATCCAGATGGCCGGCGCGGTGCGCGCCAGGGGCGAGCAGCGGCGGACCCGGTCGGACTGGATGGCCATCGAAAAGGAACGCGGCATCTCGGTGTCGGCCTCGGTGATGAGTTTCGAACATGAGGGCCTGTCCTACAATCTTCTGGACACGCCCGGCCACGAAGATTTCTCGGAAGACACCTACCGCACGCTGACCGCCGTCGATTCGGCGGTGATGGTGCTGGACGCCGCCAAGGGCATCGAGACCCAGACCCTGAAGCTGTTCGAGGTGTGCCGCCTGCGCGACGTGCCCATCGTCACCTTCGTCAACAAGGTTGACCGCGAGGGCCGCGATCCCCTGGACCTGCTGGACGAGATCGAGAAGACCCTGGCGCTCGACGTCGCCCCGGTCACCTGGCCCATCGGCATGGGCCGCGACTTGAAGGGCGTCTATGACCTGCTGCGCGACCGGGTGATCTTGTTCGATCCCGGCCGTGGCGACCACATCGCCGAAATCGCCGTCGATGCCAACCTGGACGATCCCCGCCTGGATGAAGCGGTCGGCAAGGCCGCCGCCGACAAGCTTCGGGACGATGTCGAGCTGGTCAGGGGCGGCTATCCCGAATTCGATCTGGAAAGCTTCCTGGCCGGCCACCTGACCCCGGTGTTCTTCGGCTCGGCCTTGAAGACCTTCGGCGTCGCCGAATTGCTGAAGGGCGTCGGCCGGCTGGCCCCTGCCCCCCTGGCCCGCAAGGCCGACAGCCGCACCGTCGAGCCGGCCGAGGACAAGGTCTCGGGCTTCGTGTTCAAGATCCAGGCCAACATGGACCCGAACCACCGCGACCGCATCGCCTTCTTCCGCATCTGCTCGGGCCAGTTCAAGCGCGGCATGAAGCTCAAGCATGTGCGGTCGGGCAAGGTGATGGCGGTCTACAATCCGGTGTTCTTCCTGGCGCAAAGCCGCGAACTGGCGGAAGAGGCCTTCCCCGGCGACATCATGGGCATCCCCAACCACGGCCAGTTGCGCATCGGCGACACCATGACCGAGGGCGAAGACATCAACTTCCTTGGCATTCCCACCTTCGCCCCGGAAGTGCTGCGCCGCGTCCGCCTGGACGACCCGATGAAGGCCAAGCAATTGAAGAAGGCGCTGGACGATCTGGCCGAGGAAGGGGTGAGCCAGGTGTTCAAGCCGCTGGACGGATCGACCTGGATCGTCGGCGTGGTCGGCACCTTGCAGTTCGATGTGCTGACCACCCGCATCGCCGCCGAATACAATATCAAGGCTGGGTTCGAGGATGGCGGCTTCGTCACCGCCCGCTGGGTCTTCGCCGACGAACCGGCCGAGATGGAGCGCTTCATGGCCGCCAACAAGTCGAACATGGCCCAAGACCGCGATGGCGGCCTGGTCTATCTGGCGCGCAATTCATGGCAATTGGGCCGGGCCGGCCAGGATTTCCCCAAGGTCCGCTTCACCGCCACCCGCGAGCAGCATTAACAGGCTTATTCGCGGATTTCGAACAGGCTGGAGGCGTCGAACAGGCCCAACAGCCGCTTGGCCACGCCCTCGGCACCCGACAGGACGATCTGCGCGGTCGGCAACGCCTCGCGCAGCATGATCATCAGGCCGAACCCGACCGAATCGATGCCGGACACCTGGGTCATGTCGACCAGCAGCCGCTTGGGCGACAATTCCTGCGCGGTCTCGATGATCGACGTGAAGCTGCCGACCGCCGCATAATCGACCCGCCCGGTCAGACAGATGACGATCCCGCCATCCACCCCCTGCTCGTTTCCAACCACGTACTCCATCGAGCACCACTACCCCTGGCGTTGCACATCAGAGCCACCTTACACATATCCGCGCCTGTCCGCATCACCTCTGGCCTATGTCATTCGGCTTAGTCGCTCGACCAGATAGGCGATGGAGCGATAGGGGACGCCACCATGCTCGGTCAAACCGATCTCGCAGGTGCGGTTGGCGGAAAAGCCCTCGCGGCAGCTATCGGGCACGGTCAGGCGGCGCAGGGCGTGGCTATTCAACTCCGGCACGGCGAAACCGCGATCGCCGCCGAAGCCGCAGCAGGTGACCGATTCGGGCACCAAAACCTGATCGGCGCAGGCCCGGGCCAGGGCGATCATCGTCTCTTCCAGCCCCTGCTTTTTGATGGAACACGGCACATGCAGCAGCACCGGGCCGGTCTGGCGCCTGATGGTCAGGCGCGCCAAGGCGCGGGTGGCCAGGAACTCGACCAGGTCCAGCACCTCCAGGCCGGCCTGGCGGATCGCCTTCAGCCGGTTGGAACAGGCCGAAGTGTCCATCACCACCGGCAATCGGCCGCCGTCGCTGGCCTTGATCAGCGCCGCCAGCATCTGGTCGCCCTTGGATTGGGCGGTGGCGGCCAGGCCGCGGCTTTCGAACGGCAACCCGCAGCACAGATCGTCCAGCCCGTCGGGCAGCACCATGGCGAAGCCGGCGCGGTCGAGGATGGTGGCGACCACCGAGGTCAAAGGCTGGGTCTCGCCGTCCGACGCCGCCGTGCCCATGCTCCGCGAGGCGCAGGACGGGATATAGACCACCGCGTCGCCGACGGTCGCGGGCTTGCTTGGTCGGGGCGACCGGGCCGGGCGCGGCCAGTGGCGGCGCACCAGCGACGCCGCGGTCAAACCAAGGCGGGTGGCGGTCAGGGTGGCACCGAAATATTTGCCGGCCAGCCGGCCGATTCCCTTTTCGAGGCCGCCCGCCTTGCGCCCGCGCAACGCCTTGATCAGACTGCCGGTCTCGATGCCGACCGGACAGGCGGTGGCGCACAGGCCGCAGGCGGCGCAGGTATCGAGCCCCATGTAATCGTAAAGCTTCGACAAGGCCCGGCTGTCTTCCCCGGCGGCATTGGCGCGCGAGATCTCGCGCCAGCCGGTGATGCGCTGGCGGGGCGACAGGGTCAGGCCGTGCGACGGGCACATCCTTTCGCAGAAGCCGCATTCGATGCAGGTATCGACCAAAGGGTCGGCTGAAGGCAGCGGCTTCAAATTCTCGAGATGGGCATGCGGGTTGTCATCCATGATGACACCGGGATTGAGCAGCCCCTGCGGGTCCAGCAGCCGCTTGATCCGCCACATCAGGGCGTGGGCCTGGGCGCCCCATTCCAGGGCGACGAACGGGGCCATGTTGCGGCCGGTTCCGTGTTCGGCCTTCAAGGAACCGTCATATTTGTTGACCACCAGATCGGCGACGTCATCCATCAGGGCGGCATAGCGCTTTACCTCGGCCTCTTGGCCGAAATCCTGGGTGAAGACGAAATGCAGGTTGCCGTCCAGCGCATGGCCGAAAATGATCGCCTCGTCATAACCGTGCCGGGTCAGCAGCGCCTGCAGGTCAAGGGTGGCGGCGGCCAGGTCGGGAATCTTGAAGGCGACGTCCTCGATGATCACCGTGGTCCCGACCTTGCGGACCGCGCCCACCGCCGGGAACAGGCCCTTCCTGATCTTCCACAGCTTGGCGCTCTCGGTCATGTCGGTGGTGAAGGCATGGGGCCGGGCGAAACCAAAGCCGGCCAGGGCCTGGGTGATCGCCTCGATATTGGCGGCCAGGGTGGCCGCGTTCTCGGCGCGGGTTTCCACCAGCAGGGCGGCGGCCTGGTCGGGCTGGTCGGCCAGGCCTTCCGGCATGCCGGGCTTGTCCTCGACGGCGCGCAAGGCCGGGCGGTCCATCAGCTCCACCGCCGCCACCGGCTGGCTTTTCAAGATCGCTACCGCCCGGCAGGCCTCGGCCAGGTCGGGAAACAGCATCAGGGTGCTGGCCTTGTCGGCGTAATCGGGCACGGTGCGATAGGTGATCTCGGCGATGAAGCCCAAGGTGCCCTCGGACCCGATCATCAGATGCTGCAAGATGTCGAGCGGGTCCTCGAAATCCACCAGCGAATTCAGCCCGTAGCCGGTGGTGTTCTTGATGGCGAATTTGGCGCGGATGCGTTCGGCCAGCGCCCCGTCGGCGCGGGTGGCGCGGCCCAGTTCGGCCAGTTCGGCCAGCAGATCGGCATGGCTTTCGCGGAAGCGTTCGACCGAGGCCGCGTCGCCGGTATCGACCAAGGTGCCGTCGGCCAGGATCAGTCGCATGGTCACCAGGGTCTGATAGGAATTGTCGGCGGTGCCGCAGCACATGCCGCTGGAATTGTTGGCGGCCATGCCGCCGATCTTGGCGCTATCGATGCTGGCCGGATCGGGACCGATCTTGCGGGCGAAGGCGGCCAGGCGGCGGTTGGCGTCGGCGCCGATGACGCCCGGCTGCAGCGCGATGCGAAGACCCTGGTCCAGCACCCGCACCCCGTTCCAATGGTCGCCCAGCAACAGCAGCACCGAATCGGTGATCGACTGCCCCGACAGGCTGGTGCCGGCGGCGCGGAAGGTCACCGGCGCATGGTGGCGATGGCAGACACCCAGCACGCTTCGGACCTCGTCCTCGCTTTCGGCCTTGACCACCACCTTGGGCACCAGCCGATAGAAGCTGGCATCGGTGCCATAGGCCAAAAGCCGCAACGGATCGCGGATCAGGCGATCGTCGGGAACGAAGGCGGCAAGGTCGTGGATCAGGGCGTTCATGGCGAGCCTCAGGCGTCGGTCAGGACCAGGACGATCAGCTCTTTCGGGCCGTGCACGCCATAGGCCAGGGTCTGTTCGATGTCGGCGGTCTTCGACGGCCCCGAGATCAGCAGCGCGTTGGTCGGCATGCCCGCCGCCCAGGTCTGCTCGGCCATCACTTGGGCCAGATTGTCCACCAGGCTGCCCAGGCGCAGCAGCACCACATGGATCGGCGGCAGCAGGCTGAGCAGGCGCGGCTCGTCCGCGTCGGGCCACAGGACCAGGGTGCCGGTATCGGCGATGGCCGCCTTGGCCCAGGTGATGCCGGCCTCGACACCTTGGACCAGCACCGCCTTCAGCTCCTCGACCGGTTGGTCATAGGGGACGGCGACCAGTCCGTCGGGCAGGGTCATGCCGGGCGGAACCATCACCCGGGTCGCGCCGCGATCGGCCAGCAGCACGCTGATCCGCTCCGCCCAATCCTCGGTGGTGACCTCGTGGATTTCGCCGTGCACCGCCTCCAGCATGGCGCGGAACCGGGCCAGGCGGCCCTCGCCATAGGTCGGCGGCGTCCAGTCGGGCCGGTCCGGCACCATTTGACGCGGTGCCGCCCGCAGGCGGGCCAGGATGTTGGCGCGGGCGGTTTCACTCATGGTCGTAACCCTTGTCGCGGGCCAGTTCGTGCAAGGTCTTGGCGGCGAAGCGCGGCCTGGTCCGCACGCTGGTCCATCGCTTCAGCATCGGCAGGCTGTCCGGCAGCCAATTGCCCAGCCGGGTCAGCCCCCAAGAGCCCAGGCGGTAAAGCATGGGCACCCCATACATCGCCGCCCAGCCCTTCCACACCAGGCTTTCCAGGCGCTTGCGCATCGAGCCGGCGCCCTTGACCGCGCCCGAGCCGGTGGAATTGACCGATTCGGCCCGCAGCCGGACCAGAATGTCGGCGATGGGAATCTTGACCGGACAGACCTCGACACAGGCGTTGCACAGGGTCGAGGCGTGCGGCTGGTCGCCGGCGCAATCCAGGCCTTCCAACTGCGGCGTCAGGATTTTTCCGATCGGCCCGGGATAGACGAACTTGTAGGTGTGGCCGCCGACCCGGGAATAGACCGGGCAATGGTTCATGCAGGCGCCGCAGCGGATGCAGCGCAGCGTGTCTTGCAGCTGGGCGTCGGCATAGACGCGCGAGCGCCCGGAATCCAGCAGCACCACATGGACCGCCTTGGGTCCGTCCTTCTCGCCCGGCTGCCGGGGCCGGCTGATCATGTTGACATAGGTGGTGATGGCCTGGCCGGTGGCCGAGCGCGGCAGCAAGGACAACAGCGCCGGCAGATCGTCCAGCTTTTCCGCCAGCTTCTCGATGCCCATCACCGCGATGTGCAGCGGCGGCAATGTGGTGGACAGGCGGCCGTTGCCCTCGTTTTCCACCAGCACCAGGGTCCCGGTCTCGGCGACGGCGAAATTGACGCCCGAGATGCCGGCGTCGGCCGAGGCGAACTGGCCGCGCAACGCCGCCCGCGCAGCGGCCGTCAGGGCATCGACATCCTCGGTATAGCCCAGGCCCGCGATATTCTTCTCGAACAAGCTGGCGATCTCGGCCTTGTTCTTGTGGATGCACGGCATGACGATGTGGCTGGGGGCCTCGCCGGCCAATTGGATGATGTATTCCCCCAGGTCGGATTCCACCGCGCGGATGCCGTGGGCTTCCAGGTGATGGTTCAGCTCCATCTCCTCGGACACCATCGACTTGCCCTTGATCACCGTTTTCGCACCCGCCTTTTGCAAGATGTCGAGCACGATGGCATTGGCCTGGGCGGTGGTTTCGGCCCAATGGACGACGATGCCGTTCTGTGTCAGGTTGGCTTCCAGCTGTTCCAGCAATTCCGGCAGGCGGGCGACGACGCGGGCCTTGGCGGCGGCGCCCTGGGCGCGCAAGCTCTCCCAGGCATCCTTGTCGGCGAACTGGGCGGCGCGCTTGCTCATCAGGCCGTCCATGGCCCGGCGGAAATTGGCGCGCAGGGTGGGATCGTTCAGCGCGGCCGGCGCGCGGGAAGTGAAGTCACCCATCGACGCGCTCCAGCAGGAATTGGGCGATGTGCTGGCCGCCCATGGGGCTGCCCTTCTTGCCCATCGCCCCGGTGATGTTCATCAGGCAACCGCAATCGCCCGAGATCACCCGCGCCGCCTTGGTGTCCTCGAGCGCCGTCACCTTGTCGGCGACCATGGCGGCCGAGATTTCCGGCTGGCGCACCGCGAAGGTGCCGCCGAAGCCGCAGCATTCCTTTTCGCGGCCGTTCTCGACCAGGGTGACGTTGGCCAATTGGCGCAGCAGCGCCTTGGGCTGGTCGACCACCCCCATCTCGCGCATCGAATGGCACGAGCCGTGCCAGGTGACGGTCAGCGGCTGGCCCTTGTCGGTCAACCGGATGTTGACGACGTTGACCAGGAAGTCGGTCAGTTCGAACACTCTGGATGCGAAGGCCTTGGCTTCTTCGTGCTCGGGCCGGCCTTCGAACAAGTCGGGATAATGGGTCTTCATCATGCCGGCGCACGACCCCGACGGCACCACGATCGGCCAGGGCTGGGGAAAGGCCTTGATCTGACGCAGCGCCACGGCGCGGGCCTCGTCGAAATAGCCGGAATTCCTGGCCGGCTGGCCGCAGCAGCTTTGGTCGGCGGGAAACACCACCCGGATCCCGGCCCGCTTCAACAGCTCCATCCCGGCCAGGCCGGCTTCGGGATAGAACAGATCGACCAGGCAGGTGCCGAAATAATAGACGGTGTCGGGGCGGCCGGACGAAGGCATGGCTTCTCTCTGAGTGACGACGGGGCGCTCATCTGGTAATACCACTTTCCAAACGGCGCGCCTACCCGTTCGATGGCCCATACGGGCGGTTGCCAGGATGGCGCCGGTGGTTTTCTGTGTATAACGCGCGAAGAAGCCGGATGAACCGGCTCTGACAACCTTTGAACAGGCGGCCTTCATGTCCAAGCCCATCACCAAGCTTCTGATCGCCAATCGCGGCGAGATCGCCATCCGCATCGCGCGCGCCGCCACCGAGCTGGGCCTGAAGACCGTTTCGGTCTACTCGACCGAGGATCGCTTCGCGCTGCACCGCTTCAAGACCGACGAAAGCTATCTGATCGGCACCGGGCTGGGCCCCATCGAGGCCTATCTGTCCGCCGACGAGATGATCCGCATCGCGCGTGAATCCGGCGCCGACGGCGTGCATCCCGGCTATGGCTTCCTGTCGGAAAACCCCGATTTCGCCGATGCAGCCCGAGCCGCCGGCCTGACCTTCGTCGGGCCGTCTTCCGACGTCATGCGCCTGTTGGGCAACAAGGTGTCGGCCCGCAACGCCGCCGTCGAGGCCGGCGTGCCGGTGATGCCGGCCACCGGGCCGCTGCCCCATGACGACCAGGCCTGCCTGAAGCTGGCGTCCGATGTCGGCTATCCCCTGATGCTGAAGGCCAGCTGGGGCGGCGGCGGCCGCGGCATGCGGGTGATCGAGGACGACACCCAGCTGATCGAACTGGTCGCCACCGCCCGGCGCGAGGCCAAGTCCGCCTTCGGCAATGACGAGGTCTATCTGGAAAAGCTGGTGCGCCGCGCCCGCCATGTGGAAGTGCAGATCATCGGCGACGCCCACGGCAATCTGGTCCATCTGTTCGAGCGCGATTGCTCGGTCCAGCGCCGCAATCAGAAGGTGGTGGAACGCGCGCCGGCCCCCTATCTGTCCGAACGCCAACGCGACGAATTGTGCGCCGCCGCCATGAAGCTGGGCCGCGCCGTCGCCTATGAAAACGCCGGCACCGTCGAGTTCCTGATGGATGCCGATACCGACGCCTTCTATTTCATCGAGGTCAATCCCCGCGTCCAGGTCGAGCACACCGTCACCGAGGTCGTCACCGGCATCGACATCGTCAAGTCGCAGATCCTGATCGCCGGCGGCGCACCGATCGGGGCGCCCGGCTCCAGCGTACCCCGCCAGGCCGACATCCGCCTGAACGGCCACGCCATCCAGTGCCGCGTCACCACCGAGGACCCGTCCAACAATTTCATCCCCGATTACGGCCGCATCACCGCCTATCGCGGCGCCAACGGCTTCGGCATCCGCCTGGATGGCGGCACCGCCTTTTCCGGTGCGCTGATCACCCGGCATTACGATTCGCTGCTGGAAAAGGTCACCGCCTGGGCCTCGACCCCCGACGAGGCCATCGCCCGCATGGACCGGGCGCTGCGCGAGTTCCGCATTCGCGGCGTCAACACCAACCTGACCTTCCTGGAAAACGTCATCGCCCATCCGCGCTTCGTCGCCTGCGAGTACACCACCCGCTTCATCGACGAAACGCCCGAGCTGTTCCACCACTCGGCCCGCAAGGACCGCGCCACCCGTTTGCTGTCCTTCGTCGCCGAGGTGCTGGTCAACGGCCACCCCGAGGTCAAGGGCAGCACCCGGCCGCACCAGGAATACGCGCCGCCCCTGCCCCATCTGCCGGCCGGCGACATTCGTCCCGGCACCAAGCAGATCCTGGCCGAACGGGGCGCCAAGGGGCTGGCCGACTGGATGCTGGCCCAAGACAAGGTGCTGCTGACCGACACCACCATGCGCGACGCCCACCAATCGCTGCTGGCCACCCGCATGCGCACCCACGATCTGGTCAAGATCGCGCCGGCTTACGCCCGACTGCTGCCCGATCTGTTCTCGGTGGAATGCTGGGGCGGCGCCACCTTCGACGTCGCCATGCGCTTCTTGACCGAGGACCCGTGGGACCGGCTGGCGCAATTGCGCACCGCCATGCCCAACCTGTTGACCCAGATGCTGCTGCGCTCGGCCAACGGGGTCGGCTACACCAACTATCCCGACAACGTGGTCAAGTACTTCATCGAGCGGGCCGCCAAGGCCGGCCTGGACGTGTTCAGGGTGTTCGACTGCCTGAACTGGGTCGAGAACATGCGTTTCGCCATGGACGCGGTGATCGAGACCGGCGCCGTGTGCGAGGCGGCGATCTGCTATACCGGCGATATCGGCGACGCGGCCCGGCCGAAATACGACCTGAAATATTATGTCGGCCTGGCCAAGCAGCTGGAAAAGGCCGGCGCCCACATCCTGGCGGTCAAGGACATGGCCGGTCTGGTGCGCCCGCGCGCCGCCGCCATGCTGTTCAAGGCGCTGAAAGAGGAAATCTCGATTCCCATCGCCTTCCATACCCACGACACCTCGGGCCTGTCGGCGGCCAGCGTGCTGGCGGCGGTCGATGCCGGAATCGATGCCGTCGACGGCGCGATGGATTCCATGAGCGGCACCACCAGCCAGCCGCCCTTGGGTTCGATCCGCGCCGCCCTGAAGGGCCATCCGCGCGACCCCGGCCTGGACCAGGATTCCATGGACCGCATCGCCCTTTACTGGGAACACGCAAGGCGCCAATACGCCGCCTTCGAGGCCGACATCAAAGCCGGCACGGCGGAAGTCTATCTGCACGAAATGCCCGGCGGCCAGTACACCAACCTGCGCCAACAGGCGAAAAGCTTAGGCATCGAGGAAAAGTGGGACCGGGTGTCGCACGCCTATGCCGACGTCAACCGCCTGTTCGGCGACATCGTCAAGGTGACGCCGACCAGCAAGGTGGTGGGCGACATGGCCTTGATGATGGTGACCACCGGGCTGACCGCCGCCGACGTCGCCGACCCCGACAAGGAAATCGCCTTCCCCGAATCGGTGGTGCAATTGTTCCGCGGCGAACTGGGCCAGCCGCCGGGCGGCTGGCCCGAGAGCCTGAGCCGCAAGGTGTTGAAGGACGAAAAGCCCTTCACCCAGCGTTACGGCGCCGTCACCCCTGCGGCCGACCTGGATTCCTTGCGCGCCGATGCCGAGAAGCAGGTGGCCCGCCATGTCAGCGACGACGAGTTCGCGTCCTACCTGATGTATCCCAAGGTGTTTCGTGACTATGCCTTCACCAAGAAGAAGTTTTCGGACGTCAGCGTGCTGCCGACCCCGGTGTTCTTCTACGGCATGGAGCCGGGCCAGGAGATCAGCGTCGATCTGGAAAAGGGCAAGAGCCTGATCATCCGCTATCTCGCCACGGCGGAAGCCGACGAGGACGGCCAGCGCAAGGTGTTCTTCGAACTGAACGGCCAGCCGCGCACCGTCAAGGTGGCCGACAAGTCGGTGGCGCCGTCACGCCCGGCCCAGCCCAAGGCGGAAGACGGCAACCAGTCCCACGTCGCCGCCCCGATGCCCGGCCTGGTGGTCAGCGTGGCGGTGCGCGAAGGTGCCGCCGTCGAGAAGGGCGACCTGCTGCTGGCCATCGAGGCGATGAAGATGGAAACGGCGGTACGCGCCGAACGGGCCGGCACGGTCAAGCGGGTCGCCGTGGCGCCGGGCCAGCAGATCGACACCAAGGATCTGCTGATGGTGGTGGAGTAGAGAGGGGAAGGCATTCGTCCCGCCGCCTGGCGCGGCGGGCGGATACTTGGTGGGGAATGGGACTCGATGCCCGTTTCCTGGCGCCAAGGCGCCATCGCTCATCAATCGATGGCACTGCAGATCTGGCCCTTGGTCGGCTTATCCGGACCAAACCCGATCCAGCCATCGAACCCGACGCGGACATCCCGCTCACTTTGGACACAGTTCTTGCGGCCGGAAGGAAATACCCAGGAATCCGTGTCTCGATAGGCCCCGTTGTCGCATAACCAACCCGCTTCAACCATGGGCATGGCCTTTGAAAGGGATACAAGGCGTGACCGGCACTGCCCCAAGTGCCAGGGGCTGGCGCGCGCCCAGTGGCTGGCCGACCGCCAGGCCGAGCTGCTGCCGGTG